>NZ_WTPY01000049.1 GCF_011378905.1 Paraglaciecola sp. 20A4 | reverse complement strand
GCCTGAGTCCGATACAATATCGACATCAGGCCTTGGTTGCCGCTTAGAAATGAGTCCAACTTTATGGGGTCACTTCACATATCCGGCTTTTGTGTATGTGGCGGCTACTGCAATAAGTGTACTGTGTCTCTTATTCTCGTTAAAACGACAACAAGCTTAGTAAATCCTTAGCATGTGGCTAGATAACGCTTATACCCCCACCAAAGGCGCGGTATATATCGACTAATCGGTTGAAACTTTGTTGCTCAAGTAAAGCAAGTTGATCTCGGCTTTGTAAGGCATCACGCTGGGCTTCTAATAACTCAAGAAACTCACCGCTGCCTGCTTCGAAACGTTGACGTGCTAACGTCATCGCTTTTTCACTTGCTTGCCATTGATACTCAGTACTTTGTTGTTGCTGACGGCTAAAATTGTAACTTTGTAAGGAAAATTGCATGTCAGCGAGGGCATCAAAGACCTGTTGCTCAAATTGCGCAAGGGCGATATCAGAGCTTGCTTCAGCCTGACGAATACGCGCTTTCACCGAGGCTAAATCAGCCGCTTGCCAGCTAATAGTAGGCGCGACACTCCAGCTTTTTGTATCCCCGCCTAGGGTCAACCCTGGGCCAGATAAAAATCCTAAAAAACCACTTACTGATACATTCGGGTATAAATCTGCGGTCGCTACACCAATGCGTGCAGTGCTGGCGGCTAAAGCTCGCTCAGAACTGGCCACATCAGCGCGATAGCGTAAGTAATTTTTACCAGGTACTAGCGCAATAGGTTGTGAAAGTTGCGGTAAATCCGGTTGCGTATTCAGTGCTAATTCACCGGGTTTTTTAGCCAATAGAGCCGAAAGCGTCGCGTCTGCACGGACGAGTAAGGTACGCATTTGCGGTACGGTAGACTCAACCTGAAATACTTGGGCATCAATACGCGCCATTTCTAATTCAGAGGCAAATCCTGCTTGATAGCGGGCTTTCACAATCGTGCGAGTTTGGCGTAAATTTGCTAGGTTCTGCTCAGCCACTTTTAGGCGGAACTGGGCACCGCGATAATCACCGTAACTCGCCGCCACTTGGCTAATAATTTGTAGTTGAGCGTCATGCCACAAAATATCGGCTTGTTCTGCTTCAGCCAACGATGCTTCAATGGCGCGGCGTACTTTACCGAACAAATCCACATCCCACGTCAAATTAGCACCCGTGTTGTAACCGCGAGTAATTGTATCGTTGTCAGACCTCAGTACAGTTTGGTTTTTCGATGCTGAATAACCTGCGTCTAGCGTGCCTTTTGGCAATAAGTCATTCTGGCTGTCACGGAAAATGGCATATGCACGTAACACGTTGGCCTGAGCCTGAACGAGGGTACGGTTTTCTTTAAGCGCCTCATCAATTAAATGGTTTAGGTCCTCGTCACCGAAGGCTTGCCACCAATTGGTTAACTTTTCAGCCTGTTCGTATGAGCCAACAAGCTCGATATTATTGGCTTTGTCAGGCACCTGATAATCAGGCCCCACACTACAGGCACTAAGGGCAGCAATAAATGCTGCGAGTGTGCCGATTTTTAACATATTACCCATGGTCAGCCTCCTGTTTGGCAGTGTTTACTCGCGTTGTACGGTTTGATTGGCGCTCGCCGCGTTTGGCGAGCACGTAGTAAAATAATGGCGTCAGTAGCAGGCCGAAAACGGTCACGCCGATCATGCCTGAGAACACAGCAACGCCCATGGCTTGGCGCATCTCAGCACCGGCACCACTTGAGAACACCATAGGCACCACACCCATAATGAACGCGATGGATGTCATCAATATTGGGCGCAGTCGTAAGCGACCGGCTTCAAGAATGGCCTCGTAGGCGGTTCTACCTTCGTCTTGCAATTCTTTGGCAAACTCGACTATCAAAATAGCGTTCTTGGTTGCCAGTCCCACCAGTACAATAAAACCGATTTGGGTGAAAATGTTGTTGTCACCCCCAGCGATAAGTACCCCGCTTAATGCTGACAATAACGTCATGGGAATAATCAAAATGATCGCCAATGGTAAACTTAAGCTCTCGTACTGGGCCGCTAACACCATGAATACCAACAAAATAATCAACGGGAAGATATACATCCCTGCATTGCCCGCCAATATTTGTTGGTAGGTCAATTCGGTCCACTCGTAGCTCATGCCGTTGGGCAAGGTTTCTGCTAAGATTTTTTCAATCGCTGCCTGTGCTTCACCAGAGCTAAAGCCAGGGGCGGCGCCGCCATTGATTTCAGCGGTGGTAAAACCGTTGTAGTGCATCACTCGGTCAGGACCAGCGGTGTTATTTACATTAATAAATGAGCCGATAGGGACCATGTCACCGTTGTTGTTGCGTACTTTTAGCTGAGCAATTTGTTCTGGGGTTTGCCTGAACTGTTCATCCGCCTGTACGTTAACCTGATACGTTCGGCCAAACTGGTTAAAGTCATTGGCGTACACAGAGCCCATGTAACCTTGCAATGTCGTGAATAGCTCATCCAGCGAAACAGACTGCTGCTTAGCTTTGGTGCGATCAATATCCACATCGAGTTGAGGTACATTGATTTGGTAGCTTGAGAACACGCCTGCTAATTCAGGTGTCGCCCACGCTTTTTGCATAACCTGCATGGTAACTTTGTATAGCTCGTCGTAACCGTAATTAGCGCGGTCTTGAATTTGCAATCTAAAACCCCCTATGGTGCCTAAACCTTGTACTGGCGGCGGCGGGAAAATAGCGATATAAGCATCTTCAATGGCGGCAAATTTTTGGTTAAGAGCAGCGGCAATTGCGCCAGCTGACAACGACGGGTCTTTTCGGTCTGCAAAGTCATCAAGAGGGGTAAAAACGATGCCGCTATTGGTGCTGTTGGTAAAGCCGTTAATGCTCAAACCAGGGAAGGCAACTGAGTGCGCTACACCGGGCTGTTCCAGAACAATACGCGACATCTCTTTGATCACTTCTTCTGTGCGCTCAAGTGATGCCGCATCAGGCAATTGGGCGAACGCGACTAAATACTGCTTGTCTTGACCAGGTACGTAACCTGTTGGCGTGGTGGCGAACTGCAAACCGGTTAACCCCACTAGGGCAACGTAAATCACGCCTACCAGTAAACCAAAGCGTAAAACCTTTTTCACAACCCAGCCGTAACCGTCAGACAAACGCGCGAAGAAACGGTTAAACGGATTAAACAACCAGCCGCCCAGTAGTTTGTCCATACCGCGGGTTAGGGCATCTTTCTTGCTGTCGTGGCTTCTAAGCAATAATGCAGATAGAGCAGGGCTTAGGGTTAACGAGTTAATGGCTGAAATAAAAGTCGAAATAGTAATAGTCAGGGCAAACTGCTTGTAAAACTGCCCCGTTAAGCCTGACATAAAAGCGGTAGGTATAAACACCGCCGCCAATACCAATGTGGTGGCAACAATCGGGCCAGTGACTTCTTTCATGGCCTTTTGGGTTGCGGCCACAGGAGATAAGCCGTCTGCGATATTACGTTCAACGTTTTCAACCACCACGATGGCGTCATCTACGACTATACCAATGGCCAGTACCAAGCCGAATAGTGATAGGGCATTTAAAGAAAAGCCTAATAGATGCATAAAGGCAAAGGTGCCCACTAATGATACCGGCACAGCAACCAATGGAATGATTGAGGCGCGCCATGTTTGTAAAAACAGCACTACCACCAATACCACGAGTAATATGGCTTCGAGCAAAGTTTTCATCACGGCTTCAATTGAGCCCCGTACGAATACTGTAGGGTCATAAACGATGTCGTAGCTTAAACCTTCAGGAAAGGTTTTTGATAGCTCAGCCATTTTACTGCGCACGTCATCGGAGATTTGAATCGCGTTTGAACCCGATGCCTGAAACACCGGCATAGCAGCCGCATCTTCATTATCAAGCATTGAACGCAGAGCATAAGTTGACGCACCTAACTCAACACGGGCAACGTCTTTTAAGCGGCTAATTTGCCCTTGCTCACCGACTTTAATGATGATGTCTTCAAATTCTTTTACGTCGGTTAATCGACCTTTTACATTGATAAGAAGTTGAAAGTCACTGCTACCACTTGGCTGAGCACCTAAACTACCTGCGGCAGCCTGCTGATTTTGCTCACGAATGGCCGCCACAATATTGGTAGGAGATAAACCTAGGGCTGATACTTTACTAGGGTCTAACCATACACGCATGCTGTAGTCACCAGCACCGAATACCCGAACTTGTCCCACACCTTCGACTCGCGCTAATTCGTCTTTAACGTTCAGCACTGCGTAGTTTGATAAGTACAACATGTCATAGCGATTATCAGGCGAGATTAAGTGCACCACCATGGTTAAATCCGGTGATGACTTCTCAGTCACAATTCCTAAACGCTGTACTTCTTCAGGTAAGCGCGGCTTGGCACGTTCAACGCGGCTTTGCACTTGGGTTTGTGCCAAATCGACATCACTGCCAATAGCAAATGTGATGGTCAGCGTCATGCGCCCATCAGACGTGGCCTGAGAGGACATGTACAACATGTTCTCAACGCCATTAATTTCCTGCTCAAGGGGGGAGGCAACCGTCTCAGCAATTACCTTAGGGTTAGCACCCGGGTAGTTAGCCGTAACGACCACGGTAGGTGGCACAACCTCAGGATACTCAGTAATGGGGAGTTGCCATACAGAAATAGCCCCCACAATAAAGAAAATCAGCGAGATAACAGCCGCAAATATGGGGCGACGTATAAAAAACTGCGAAAACATGAGTGGCTCCCTTAACCGCGGTCGGCGAATGTTTCGTTGGCTTGCGCCGTCAATTCATTGCTGGTTTGGTCGAGTAATTGCTGTTGTCGGCGAAGTGCAGTTAGGGCTGCTTGAGAGGTCATATCAACAACCTTAGGCTGAATTTGCATATTCGGCCGAACGCGCTGTAAACCGTTGACGACTATGGTCTCTTCAGGTAACAAGCCATCAGTGACTATGCGTAAACCGTTGATTTTTTCGCCTAATACCACGTTACGATATTCCAGTTGGTTGTCTTGGTTGACTACCAATACAAACTTTCTGTTTAAATCGGTGCCAATGGCTTTTTCATCGATCAAAATACCTTGATATGAATTGCTGCCAGTCAGTTTTACCCGAGCGAACAGTCCAGGCAGTAAAGTATGTTGATCATTTGCAAAGGTGGCGCGAATACGGATGGTGCCGGTTTGTTGGTTAACTGCGTTATCAACAAAATCGATATTGCCGGTATGTGTGAAGTTCGCGTCATTGGCAAGTGCCATGTAAACGGGATTGCCCGTTGCATCGCGGGTATTAGAGCGCTGGCCTGATTCTGCCAATTGGGCGTATTTTAAGTAAGTTCGCTCGTCTACATCGAAGTAGGCATACATCTTGTCCATCGAGACGAGGCTGGTAAGCTGACTTTGCCCAGCATTCACAAAGTTGCCTTCGGTGATCAGCGCATAAGACACACGGCCAGCAATAGGCGCGGTTACCTGGGTGTAAGATAAGTCTAATTCAGCACGTTCTAACGCGGCAGAAACAGATGCGACAGTCGCTGAGGTTTGTTGTTTACGGGCTAAGCGACCGTCTAAAATTTCAATAGAAACAGCACGTTGCTCACTGAGTGTTTTAGCGCGCTCATAATCATTTAGCGCTTGAACAGATGCACTCTTTGCACTTTGTAATTCAGCGTTAAGGCGATCAACTTCTGCTTTGAAAGGACGTGGGTCAATCTGAAACAATACATCGTCTTTGGCAACAACTGCACCTTCTTCAAACAACACATTTTCAATATAACCTGAAACACGGGGCATCAATGTGACGGTTTGCGGTGCTTGCAAGCGGCCGGTGAACTCGTCCCATTCAGTGATGCGCTCGTTTACCACTTGGGCAACGCTGACTTGCGGGGCAATAGGTGCTTCGGGTTGGTTCGATGTATCTGGATTGCCACAAGCAACCAACACAACACTGGCGATCCCGCCTAGTAGCAAATTTTTGATGGTGTGTTTTGCACTCATGACATTCATTTCCTCTGATTTTACTTTGTTCAAAATGGGGTTCTTAATAAACGTTGCTATTTATGTACTGGTCGGTAAGAATATAGATGAACTGTTTTTAGTCAATCTGTTTCTGTACCGATAGGTAAGTTATTTTAATTATATTTAATATCAGTTTTGTATAGCTGCAAATAATCGATGATTACGTGCTGTTTAAATGCAGTGAGATGTGAACTTTATACTGAGTAGCGTGCCTAACCATACGGTACATAATACGCGGGGATTAACGGAATTTGAATGTCGAAAGCTTCAGTAATCTTGCCTAATCCTGCACACATTAGGTGCTAGTTGTATTGTACTAAAGAGTATATAACCCTATATAGACAAGGGTTACTTACCTGTTTACTATGTAACCATATTTATATCAGGAGCTAAAACATGAGTGCTGTTAGTTGTACTGCCGCAGTGGGAAGGCCACGGGCTTTTGACATGCAAACTGCGCTTGAAAAAGCGTTAGACGTATTTTGGACCAAAGGATATGACGGTGCCTCTCTGTCTGATTTAACCAGTGCCATGGGGATCAATAAACCCAGTTTGTATTCTGCATTTGGTAATAAAGAGCAGCTGTTTTTAAAGGCCATCGAATTTTATGAAACCCGGCCCTGTGGTTTTTTTAAGCCTGCATTAGCGCAATCTACGGCATACAAAGTTGCAGAGTTTATGTTGTTAGGTGCAGCACAAACTATGTCTGATCCATCTCATCCTCAGGGATGTGTCATGGTGCAAGGTGCTTTGGCGTGTAGTGAAGCCGCTGCTGGCGTAAAAGAAGTATTGATTAAACGCCGTCAACAAAGTGAATCAGATTTGCGCGACCGTTTCGAGCTGGCGAAAGCCCAAGGTGATTTATCGAGTGATGAAGATACAGAAGCATTGTCTCGCTACCTTTGTACGGTAGTCAACGGTATTGCCATTCAAGCCAGCAGTGGTGCAAGTGAAGCGCAGTTAGTGGATGTGGCTAACATGGCTTTAAAGAGTTTTCCGCGTAATTCGTAGTCCCCACTCGTCGTTCGCCACTTGTAATTTACAAGTTGTGACTCGCTGTGAACAGTTCGCCATCCGTACTTAGCTGTCTTTTCCTTTACGGGGAATAGGCAGCACTTCTGTTGTCACTACTTCAAAGTTTAGCGCTTCTTGCATCAATCTTAGTCAATCTAATTAATGTGCTTAAAATCTACTAATATCGGATATTGTGCAGCTAACTTCGGCTAAAAGTTAGGTTAACCAACAACGCCGTTATTTTCAGGTACAGGCGGTTGCTTTATCTCCATTTTAGGCCGCCTTTTTATCGTATAGATTATGTTAATTTATACATAAACAAAGGGCTGCAAAGATGTTAATTGCCTTAGCTTGTGGGTATAATCGAAGCCAGTTCAGGCCGCGAAAAACGAACACGTTTGATTGAGTACCAAGGCAATAATTCGCTAATGGTTTTTTCAAGCGAAACAAATGCAGCTAATATGCAAAAGGGTGTAGTACCGATACGTTCGGAGTCCTTTATACGTTTCTCGTCAAATCAATTTTTTACGATTTTTATACGGAAGAAAGTTATGAAGATAGTTTGCGTTGGTGAAATGCTCATCGATTTTGTATGTACAGATACCAACAAAGGTTTGGTCAACGGCGTTAATTACGTTAAAAAATCTGGTGGTGCTCCCGCCAACGTAGCAGCCTGTATTGGTAAATTAGGTGGCGATGCCGTTTTAGTCGGCTCAGTTGGAAATGACCCATTCGGTGAGTTTTTAATTAACGAAGTAAAAGGCTACGGCGTAAATACCGACCAAGTGGCTTCTTTATCTGCATCAACCACGCTGGCTTTTGTGTCTTTAGGCGATAACGGCGAGCGTGAATTTGCGTTTAATCGCGGGGCTGACGAACAATTAAATCTTGATGATGGCGCAATTAGCGCTTTGCTCGACGACTCGATCTTGCATTTAGGGTCAGCCACTGCACTGCTTGGCGGTGAATTAGGCGACAGCTACTTACGTTTAGCTGAGCAAGGCAAGAAAAATGGCAACATTATCTGCTTTGACCCTAACTACCGGATAGATTTATGGCGCGGCCGAGATGCTGAATTTAGAGAAATCTGTAACCGTTATTTCGCTTTAGCAGATATGGTCAAAGTCAGCGACGAAGAACTAGTATTGTTGTCGCAACAAGACGATATGGCAGCTGGTTGCCAATATTTTCATGATTTAGGCGTAAAAGTGGTGCTAGTTACCCTTGGCCCAGACGGTTGCCTAATTTCGCAAAACGGTCAGCAATATATTGTGCCGGCTTATGAAATTAACGCTGTTGATACCACAGGCGCAGGCGATTCATTTATCGGTGCTATTTTGTTTCAAATGGCCAATAGCCCAGCAAGCAACAACTTCTATCAAGATGAGTTTAAAGGCTTTATTGAATTTGCTGGGAAAGTCAGCGGATTAGTGTGTGCCAAAATTGGTGCAATGACCGCGTTACCAACCTTACCTGAAGTGAACGCGATGACGTTCGTGGTCAAAAAGAAGTAGTCAGGCACGCCAGCGCGCAAGTCACAAACATCAAAAAGGGACCATTTGGTCCCTTTTTTGTGCCCGCATTCTAAGCTGTATTCTGGGCTTTGGGTTTGGCGATTTTAGTATGGCGCGCCAAGCCAAGCGTTAATCAATGCTCAGCAAACGCTCGGCGGTGTATTCGTTGGTGATCAACGAATTAACCAGCTTTGAGCGCAGCGCCCCTAAAATGGCGTAAACTTTTTCTTCACCGGCAGCTATGGCAAATACGGGGTTGCTTGAAGCAACAATAAGCGGTGTACTCGCCACCCGTTGATTGATACCGCAATCTAACAATTGCCCATTTTTGTCGAAAACCCAGCTGATAATTTCGCCGACCGCACCACCCGTTTGTAATTCGTCTAATTCTTCAGGTGTAACAAAACCGTCTAAATGCAATGGCGAATTAGTCCCTAGATTCCCTACACCCACAAAGGTTACATCCGCTTGTTGAGCCAATGCCATATTTTGCGCAATGTGCGGCATGGCATGTAGTTGATCTTTCGCTTTCACACTTTGCGGTAATACTGGTAGTGGCATAGGATAATGCTTGGCGTTAACACGTTCAGCCATACGCACGACTACATCGTAAGGAGACGCAGCTCCATCAGATGTCATATTACCAAGTAAGGCAACAATTCTGTGTTGGGTACAATCAAGTGGCGCCAACTCGTCTACGCAGGCACGTAGTACTCGCCCAGTACCCATAGCCAATATTTTAGGTTGTGTGGATTTTAGATGACGTTCAATTTCGTTCGCACCGGCTTGAGCCAAACCCACAGTTGAAGTCGGATCGCTAATGTCACTGGGCACCACTTCGCAAGAAAGTAGACCAAAGCGGTTAGCAATTTTCTCAGCCAAATCCATGCACTTAGCAATAGGATGATCGAGCCTAACTTTTACTAACTTTTCACTAACGGATAATGCCACCATACGTTGAGCAGACTGGCGAGAAATGCCAAGCTTTTTTGCAATGTCATCTTGCGTGTTACCCGCAACATAATATAACCAACCGGCTCGCGCGGCGTCGTCTAATCGTCTATTTTCTGCACTGGAAAGCTTAACCACGTTTATCTCGCATATTAGGTATTGTGTTGAGCGTTGGTGCAAGCGCAAAGAGATCTTGCCAATTTTGGATCGTCGTCAAATTATCGACTAAAGATTCAACGGGTTGCCTCCATTGCTGCATATGGCCTGCGCCAGCATAACGGACGACTTGCATTTGGGCTGCCTTGGCACCGTCGATTCCAGCAGGGGAGTCTTCAATCACTAGGCAATGTTGAGGTAGAACCCCCATTTTTTCTGCTGCATGTAAAAATAAATCAGGGGCAGGTTTACCGTTTTCTACTTCAGAAGCGGTGAAAACCTGCTCTTTAAAATAGTGCTCAATACAGGTTATCTCAAGGGCTCGACTAACGCGCTGAGGGCTACTACTGGTCGCCACACAATAAGGCACTTTGAGCTGTGATAACATTTCCTCTAGCCCAACTGTGGGTTCGAGTTCCTCAGCAAAAACTTGCATTAACGTCGTTTGATAGTCCTGAGAAAACGAACTCGCCAGTGTAACGTTAAAGTCAGCGAAAATTTTTGCTGTGACATGCTCAAAACTATGGCCGAGGAAGTTCGCTTCAAAATATTCATCGGATATTTCCACGCCAAGCTCTAAGAGCATTTGTAGCAATACGCGTTTACTTATAATTTCACTATCTATCAGTACCCCATCGCAATCAAAAATGATTAATTCTATGGGGTACTGCAAAAATGATGTGTGGGAAGGAGTCATTCAATAACCGACAATGTTTATTATTGTTTCAAATACCACTCTAAGGTCTTTTCAGTACCTGAAGCCCAGAGCATGTCTAACATCGACGTAAAATGTTTAACAAATACGTTGTTGCGTGAGAGTGTCCCAAATATGTCCGTCATTTGCAAAAATATTGCGGGTTCGATTTTGGCCATAGAGGCTTGTTTTGTAAGCCTTTTAGCTTGCGGGTCGTCGATAAATATTTTGCTATCAGGAATATCTCCTTCAGCACAAAGTCGACACCACAATGCCACGACTAGCGCTAAACCAGCGCAATCTCTACCTTGCTCTAAATTCGCTGTAATAGTGGGCAAAATAAACTTGGGTAAGCGGTTTGATGCATCTTGGCAAAGGCGCGGCACAGTATCGCACACTTCTGGGTTAGCAAATCGTGATTCGATTACGGTAAAATAGTCATCAAAATTGACCCCTGGTACTTGAGGCAAGGTAGGGATAACTTCCTGTGTAACCAGCTTTTTCAAGTACTGGCTTATCAAAGGATGAGCCATAACATCGTGCACAAAATGAATGCCAAATAAAGCACCTGGGTAAGCAATTGCCGCATGCCCGCCATTTAAAATACGTAATTTCATCAGTTCAAAAGGGGCGACGTCTGTCACAAATTCGACACCGACTTCTTCTAGAGGGGGGCGGCCATTAGCAAAGTTATCCTCTAATACCCATTGTCTAAATGGCTCACAAAAAACAGGGGCTTGGTCTTCTATATCAAACAATGTCACCAAACGCTGGCGCTCTTGTTCTGATGTTGCCGGAGTAATACAGTCAACCATAGAGTTCGGAAAGGTAACATTTTTGCTAATCCACTGGGCTAAATCGCTGTCAATCGCTGCTGCCATTTCGCTAACAACTCGTTTGGCAATTTTACCGTTGTGAGGAATATTGTCGCAGGACATAATAGTGAACGCTGGCTTATTTTGTTCCTTACGACGTTTTAGTGCCGCAATAATTAAACCAAATACGGTTGTTGGGGAGTCAATATTAGCGATGTCTCTTTGGATTTCATCATGGGCAAGATTAAACCCGCCCGTTTTGTCGTCCATAAAGTAGCCACCCTCGGTAATAGTCAGAGACACTATGCGGATCTGACTATCTGTTAGCGCGTCAATTAACGTACTGGCATCATTTTCGATAAAATCCAGCATCGAAGCGCAAACTCTAGCGGTGAGTCCTTTTGCGTCTAACTCTACCACGGTCGTTAACCAATCTTGCGCTTTCAATTTATCGCGCATAACCGCGTCATAGGATTTAATGCCTGCTCCTCTGATAGCCCAATCATAAGCCAGGCCTGCGTTAAATAGTTTGTCTAGATAAACCGCTTGATGAGCACGATGGAAATTACCGACACCAATGTGAATAATACCGGGTGAAAGCACTGCGCGTTGATAATGGGGTTTAGACACGTTTGGCGGTAAGGCATCAAGTGTGTCAAGGCCAAGTTTAATAGTCATTGAATTGAGCTCCTATGCTATGTAGCAAAATGCTAATACAAATCAGGTTGGTTAATTTCGCGGTTGAAAATAGCGAGACAAACCTAAAAGGGTGTGTCTCGCTGTTTAGTCTAGTTACCCGAAAATGGAGTGGGTGGCAGAGTCTTACCCGCTGCGTCAAAATGCATGATTTTGTTTTGCGGTGCGGTCAAGTTCACATTGTCGCCATATTTCAATGGGCAATCACCATCAGCTTTAAGCGTAAGCGGACCCACGCCATCAACATGAATATGTAGAAAGGTTTCTGACCCCAGATGCTCAATTACACCCACTTTACCCGTCCAAAGGCCTTTATCTTGTGTCACTTTTAAATGTTCCGGACGTACACCAACGCAACTGGTTGGATTGCCGTCAACGGGTTCAACCTCAATAAAGTTCATTTTAGGCGAACCTATAAAGCCCGCAACAAAGCGATTGACTGGGGTTTGATACAACTCAAGAGGGGTGCCGACTTGCTCAATCACACCGGCGTTAAATACCGCAATGCGATCCGCCATAGTCATCGCCTCTACTTGATCGTGCGTAACATAAATCATTGTTGTATCTAGGGTTTTGTGTAATTCAGAAATTTCTAGCCGCATATTAACGCGCAATGAAGCATCTAAGTTCGATAGTGGCTCATCAAATAAAAATGCAGAAGGTTGACGTACAATCGCACGACCAATTGCAACACGTTGTCGCTGACCACCTGATAATTGTCCAGGTTTACGATCCAGATAATCACCCAAGTTTAATATTTTTGCCGCTGAGGCAATCTTCGCCTCAATTTCAGCAGGGGGAACTTTCGCTCGTTTTAATGGAAACGCAATATTGTTGCGCACCGACATGTGTGGATACAGCGCATAAGACTGAAACACCATGGCTAAGCCTCGCTTTGCCGGAGGCGTATTTGTGGCATCTTTTCCGTCAATATCGATATTGCCGCTGGTGGTATCTTCTAATCCTGCGATCATCCGTAACAAAGTTGATTTACCACAACCCGATGGACCAACAAATACGATGAACTCGCCATCATGAATTTGTAGATCTATTGGTTTAATTACATTTACGTCGCCGAAAGTTTTCGTGACCTGTTTTAAAGTAATGCTGCCCATGATAACTCTCCTATTTTACTGCGCCGAAGCTTAATCCGCGCACTAATTGTTTCTGACTAAACCAACCAAGTATAAGTATGGGCACAATGGCCATCACAGATGCTGCTGATAACTTGGCGTAAAATAATCCTTCAGGACTTGAATAACTGGCAATAAATGCTGTTAACGGTGCTGCATTCGCTGCGGTTAATATAAGCGTCCAAAAAGCCTCATTCCACGCTAAAATAACGTTTAACAGCAGCGTAGAAGCAATACCAGGTAGTGCGAGCGGCAGTAACACATGAAATATCTCCTCACCAATACTACAACCGTCCATACGGGATGCTTCAAGGATTTCATGTGGGATTTCTCTAAAGTAGGTGTAAAGCATCCACACCATTATCGGTAAGTTGACTAGTGTCATAACGATGACCAAGCCCAATTTAGTGTCAAGCAAAGAAAAATCTCTAAACATCAAATAAATAGGGATAAGTACACCGACCGGCGGTAACATTTTGGTCGACAGCATCCACATCAATAGATGTTTAGTTCGTTTAGTTTGTACAAATGCCATGGACCAAGCTGCGGGTATGGCTATGATTAAACCTAGCAAACTAGAACCAATAGAAATCACAACAGAATTCCAGAAATGGTTAAAGTAGGGTGAACGCGCCAGCACATCTGAATAGTTTTCAAGTGTCCAATCAAACATAAATAGACTGGGGTTAGCTGATATTGCCTCTGCTTCCGTTTTAAAGCTGGTTAGCAAGGTCCATAAAATGGGGAAAAAGATCATTCCACTTATGCCCCAGGCTAAAGCGGTATAAATAATTTTAGATTTATTACTATTATTCGTCGCCATAACTTAGTCCTCCAGGTTTTTGCCAATTAAGCGCATAAGGAAAATAGCGACAATATTGGCAATGATTACTGCGACAATACCGCCTGCTGAGCCTCCGCCAACATCAAATTGAAGTAACGATTGCGTGTAAATCAAGTAGGTAAGATTGGTCGAGGCATAGCCCGGGCCACCGCTAGTTGTGACCAGTATTTCAGCAAATATCGACAACAAAAATATGGTTTCAATTAGAATTACCGCTGTGATAGCGCGAGATAAATGCGGCATAACGATATAAATAAATTTACTAAACGGACCTGCTCCATCCAAATCAGCAGCTTCTAATTGCTCACGGTCAAGGGACTGAATAGAAGTGAGTAATATTAACGCTGCAAATGGAAGCCATTGCCATGACACTATGATAATAATTGACAGCAAGGGTATTTGTGCAAAAAAATCAACAGGTTCGACGCCAATCCAAATTGCAAAGTGTGCAAACAAACCATTCACCGGATTCATCAGCATGTTTTTCCACACTAGAGCAGAAACGGTCGGCATAACAAAGAACGGCGCTAACACCATAATGCGGACGTAGTTTCGTCCCCAAATTGCTTGGTCAAGCAAGATTGCGAGTCCAATACCACCACAAATAGTGATTAGCAGTACACCGCCTACCAGCAACAATGTATTGAAAAAAGAAGCAAAAAAAGCAGGATCTGTCAAAAAGAACTCATAGTTTAAAAAACCAATAAATTCTTCGTTTCCGGGTGTGAGTAGATTGTAATCTAAAAATGAGAAATACAATGTCATGCACAGCGGCACTATCATCCATGCCAACAACAATACGACGGATGGAAATAACATCATTCTAGCTAAGTTACGAGATTGCATCGTCGCCATAATCTAGACCTTCTTCAAGTGAAAACCATGGGTAAGTGACTTGCACTTACCCCCCATCAACAATTAGCTATTTTGGATAACGAGCTTTACGCATTGCGCGTTCGACCAAGCGTTGTGAACTAGCCAATGCTTGTTCTACCGTCATCTGCCCAGTCAATGCAGCGGCAAATTGTTGGCCTACGGCAGTACCAATACCCTGAAACTCAGGTATGGCCACAAATTGCACGCCCACATAAGGCACGGGTTGCACGGTTGGATTTTTCGGATCCACTGACTCGATAGACGCCAGAGTGATTTCAGCAAAAGGCGCGGCGTTTAGGTATTCAGGATTAGCATATAAAGATGTACGCGTTCCTGGAGGCACGTTAGCCCAACCTTTTTCTTTGGCGACTAGAGCAAGGTACTCTTTAGATGTTGCCCAGCTAATAAACTTCATGGCTGCTGCACTTTTTTCGCTGCTAGAAGGTACTGCAAGTGTCCAAGCCCATAGCCAGTTTCCGCGCTTACCTAAGCCCATATCTGGCGCCATGGCAAAGCCCACTTTATCGGCGACTTCAGAATCTTTTTTGTTAGTTACAAAGGCACCAGCAACAGTGGCATCTATCCACATGCCGCACTTACCTGTTTGAAACAACGCCAAATTTTCATTGAATCCGTTTGAAGATGCGCCCGCAGGGCCAGATTCTGTCATTATGTCAACATAGTATTGTAAGGTGTCTTTCCACTGTGGTGTGTTGAACTGCGGCTTCCAATTTTCATCAAACCAACGTGCGCCAAACGAATTTGACATGGCGGTAATCAACGCAATGTTTTCACCCCAGCCCGCTTTACCACGTAAGCAAATACCATAAACACCGGCATCGCTATCTGTCATCGCTTTGGCCGCTTTGCGAATAAATTCCCAGCTAGGCTTAGTGGGCATTTCAAGACCGGCTTTTTCGATCAAGTCTTTGCGGTACATAACCATCGAGCTCTCACCGTAAAAAGGCGCAGCATATAATTTGTCGTTTACTGATAGGCCGCTTCTGATAGCCGGTAGTAAATCTTCTTCATCATACTCCTCGCCTAAGTCGTCAAGTTCAGTTAACCAACCTTGCTTACCCCAGATAGGTACCTCGTAAGTACCAATTGTCATAACGTCGTATTGGCCACCTTTAGTGGCAACGTCTGTAGTAACCCGTTGGCGTAATATGTTTTCTTCAAGCGTGACCCACTGAAGGTCAATATCAGGATTTTTCTTTTCAAAATCGCTACTGAGTTCTTTCATGGTGATCATGTCACCATTGTTTACTGTGGCGATGGTGATAGTTTCAGCAATGACAGTTGCGCTAAAACCTAACGCAACACAAGTCAGCATAGTCAATTTGTTTAACATCGGGCATTCCCCTTATGTACAAAGTTGGATGTCTCATTCACGTAATAGGCAAATAAGACAGTTGTTATAATTTATATTAGCTTACAATTAGATAAAGCCGACAGAAGTCGGCTGATAGCTAAAACTTAACCGAAATTTCAGATGTGATACCGTCAAAACCAGCGCCAATTTGGCCGCCAGAGTTAATGCCTTCGTCTTGGTCAACATATTCGATTTTCAACAGAGTTTTATCGTTGAACCAATAACCGGCTGCGACTTGTAGGCGCTCAACTGTATTGTCGGTTTGGGCGATAAGATCCGACGTGTTCTCAGCTTCTGCGTAACGCGCGGCTACATAGAATTTGCCAGGAATAACATAATGCTGAGCTTCAACTGTCCAGTACTCAACCGACGTATCGCCTTTAATAACGCTATTAGAATCGAAAGTTGTTCCTGTCGGATCAGCTACCCCGTCTACACCAAAGTAAGTAATACCAGCTACTGCGTTGCCTGCTGAATCTGCGAAAGTATAATCGTCACTGGACTTACCAATCATAAAGATCAAGCTAGTTTCAGCTGATGGCTGGTAGGCTAAGTTCAATTGAATGGTTGTTTGGTCAAGGCCTGGCATAACACCAACATGGGTATCACGCTCACTTGAAGCTGAGGCAGAGAAGTTATAGTTTTCACCGTCTCCAAAGCGATAGTTGGTAGTGGTCAAACCGTCAAGACTGGCCACGCCGTTCTCAAAGCGTAATTGATCGCCCTGATTTGCTTGCAAGAAATTCAAACCGACTTTAAAGCCACCCGTAAACTCAACAGCACCTTGTAAGAGGTAGTTAAAACCACGATCTTCTTGAAACGCTTCGCCAAAACTTGAGGTTGTAACATGGCCGACCACGTTGAAACTGCGAACCACACCTTCATCGTATGTTTCGGTATATCTTAATTGCGCACCATTTTCTGCTGTTGCGTAATCGGTTATTCCGTTACCGATAAGCGCATTAGCTTGGTTGTCAGCGCCGTCTTGAAAGCCTTTAAATTGGAATGGAGAACCGCCAATGTTACCGACACGAAGTATTAGGTTAGCGTTTTCACGCTCATACTCAGTAAGACCAAATAAATCAAACTCGATACCAGCGTAATCATTGTGGAATGAGAAATCACGGTCACCGTTGTTACCGAAGTCATTCGGCTCTTCAGCGATGTCTATATCGGCTGAGATAAATTCAGTGATGTGGAATTTAAGCATGAGGTTAGCTCTGATACGCCCAAAGCCAGAAGACTGTTCTTCGTCCACAGGACGAAATGCCCCTTCTTTAGCTTGAATGGCTTGGTAGTTTTGCATTGCGAGGAAATTAACCTCTGCACGTCCATCAAGGAATTCCGCAGCCTGCAGGTATGAAGGTGCAGACGCGGCCATAACAGCTGCAGCGACTACGCCCAATTTAGTTATGCGTTGAATATTAGATGTATGAAGGTCTGTTC
>NZ_WTPY01000048.1 GCF_011378905.1 Paraglaciecola sp. 20A4 | reverse complement strand
AAAAAGCGATTAGCATATATTCGGCTGACCGTTTTTTCTACCCGTTCAAGTTATGCACTTATTCTTTGAATCCAAGTTTCAATATATTGAGGTCTAAAGTAGTTTGCTGAATTCAATACTTGCGACGACTCACTGCCTTTAACCTCATCAATATAAACATTTTCAACGTTAGAGTTGATAGTGACAGTTTTAGCTAAAAAGGACGGTTCTACTTCTGCTTCTACTTCTACTTCTGCTTCTACTTCTACTTCTGCTTCTACTTCTACTTCTACTTCTACTTCTGCTTCTACTTCTGCTTCTGCTTCTGCTTCTGCTTCTGCTTCTGCTTCTGCTTCTGGCAGAGTATCTAGCTCCCTCTCTACTTCAAGTATTTCTTTAAGTTTTGAATCAACTTTTTGTATGGCGGATTCTGAGTCTACGAAATAATCTGTCGACCACAACCTCACGATATTCCATCCAAGACTTTCAAGAATTATCTGTCTAACTCTATCTCGATCTCGAGCTGCGGGGGAACCATGATATGTTGCGCCGTCGCACTCAACACCTGCTATATACTTTCCAGGTTTATCTGGGTGTAATATTCCTAAATCAACTCTAAACTTACTCACGCCTACTTGGGTCTGAATTTTCCACCCCTTATGACGCAATGCCTGCGCTACCGCTTCTTCAAAGTCGCTATCAAATTGATCAATACCGTGGTCAGCTAAAGCGATTTCAGATAAGGCTATTGGCCCCTTATCAGCAAATTCTAAGAAGTGCTTAAGGTGCTCAATAGCTAAAGAATTCGTCCGACTTAAATCGATCATTGATGCGTCGAAACTGCTAAAAACGACGACTTCAGTTGTAGCACGGGTAATAGCTACGTTTAACCGTCTTTCTCCCCCACTTTTATTAAGAGGGCCAAAATTCATGCTCATTGTTTTCGCGCCAGGCTCTGTTGGGCCATAAGCTAAACTAAGCATAATAATGTCTCTTTCATCGCCTTGTACCGATTCCAAGTTTTTAACAAAAACTGGTTCTTTGTCCTGCCCATCTTGGAAATATTGTTCAATAGAAGGATTTTGTCTTCTAGCATCGTCCAAAAGATCTTCAATAGTCCTCTGTTGATCAGAATTTAGAGTTACTACACCAATTGATTTTTCACATTCATTTTTATCAAGCAGCCTCCTAACAATTTCATCAACAACAGCTTTAGCTTCAACTGTGTTGTTCCTACCTTTCCCTTTCGCGTAGATGCCATTTACACGATGTAGAGACACCGCAGACTCTTTTGTTTCTGAAGAGGGGTATGTGACAAGCGAGTTCTCATAATACTTACTATTAGAGAATGCAATGAGTGTTTCGTGCTTACTTCGGTAATGCCCCATTAAACGCTTGAGCGGCAACCTAGCAGCCAAAGCTTGATCTAAAATAGACTCTAAGTCTTCTTCATCAGGATCATCTGAATTGCCACCTGCTGAGAAAAAGTTAGTCGGTGGCATTTGTTTAGGGTCGCCAACAATTATTACGTTATTTCCTCTCGCTATCGCCCCTACGGAGTCCCATGTCGTCATTTGTGAAGCTTCATCGAAAACCACTAAGTCAAATCCTCTAAAGTCAGACGGTAAGAACTGTGCCACGGACAAAGGTGACATCATCAAGCATGGGCAAAGGTCTAGTAATGAATCACCCAACTGATTAATCAAAGATCTTATTGGAATATGTCTTGTCTTTTTCTGAAGCTCTTTTGCGAGAACGCCAAATTGCTTGGGGGTGTCACTAGCTCCTTGAACGGGTTTTGATTCAGAAGCGAGCGCAACAATGTATTCACTGGTAATTTTAGCAACTCGTTCATCTACTTCTTTAAAAGCTTCAATCGTTTGCTCATGTGTTGACGCTTTGAACTGGCGAAGTTCATCACTAGCATCAATAAGTATTGGGGCAAGCCAGTAGCAGAATGACACTTTAAATTGCTCGCTCAACGCCTCAGGACGCACCGCACCAGATTCCAGTGCCTGACAGAATGTATCGAGAGAAAACGAATTCGCTTTTTGTTTTGCAGATTGCCACTCACACCAGCTTTTTAATTTTGCTGAAAGTGAAGTGATCTCATTGAAATTATTAGCTACGCCAGACAATTCGGCATCAGTTGGTATATGTAACCCCATCTCATCAAGTTCAGCATTTGAATCATTAAATTTATTCAGTGCCTCGTTATAGCGGACTGAAGCAGAATATACTTTTGATTCCTCTAAAAACTCCCTACCATCTACCAACCATTTTTTAACTGGAATTAATATCTTAGTCGGATCATCGGTAAGACTCACTAATTCTGAAATACATTCCCGCACTTCATCTCCAGTATCAGCGCATTTTTCTAAGCTTTCCGGAGTTGTATTCCAATCACACCAGATCGAATATTGCTCAATTTTTTTCAGTTTACTTTCGATGCTCAACTTCAATTTTTGACAATTAGCTATTTTTCCAATGATTGTCAGATCATCAATTTTTGATATATCAAGCGCTTTGGCTTCACTATTAATTTTTCGCTTTCTGAAAAATGACTTGAACCAGCTTGCCTCGGCTTCCTCAGCAAATTTGTCCCACTGCTCAACTGGTATCTTAGACAGATTGTCGCTTGTTATACCGTGTGATAGCCCTTTTAATGCATTATCAAACTCCATTTTTAAACTTGCTATATCTCGAATTAGATCAAGACGTTCCTTAGCTCCTTTATCTACAAAAATAGCTATATCTTGTTTGCAGGCTAGATTAATAAGCTGATTGATATGACCAACAGAGGATAGATTGTCTGCGGTTTTATCGACCGTATCTAACGAAAAATAGGCAGCAACTACAGGAAAAGTCTCCTCTATAACGCTACTATTTTCTTGCCAGATATCGATTGCAGCAAGCAATTTTGTCTGCCAAATATTAGACCATTCTGTGGCAGTGATGATCATAAATACGTCTAACGTCAGACTACTTACATCAGAAAAGGCTAAGCCCAACTGCTCAATTAACTCTTTGATTTTATCTAGCTCTTTGTCTGATGAGATAGGAGACGCAGCAATATCAGGCTGCCAGTTGAGCCTTATCTTTGATGATTCGCCGTTTCGCGCTATTACTGAAATGGTATCTCTTGCAGAAAAACCAAAGACAGACTTTTCGTGTAAGGCACGTACATAGTTATTCAGCTGTGCTTTTTTTTCTTTAAGCACTGTAATATTCATTTCCCATGTTTTGGGGTCTAGCCCTTCGCGCTTTTGCCAGGCTTTGTTTAGTTGGTCTAGTACAGCTCTTTTATTCGCTTTATTACTATGTAACTCTAAGCATAGGTGGTCTAAACCAACTTTTTGCAGACGGCGATAAACCACATTTAGCGCTGCCATTTTCTCTGCAACAAAAAGCACCTTTCGCCCAAGGCCCATGTTGTGTGCAATGATATTAGCAATTGTTTCAGACTTACCTGTTCCTGGTGGCCCTTCCAAAACAAAATCTTGAGAACGTGCAGATGCATCTACTGCGACTAATTGTGAGCTATCACAATTTAACGGTGTGTAAATTGTCGCAGGATCAAGCTTCTCGTCTATATCCTCCCGCTCTATAAACGTACTTTTCTGAGGATAAGGGTCTCGCGGATTTTCAACCAAATGTTTTACAAAGGAGTTTTTCTTTAAGTCGTCCAATCTGTCTCTAAGGTCTTTCCACATAAGATATTTGGCAAAAGAAAAAGATCCCAAGACCAATTCTTCGACCAATTCAAAGCCCGCCTGCTCTTTAACCGCTTCTCTCAGACGCTGCCATATATATGGAACATCGACCCCGCTGTCATCTTCGGGAAGTTCTTCCTTAAATTCGCTTAAATTAATGTCATGCTCAGATTGCAAAAACTCAATAAGCGTAAGATTAAATATTGGGTCCTCGTCTTGAAGTTGCTCTACGTAAACAGCTGCTCTTGCACTGCGTCTAGTGAGTTTGACGGGAATTAGTAGTAAAGGTGCTTTGTAGCTACGGGAATCCTCAGGATTTTCTTTCCACTTTAGAAAACCTAATGCGAGAAATAGTGTATTAGAGCCGCCCTCTTCGAGATCATTTTTTGCTTTTCTGAAAAGTTCAACTGAGTTTTTTTCTAATTTTTTTGCAGGTTGATTGGCTATAAGCACCTTATTTTGAATTTGATTTAGGGCGTATTCTCGATGAACGTCAGATCCTGTCTGTAATCTAAACATTTCACTGTCACGACTGGCGTCAAAATAAGGACTTTCCTGCGCAGATTGAAATTTGAACTTAGTGCCATCAGCCAACATATCTTCCATTGCAGCAATATTAGGGCAATATAGTTTGATAGCGATAGCTCTATCACTGAAATTGAGCAAGCTATTCTTCTTGGATAAATCAAGCAGTTTGCGAGACCATGTTCCTATTCGAGTTTCAGGACTATCTTCTAAAACCTGTTCATCTCTTCGAACGGGAGGTAGTGGTGGAACTATAGGTAATTCAAGTGCAACAACGTTTTCATCAGATGACTTTTCTTCTTTCTTTTCTTCTACAGTAGATAAAGGTTTTATCGACTGAGCTCTTGCCTGTGCAATGTCAATAACCATAGCGAACTCAGACTCCCGCTCTTCCGCTAGCAGTTCTCTTGCATGTTCTTTGGATTGTTCAAAAGTAACAGGGGAATCGTTAGTCAGAATAGGCAGCTTTTCATCGATAAGCCATGCTCCTGCAAAAGCATGATCTTTCGTCATTGCTACAACTGAATTGAGGCCCATAGCTTCAATGCAACTAGCGAAGAGCAATGACGAATCCAAACATGCTGCCATTCTTGAATTACTTATGTCTGATGCAAGTCTTATTCGTTGTCCTTGCTTGGCAAATCCTTGAGGTGGACTCACATACGCCAGTTTTTCCTGGAAAATAACATTCCACAGCGCGGCCAGCATCAAATATGGTTTTTCTCTTGTATTAGATTGATAGCCGTCTACTGACCGCCCATACCCACCCTTCTCTAAAGTGAGAGCGACCTTTCTTACAAGAGATTCTACATAGACACCGTTTGGTTTGACAAACGCTGCTAATAAAGCAGGTTGTCTTTCTTCACCGCCCCAATAATTAGAAGGCAAAACATTAAGTTTCGCTTGGTACTCTGCCAGTATCGTATCCTGATTGTCGAGCAGCGAAAAAAATAGAGAGTGACTAACTTCTTCAGTAATACCGAATAACTTATCGAATGGAAAATATAATTCTTTTATTTTGAGGTTAATTGACTGACCTGGCTCTAGTCTGTCGATATACCAAGTTTCTGCATCTAGCCAATCAGTTATTCCAGCTAAGTTGAGCTGTAGCGAATTTAAACAAGGAAATTCTTGTTCTTCATTTTTCGGATAACTAACTCGGATGGATTTAAGTACTGGATAAGAATTTTGCTGAGCGGCAAGCGAAAATGTAGGAGTAATATCAATCTGTAATGCGATGCTACTAATAATTTTATTTACGATAATCGAGTCATTCATTTTCGGTTCCTTCCGAACTACAGCGAAGTGCGATAAGTGTTAGTTTTACGCCTTTCTAATACTTAAGTCCAATACGAATTTAACTTCTGCAAATTAAACTATTCAATAGAATTTAACGACTTAGTTTTCAAAGAAGCTTAACAACAAGCTCGGTACGAGTTTGTAAAACAGCTTGAGCAACGCTCAACAATTATGGCGTAGTGATTGATTGTGTGAAACACGATTAATTACGAAGCAGGAGTCAGCATCGCAGATTAACCCATATTTCCGTTTGCTTAAGCAAACTTGTGAGTAAGTTGCGCAGCCACTACTTGCAACCCGAGCACCAGAGGTGAGAGTACTGCGAACGGTGCCTTCCGCGAAGCTTTCCCCGAGCAGTATAGAGGGAAAATATGGGTTAATCAGCGGTAGCTGACTCCTAGGAAACGTTCTGTCGAAGCCACAAGGTGGCAAGTGCCAGAGTAGCGAGGAGTCGCGTAAGCTCTGGCTTACAGAACTTTTCCTGCAACGAAGTTGGTCTGTATTTTGAGAAAAAATTCAGATTTACTTAGCGTACTGCTAAGTGTGGCGAAGCCATAGCAGTATGCATGGCATACTGCCCTCCCCTGACTAATTCTGCTCTTCTTGTGCCTATCTATTTTTGAATTCTAAAAAGGAGAAAGTATGAATTACATAGATAGAGCTATATCCACATCACTTGAACACCTATACATAACAAACGTAACCGATCCAGGCACGTTGGGACTATTAAGAGAAAATGCCGTAATCGCAATAACTGGCGCATTTGGCGTTACCAGTAAAACAGTTATTCAACGACACTTAGGCCTCAGTCGCGAAAGTGTTAATAAACTAATTAATCGTATGAAGAAAAAGCAACTTATTAACGTGCATCCCACATTCTCCAACATGGATAAAGGCTTTATATTGTTGACATCCCATGGTGCTAGAGAAGCTGAATTTATCCTTAACCGTGAGCTACACCTTCGTTCTGACGTGAGCCGAGTTAATGAGCGAAATCTTATCCACGATCTTTCTGTTCAAATAGTCGTTCTTGACCTCGTAAAAGCAAAAGAAATTAGTGGTTTCGCTACTGAACGCGATTTAGCAATACAACTGGAACACAGGGCTAATGATGCTAGGTTGGTTGATGCTTTAATCGTTGATTCGAATTCAGGTCACTGGATTGGTATAGAGATGGAAACGTCGAATGCCAAGAATAAGGCAAATGGAGAGCTAAGGAAAAAAATTCTGTCAAAATATTTGCAGGAATTAGAAAATGAAAAAGGTCTTTATGAGTCTATCTATATGTATAGCCACAGACAACGATTTCTTACTCAAATTGAGAAAACACACGCCAAAATTTTTGCTCGCGACTACCAACAATTTTCAAAAGCCCAGCGACAATTATTATCTACCCAAATAAAATTCAAAGCTTCAGAATGTGAAACGATTTTCGAGCTTATGTTCGACAGTAATCGACAACTTAGTAAGGACAATATAGGGCTTATAAGGAAGAGTGATTATCTGCATCAACTCAAAAAACTGGAGAAACTGGTCCAAGATACCAATGACAGGATTATTGAGATCCGACTGGATGGTTACAAAGAAGCAGGAAAAGTTAGCGGATTACTCGACTAATAGCCAATCATGTCCTCGTGGGAGCCTTACGGCTCCCTTTATTTATGCCCTAAAGCTTCGTTAATTTATACAAATCGTGTTGATCTATATAAATTATCTACCACATACACCTCCGTATGTGGCGAACCAGGCAAAAGCACAGGTGAGGTTTACCGTACTTTCAATATTATCAACTGTCTCAGCCATAGGAATAGACAGTATAAAGAAAGAAAATCTGTGGCTCTGCTTACCACTACATAGGTTCTACCGACGAGAAATCGTTTGTGGACAGCACTTATAGTAGTGCGAGATGTTTATTTATTCATAACACTTTTACTTAAGGTCCGATTTTTAAGTCAAATGTGTCTGCAAAGTTAGGGAAAAATCACTTATCAGCTCAACAAAATTAGTCTCTCTAGGCGCTGTTTAACAATTAACGAATTAGTTTTAATAATCGCCGACGAGGTGTATGGTTAGACGAAAGACCAATTGCAGTTAATTCGTAGACATATTAGACACATAGGAAGTGGCATGAAACTATCAAGTGTTCTCTCGCTCGTTAATCAGGTTGAGAAATCTAAATTCATTAACGCCGTCGATCGAATTTGTGGTGACGCGGTCAAACATGACAGCAAAATTGCTGCACAGTTAAACAAATTAGATGGGCAAATAAAAAACGCATCTAGCACAGATATAACGCAGCTATTTAAAATCATCCTCCCTTATTTCGAAAAATCTGTTCGAGAGCAACTAGCCATGTTAGGCGCACAGGCCACATTGCTTACAAACATACTCAGTAGAGATGGAAACTGTATTGCTAGAATCAACTGGGTTGAGTCTTTGTATACTAAAGAATGGGATGTTATCAATTCTAGAGCTAACGAATTAAATTCAGAAATAGAATCAGTAGATGACGGTGATAGTTTTACCAATGGTAAAAGACTCGGTATTTACCATGCTTGCCTGAGCGAAGCATACTCTAATGATGAGCGTATTAATCGCGAAGCGAAGATAACGGACGATGAGCGCGGAATACTTAATGTGCTGGCTTCAAAACTCGATGTGACAGCTGATGATCAAGCTGGAGTTGAACATCTAATAGACCAGATCCCGAAAAATGGTATTCAAGATGCATTAAATGATTTAAGGGAAATTGGTCTTGTTTTTATGAGCAGAAAATTACAAACCGTTTACGTGCCTGATGAGATCGTAAATCTATTGCATCGTATTCAAGGTAAGGAACTAGCAGATAAGCATTTATTAAGGATCCTCCGTACTTTTAGCGACTCAGAATTATCTAACATTCTTAAAAACCACCGTAAGAAAATTAGAGGAATTGAGCGGAAAGAGAAAATATTTAATATTATGAAGCTGGGCGTCCCTGTAACCCAGCTTCTTCAGAACGATTTGTTTAACGATGATACCTCAGTTAATGAGCGGAAAGAGCGATTGAAAAGTCTTATTCAGGACTTAGATTTGGATGTAGATAAGCTGGGAACAACTCTTGAAGAACGTATACTAATTATATTGATAGCTCTAAACACCTGTTCTGAACATGAGTTTAATGCACTAAGTGCCACTGGTTTTAAAGAGCTATTTTCAGCTCTGCAAAGCCATTTCCCTACGTTATCTAACGTACTAAAGCACGAATTTGAGCTTGAAGAACAAGAAGAATTAGATGTAGAAAAACTCAGAGCACTTAGTATTACCCCATATGACATACTGTATATGCTGACAAATGACGAAGTGAAAAACGTTGTTGAAAGTATGGGGATAAAGAAGCGTGGCAACTTACGCTTAAATATCTTGAACAGTTTCGCGGATGCAACAGATAAGCTCATAGAAAACTATGCGGCACTCGCAAGACGTGATCTTGCAACTTTGAAAGGAAATAGCATCGAAATTGCAGAGGCAGATATAGGCCTCAAATTTGAAGAAGTCACTAAAGCAATATTTGAACAGCTCGGCTTGAATGTTGATGAAGATCTTAGACGTCTAATCAATACTTCGAAAGATAAGGCGGACATCTTAATATCGCTGAGTGAAGACGACGTAATTGTGGGAGAGGCTAAAACCTGTAAAAATGGTGATTTTGCAAAGTATTCAAATACATCTAGACAAGTAAAAGCCTATGCGAATCGTTGCGAGCAGGCCGGAAAACGAGTAGCTCAGGTTCTAATTGTCGCTCCTACTTTTTCTGAAGATTTTGTAGAAAGTGCGGAGATGGATACTGAAGTGAATATTTCTTTACTAGAAGCGGATGGATTAAAACGTATACTAGATGCTTATAAGTCCAGACGTAATCCCAAATTTTCTGCGAAGCTATTCACAAAAGGTGGGTTGCTGAAAGCTGATTTAATAGCTAAGAATATATAACGTCGCAATAAGCGAACTAAAGTAGTGGGTTAAAATGTGTAGCGAAACGTCACCCACTGTTTTAGTTACGTTTAATGCTCTTGTTAGCTCATGAATTTTAGTAACTTTACCATATTGGATGAATTCTGCCATACCCCAGAGCTAGGAGATGGGTGGTACTCATAAAAAACACTAAAAGAATGATCTTGCCAGTTAACCTGAGTAGGTTTACGTAGACTTACCTTCAATTGTGTTACTTCCTCAAAAAAGCATTGGGCGATGACACCACACACAATTATTTTTAACTGACTACAGTTAGTGATATTTTTTAAGAGACGACTTCTAAAGCTTGTTAAAGCTTGCTCCCCTATTTTTGATCTTAGTTTGTTTTTAATTTTTTGTTTAGCTATTTGAATATTGTCATCGTGTGTTGTTTGAATGTTAAGAAAATCCGAATATTCAGGCGTCAATTCTAAACGGTTGTAACAGGAGATTTGTAGCGGAAGCCGCGAACAATTTAATAGGGATAGTCTTGGAATGTGATTACTTTTAGTTCTGACTAATTCTCCTAATGGGGTGTCTAGTTTGAACATAGCCCTACTCATCCACGTCCCAGTTGCACCAGCGGCAGGAAAACCATCATTAACTTCTTGACGATGAGGGGATTCCAGAATAAAAGTGAACTCACTATTATCATTTGACAGATCATCAATTTTAAATTGAGTTAGGTAATCCATAGATGAATATTCCTCGATAAGAGCTAACGAGGCTGTAGAAAAGTCGATTATGCCTAACCATTTCCCTCGCCTTTGTTTAATTTTTATATTCTGTGAACTTTGCCTTGGACAATTTGATTTTGCAAAAAGCAACTACTTTTTGTCCTTTGCAATGCCTTGTTAGTACTTGAACAACTTTTGCAGCCTATGTTGATCATGTGAGATTTTTTATAGTTGTTCGACTATAATTCTCAATTATTTCAGGAAACTCCCTAGCTAGCTTTTCATTGCCTGCCTCGATTAACCAATCTGCTAATTTGCTAATTTGCTTTCAGACTTTTGAGCAGCACTTACCCACGAATTTTTATAGCTTCTTTCACATTGAAAGTGATTCTAGACTCTACTTTATTTGGCTTAACTAAACTCATTTAAAATACCAATAGTTGATTATAAAATTAGAGTGCTAACGCCTGCAACAACGGCGCATAGGTTGGCGTTGTTTTTGCGAATTTTTTGTTTTAGCAAAAACGATGACAGCCGTTTATGCGTCCGATTGATTGCACTTGTTAAATGTCGGTATTCACCACTCTAAATCCATATCAATTTCTCTTAATATGGGGATTATTTTGGGTTCTATATTTGCACGCTCAATAGCAACATAAGATAATAATTTCGAAGCCATTTGGTGAAATATTTTAAGATCCTCTAATTCCAACGGAGCTAGACTCCAATTACGAATCGGCTGTAACATTTTAGTCGAACCAAATTCGTTTATAACAAATTTTAAATCTACGGCTTGAGAATCAGAATGAGCCAACAGTGTATTACGACTCTGCATTATATAGTCATGCATTTTACGTTCAATTGGAGATAGAACTTTCAAAGATTTCAATGACAAATCAGGAATCTTTATCAAGTTGCGAGAGTCGTTGCCAGAAAATGGTCTGCAATAAGAAATTATCATAGAACAATTTAATGAACTAATAATCAATTTATTGCTTTCAAAATCAGAATGTAAATCGCGATCAATTATGTATTTCGACATTTCTAAGGCATCTTTAAAATCAGCAAATGACATTGAAATTCTTTTAAATTGTCGTATTTCTCCGTCAATCTGCTTACCTTGCATATATCAAAACCCCAAAATGAGAGCTATTTAACGCCTTGCTAAGCGGCGAAAAATTGTTGGCTAAAATTAGCGAGGAACGAGCAAAAGCCAACTGTTTTTTGTCCGTTTGAGCAACTTGTATGGATAATAACTCATGTAAATCATCCTGATTTAAATCGGGGTGAGGTAAAGTGAGACCCAAGCTATAGCAGCAACTAAAGCTTTCTTTTGTGGTAGTTCGATTGAGCGATGGCTCCTCAGTTTAGAGACCGATAACAAGAAAGAGCGCCACAAAGGACTCCAAGCAAAACACTCGAATAGTCTACTGGGTCTCAACCCGCATTATGCAAGCAAGAGTTAGCTTATTATGAATACAAAAACAAATCAAAGCGTTAACGTCGGTGTCGATACAGGCAAGTTTCAATTAGATATTTATATCCGTCCTCGCGATATTTATTTCACTGTTTCTAACGATGAAAAAGGTATCAAAGAAGCCATTAAAAAATCCAACAGCATTCACCTGGGCGCATTGTCATTGAAGCAACTGGCCGATTAGAAATGCCGTTCATCATCGCCTGCGCAAACGCTAATTTTCCCTTCTTTGTCGCCAACCCCATTCACATTAAACGCTTTGCCGGAGCAATAGGTCAGCGAGCTAAAACAGACAAATTAGATGCTCAATTGATTGCGCATTATGGTGAGGCTATTCAGCCTAAGTTATCTCAGTTAAAACCAGGAACGATGAAAGCTATGAGTGATTTAGTCGCAAGGCAAAATCAACTATTGGTTATGCAAACGATGGAAAAAAACCGTCTACAAATTCTGCCAAAAGAACTCGCTATGACCATCAAACCTATTCTCACCGTCTTTAAAAACCAGATAACCAAAATTGAGAATAAAATCGTCGCGCTCATAGAATCCTGTCCAGATTATCAAGCAAAGAACTGCATCTTACAGAGCATGAAAGGCATTGGAAAAATAGCCTCCGCTTCTATCATCAGTAACTTGCCAGAGTTAGGATATATAACCAACAAACAAGCCTCTGCGTTAGTCGGTGTGGCGCCCATGAATCGAGAAAGTGGACGCTATAAAGGGCTGCGGAAAATCCAAGGAGGCAGGCATCAAGTCAGAACTGTTTTATACATGGCGATGATGTCAGCAATACAAAGTAACCCCGTGTTTAAGGAAACATATCAACGATTAGTCGCAGCAGGTAAACCTAAGAAAGTCGCCATTATTGCGTGCATCAGGAAGATGGTCGTTATCTTAAATTCAATGCTGAGAGATGGGGTCATGTGGGAAGCGCCAGAGACTATAAATTAGCTATTGACGCCATAGTCTCTTGTTATGGTGAACTTTGCCACTGTAAATAGTTTACGTAATCAAGTTCAGCAAGTGAATCTAGGTTACCTAATTTAATTAAATGACCAACACTTATAGAATTTTCTCTATTTAAATAAATATACTTTATGGAAACATTTAATGAAATAGCAGTAGGTTGAATTAAATTGATGAAAGAGCCCTTTAATAAACCATTATCTGTGATTTCAATTTTTAAAGGAATTTTGAATATTACACCTTTGTCATTTATCCCCTCAAGAAACACATTGGTTACTTCGAATTTAGATTTAAAGGTTATAGGGTAAGTAATAAATATCTGAGAAGGCGAATTGGGAGCTGTTTTTGACGAGGAAACTATTTTAAAGAAACCTAGCTTTTTAGATTCTATTTTAGTAAATTTATGATCCTCAATCATTTCTATAGATGAATGAGATTTAAACGAAAATATAATTAGTAAGATAAATAAGCGATATTTCACCGAAACTCCTTTTTCACCATAACGCCTGGCTTACCAGCGGCCAAACCGGAGCGGTTTTTGTGTTAAAGTGTAGCGCAGCGAAACCACAAAAATCGTGTAGGTTTGGCCGTCTGCGTGTAGCCGCTTGTTAGGTGATAAGACCCTTTTTCCTAGCAACAATATTACTTGTATAAGTAAACTTCTCAAACTCAACACTGAATTTTGCGGAATTTCTTTCACCACGCCAAAAAAGAACATTCGGGTTTTGACCTTGTAGAATCAAACAGCACATTTCTCTATCTGCTGGGTCAACTTCTGGGCCAAAGTAGACACCTTTAAGAGCCTCCGTAGGATAAGTAAATGCTGTGTTTGCGACATGATGTAGCGCACGCCACTCCTTTTCATAACTCCAACTTTTGGATTTTGTGCAGTATAAATTTAGAAACTGATCAAAATCGTTGCCCATAATAGCTGACACTGGATCTATCATTGGCATTGATTCTAAGTAATTTACCTTTCTTAATTTGTTAAATGGCTCGAATTCAGAAGAAAACTCAAGGCAAAACCCTTTGTACTTTCCGCCGTAGTGCGACCACATCAGTAAATCACTGTTAATCTCAGAAAAACAGGAAACTCCCTTAGTATTAAGGAAGTCTTCTGCATGAATTTCCGCTAAAGATCGAGCTCTTCGCTCAATCAATGAGCTGATCTGTGAGTTACTCATCGTAGAAAGCTCACTTCGAGCTTGATCAGGTAAATCATTCTGGTTTAAATAGAAATTCCTAAGTTGAATGATTTCTTGTTCTTTTGGAGACCTTACTTCTGCGCGTATAGCACAATCATAAGGGTCATTGAAATTTTTCGGAGAACCAAAAAATATGATTTGATTCTTTAGGTTCCTCAATGACCTTATTGTGAAGTCTTCGAATTTATATATTAATTTCGGCTTCATCGCGTGAGCTCACCTAACACCCGCATAACGGGCAATAACACGTAGGCTAAAATTGGAGCGAAGCGACAGAGCCTACGTGTTATTGTCCCAGCGAGCTTGCGAGCGAGTTAATGCGTTTGTTAGCCGCTACTTTATCTTACCTTTGAGATTACTACTGGCTAGCTTTGCCGAAGGGCAGTAAGAATCTATCAATGCCTTAACAATAATCTCATGAGCAGCATCAACTTTCGGGCCTAATAAGATTTCTATCCCGTTGAAGGCACCTTCATCCAGAGATAAATAAAAGTACTCTCGGCTTATACCTCCACCTAATGTTGATAACGACTTTACCATCAAGTCAAAATATTGTTGTTCATCAATTTTTCCTAGCAGACTTCTGGGAGCTGCACTGTGACAATACAATCGAAAGCGCCATTCATCCTGAAAACGCCAAACCTCTCTTTTGTATTTAGCAATTTCGAATGAGCTGACCATCGTTTGATCTGTTTCAGAGTTATATTGGATTAGTTGTTGGCTTAACTTGTTTTCATCGTCTGTATACTCAACCGGAAATGGCCAAAACTTATCTCCCCATGAAGGTGGCATAACCATGTAGTCTTCGCCGTGCATTTCTTCATAAGGCATGTAAGTTTGAAGAGTGACCTTAGCGCCTGGTGGGGCTGAACTTGTATCTGCTATTTGCAGGAACTTCGGAATACTCTCAGCATCAAGATAATATTTCTTGAACATTTCTGTCCGAATTTTTATTCGAACACCTGTCATATTTTTTGTGTACATACTCCATAGTGGAATCGACTCTTCACTAGTTGCTGACCAGCAACTAACAAAAAAGTATTTTCTCCAGTCAACAGGATCTTTAGAGCCACCTTCTTCCATATCATCAAGAAAATCTAGGCGAGAAAACCTAATTTTTTTTGAAGAAAGGATATGAGATAACCCTTCTATACTTGTGTAATGGTATAAAAAATCTGGTTTCGCCATACGAACTTTCCTTGTAGCGGCTAACGCCCTAATAACGGGCAAATAATGGTTGGCTTAAAATAGTGAACGCAGTGAACAAAAAGCCAACTATTATTTGTCCGCGTTGATTAGCTTGTTAGGTACTTTTACGCTTTAACTTACTGATTGATAATACAAACATTACTGGAAAAAACCACATAGCTATTACAACTAATATAAAAATAGGGTTATAAATTATAAAAAATGGCATGTATAAATGAAACAAAGGCAGATTTAAAGCTAGGCTAACTGGCTTTGAACCAATAAAACCAGTGCATTCAAAACCAACTACCATTGCATCGTATGCATAGCAGCCGACAAAATCCGCAGGCTTGTTGCCGTAATCAACAATAGATAAAACCGCAATATCAAAAATAATAAACACTGCAATAACTGCAATGTAAATTACTGATAATTTCCTTATTAGCTTCCAATGCTCAAGTTTCAACTAAGTACCTAACGCTTATTATCGAGCATGTCGTATATGTAACTTCTCGATATGATTGTTGTTTTCGTCATTTTAAGTGCTTACCTTCTGATTTTATTCAGTATTTTTTACTATCGTGCGAGTGAAACCACTCGGAGTTGCAAAAGCAAAAGGAGACCTGAGGGGGTCGACTCGACTTTAACGAGACTTTTCTGTTTCCCATTAAAAACTATGTAAAAAATATTTTCCATAGTTAAATTAATAACTTAGCGTTTTTAAGAAAAGCAATGTGAGACCATAAAAAAATACATAATTGGAAGCGGCATAGCCATTATTGGCTAAACCTCATTATACCTAATTCTTTATACATGCATTAATAGGTAGTGAGTATTGTTGAGTTTACCTAACCGTTTTAACCAGTCACTGTTCCACGTAGGGGTACAAGTAATGCAAATACCGATGTTGACTAAAAGTCTCTGAACTTCATTAATGTAATGAGCCTATTTTCAGTATGTTTTTTGGCCTAAGCAACATACCTTACACGAGTGATATCGTTGAGAACAAACCAGTTAGAGCAAGTTTTATATGCTTTATATCTGAAATATATAATTATAAAAGCTGCATATAATTGGACATTAAAGCATCAACGAGTATGAGATTTTCGACATAATCAGGTAATTTATTTCCTGATATTAATACCTGTCCATCGTTGAAAAGTCAGTTACCGCGAACTCAACCCATTCGTTCAGGCTTGCTCATCCAGCTCCAGCTTTCTAAACACATTGAATTTTTGGTGGGGATTGACCAATATAGGTTAGTGAAAAACAACTTGGTCACAGCCCTCACCGATTAGGAGCATCTCATGTATGAAGACCTTATTTTACTTATCCCGCTAGCGATACTCGTTGTCGGCACCATGTTGGTTATTCGCTATCCTAAGAAATCATCCCTTGGCGATAAATAAAAAGACTAAGCCTTTATGTTTAATAGCTTGAGGCTTCCTTTTAACAGATGATTTTAGGGATATCACTCCATTTGGTGGTGTATTGAGGCGAAAGAAACTCTCGACGCATCGCAAACTTTTGCTCGAAACCTTTAGCGGCCATTTGAACGGTCGAACGACCATATTTTGCATTGATAGTATCCATACACGCCATGAGCTTGGTATTGTCATTTGATTGACTGAATAGGTCATACTGAAATAGCCCTTCGTCGTGCAAATCTAATAATCCCACACCGCATTTGTAATACCGAACCCCTGACTTATAAAGTTGCCCTATGGCGCTTTCAATCACTTTGACGATATTGCGGGTGTCATTGGTAAGCACCGTAAATCGATGAAAGTGTGAGCGTCGGAAATAACCTTCCGTGTCGTGGGGTGAACTCGTCGCAAAGAGCGTCATACATCCAGTCAGACTCTTCTGTCTGCGCAGCTTTATCGCGACGGTTTCTGCATGACTGGCTAATGCACTGCGTAGTTCATTGAATTCGGTAATCCGATTACCGAAGCTGCGCGTGCTGTATATCTCTTTTTTGGCTGCACGCACACTATCCCAACTGTGGCGTACTTCACCGTTTAATTCTCGCACCGTGTTTTCGACAAGTATCGAAAACTCTTTTCGTATTTGCGAGGGATCTCGGTTGGCTAACTCCCATGCGGTATTAATCCCTAATGCGTTCAGTCGTAACCCTAATCGTTTACCAATGCCCCACACTTCGGTTACTTCCATTTTGGACAACACGTCTTTGCGGATAGCTTGGGTATCTAATACTGCGACGCCTTTAAAGCCTTCTACTTTTTTAGCTGCATGGTTAGCGACTTTGGCTAACGTGGGCGTTGGGCCTATGCCCACACAAATAGGCAGTCTCACTTCTCGCCAAACGGTTTTTCTAATCTGAGTCGCAAGGATTGCCCAGCCTTCTTGCGGGGGCGTTGCCTCATTACCATAATACAAAAAACACTCATCTATGGAGTACACATTAATGTCAGGGGCAAAACGTGCGCAGGTATCCATCATGCGCTGACTCAAGTCTGCGTAGAGTTCGTAATTGCTAGAGCGTATGACGGCCCCTGCTGCTTCAAGCTCCTTCTTAACCTGAAAGTACGGTACAAACTTCTTACCTACGCCTAGGCGCTTAGCAATGCCACACGCAGCACATATGCAGCCATCGTTGTTCGTCAGTACCACCACAGGCTTATTGCGAATGCTGGGGTCAAACACCTTCTCGCAACTGGCATACATGCTGTTCACATCACACAAGGCGAACATCAGAGCTGCTTCTTAAAAGGTCGGTGTAGGCGAATAGAGCGAGTCACTACGCCCTCTATCTGAAAGTCGTCACCTTTTTGCAAAAAGTACGGTGGAAATCGCTTACTTGAAGACCTCAAACAACGCTGCACTTTATCGATTTTCTTGCACACAAATACGCCGTTAAGGTTTGCCACCACCACGTCTTGGTCTTTAATTTCTTGCGCGCGGTCTACAATCAACAAGTCACCCGAGAAAATACCATCACCTTTCATGGACTCACCTTGGGCAAAACCAATATAAGTTGCAGAAGGATGGTCAATCAGTAGTTGGTCTAAATCTAGGTTAAGCTGTGTGTACTCTGCCGCAGGTGACTCAAAACCGACGATACCCGCAGACGCTTTAATTGGAATAAATTTCAACATACACTGTGATTATATACAGTATTATTTTATTTGAAATGAACTTCGTTATAACTTTTTAGGTGAATTATGTGTGGAAGACTAAACGTAACGGATGATGAGTTTGTAAGAGGGCTGTGCATCTCATTAGGTATTAACCTAAATCTTACACCTATCATCCCCAATCGATTTGTAAGGGCAGCTAGTGAAGTGCAAATTATTAGAGAGGTAGAAGGAAGACGAGTGATGCAAAAAGCCGTTTGGTGGTTATTGCTCGAACCTTCCACAACAGGTTTTAAGCCGTCGAAGTACACTAGCTTTAATACACGATACGATAAGCTCAATGTACCTCGTTCGGCGGGCTATCATCCCTTTAGAGCATCCCGTTGCATCATTCCAGCGAGAGGATTCGGTGAAACAGAATTTGACCAACAAGGCAAAAAGAAGATACCCAAGCACTATCACGACTTAGTGGCAATCGATGGGGCAATTGCTTTTGGTGGATTGTGCAAAGAATACGTGAATAAGGAAACGGGGGAAGTCACCATCGGTTGCTCTGTTATTACCTTACCGCCACATCCTAAATTTGCTGATATACACACCAAAGCCAGCCCATTAATGCTGCCTCAAGACGCTACAGTAGACGAGTGGCTCGACTCAGAAAATCAGAATGTTGATAGTTTCTCACATTTATTGATTCCAGCAATAAGAAACGACTTAGAGGCAATAGAAATAGATAAACCCAGCCAACATCATCCCATTTCAACACCCTTTCGTATAGCTAGAGATTAAGTTTTGGGTTTAACATTATATGAAGTAGCGTGAATAGCAGAGGTTGAAATCTTCTCATTACCGAGCAAGTTTGGTTTTAATAGAACTTCATCAAAGCCGTCAGTCTGCAAAGACCTAATACCACTCGTTCAAGATTGATGATTTTAATGCCCATTTAAGGGGCTGATAATTATTTGCTAAAATCGTGAAGCAAAGCGGAACCTAGCAAACTGTTAGCAATCTCGCTTTAAATTCTTGTTATGGTGAAACTTTCCACTGTAGATAATTTGAATAAGTTGTCTTAGGCATTAGATTTAGATCACCCAATTTGATCAAGTGACCAGAACAAATTGAAATACTATTATCGTACTTCATATATTTTATGCTAACACTAATAGAAATAACTGATGGGTCAATTAAATTAATAGTAGATGAGCTTAAAAAATCCGAGTCTGCATCTTCAATTTTTAGCCATGTTTCTAAAATTATATCTTTATCATTTCTGACTTCAAGAAATACGGCACTCACTTCAAAGTGAGCTTTATATTTTTTAGGGTAAGTTAAAAAAATCTGAGAGGATGAATTAGGTTCGTTATCTGATGAGGTCACAACTTTAAGGAAACCTAACCTCTTGTATTCAACGTAGGTAAGCTCGTGCTTATCAATTAATTCAATCGAGGCACTTAATTTTAATGAAAATAGGATTAGTAAGACTAAAGTTAAGTATTTCATCAGGACATCCTTTTTCACCATAGCGCCCATTTAAGGGCTGAAAAAAGTTTGCTAAAATGTGTAGCGAAGCGAAACCTAACCCACTGTTTTAGTTCCGTTTTAAGCGCCTTATATGGATAATACCTCATGTAAATCATCCTGATTTAAATCGGGGTGAGGTAAAGTGAGACCCAAGCTTTAGCAGCAACTAAAGCCTTCTTTTGTGGTAGTTCGATTGATTGAT
>NZ_WTPY01000047.1 GCF_011378905.1 Paraglaciecola sp. 20A4 | reverse complement strand
TAAAGGGGTCATAACTTATCTCCGATTAATTGGGCTCATGCCCACAGATAAGTGTGACTCAAAGGTAAAAAATTACATGCTCCGCGCAGCGGCTTAGTTCAACAATGTTAATAAGACGCAAACGCCCGTGTTTAAACACGGGCGTTTGCCGTATATATTTTTCAACTATTTTAGCCATATAAAGTAAGTTATTACAATATAAAGTGTTTTTCTGATTACCGTATTTCGATACGGGGGAAATACGGCTATTACACAAGATCTTGCATATATACGGGTGAGAGACTGAAACTGCATAAAAAAACAGTTATGGTGTGACAGAATATAATGAAAACCCACCTTTTTTAACCCACATCTGTAACCCTAGTCATATGAGCTAACAGTAGACTGAACGATTGAGATTAGTTAACTGACGCAGACAGTAAAGGGTATTGTTTAGGTGTACACTCATCTTACATTTATTGAGCAACCCTTAAGAGTTAAATCATTATGTTAGTCATTTTTTCCAGTCAGTCTAGCGCCAACATTACTATGTTCGCAGATATAGCAGTGCAATTGCTGAAAATGATGGGCCATAGCGGTACTGTGCCTAGTGCAATACTTGCAAAAGATGTACCCGCAGCACTGGCGAACTTGGAAGCTGCGCTTAAGGCTGACGAGCAACAACCGGCATCAGATGAACCTACAGACGATATCGATGAAACGCCTTTTGTTAGCCTTTATCACCGTGCTTTACCTTTAATCGATTTACTAAAGAGCGCAGTAGAAGACGAAAGTAACGTGCAGTGGACAGACAACAATGGCTAGACGTTAAGCATTTCTAGACCCGCTCCAACTCGAAACACTGTACACAGTCCTGACAGACGGCTTTTTGCTTTTTGGGATCGTTGATTGCGCTAATCAGCTATGTCCGCAATCGGCACGAAGCCGCCATATCAAAACTTATTTGTAAAAAGCCATTTCATTCACTCTTAAAAAATACTGGTAAGCAGCGGCTTTCCATCGAGGTAGTTTTCAATGTTGTTTTGCGCAATTTGCGCTTGTGCGAATAGCGTTTCAAACGTAGCCCCTCCCTGATGCGGAGATAGAATAATGTTGGGCACGTCGGTCCACGTAGAGCTGTTTGTCGGCTCTGGATCAAACACATCAAGCCCAGCGCCCGCTATTTTTTGAGCTTTTAAATATGCAATTAGCGCCTTTTGATCGACAACATTTCCTCTGGACACATTGACGACAACGCCATCACTCCCGAGTTGATCCAATATTTTTTCATTGATCAGATGATATGTTGATTGGTCAGGTCGACAGCACACGATAAGACCTCGACATTGTTTTGCTAATTCTTCCAGTGAAGAAAAATAAGGATAGGGTATTTCTGGTTTCTGTCTTGGGCCCCACCATTTTATATCGACGCCAAATGGTTCAAGCCGTTTAACCACCTCCTTACCGATTGAACCCAAGCCAACGATACCAATGGGCATCTTCCGGATGGAATGTCGAACGAAAGCACTCTTAGTAATCCATTGATCGGTCATGATGTATTGGTGATTTTGCGGGAAATTCAACAGCAGCGAGGTCATCATAGTGACGGCGACATCAGCCACATCTCCCGAGTTCAAACCTGGGGCATTGGTAACCGATATTTTTCGTGCTCTGCATTCATCAAGATCGACATTGCTAAATCCTGCTGAAATAGATGCAATCATCTTAAGATTTGGGAGACGGTCGAGCATTTCTTTATCCAGTTTTTCAATGCTAGCGGATAGTAAAACGTCTACAGTTGCACCCAATTCGGAGATCGTTTTATCGATATCATCAAGCACCTCAATGAATTCCCAACGCTTTGGTTTATTCGGAAACAAGGTCTGCATCTCTGGGTGCATCACTAAGATTTTTGCTGTTTTTTCCACTGAATCCGTCCTCTATAATGTGTTTAGGGTAAGCTTTAGGCTTATCAATAAGCCGCTTGGCAACGAGTTTGAGTATCGCATCACCCGTATAGAATGATGATTTTTTTAACTTATACTTTATTAAAAGCATGAATCCGACGCTCTTCCTCCGTCCCCTAGAACGTCGACAGTTGGAATAAAAATCCCTCAAAATATTTAACCAACGTTGGAAATCCTTTTCATCAGCTATTACCGCAATTAGTACAAGACACATGGTACATGGCACATGGCACATTAGCGGCTTTGCGCGTTCAACGGTCATACGTCTTGGTTGTAACGTATGACACGTTAACAGCATAAGCACACATCACAATTCTGCAGATTGCTCCTGTTCAAAACGACATGTTCTGCCTCTAAAAATACTGATTTCAACGACGCTTAACGTAAAGATCTTAGAAAATGTCTCATTAACTACTCAATATTTTAAGAGGTAATGACAAAGCTCCGTTATCTGTTTGACCCACAAGCCAAACGATGGCACTTAGGCCACCCAAAGTAGTGACATACCACAAAATGGAAACAAATTGGGCATAACGGTTAAGAGGCAATAACTCACTTAAATGGCGGCGTTTATATTCGAAGAATATTTCTACACTGCCTATAGCAAGTAAAAAACCTAACAAAGCTAAACCGAAGTGATAACTGATATAAACACCTAAAATGGCTCCCAGTGCGCAGGCGATTATCCCTACTCGGGAGTTAATTGAAAAAGCGATACTTTTAAGCACATGCCCACCATCTAAAGGCAATACAGGTAACATATTAAATAAATTGAGCAACGCATTGAATACCGCTAAACCTGCAAGTATTTCTATATCGGTAAGCCAATACCCTACTAAACACGCAATAGACAATATTAAGCCGAAAAATGGCCCCATAATTGAAATAACGATATCTTGCCAGCGGGTATTAATTTTATCATCGCTGAGCGCCAAACCTCCCACAAAAGGGATAAGGTAAATACCTTTGGTTTTCAAACCAAAGTACTTCATCGCCTTGATATGACCGTATTCATGAAACACCAGACACAGTATTAGGGCAATGGCAAACTCAATAGAAAACAACCAGCTATAAGCGGCTAAACTGCCCGCAGCAAACAACACTTTAATAACCTTGGCACTTTTTAACAGTTTTAAACCTAAACCGGCCAAACCAATGAAACTGAATTTCATCGGTTGTTTTTGACCTTGGATAACTTGCCTTTGCTCAATGTCTTTTTCAGTGAGCGTATTTTCATGCAATAACTGCTCATTAACTAAAAGCTGATACTGCAGATCAAAAGGTTGCCATTGCAGAGCACCACTAAGCTCTACTTGAATTTCGCCTTGCTCACTTTGTAGGGAAAATTGATGTGAAAAGTTATCATTGTCAGCGCTAGCACTAATTTGCGAAACGCAGTCATCTCCCCAAAAAAGCTGTTGCCACCCAGCCATTGAACCTTCTAATTTAAGTGTTTTACCCAAACACGCTACTTCTAATAAATGCACTATAAAAACTCAACATATAAAATCTAACCCGATTATTGCCATTATTGTGTCAGAGTCGGCAATAATTTTCCTTGTTACTTTATAAGACACAACAAAAGTCCGTCTTAGTCTGGCTGGGCGGGATAGAGCTCATTGGCATAGTCATTGCTATTCTTCGTACAAAGTATTCATTATCATTGGATTTAATTAAGGGGATCTTATGCAGATAAATAGTAATAGCTACATGACGAGTATCTATCCAATGGACAATACTATTAACGATAAATCACCTAACGCCAGCCCTATATCACCCAGTGAAACCACTACAGACACAGTAACGATTAGTGATGCCGGCAAAAATGCAGAAATAAAACTGCAAGAAATGGCCAACAAGTACGATCCGACTCATATGTCATATAGCGAATTAACGCGTATGTCGTCAGAATTACAATTAAACGGGTTAATAACGTCGCAAGAGGGCTTAGCCATGAGAGCACCTCCAAGTAGAGACTTCGATCCTGATGAAAAATATGACACGGTAGCCTTGGCACGGAAATCCGTCGCATTTGATCAATCCCTTAATGCGGCGCAAAGCAAAGATGCGACACTAAGGGCAAGCGTACTTGATATTTTAGAAACCCTACAAGGAAGATAAACTATGCAAGTTGATGCAGGCGCAAGTAAGTTAATGGGCGCATTCCAGACACATGGGTGTCGAGCATTGGGTTAGATTATAAGCTGGGCTGCAAAAGACACAGTCTAGAAATCAATAGGACCCTGCTCGTCACGCTATTACATATAAAATACCCATAAAAAATCCGGGAAAGGTCATTTACCGGATTGTGATTTACTTTGTTTACCCACTTTACTTGCGATATCCACTAGTATGTCGTTAAACGATTTAGGCGTTAACGGTCTTCGTTAAGCCTAAATCGCGTGTTATGGACTTGGAAAAGAATGAGCTTAGAAACGCGCTGTTACCTTTGCGTGGTAATAACGCCCCATTACATCGTAAACCTCTGGAACGGTATTCGCGTTATTCCATGAATAAATGTACGGAGGCGTTTTATCAAACAAATTATCCACACCAGCAGATATTGACCATGTGTCATTGACGAAATACTGCGCCGCTAGATCGTGATAAGTCACCGAACTGACATCTTGCACTAGATCATAAGATGCATAATAGTCGTCGGTCATACTGCCGATATAACGAGCCTTCCAGCTTAGGGTCCAGTCGTCTTGACCCATTTTAATGCCTAGGTTAGATTTCCATTTGGCGAACCCGCCGTTGGTGCCGTCAATTTTCCCCGTGTATTCAACGTCATCTTCGGTATATTCAAGAAGACGAGTTGCATCCAGATCTACTGACCAATCAAAGCCCATCGCTTCAAACACATATGCCATGTTCATATCAACGCCGCGGGTTTCAATTGTGCCCACATTGGTTAACGGAGATTCCATGTAGTCAATGTTACCTGTGACTTCATCGCGGGTGATATTTAACACATCACAATAGCTTGATTCGCCTGCATAACACTGATCCAAATAAGTCTGTGTCGAAATACGCGAAATGGCGTTGCTGACTTCGATATTAAAATAGTCCAAAGTGAGGGATAAACCTTCAATATCGTGTGGGTTATACACTACCCCAACCGTCACCGTATCCGCTTGCTCAGGCGTTAAATTCGCCACAGTCGTATAGGTATTTTCAATTTGCCCATCAGTATATTGGTAACTTGTATTGCCAATTTCTGACTGACAAGTTTGATACAGGCTTGAACTTGAATCGCTGCCACCGTAACCAGAACAGGGATCGGTTAAGTAATCGTATGAACCCACATCACCGCCATATAACTCATCAACGGTTGGCGCACGAAAGGCCGTTGACGCTACGCCTCGGATCATCAAGTCATCATTTACGTGCCAGCTTAATCCCATCTTCCATGTGGTATCTGAATCAAACGTACTGTAATCAAACCAGCGTACAGCCGCATCAATCGATAACGTTTTGACCAAAGGTAAATCAGCTAACAAAGGAATAGCAAACTCAGCGTAAAATTGCGTGGTATCAAAGCTACCAGAGGTCGCTTCTTGCGCAGAAGCACTGCCATCACCCGCTACCGTTACCGCATCAGGTTGATACCACCCTTTTTCACGGCGGTATTCTGCACCTGCTGCAAACCCAACAAAACCAGCGGGAAGCTCAAATAAATCTCCCGTTAAGTTAAGATTAACAATATTAAATTCGTTGCCGCCGGTAGCCTGGTCGGTATATGAGATGTAGTCAATTGTATCAGCCGACAACTCCCCTTCCCCAACAAACCAATCTTGACATGGAATGCCCACATCATTACAAACTGACGAGTCCATCGTGTTATAAAGCTTAGTCAGGTTAATGTAGTTAGATGAACGGTCAGTGGCATCGTTACGACCATAGGAATACGACACGTCCCATTCATAGCCAGACCCGATATCCCATAAGCCTTGAGCCCCGACAACCGTGCGAAGCGTGTCAGTGACCTGATCGAAAACACGATCACCCACTTCCGTCATACGTCGACGCATGGATGTTGCCACGCCAAAAGGATTACCCGTTGCATCCGCCGTAAGTGTGGCACTAATAGGCGATGGTGCCATTTGCTGCGTAGACGTGCGCTTGGTATATAAGGTTTCTAGGTAAACTTGGGTATCTTGATTCACGTCATAATTGGCGTTTGCGAACAAGCCGATACGCTTTTGCGGCGTGTAAAGGTACGAGCTATCTGCATAGTTATAGGCGTCGTAACCTTCAGTCCAATTTTTATCACTGTCTAGTGTTCCCCAACCATCACCAGAATTATAATTACCACCGGGTATATAAGAGCTGCCGGATTGGCAAGCACCAGTAGAATCAAAATCATTGTCAGGGCAAGCAGAGAAGTCGCGATCACCTTGCATGGCTTTTCCGCGATTAACGTAACTTAATCCCAGAACGAAGTGACCTTTTTCGCCACCGCCACCGGTAACCAAACTAATATCGCCAGTATTGGCGTCGCCTTTTGCAGAGCCTGCGTATCCCATTGACAACTCAAGACCATCGAACTGCGTTTTGGTAATAATGTTCACAACACCTGCTATCGCATCTGAACCGTATACCGCAGAAGCCCCATCTTTAAGCACTTCAACCCGCTCAATGGTAGCCAACGGGATAGTGTTTAAATCGACTGACGAGTCAGCCCCCGTGCCCGAGTTGACCATACGACGACCGTTTACTAACACGAGCGTGCGGTTGCTACCTAAGCCTCGAAGGTTAATGCGCGCAGCGCCTGCTCCGCCATTGTTGGTTGCGGCACCTGTCGCCATACCACTAGATGCAGTACTTTGCTGTAACACTTGCTCTATTGAGGTAAAACCACCGAGTTTAATATCTTCAGCGCTAATAATAGAGATAGGACTTGCTGACTCCAGATCAGTACGCTTAATACGTGACCCCGTCACTTGGATTTTTTCCACTGAATTGGCGTCCACGCCTTCATTGACTTGCGCGGCAACAAAACTACTAGGTAAAACCATAGTCGCGCCACCGACCAAAAATGAAAGTTTAATCGCCTTTGTTAAGGTATTATTTTTAAACATCTAAATTCCCCGCATCCATACCATTTGAAATAAATAAGCTGAATGTCATTTAATTATTATTTTGCTGTACGAGCCGTGTGTCGACACTTGATTATGGGACTCACCCCAAGTGGCGAATTAAGCACCTAGCTAAGTCGAGAATCAATTCAAAGTGGTCGAAAAACCCCCACTTAAACGTAAATTTACGCTTTGCTGACTGAGCCTTTACAGACCTTGACGATAAACTGCATATTTATGCACATTTGCACAACCGGAAATTACCTTGATGATGGAAAATGATGTGCAGTTAGCCAACAAATTTTTCTTATCAGACGGGGGGAATAAAAAATAAATATCTTACGGCGCCAATGTTTTATAAACGTAGCGGTGAATAAAGATGAACTACATTGACGCACCAACTTTAAATAAAAAACAATTTAAATTAGTCACAATTGATATTTTTACTGACATGAGAAGACACGCAAGTCAAATCGAGGAAGCTTAATTTTGGATAAAAATAAATATATAAATGTAAAAAATCAAAAATATATCCACTTTCTAATATTTCGTTTTCAATACGATATAGTAAGTTTTTCCTGTTAGTATATCTCGTATAACAGGCGGTAAATGCCTACTTGGCAACTCAACAATATGTGAATGTAGAATTTAAAATGCACTTTTTATGCACATTGTTTACGAATAACTTACATTCAAAGACTAATAATTCATGACCTAATTAGTAATAATACTAATCGACAGCGTAGTGAACTGTTATGTGCCTCCCTGGTGCTAAAGGCTGCTAGTTTTAACTAACTAGCAGCTTATCTTTTATGAGTTTAAACACGACTTCATTTTAATTTACCGCCAACAAATTAAAATACTAAATAAGCTTTCCATTCATATATTAAATGAATGGTATGGCATCTCACGACCGATATGACTGTTATCCTCGACAACATCATTAGGACGTTTAACTAAATTACTGGCGCAATTTTTAAGCAAACAGGTGCGATACTCACACCTTGTTTTGGCACTTTAGGGTGATATTTGATGATGCAAGCACGTTCACCGTATTGTTGAGGGACATATTGTTGAGGGGCATATTGATTTTAATCGGCTGCGTCAAAGACGTTAAGACAAGCGAATTGCATTTGCAGGTGACTGTTATTTTGTGTCCCGCATCCCTGACTAGAATAAGCCGCCTGTATTGAAGCGGCTTAACGTTTAGTCACGAATAGTTGAACCCCAGGTTTACTGTGCCCCTTCTTGCTCACGGGCTTGTTGGATTTCGCCTTGCATCTCTTCTGCTATGGCTTGTACTTTAGGCATCACGCCCTGCATCATTTGTTGACCAACTAACATAGAGTCTTGCATCACCAGTGGCATTTTCTGCGTCATGCTGCGGCCAACATCAGATTGGTAAAAAGCAATCAAACCGTTAATTTCCTTTTGGTTAAAATGCGTTAAGTACACATTAATCATAGGATCTTTAAACTGCTGCCAGGTCATTTGTTCTTTAAATAAGGTATCTAACTTTGCCATGTATTTCTGAAAAGCAGGCCTTTCCTGTTCAGAAATATTCATTTGGGTTGCCATGTTATTGAACATATTACTTACTTGATCTTGCATGGCCTCCATCATTTTTGCTACATCAGTTAATACCATTAGTTGTTCAACCGACTCCCGGGATGCTTTGGTCTGAGCGCTCGCACCAAAGGTGAAACATAGTAAGGTAAGTAGGACGATCCGTATTTTCATTTTTAATCCTTTAAGGTTAATTAGTGCCTTAGCCAGTCGTTTTCGGCATTTATTTTAGGCGTTGAATTTAGCTGTTATTTCAAAATGCTATGATAGCCATAATTGTCTTTATGTTAAAATTCAATTCATTCATTTGCGATCAGATATTCAAGTAATTTCAATGTCGCTTTTTCGTCTGGGCTGAAATATTTAGAACGGGTGCGTTTGAGTTGTTGACGAAAATAAGCCAAAGTTCGGCCGCTTTCGTACTGCATGATCACGTTTGGATGAATATAGTTTGAACGGCAGACCGCTGGGGTATTACCCAGTTGACTAGCGACCTTTTTCACCGCAGAAAGCACATTACTTTGATTCAGTTTTTTATCCTCTACAGGACCCAATTCATCTAACGCTACAGCCATTAATACTGTTCCAGCCCAGGTTCTGAAGTCTTTAGCGCTAAAATCTTCCCCCATGACTTCAGCAATATATTGATTTAGGTCTTGTGCCGTTAAATTTTTGCGTTCACCGTCAGGTAAGGTGATATCAAATAATTCATAACCGGTCATCGTTTCTAATTGGGCCAGCACATCTCTAACGTGTTTATCTGACACTTCCCTATGCTGCTGTTGATGACTTTTACCCACATAATCGAACTCCACGTGTTTACGTTCGAAGTTCATATGCTTTGCCCGCAATGTGGTTAATCCGTAGGTTTGGTTGTCACGCGTGTAGGTCGCGCTGCCGGGCCGAAAAAAAGCATCGTCTAACATACGCGTCATACACGCCAATACCGCATTTTCGTCGATTGGCCGTTGGGTAATATGCTGGCCTGTCGCCCTGCGCATGGTGGACAACTGTTTAGCAAAGCGCAAAATACGTTCGAATTTTTGCTTACTCGCCTGCTCAGTCCAATTCTGATTATAAATATATTGCTTGCGATTTTTCTCGTCACGGCCGAAGGCCAATACTTTAGCGCTGCGGTCCAATTCTATTTGTACGTCTTGCCAAGCAGGGGGAATAGCTAAACTGTTCACCCATCGCTTAATACCCTTACTCTTGACCGTTCGTCCAGAGGGGTACTTATACGTAAACGTTTTACCAAAGGGTTGTCGAACGATATAGCTGACCATGTATTCTCCTAAGGTGTATTGATAAATTAACTCATACAAAATACATCGTTATGTGGTTCATTTTTTCTTAACAATATATACGCAGCAAAAATATACGCAGCAAAAACTCACGTTAACTTATAAAACCCCTATAACGTCATAACACTGAATCTTATGCAGTTGACTAGGTCAAGTGAACGCTCTGCCCTACGGGTAGAATAAACATTCTACCCGTAAACAATTTATATTTAGAGGGGCCAATGCTGAAAGAACAAATCGCCGCAAGCTTAGAAATAGCGTTTAGCCAACACGGTTTTACCGAGCAAAGTGTGGCGCAGCTAAAAACCGCGTGTAACGTTAGCTTAAGAACACTTTACAAACATTACACCTCGAAAGAAATGATGATCGTTGCTGCATTAGAACATCGTCATCAGCGCTATTTACAGTTTTTAGGAACTGGGCATGCCGCTTCAGGTGAGCAACGCATTCTAGATATTTTCGATAAGCTCAATGATTGGATGAAAACGTTTGCGCCAAACGGTTGTATGTCAATGAATGCGCTTGCTGCATTCCCAGAAAATGTTGAGATTAAAACCGCGGTAGTGAAACACAAAACGGAGGTTAGAGCTTTGCTGGCAACACAAGCCAAGCGGCCAGATTTATCCATGGTGTTATTTTTACTCCATGAGGGCGTTTCTAGTGTGTGGCCAATTTTGGGCTACGACGCAATCATATCCGCGCAAGACACCATTAAACAAATGATGAAGGACAATAAACATGCATAGTATTCCCAACGTGATGAAAGGCGTTTTACTGACAGGCCACGGTGGCCCAGAAACACTTGAATATCGAGAGGATATTGCTGTTCCTCAACCTAAAGCGAATGAAGTACTCATTCGGGTCGGTGCAGCAGGCGTAAATAACACCGATATCAATACACGAACAGCGTGGTACTCAAAAGGTGATGCCGATGGTTCAGATGCAAGCTGGTCAGGTAACGCCCTAAGCTTTCCACGAATTCAAGGAGCTGATGTGTGCGGAGAAATAGTGGCAGTAGGCAACAATATAAGTGAAAAACGCATTGGAGAGCGGGTTTTAATTGAGCCCTGTATCCGTGAATCGGACGGCCAGCCGTTAGACTCACCCTGGTATTTTGGTTCGGAATGTGACGGTGGTTTCGCCGAGTTTGCTGTGGTCGCTTCATGCCACGCTTATAAAATACAAAGTGATCTGAGCGATATTGAACTTGCGACTTTCCCTTGCTCTTATTCAACAGCCGAAAATATGCTAACGCGCACGGCCGTCACCTCAACGGATAGAGTACTTATTACCGGTGCATCCGGTGGTGTTGGCTCTGCGGCTATACAACTGGCAAAGGCCAGAGGTGCATACGTTATCGCTGTCACCAGCCCAGCAAAAAATAAGCAATTATTAGCACTAGGTGCAGATGAAGTTATCCCAAGAGATGCTGATTACGCAGCGAGCTTTGGTAAAAATAGTATTGACGTGGTTATCGACTTAGTTGCCGGCCCTCAGTGGACAATATTGCTGGATGTGTTAAAAGTCCACGGTCGTTACGCGGTTTCCGGTGCGATAGGAGGCCCACTAGTTGAGTTGGACGTACGTACGTTGTACTTAAAAGATTTGAGCTTTTACGGCTGCACGATACTGGAACCCGAAGTGTTTCAAAATCTAGTGAATTGTATCGAGCAACAAAAAATAGTCCCTATTGTTGCACAATCTTTTCCTTTAGCAGAAATATCTGTTGCCCAGCACATGTTTTTGGATAAAAAGCATGTGGGGAAAATTGTGTTAATACCCTGAACCTTTTCAAAGCTAGCCAGAGAGCCGAGCCTAAAGAGTAAATGATTAACGTGATAAATGGACAGGGTTCTATATGTAAATTTTTAGAACCCAGTCTATGTGCGTGTTTTAGACATAAATAGACTAAACGCTGGTGTTATCAGCTCCAGAAGCGTTTTGGTCTTTTTCATCTTGATGCTCTAATTCTTTAAGTTCAGAACCATCACTAGCCAATAGCTGAGCAATCCAGCGAGTGTCTTGTCCTGACTCGAAGCCAATCTTGACGATCATGGTCAAGGGCACCGATAACAACATACCGACTGTACCGAGTAACCAGCCCCAGAAAATTAACGATAAAAATACCACTAACGTCGATAACCCTAGTCCTCGGCCCATGTATCGCGGCTCAACAATATTTCCCATTACGGTATTGGTCACAATAAATCCAAGGGCAGTAAGACCTGCTATGCCAGGGCCTAATTGCACCAAAGCCAGTAAAACCGCAGGTACTGCTGCGATAATCGAACCGATATTAGGAATATAGTTGAGCAAGAAAGCCAGCGTTGCCCACAGTAAATAATGATCAACACCTAGTGCATATAACCATAGACCGATAACAAGCCCTGTACCTAAGCTAACGAGCGTTTTAATCGCCAGATAGTTTTTAACCGACAATAGAAACTTATCAATCTGACGAAGTTTCATATTCGGATCATCTAACGCAATATGAATCTTCCTCGGAAAGGATTCCGCTTCAAAAAGCATAAACACCACGATAAGCAAAATAAGTAAGAAGTTAGTTAGCACTCCGCCTAGACTTGTCAGTAAACTGGTGGCCATATTCATGGCAGCACCTGGGTCTAAATATGACAACAACTGGTCTTTGTTAATTTGGATATTAAAGTCGTTTAGGCGCCCAATTGCCCAGGCGAATTGATCTACGAGTTTCTCTCGATACTTTGGAAAATTGTCGCTGAAATCATTCATGGATTGACCAACCAATCCCGCCAGCATAAATCCAAAAATCACAATTAGCAGTATTACTAGTACTACCGAGACAGCTCGGGGAATTCGATATTGATTAGCCCAGTTGATAATCGGACTACACGACATTGCAATAAAGATGGATAGCAAGAACGGTACTACGATGGCACTGGCCGCTTTTATACCTGCGAGCACAATTACCAGAGACGCTAATATCAGTAAAACTTTTAGCGAAGGAGAGTATTTCATTTGCATAGATTGGGTCATTATTAAAGTGAGCTGGAAAACTATCAGATAATAAGCTTATTTTATAGCCTTAAGCCACGTTTTTAGTATTATGGAGCATATTGGCGACATCTCGTTTATTATCCGTGTACAAAACGATTAAAAGATATTAACGTACTGATTTTAGGTTGTTTTTACGTCCGAAAACAAGGGTGATAATAATATGAAGTTAAATCCAGCGACGATCCGGATAAAAAATCTACGTTTACGTACCTATATTGGTATTAATCAAGATGAAATAAATAATAAGCAAGATGTGATCGTGAATGTGAAAATAGAATATAAAGCGGACCAAGCAACGGGGTCTGATAGTATGGATGATGCGCTCAATTATAAGATTATCACCAAACGGATTATTCAATTGGTCGAAGATAATAGATTTGCACTATTAGAAAAATTGACCGCAGATGTATTGGCTATTGCAGCCGAACATCCGCGGGTAATATATGCTGAAGCGGAAGTAGATAAGCCCCATGCTCTAAGGTTTTCTGATTCAGTTTCCCTTTGTCTTTCGTGCTTTAAAACGTAACACAACAAGGATTTTATATGCGTATTTTGATTACTGGAGGTACAGGATTAATTGGTTCGAACCTTATCCCAAAGTTAAAACCAAACGACATTACAGTGATCACCCGTAACGTATCTCAGGCGGAGTTGCTATTGGGTCACAAAGTAACGTTAACGTCGTCACTAGATGATTTTGACAATCTTGATGATTTTCACGTAGTAATCAACTTAGCTGGTGAACCTATTGCTGATAAGCGCTGGACACCAGAACAAAAAGAGCGCATTGAGCAAAGCCGCTGGGGGATGACTGAAAAGTTAGTATCATTAATCAAAGCAAGTAGCCGTCCGCCTTCCTTGTTCATCAGTGGTTCTGCCATCGGTTATTATGGCCGTCAAGATGATCAAATTATTGATGAAGAGTTCGACAGTCCTTATGATGAATTCAGTCATAGGTTGTGTGAACGCTGGGAAAGTTTAGCTAAAGAAGCTGAGTCGCAGCTTACTCGTGTTTGTATTGTTCGCACCGGTATCGTAATTACTCGCCGCGGTGGTGCATTAATGAAAATGGTTCCGCCGTTCAAATTTGGTTTGGGTGGGCCTATGGGTACGGGTCATCAATATATGTCATGGATACATTTAGAAGACATGATAGATGGCCTAATTCATTTGATTGAGCACACGGATTGTCGCGGCGTATTTAATTTCACCGCACCGGCGCCTGTAACCAATGCACAGTTTAGTAAAACGCTTGCAGCAGTGTTACATCGCCCGTGTTTTTTGCCCATGCCAGCATTTGCCCTACGCTTAATTATGGGTGATGCCGCAGATTTACTTTTATATGGTCAGCGCGTAGTCCCTAAGCGTTTGCAAGAAAGTGGTTATCAGTTTCATTACCCTGAGCTAGCACATGCCCTTGAGTGCTTGCGTTTGTAACCCTTGTGTTTAGGAATTAGTTACCTTCATAAAGATAAATTGAATAGCGGATTGATTTTGATGATCCAGATGTAAATACGAAAAAGCCGATAATTCACTTAGGTGTTATCGGCTTTTTATATTGAGCTTGAAAGTTAATTTACACCATTTGGCGCAATAAATGGCTGGTGTTTAAGCGCAACAAGCGCCAACAACCAACCATGCCTAAAGCCCCAACCACAATTGCACCAGCAACTGGGGCAATAAACCAATACTGCCAGTGTAAAGAAGCTTCCATTTCAAACACTTGGCTTTGTAGGAAAAATAAACTCACTTCATTCGCGAACGCAGCCATTAAACCTGCAACTAAACCAATAATAACAAACTCAAACAATACACTTGCCCGTATTAACCGACCTTTAGCGCCGAGCGTACGTAGTATGGCCAGTTCCTGTTGTCTTTCATCCATACTTGCTTGTACTTGCGCGATAAGCACTAATGCCCCTGCGGCTAATACCAACACCAATATAAACTCTACCGCCAGAGACACTTGTTTAACAATCCCTCGAAGTTGTTCAATTCGGGCATCGACATCAAACAACGTCACGCTGGCAAATGGCTTCATTAGTTCAGTAATGTCAGATTTACGAGACTTATCTAGGTAAAAACTGGACAAGTACGTCGGCAAATAGTCTTTCATCGCTTGAGGTTGAATAACAAAGAAAAAATTCGGCTGCATCGTTTGCCAGTCAACTTCACGCAGACTTGATACCTCTGTATTTATTACTTCACTACCCACATTAAAGGTAAGTTTATCGCCCAGTTTTATGTTCAACCGCTCAGCAATTCGTGCCTCAACAGATACTCCATATAATCCGCTGGCTAGCGGTTTACTACTGTTAAACCACTGGCCGGCCACTATGCTATTTTTATGTTGTAATGTTTCACTCCAGGTTAAATTAGCTTCGCGCCCCAGCCCTTCACGACCCTGTCGTTCGCCAGCTTCAGCATCTTCTTTGCTCACAGCCGTTGAAACCTTCTCGTCATTAATTGCCACAAAACGTCCGCGCACGACGGGATAAAAATGTTCAATATCAACATTTTCTTGCGCAAAATGCGTTTTTAAATCAGGCAATTGCTGCTGTGTAATGTTTACCAAAAAGTAATTTGGTGTGCCCTTCGGAAGTTGGTCTTGCCACTGGGCAATCATGTCATTTCGCATGACCAATACGATCAGAAGCAGCATGATCGTTACCGCAAAACTAATGAGTTGAATGGCATTGTCCATCGCTCGGCGCCTAATGCGAGCCCAAGCTAACTGCCATGCGCCCATTTTACCTTTACCGAGCTTGCGTCCCAGCCAAATCAAAGCAAAGGTCACTAGCAATAGACTGATCACTAATAAAATACCCGAGCCAAACAAAATAGCACTTAAGCCCAGATTACCGCTATACGCCCACATAAGACTAAATATTGCGCCGCCTGAAGCTAAAAATTGAATAAAGCGCGAACTAAGCGTTGCACCTAAGTCCCGGCGCAATACCCGCAAAGGCGAAACTGAAAAAAGCTTAAGCAAAGGATAAAGCGAGAACAGGACTGCGCAAATGGCGCCGGTAAATATAGCGATAATCAGTGGTCGCCAGAACCACACATCCAATGATACTTCAACGCTACCCGCCAGAGCCCAGACCACAACCTGCTGAAGTATAAAGCCCAATACAGTGCCTATTACTATGCCTAACAACGTAATAAAGGTTATTTGCAACAAATAGACTTGTTGCACCATCGCCTTACTTGCTCCTAACGTTTTCATGATGGCAACGGGATCATAGTGTCGCTGGCTATAACGCTGTGCAGCAACGGCAATGGATACTGCAGCCAAAACTATCGCCAGCAAGCTTGCCAATAAAAAATACTGCTCGGCTTTAGCAATAGAACGCCCGATAGCAGAATCATCATCACTGACCGATACCCAACTCTGTAACTCTTTATCGAGCTTTGGCATCAACCAGTCGTAATACGCATTTAGGTCAGCATCACTACCGGTAAAAAAGTAGCTAAAAGACGCCCGACTCCCCGGACCAATAATATTAGTTGCCGCTAAATCCTGTTTACTTATCAGTACCTTAGGGTCACCACCAAAAACGCTGAAACCAGCGTCCGGTACATCAGATAGCACTTTAGTGACGGTAAATGTCTTGTCACCTACTTCAATATCTTGCCCAAGTGTTAGGTCTAGATTTTGAAAAAGGCGAGACTCAATCCATGCATGACCGGGCTTAGGCAGTGACTTGATGGCCTGTCCTGGCGCAAAGGGCTGTTCAGCAACGCTAACTGTCCCTTTTAACGGATAACCCGGTGCAGCGGCGCGCAAGTCCACTAGCATCATATTCTCGCCAGAAAATGCCATTGATCGGGTATAAACCTGATTAGCTGTATTCAAGTTAAATTCTTGCGCCTTTTCTATCCAGCTTTGATCCACCGGTTGACGAGAATTTAGCACTCGATCCGCCGCTATAAATTCGGCACTTTTAGCGGTCAACGCCGATTGAAGCCGTTCACTGAAAAGTGATAAAGACAGCACTGAAGCAACTGACAATATGATGGCGAGTAAAATAATCGTTAACTCGCCGCGCTTTGCCTCGTGCTTAAACAATCGCCAGGCAAGATTAAAAGTCTGCTTAGTCATTTATTACCCTACCTGACTTTGTGCAGCCCGGGCCATTTCGGCCACATCTGATCTATCAGAATTTAACGCGTCATTAGCTAGGGTTATTTCACTTAACTCGCCAGCATTCATCAGCAATTGGCGCTCACAGTGTTTTGCCAGTTCACCGTCATGCGTCACCAAAACCAAGGTTGTATGCGAATCACGATTTAGATCAAACAATAATTGCTCTATTTTAGCGCTGTTGGCCGCATCCAAATTACCCGTCGGCTCATCAGCAAAAAGTATTTTAGGCTTGGTAATAAAAGCCCGAGCAATTGCTACTCGTTGCTGTTCACCACCAGACAATTGGTTAGGATAATGATCGCCCCTATGGCCCAGACCTACTTTGTCGAGGATATCTTGCCCACGTTGTTTTGCGTCATCTAAGCCGGCAATTTCAGCGGGTAAAATGATATTCTCTAATGCGGTGAGACTTTGCACTAACATAAAACTTTGAAAGATAAAGCCAACTTTTTCACCGCGTAACTGGGCGCGTTGTTCTTCATCCATGTTTTGCAGTCCTTGCCCGTCTAGGTAAATTTCTCCGCTGGTGACCTCATCGAGCCCCGCTAAGAGGCTAAGCAATGTCGATTTACCGGAGCCTGACGCACCTACGATGGCAATCGACTCACCCGCCTTGACTTCGAAACTAATTGGCTTGAGGATCGAAAGCTCACCCTGAGACGTAGTAACTGTTTTCGTAATCGCAGACGTTTTAATCATATTTACAGGAGCCATAGTGTTTAATTTGATAAGTAATTCACTGCGCAAGCGCGCGAAAGTTATGTTGTTTCTTTTACCTGTTTTACTGGTTTCAGATCAACTTTGGGCTAAATCGAGTAAATTGTTAATCTTAGGCGATAGCCTAAGTGCTGGTTATGGTTTGACGCAAGCGCAAAGCTGGGTAAGTTTGTTACAAGATGCGTGGCAAAAAAGCGACATAACTGTAGTAAATGCCGCGATAAGTGGCGAAACAACGGACGGCGCGCTAGCAAGGTTGCCACGTTTGTTAGACCAACATTCTCCTAGCCATGTATTTGTCGAACTCGGCGGAAATGACGGATTACAAGGCCATTCCATCGCTAAAATGCGCAGTAATCTAAGCAAAATAGTTGAACTCAGTCAATCATCAGGGGCAACGGTTATCTTACAAGAAATGCAGATACCCCCAAATTATGGGCGTCGCTATACTGAGCTTTTCACTGGCGCTTACACCGCAGTAGCACATAATCATAACGTGGTATTGTTACCGTTTTTCCTCGCAGATATCGCGCTAAAAAGTGATTTAATGCAAGCTGACGGTATTCACCCAAATGCCAAGGCACAGCCCATAATCGCTGAATCAATGGCCCAAACTTTACAGCCACTTGTGGCGCCATAAGACCAAGTGACTGGTTTACCGTAATTGGCGCACTGACAGGCTCAACGAAGTAAGGCTAAGCTTATAAAAACATGTATTTAGGGGGCTCACAATAAACGTCAATTCAACAAGCGCGAGCCCTGTTCGGCCCCTCAACCTTAACCAAGGCAAGAGGTTGAATGCAGACCACCACCGGCAAGAAACTGAATCGAACTCACTTTCTAGCTCTGCGGCAACCACGCAGGTGCCTGCATCGGCCTAAACAACGGAACAACGGAACAAAAACAGCGCGCTGGTTCCATTGTAGACGTTCAGGTCTGTTCTGATATCAATCCTTATGATAGATAAAACTAGATTGATAACTACACTTGTAACTAAGTCTGATTTTATCATCGGCTCAGAGAAAGCCTTTGGTCTGGCTGGCGCAAAACGCGCACTATTTCATGGGCGTCGCTTAATCTTCTTACTTGCATAAATAAGCTTTCAGCTTCTGGATATTGACGGCTTAAATAGCCTAACCATTGCTTAAGGCGATTAGGAAAATATTTGCCCTTATCGCCAAATATTTCATATCCAGAGTAATCTAATAGTAATTGATTGACCTCTGACCAAGACATAATGTCTTGCTCCCCACGCACAACCCGCGCTAAATTAGGTACAGCGAGAATGCCTCGCCCGAGCATAATATTCTGACAATTAGATTGCTGCTGGCAATTTACTGCATCATCAAATGACCATATTTCGCCGTTAGCGATAATAGGAATATTCACTTTCTTTTTGATATCCGCGATCCACGACCAATAAGCGGGAGGTTTATACCCTTCCACTTTAGTACGTGCATGAATGACGAGCAAATCTGCACCGGCAGCTTCAATAGCCGCTGCATTTTCGAATGCTAAGCTTTTGTCATCAAAACCCAAGCGCATCTTAGCCGTCACTTTATGTTCGCTCGGCACTGCTTGTCGCACGGCACTAACAATATCGTATAAAGTTTGCGGCTCGCGCAATAAGATGGCTCCCCCTTTACTCTTATTCACTGTCTTGGCAGGACAGCCAAAGTTTAAATCCACTCCGTGAGAACCAAGTTCAACTGCCCGCTGAGCATTTTCGGCTAACGGTTGAGGGTGTTGACCAAGTAGCTGCACACGCACTGGAGTACCATTTGGGGTAAAACCGTCGTTATGTAGCTCGGGACAAAAACGATAAAATACTTTCTTGGGAAGTAAGCATTCCACGACTCGCACAAACTCAGTAACACAAAGATCGAAGCCACCAACCCTGCTCAACATGTCACGCATGAGGTGATCAACCACCCCTTCCATCGGTGCTAAAATTACTTGCAACTTGTTTACTCTGTAAATGATACCAATAAAAAACGCCTGACCATCGAGGATCTTGCGTAACATGAAAGTGGAAATATGAAAATTTTAGCGTGTTAGATTTAGCCGATTAACTTGCTCAAGGTCAGACTTTTTAGCTCTTAATGAACAGCAATTAAGAATTTCTGTTCGCCGCTCAGTAGAGGCATTTCCCCAACCAACTATTTCATCCAACATTCGATAACACCCCACGCACATATCTTGCCGATCTAAGCAACAATTTCGCACGCATGGCGACGCTATTTCTTTACTTTCCACATGTTTCCTTAGGGCGAAACTTTAAATTTAATTGTACCACAGCGCCGATCAGCATAAACATAGATTGAAATGGTAAATTTATCGGGTTAATTAAGAGTCATTTTACCGTATTATTGAATTGCGTATCTCGCATGGATCAGGGAAATAAACAAATAAATATCAATAAGAAAGGAAAATGACATGACCAATAATATAGATTATTCAAATTACAGCTTTGAAGATTTACTCAGTGCCAGAGCAGGTTTAGACGCAGACCTATATCCTGAGCGCGCAGTTGAACTTGATAAACTGATCGCACAAAAAGCCCCTAAAATAGAGTCAGCTGATAGCACAGTTCAAAGCGCAGTATTACGCCAAGTCCAGGTCAAGTTTCACGGTAAAACCTCTGAGTTTTTTGGTATATGGATCGTCAATATATTACTGTCGATCGTGACCTTAGGTATTTATTCCGCTTGGGCTACCGTACGTACTCATCGATATTTCTACTCGAACACTGAGATCGACGGGCATTGTTTTTCATATTTAGCCAACCCAGTACAAATTTTAAAGGGACGAATTATAGCCGTTGTCGCATTTGCTATATATTCAATCGCTGCTGCTTTTAGCCCTATTTTGATGCTCTTTTTCATCGTGGCTTTTATCTTTTTAACGCCAATGATGATTATCTTAGCGGTTCGATTTAAAATGCGTATGACAGCGTATCGAAACATACGGTTTGGCTTCAACGGCAAGTACGGCGATGCATTTGTTGTTTTCGTTTTACTGCCAATCGTCAGCGTATTTACCCTTTATACTGCGCTTCCTTGGGTCTTTAAGAAAATTGACGAATTCTTACATAACAACATGACTTACGGTCAGCAAAAATTCACCACCGAATTGCGCAGCTCTCAATACTATATTGCATCGATAGGTGCATTAGTATTAGCGTTGATAATAGGTGCTTTATCTTTATTCGCACTAGGCGCGTCATTTAGCGCTTTTGAGGCACAATCGACTCTAGGGTCGTCATTTTCCTTGCTCACAGTGGGTATTATGTTTGGGTATTTGGTTATTTTCCTTATTGCTTCTAGTTTCTACCAAGCCTATGTTCGCAATCATTTGTTCAACTCGATGCAAATAAGCAACGTTGCTAGCTTCACGTCTAGTGTCTCTGCCGCAAGATTGATTTGGCTTCATTTGAGCAACTTAATCGTATTGGTCGTGACGCTCGGCTTAGCACTGCCTTGGATCCACATTCGTACATCGATATTTTATGCTAATGCGACCAATATATCTGTATTAGCAGGGATTACCGATGTAGTAGAAGGAGTGCAGGATGACACAAGTGCGATAGGCGAAGAAATAGCCAACGTATTTGACGTAGACATTGCACTAGGGTAACGCTATGCATGAAGCGATGTTTTATCCAGCAGGCAGCGCTCGCTGCCTGCTAGTTCAGCTCGATTTTGGCGCAGAAGACGTGCGGGTGCTCAATGCCAATAATGAAGTACTGCACATACTCCCATTGAGCCAGTTAAGGCCTGCCCCAAAATTAGCGGCAACCTGTCGCGAAGTCATGTTACCGAACGTTGGATTACTGTCATTTAAGCCAACGCCCGAGCTAGATTCATTGTTATATTCTAGCGACAAAAGCCAATGGGCCCATATGCTTGAAAACAGCTACCAAGGAATAGCCATTAGCTTATTATTGGTGCCGCTTTGTTTATTTATTATTTTTAAATATATTATTCCCCATGCCGCTGAACGTTTTGCTGAAGTTGTCCCTTATAGTGCAATAAATTTAGCATCAACACATACCCTCAAAGCATTGGATAACAGTATGTTACAGCCAAGTGAACTGACACTTAGCGAACAACAAACAATTCTATCCAACTGGCAACTCACACTGAGTCAACTTGCACTTGATCGTAGTTACTACACTCTCATTTTTCGAAAAAGCGACTCTTTAGGTGCCAATGCATTCGCCTTGCCAAATGGGACGATAGTGGTCACCGATCAATTCATAAAATTAATAGAAAGTCGTCAAGATTTGCTGCAAGCCATATTATTACATGAGATAGGTCATGTGGAACATCATCACTCGATGCGGCTTATTTCTCAAAGTCTCTTCTCATCACTGGTGATTGATTATTTTTTTGCCGATGTAAGTGGTTTAATTGACGCTTTTGCTGGTATATCAACGACACTGGTACAAAATCAGTTTTCATCAGAGTTGGAATGGGAAGCTGATAATTTCGCTCTAAAACAGATGAAAATATCTGGCCTTGATACTGAAAATTTTGCTCTAGTGCTAGAAAAGCTGATGAAAACGATACCTGAAGAGTCAAATATCGATAGCTGGTTACAAACCCATCCATTGTTACGCAAGCGAATTGCTAACGCGAGGGCCGCTCAACACTAACCCTTAACTAGGTGCTAAATACCGGACGAGCCAATTGATTTCATCAATGGATTCCGTTTTGTCAATATATCCGGCATTTTGTAGACAGGCACACGCTTCAGAGATCTCACTGAAGCAACGGGGGACGATGCCTGATTCCACAAAATATGGCAATAGAGCGTCTCCTTGCGAAGGTGAATCAACCACCCAACATTCAATTTTTTGATTACGTCGGTCTAAATTAACATCGGATTTCAGTGGAGATGAACTCACTGATATTGGCACAACCCAGCCACGCATATCGACCAGCACAGCCCAAGTGTTACCGCGCATTGCGTTCATAGTTTCACCTAAGTCAGACAGGTAAGCCATGTCAGTTTGCAACGTCCACTGGCCTTTAATTTGCACAACGATAAGACGTGATTTCACCGTAATTCGGTAATATGGTGGTGATGATTTAGAGTTACTCAATATTAATACACTGCATCATATATGGTCAACTTGGCGACAAATGGTCTGGGATCGCTGAAATAATATTTATCATTTATATTAGCACCAAAACGCTAAGGTAGATTCTAATATAAACCTATAGGTCGCTATATTGAAATTAGACCATTTGGATGTTACCGATTAAAATTTGACACTTTCAGAATAAAGAAATAAAAAAAAAGCCGTACATTACTGTACGGCTTTTTTTATATGGCGTCCCCAAGGGGATTCGAACCCCTGTTACCGCCGTGAAAGGGCGGTGTCCTAGGCCTCTAGACGATGGGGACAGAAACTTTGTTTATCGAAGCAAGCTTCGATAAGTTTCTGTAAGGTGAGTCGAGCCTACGAGAGGAACGGCCTAATCTTACAAAAAACAAAAATCTATCCAAACGATTCATTTACTGGCCTAGGTATGCCGTAAATGTCCTTGTTTGTGCTGCATAAACCCAATCCGTAGGTTTACTTAAATATGGCGTCCCCAAGGGGATTATAAAATACGTCCTGTATTTTACCGCTTTGCGGCCGTGCTAAGCACGTTCA
>NZ_WTPY01000046.1:1327-25437 GCF_011378905.1 Paraglaciecola sp. 20A4 | reverse complement strand
TCCTCGATTATTATCAAAGACATTATTGTGCGGTGCAGAATTGATATCTAAAAGACGGCCTTTACGAGACGCTTACGTTTAATCTAGTATTTCAGTATCAAACTCTTATAGATAACAACAATTCCAACCGCCTCAACGATGTTAGGACGCCCAGTGTGTCGGCGACACCTTTTAGATGCTTTCATTGCGTAAGATGTTAATGCGATGGCTATCGATATTGAAGACTTCAAGAGTGGGTTATATCTACTGAAATTTATATAAACCCTAACTGGTGAACTAAAAAGTGTGAGTGAGCCGCAGGGCCACTCACACATCACCGAACTGCTTTGCTTCGTTCTCGTTATGGAACGATTGGTAATACTATTTTTGAAGGATATTTTTTGCTCATATGAATGGTCTGATTCGCTATTTTCATTTCAGAGGTCTTTGCAAAATCAGCTCCCGTGTTTAGGTTTCTAGCTAAGCGAGGAAAATTACTACTGGTAATATCAATTCTTATACGGTCGCCAGGTGATAATTTATAACTGGTTGCCCACATATCAATTTCGTACTTGTAAACCTTGCCTGGCTCGATCAGCTTAGGCTTATCAAAACCTTCTCTATATCGAGCACGAATAACGCCATCGACAAGATTCAAGGCGCTTCCATCAGGTTTAACAATAATTAACTTAGCCATAAAGTCTGTATCAGGAGCACTGCTTGAAGCATATATTTCAGCACTAATCGGGCCTGTAATTTCAGTTGCTTGGGTAAATGGTTCGGTCACAAAGCGCAGGATATCTTCCCGTCCATCTAGCGGCTTTTGATCAAAAGGACCACGCAACTTAGCTGACATAATATTTCCGCCCAACGTCGGCACTGGGTCAGCGGGATCATAGTCATATTTCATACTGGCTGACTTAGCCGTTGAGGCCTCTGTAGAAAGTGTGCTGTCAGCATGAATATAGAATGGGCGATACGTAGTTCTCGCTAACGGCCATTCCTGCTCATCCCGCCAAACATTTTCTCCCATCACATAGATTCTGACTGGAGCCTCATCTTCTTTTAGACTACTGGGCTTAGCATCGCCTTTCATCCAATAATTAAACCATTCAAGTAGCATTTCGGGTGCATCTATAAGGGAGTTATCACCAAGCTGCATATCCCCAATTTTCGTTTGCTGATTCCATCCATGAGGCCACGGTCCAATAACTAGACGTTGTCCTTTTCTTGCTGTTTCAGTTGCGGCTTCTTCGGTCATTGTTTTGTAGCTACCAATAGTGCTCCGTAAGAAAACATCGTACCATCCACCGATATTCATCGCAGGTACTGCCATTTCATTGGCGCGCGCTTCCAAATTTAATGGTTTCCAATATGCATCATCTGACGGGTGATCAATCCAATCCTGAAAATGTTTAACGTTGAAACCAACACTTTCAGCTAATGTATCAAGTGGTAGATGCTTAATTTCCTTTACCCAATCGACTGGAAAAGACATATTTGTTTTACTACCCACTAAGCCGATTCCCCAACTCGCACGAGACAGCAATGAAAAAGCGCCTCCAGGATATGCGACATCACGATAGTAGTTTCCAGGACTTACAGCTGGAGCTATTGCCACTAAAGCGGGGTTGCGGTTCACTGCGGCGAGCCACTGAACCGAAGCTAAATAAGAGGAACCAAACATACCCACCTTACCGTCAGACCAAGTTTGCTCTGCGATCCAACTAAGCGTGTCGTCACCGTCATTTATTTCTTGAAAATATGGATACCATTTCCCATCCGAATCATACCGTCCACGGACGGATTGAAAAACAAGCGCATAACCATTTGAGGTAGCAAATTTTGCGTATTTTTGACGCCCGGCAGCAGAGCCATTGGTATATATATCGCGTATCAAAAGTGTTGGATAAGTCCCACCCTCTTTAGGCAGATATACATCGGTTGCTAACTCTATTCCATCTCGCATAGCGACTGGAATGTGGTACATAGCTTTAACAGTTTCGGGGAACTCATCACTATACTTAGCGAAGCTTTGCGCCAGTGCTACTGGCGATAATCCTAACGCCATTAAAAGGCCAAAAATTAGGTTACGAAATCTCATAAAATCCTCACAAGTTATATTTTTTATTAGGGTCCAATATTAAGGAGCAATAACTGGCGTTTTTCCGCTATTGTTTTAAGTAAACTTCAGCTAATTATTTTAATTAGCCTAAAAAAACCGAATAACATCAGAAATAGAAGAAAACCTAATGATTCCAAAATCCGCCTCAAAGTGAGTCACTTGCAGTAAATGTCAACTTCTTCAAGCCCAGTACAACATTACTTGATAAGCTAACCACTTATGTAAAAACACCAACAGGGCCCTTATGCGCCAAACTTTGATTTATTGTTTACTGAGTATTCCCATATTAGTGATGGCTGGCTGGTTTTATCTGGATAAGCGTAATGTAAAAAAACGTAAATGGAAGCGCATCACGTTACAAGCGCAGCCATTACCTGCCGAGTATTTACATATATTACAAGCCGAATTTCCTTTGTATTCACGCTTACCCGATGAACTACAACAAAAGTTAGCGGGTCATATTCAAGTGTTTTTAGATGAAAAAGATATTCTCGGCCGAGGTGGCTTTGAAATAACTAACACTGTGAGAGTGTTAATAGCGGCTCAAGCTTGTACGTTAATACTTAATCGCCCTGGCAATTACTACCCCGGTTTTCGTAGCATTTTGGTTTATCCAGAAACTTATGTGGCAAATAGCACGCACAGAGACGGTATGTTGCAGGTGACCGCGACCAGTACTCGCGCAGGGGAGTCATGGCAGCGAGGTCCGGTTATTTTGGCATGGGATCACGTTTTGCAAGGCGCGCGCGATAGCCGCGATGGGCATAATGTAGTCATGCACGAATTCGCTCATAAATTAGATGAAGAAAATGCCGCTATGGATGGCCTGCCCTTATTACCCACTGCTGGTCAATACAAGCAATGGTCTGAAGTATTAAGCGCAGAATTTGGCATACAGCAACAGAAATTAGCGGACGGTGATGAAGATGTTATCGATAGTTACGGCGCAACGTCCCCGGCCGAATTTTTTGCGGTGGTAACTGAAACATTTTTCGAAAAACCATACCAGCTAGAACATCATCATCCACAATTATATGCGCAATTTAAGCAATGTTACCTGTTAGATCCCAAAGATTGGTGTGACATAAAACACCCGCGCTAAAACACTAATAATAAGTTCTGGTGTGATATACGCTTCTTGGTATTCAAGGCATGGTTAAATCAGTCATACCATCAACGTAAAGCAGTTAGAAAGTGGTATCAACGTTCAGGCGGATACCCACTCTCGTTTTAACGTTACGATTTACTCTGGCAACGTAATGTTCAATTCCAGCACCGAACAGTCATCACTGTTTTCTAACTGAACCGTCACCTGATCTTCATCGATATTCACATATTTGCGGATCACGTCCATGATCTCTTTTTGCATCAGCGGCAGGTAATCCGGCTGCTGTCGCTTACTGCGTTCGTGTGCAACAATGATCTGCAAACGCTCTTTTGCAACAGATGCCGTATTCTTCTTTTCTTTCTTTAGAAAGTAATTAAAAATGCTCACTATTTTCCTCCTAGTAGCCGCTTCAGAAATCCTTTTTTCTGTACTTCAAGAAAACGATGTTCAACTTCTTCGCCTAATAAGCGCGATACGGCATCAAGATAGGCCTGACCCGCTTCTGACTCTTGATCTAAAATTACCGGTGCACCTTGGTTAGATGCCTTTAGTACGGCTTCTGATTCAGGAATAACACCCAATAATGGTACGGCTAAAATATCTTCAACATCGGCAACGCTTAACATCTCAGCTGCGGCCACACGCTCAGGATTATAACGGGTCAAAAGCAAATGCTCTTTAACTGTGCCGCCCTGCTCTGCTTTAAGCGATTTACTCTGCAATATACCAATAATACGATCTGAGTCACGTACCGAAGAGACTTCAGGGTTCGTCACAACAATCGCTTCATCAGCAAAATACAGCGCCATCTGGGCACCCTGTTCAATACCTGCAGGCGAATCACAAATGATATATTCAAAGTCTTTAGCCAAGTCGGTCAAAACAGTTTGTACGCCTTCCATAGACAACGCATCTTTATCACGAGTTTGTGAGGCCGGTAGAATAAATAAACCAGGTGTGCGCTTATCTTTGATTAGCGCCTGATTTAATGTGGCTTCTTTTTTTATCACGTTAACAAAGTCATACACGACGCGTCTTTCACAACCCATAATTAAATCGAGGTTACGTAAACCGACATCAAAGTCGATCACGACTGTTTTAAAACCACGCAGAGCCAAACCAGTTGCAATTGCCGCACTCGTCGTTGTTTTACCCACGCCACCTTTACCGGACGTTACTACAATAATTTTAGCCACTTAAATCCCTCAATAACTGTTTTAATCAACCCATTGTTAAACTATGCGTACAACGCTAAATAGCTTCGACCTGAATGGATTCACCGTCTAAAAATACTTGTGCTGCTTCTTTCCAGCAGAGCTCTCGTAGTTTTTCATTTAATATAAAATATCCAGCAATAGAAACAAGCTCAGCTTCCATCTGACGACAAAAAACTCGCGCATTTGTATCGCCTTTGACTCCCGCTAAAGCTCGTCCTCGCAATGGACCATAAACATGTACATGACCATCAGCTAACACTTCAGCCCCTTGGCTCACCGCAGCCATAACGATCAAGTCACAACCTTCAGCATAAATCTGTTGTCCAGAACGCACGGGCTTCGTAATCACCTTACTGGGGCGATACCCAAGTTCTTTTTCAACAAGTTGCTTAACGGGTTCAACTTGGGCTGACTTGCTCTGGGCCGGTTCAGCTTGAATGTCGGTGCTGCGGGTTTTGGCAGAAGGCAGAGATGCAAGGCCCAAACCCATAACGGTATATTTCAATTCAAGCGCAGCGCCACGACACGCAATGGGCTGTAAACCCATATCGCGACAATCAGCGACAATTTTCTCTAATTGCTCATCTTTAAGCTCACCTTCAAAAGAAGCGAGGTTGAGTACAAGCGGAGAAGCATTAAAGAACTGGGGTGCGGTATTAATTTTTTGCTTTAACTGGGCAAGAAATAATTCCGCTGAATAATCGTAAAGATCCATAACCACCGCAGTAAACGCGGTGCCTTTCATCTGAAAACACACATTTGCCATTGGGCAACCTTAACCTACGAATAAAAAACTAATTCACTATCTAACTCATCTGCCTCAATTTAGCGTGCAGTTGAGGACAATCATCTGAAAGCGACGAAATCTGGACGACACTTTAGCAAATAGACTCAGCTTCAGGAAATGAAACTAACAACAGATTGACAAATTGTTGACCTAAGTACAAAAGTACCGGACTTACTGGGCTATAAAGCGATAATGGCGAGGTATAAAGTATTATTTAGTATGAATTATGCGACATATTCTGCCGCAATCATTCCCGTGCGCCATGCTATTTCCTACCGTTTCCAATAGGATATTCCGCGCCATTGCTCTTTGGCTGTCACTTTGCGCAATAGCGCAATTAAACGTCCTCTAAAAATATGGTAAGCAAAGAACTAGCCATATTTACCAGATTTGAATCCTGCAGGCACATTAGTAAGCACGCACCGTCAAAAGACCTCTGTGTTTTACCTGCTAAACGTTTAATTCAAGCGTATCCCTTGGTGATAAAAACAGTACAGGCGCGCCAGATATGACCATTTTTTCGGTGTAATTGACCCAATCAATTCGGTTTTCTTGATTATCAAACAGTTTGATCACGTCCCCTTTGTTGTTCAATTGAATTGAACCGAGTTGCTTGACCACTACAGATTCACCAGGCGCGAGTATTACTTTTTCAATAGTAACGGGCTTATCCTGATTGTCTGATAACGTCCAATCAGTAAGATCTACGTCCACAGCGCCCAAATTAATAAGGGCAATCCACTCACTGTCTTTGTCGCGGCCCTTGGGGTTAACCATTGCGGCACTAATGTAAATATCCACTACATCGTCTTTTACCGTCTGACGCGTACCTGCGGTATTTTGAATATCAGCAGGCTTGGCCACCTCTATCAGTTCTGGTATCAATATTGGCTCACCATCGACAACTTTAGGACCCGAAATATTGGTGGCAGTGGTGCAATGCCGCATCGGATTCGCATGATAAATTTCGGGTTCAAACTGTAATCCAGTCAATTCTTCGATGAAAGCAACGGTAGTTTGGTATGTCTGATTATTGTATTTCTTTCGGCCTGATTTATCAGCCACGGCTTTTTCATCTTGAAACATAACAAAAGCTCTTACTTCCAATTCGTCAGATGTGTTAATAAAGCAAACAATCTTAAAAAAACCAGCCGGTACGAGTGCTAAAGTATGGCCACTGGGATGCACACTACGATCGTAGTCCGCATAAAAAGGACCCGAAAAGGATGTTACTTTTCCGTCTTTGTCTAAGTTTAAATCGTAAACCCAGTCTTCCAACCCTAACCATTCATCTCGATTCAAATTGGCGTGTTGCAGACAAGCATTTGTATAATAAAAAGTTTCGTTAGAGGCGCGCTGGGCTTCAATAGGATTATCGCCCCACGCTGCCGTCGCACGTCGTGCCAAATGGCCTCGATCCCAATCGTTATTACGGTAATAGGCGTTGTCTAGCTGGCATGCTTTATTTATACGCGTGTCAATACGCCACCGATCGCTGCGACTAGTTTTTTTAAATTTGGCTTGGTCAATATTTAGTGCAACGTACGTAGCTGAACGCCTTTCTTCAGCACCATTCATAACCAATGAGTAGTGAACATAATCAGCGATATAATGATTAGAAAGCTCATCATCACGCACAATATCCACATCAAGATAGGGCGCAAAACTCGGCAACGGCAAAATGTAGTTATCCAAGAAATTAGGATCATAAGCACTCATAAGCAAAACTCCTGTTGAACATGGCACGGGAGAAGAAAGCATAAATCCAACGCTATAGCTGCATTGCTCAGCAGCAAGTATAACGCGAGGGAGCAAGCGCTCTCCTCTTGGACTAAAAAATGCTCAACGACCTTAAGTAAAGCTTATAAATCATTATCTGAATAATATTTCATCGGTGAAGAAAGCGCACCAGGAGCCCAATCGTCGTTTTTAGAAGGGTGTGGAAATAAATATAATGATAACGGTTTATATAAATTACTCGGTAATTTACCGTGTAAACGGCACTTAATACGGTGGTGTTCAATCGTGCAAAACCCACTAGCGATAAGCCAATGACTAGCCACTCTATTCATGAAAAAAAGTACCATTGTGATTAGCTAATCTATAAAACTAATATTCTAATAGTAATAGATCGCAAAGGATCAATATGACTGACACCATCGTCAAAACACCCATCACCGATATGCTAGGCATTGAAAAACCTATAATTCAAGCCGCTATGGGTTGGATTGCCCGTTCACAACTTTCGTCTGCAGTTTCTAATGCAGGCGGTATGGGCATTATTGAAACAAGTTCTGGGGAACTTGATGTAATTCGTGAAGAAATTTTAAAAATGCGTGACTTAACAGACAAACCCTTTGGTGTAAATATCGCCCAAGCATTTGTGCGCGATCCTAAAATTCTCGACTTCATCATTGATCAAGGCATTAAATTCGTCACTACATCAGCAGGAGACCCAGCAAAATATACCACCAAGCTCAAAGAGGCTGGCCTGACCGTATTTCATGTGGTGCCTAACCTAAAAGGCGCGTTAAAAGCCGTTGAGGCTGGGGTTGATGGACTGATCGTTGAAGGCGGTGAAGGCGGCGGTTTTAAAAATGCTGATGATGTATCAAGCATGGTGTTGATTCCTCAAGTTTGTGAAGCTGTAAATGTGCCTATCGTTGCTGCTGGTGGCATTATGGACGGGCGCAGTATGGCTGCGGCCTTCGCACTTGGAGCAGACGGCGTATTAATGGGTACTCGTATTTTAAGCGCCATTGAAAGCCCTGTTCATCAAAACTGGAAAGACGCAATAATTGCAGCTGATTCTACGGATACGCTTTTTCTTAACCGTTCAGGCCCCGGCCCAGCATTAAGAGCACTGCGCACCGAGCGCTCGACACGCATATTAAAAGAAGGCTCGGATAATATTTTCAGCGAGTTTCAAGATACACAAGCAGTCTACTTTGGCGGCAATCTAGAGGCAGGGATCGCACTAACAGGTCAAGTGGCAGGCCGCATAAAAGAAACAAAATCAATACAACAAATATTCGATGAAACACTCACCGAGTTTGGTGAGGTAACAGGTCGTTTAGCCGAACTTAGCATGAGATTTAACAACTAAACGTTGCATCTAAATTAAGCTGGTTTACTGGGTAAATAAAAATACCCAGCTAAACGCTAAAAGTATGTTGAATAATAATCGTCTCTTATATTCGTGATCGTTGATACCATCCGCAGTATTCAGCTTGATAAACAGACACACATATCATCAACTTATTCTTTATATACTAAAAGGGTCCTGTGTTTTCATAGGACCCTTTTTGCCATAATACCCACACAGAAGATCGTTGTTATACCAACTCCATTAAATAATTAGCCACTCAGCGAAAATTTAAGGGGACTTAATCAAGGCGCTTGAATGAAGTAATAGTGGTTCTCTTTCGAGTTCGAGCAACGCAGAGAAAGTCCCCTTAAAATTCGCCCGGAGGGAATACCCCTGCGGGTTCTGTACTACGTTCTCGGTATTTGAAAGGGAACAACCATTACTGTACACCGACGCCTTGTCCAAAACCCGCAGGATGTATTCTGAGAGGGCAATTGTTTAATGGAATTGGTATTAATCCCCATAATGCAAGTACCCATGCCTTTGAGCTCACATATTAAAAGTGACAGAACAAAACGCTGCCACACAATACTGGTTTAATGAGCAAACTAAGATCAAAACAGACCGGAAAAAAACAGACTATTAAGGAACAGTTTTTCGGTGCCGTAAAAATAGCCGCGAAAATTAGGATCGTCGCTAAATAAAATTACACTACCTTTGCCTTTAGTTTGGGCAACCAACATCGCTTTACCTGCTAACTGTTGCTGATTTTCCTGTGAAGCATAACCAGTGAGTAAGGCATTTTCTGGAATTTTAACCACGGTGGCATAAGGGTTTGTTGGTGGTTCAAATGCGAGAAGCCCGCTGCGCTGGGTTGCAATGGCTCTGCGTGCATAGCCATAACCGATTGGATGCGTGTTATCCAAATCACCTGACATAATGGCACCGCCAATAATGTCTTGGGCTTTAACATGATCTTTTTCGCCATAGTCGATACGTTTTTGCAGCGCTTTTTCACCCGCTTTAATATCAACTGTTTCCACGTTAAGTATTGCTTTGGCTGCCCATTTGGCTCCATCTCCAATACCCACCAGCGAGCCACCACCTTTGACCCAATTCTCGATGTTTAGCGTCACTGCATCGCTGATGTCGGCATACTTACCATCGACCAACACAATATGGCTATAAGGCTGTAAATCCATGTTATTTAAGTCGCCCTTGGTGACCATCACGACAGGCATTTGCATACGTTTATCGAGTAAATGCCAAACCTCACCAGCTTGGTATTGCGACATACCAGGGCCGATAACCAATAGCACCTTAGGCATGGTAACCGCTTCAATATAATTGCTGCCCAAGTCCATACCAACACTTGTGGTGTGCGAGCTATCAAGCGCAAATACCGGCACGCCGTCAACCGTCGCAGCCTGTTGCATTATGTGCGCTAATTTATCGCTATCAGCCTCATTTTCGATGCCCCCTTGCCATCCAACCGAGACCATTACGCTGCCCCGACCAAATGTATGTTCCCCTTGGGCGGTTTGTGCTTTAAAAGGCGCACGGGCAATGCGTGGTAAAAAGCCTGCGTCTAGTAGACGATACAACACCTTTGGCGCGTAGTAATGTGACCAATCAAACGCATAGGCAACGTTAGCTTTAGGCGGCGCAGAAAACGTTGGAAACACAGGGCTAATTGCGTCGCCGACTTTGTAATTACTACGAGTCAAAGATTCAAATTCGATGCCGAAGGCTAAGGGCATCGTCCATCCAGATACGTCATAAAAGGTATTATTTTCAAATTTGGTGATTTTCTCGAATAAGCCTTTAACCATTGCATAGCTTACCTGATCAGTTTCCACAACATAGGCTTGCTGCGCTTTAAATGTCGTATCTTTGATGGTCAAATCTTTCGTTAATGGTTTAACCTTAATCCGATTTCGTTCAAGCAACTGCAAAAAATGGAACAGTCGAGCGGGATCTTCTGGGGCAGCAAATACATAACCTTTGATATCGTCTTTATCTGCATATTTACTGCTATTTTTAGCAAAATCTCGTTGATACGCTAATAAACTCTGACGTTTTTCCACGGCATTATTTAACAGGGCTAAGCCTACACGATAGAACGTGCGGATATTGTCACGAAATGACAACACACCTCTTGGTGTCTCCAGTAAACCGCCAGAACTAGCTTGCTCAAATAAAATCCCCAAGCTGCCGTACATCAAAGGATAAGTCGCGCCTTTGCCCAAATAAAAATTGTCATAGGACTCTTCGTTAAAATATAAGCGTGCTTCGCTATCCATGAAATCACGAGGACCCTGCACAACTTCACTTAGCAAGGTCATGGCTTTTTTATCGATTAAAGGGTGCACCCTATCTGGTGCGCCAGGATGAAAGTAGAATGACTTGTAAGAGCGCATCTCATGAAAGTCAGCCACAATATTGGGACGCCATTGATGGAACTTACTCACCCAAGCAACAGGCTCCGGTTGCTGTTGCAACATCCACTGGCGATTTAAATCGAACCAATAATGATTAGTACGCCCAGCCGGCCAAGGTGACCGATGCAGTACATGATTAGGATCACTCACGGCAACGTCTGATGAATATTGCCAGTTCCAGCCAGATTCTCGTGTATTACCGTCAGGATTAAAGCTAGCGGTCAACAGAATAATACTGTTATCAAGTAGAGTATCCATAGCGTCGCCCTGAGCGGCAGCCAAGTGATAGGCTATTGGCATGGCTGAGTCGGTAGAGCTAACTTCACCACCATGTACACCAAAGTTAATCCAACTAACCACCGGCATTTCAGCCGTTGATATTGCCGGTTCACTGGTATCTTGTTGAGCCAGATGTTGTAGACGGATCTGCTCGAGTTTTTGCTGATTAGCAAGTGAGGTAATCGTTAAGGTGACAATTGGACGATTTTCATTGCTGTAGCCAATAACGTCATATTTGACTCTATCTGACTGGCTTGCAAGCTGCCGAAAATAAGCAATCATCATATCATTACGGGTCATATGCTGACCTAAATCATGACCTAAAAATACCTCAGGAGGGGTAACTGCGCTGTCGAAAATACTTGACGGCGCATAAAGGGAGTCTATTTTCGGCGCAGATTGTGCCTGGAAACTGATCACTAAAACAATGCTTAGCGCTAGCGTTCGCAAAGATGACAATAATTTACACATAAATACCTTACGGAGTGTTTTGAGACTGACGAATAACTTGCCCTGCAAGCATCTTAGAAGCCTCGTTTCTAGCAATCACTACTTGCCCATCAATCAACAACCATTCAACCCCTTCGCTGAGCAGTTCTGGATGCAGATAATCGGCTTTGGGCTTAAAACGATTCCTATCGAAAATGACGATATCAGCAATATTACCAGTCTTGAGCGTGCCACGATTAAGCAAACCAAAAGTAGTCGCCGGCACGGTACTGCTTTGTGCAATAAATTGCGCAATACTCAACAACGATTGTTGTTCAACATAGGTAGCAAATTTTTTCGGAAACGTTGCATACTTCCGTGGGTGACCAGTACTGCCGTCTGAAGAAGTCATTACCCAAGGTTGCACCATAAAGGCGTTGATATCTTGCTCAGACATGTTGAAACTTGCCACTCTTGCATTACCCTCGATAACGATTTTACGCGCTGCGTCGATAGGTGACATCTGCCACAAGTCAGCAACTTGTTGTAAGTTTTTACCTCTGATATCCGGACGTTTAGGATCGCTAATTAACAAGGATTCAGCACCACCACGACGGCGTAAGTTCTCTTGCATCGCCACTTTAAGATCTGGCCATGTTGCTTCATCTTGCATTCTGGCTAAATAGGTTTGTGCATTACCCGCCATCACTTCCCGTGGCACCAAGCTGCCCGCAATACTCGTACCTGAGGCCTTCCAGGGGTATTGGTCGGCGCTAACGTCGACTCCATTCTGGCGAGCTTCGTTAATCATGTCGATCACCTCCGCACTTTGCCCCCACACATCCACGCCTAACGCTTTTATATGGGCAATATGAACCGGAATATGGGCTTGTTCACCTATGGTGATCACTTCTTGAATGGCAGCCACTAAACCAATACTGTAGCTACTTTCATCACGAATATGGCTGTCGTAAACACCATGATAACGAGCCGCCACTTTCGCCAGCTCTACCACTTCACTAAGATCCGCGTAATTTCCGGGTACATAGTATAAGCCCGTTGACAGCCCAAGTGCGCCAGCCTGCATGGCTTGTTCGACCATGGTTTTCATTTGCGTTAGTTCGTCATCGCTAGCGGGGCGATTTTCCTTACCCATGACCGCTTTGCGCACCGAACCATGCCCAATATACATGGCCACATTAGTGCCAATACCCTGCGCTTCATATTCAGCAAACTTGTCAGCCACATCAACCGGACCGCCCCCATCAACACTGCAGAAAACGGTGGTCACACCCTGAGTAGTGTAATTGAGATTAAGGTTAGTTTTGTCTTGCCCAAAATCGTTACAGGCATGGGTATGGGTGTCAATAAAACCAGGGGAAACGATGTTATCGCCCGCATCAATATACTGCTGGGCCGTCATATTTTCGGGCAATTTGGGGCCAACAAATACGATGGTTCCTTGATCGATACCTATCACACCTTCAATAGGTGCGCTATCGCCCCCCTGATAAATGTGTTTACCGGTTATTAATGTATCAATAGTTTGCTGAGGCTGACTGCAGCCAATCAGGCTTGATGCAAACGTGAATAAAACTGCCGAGGCAGCTTTAGAATAATTTTTAGGCATGTTAGGGCTACCATTTAGAAAAGAAGAAGGGCGACATTGTCGCCCTGTTTTATTTTACGCTCATGATACTAATCAAAGTTCATGCTTAAGCTCAGGTAAACATAACGGCCCTCTGCATTGTGCAAGCTTGCTTCGTAACCATAGGTTTCATCCGCTAGTGGCGGGGTTTTATCAAACATATTGCGCATACCTAAACGCACCCGCGTATTTTCGAAGGTACCTTGGTCAAACGTATATTGTCCGTAAATACTGAACGTCGTCCAACTGTCGACTAACCAGAATTCCCCGGTGTCGTTTTGTACAGCTCCCGTATCGTAAAATTCACCAACATATTTACCGTACAAGCCAGCTCCCCAGTTTTGATAATCCCATGTCAGGGTTCCACTGGCTTGCCATTCTGGTCTGCCATCCATTTGAACCAAATCACCGACATCATCTAGGGTTAACCCTAGTGCAGCTAATTGGGCAGATTCACTATCAACAGCTTGGAAGGCTTTAATGATTTTCGCGGCGTTAAGTTTAAATTTGAAGTTACCTAAGGCGGTATCTCTTAACTTATAATATGCACCTAAATCTAGTCCGGATGTTTCACGTGAGTCTAGGTTTTCAAACAGCCCTATCACTTCAACCATATCACCTACAGGGGCGAGACCTGAGCCTTCAAAAAAGGCGATATCATCGCTCGTTGCTTCACCACGAATGACATTCGGGTTGCTGCCGCCATTTAAACGCTGATAGAAATCTAAGTCGGCAATGTTTTGATAAGAACGTATACCCACTAGATCTTCTTGCTTGATATGCCAGTAATCTGCGGTAAAGGTGAGATTTTCAACAAACGTAGGGGTATATACCAAACCCAAACCATAGTTATAATCTTTTTCTGGTTTTAAATTTGGGTTACCTAAACGTATATTTGAAACACTGTCACTGCTGCTGCATTGGCTAAAACTATCGACATTCCCCTTATTGATGTCAGCCTGACAACGATAAAAATCGGTTGGATAGTTTACCCGTGACGTTACAGCTGTATGCAACTGTTCAAGATTTGGTGCTCTAAATCCTTCCGCATAAGACCCACGAATTTGCAGACTTTCAACGGGGAACCAGCTTAATACCGCCTTAGGTTTAAACACGTCTCCTACGTCATTATATCGTTCATAACGGCCAGCAATTTGGAAGTTCAATTGGTTAACAAACGGAATATCCATATCCGGACTAACTAAAGGCCCAGCCATCTCAACAAACGCTGATAAAATATTGCGAGAGCCATCAGCATTAGGTTGCGCGCTTGAACCCATTACATCCGAATCATAAGAAATACCGGTCACGCTATTGGTATACATCACCGTACCATTTAAGCGGTCATCATAATCATTTTCAAAGTTTTCATAACGCCATTCTGTCCCGACAGCCAAACCTACATTACCGGCAGGTAATGCGAATAGTTTTGCGTTAGACATTTTAAAATCAACTAATCCCAAAGCTGTTTCACCGGTGCGTTCAACATCAATTTTAAAGCTATCAATGGTGTCCTGAGAATTACAGCTAGCACCACAAAAAGTGTTATAGGCGCTGGCGTCTTGGCGATTCACCGCGTCTTGAAACAAGCTCAAGCTAATACGGTTAGCGGTGCTATCAACGGTTTTTGCAGCAGAATACAAAGCCGCACTATCCCAATCCCACTCTCCCTTAATCCCACGCGCGCCGCCCAACAAACGGTAAGAGGTATTTTTTACATTGATAGCACGAGGACCCGCATCTAAAGAGCGGTAGGCATCGATAGTAATATCCAATCCTTCGACTGGTATATCGTAACCCGCAAGGCGGTTAACACCACTTCCTAGAGGGTTCCAGTAAGCGGAATTTGCAATAGTAACGGGGGCAGAGGTCAGTGTGGCGGTTTCCGCCCGCTGGGAATTAGATTCAGCTCGGTAATAACCTAACTCGCCATAAAGCTCGGTATCATTACCCAAGTCGTGATTGAGGAAAATAAACGAATTAAGACGCTCTGTCTCAGGTAAGAATGTGCGCGCAGAGTTGGTATTGTATCCCTGAGTTGTCTTGGTAATACTGCCACTATCGATACATAAACCGTTTTCAAGTACGCACTGTTGATTAGCGTCAGTGCCATCTACTGGTTCAACATGAAAGCGGCCTGCTGAAGAGGTTAATCCATCAACAGCCTGACTGGCATCAAAACGCCCCCATTGCGTAGTAGTGGATGTATTGCGGAAATTAGTGTCCCCTTCCCATCGAGTACCCTCTAAAAACCGTGTTAGGTCTGAGTTAGAAGAGCGGTCAAATTCTGAGGCCATCACTTCTGACCCATGGTAGTAATTTACCGATACGGTGACGTTGGTCATACCTTCGTTTAAATCCCAACCTGCCAAAGCATTAAGATTAACTTTTTCTCGGCTGGTATTTTCAGCCTGTCCGTATTGCGCGTCAAAGCGAAATCCTGAAAAGTCTTGACGCATTTCTGTATTAACCACACCAGCAACAGCGTCTGAACCGTAAATGGCGGCAGCCCCATCATGCAATATTTCAACGCGGCCTATGCCTAATACTGGAATTGAGTTGATATTAACGGTCGTCACTGGCACTGAATTTTCAGTTTGTGAACCGGGGTGCTGAACTAAACGGCGACCATTTAGCAACGTCAGGGTATTGCCAGTGCCTATGCTACGTAAGTTAACAGAGGCCACATCTCCCCGTGATTGATAGACACCACTAACAACATCATTACCGTTAAAGTTTACACTACCATTGCTAGGAATAGAGGCGAATAGTTCAATACCAGAGGTAGCGCCAATAGCATCAATATCACTAGCGTCGATTAAAGTAACAGGTAACGACCCGGTTACATCAGACCCTTTGATGCTGGAACCCACGACGACAATTTTTTCGAGATCTTTTTCAGCGGCTATTTTTTTACGTTCAATTGCGCGCTCAAGCTCTGCTTGGTTATCCGCTCCTTCTACTGAATTTCGCATATCCTGAGCAGCTTGTGCTGACAAAGACATGACTCCAAACGAAACTAATATAGCCATGCTGAGCTTATTTAAACGATGATTTTGTGTGTGTAACATTGGCATGCCGCTCCTGTGTTTCCTGACTTCCTGATTTCAGTACGCTTATGTGCACCGATAATTATTGTTATATCCAGTATTACACTCGCAAAAAAATACCCCATAGCACAATTAACAAAACAGCCATGCACCATAACCTTGGGTTATGGATAAAAGGAATCGCTGCCATCAATAAGTTATAAATTAAACGTAAACTGCTAATATATATAAATAAATTAGTCATCTTTAGAAATAAACGGTTATAAACCGATATGCTTTAAAATCGAGGGTTCGTAAATTGACTGAAAATTTTTTACCTTGGCTTTGTTTCCCGACAACATTCTGAGCAAGCCACGAAATGTGGCAAAACCAGAAACTTCGCCAATCCTATTTCAGGTCGCAAATGTCTCACAGGGCAGCCTAAGCTGCCGCTGAATACACAAGAACATCATGGGTACTGGGTGCTCAAAGGAACGTTATAACCTAACGAGGTCGTAACAGTAAAAGCGAGAGGGACTAGTAAATTTGCCGTTAATGAAGATTTAATAAATAAAGTTCGTAGCAACAACCGTGTGTAAAACCGTCTTATCTAGAGCTTATTGCACCTATTTGACTATCAATACATAACCTAAGGTTATGGGTGTTTAGCGCTTTATTAAGTTACTCGACACGGGTGCCGTGCTAGCCTGCTTGTAGTCGAAATTAGCTTAATCTGATCATGCATTACAATAAAATCGCGCTTTATTTGTTTTTTTTATCCTTGCTCGCTGCATTCTATATTAATGTCGAAATCGATCCTCGCTGGCAAGAACAGCAGTACATCTACCAAACCTATGTTAATCAAAACGACGAATTGGTTTACAAACTCAATCAAAAAGAGATTTCCGTTGGACCCGTCGTTGACTATCGCGATTCACCGCTGCGGCAAACTGCTTTGGCCAGTAAGGGTAAACCTGCCCTGGATCAACAATGGGTTAAGATGCCCGATAAACGTTTATTATTACTTAAACCTAGCTTTCATTACGGGTTCTGGTCCTTGTTACCTGCTTTTATAGCCATTTCACTGTGTTTGCTTACCAAAGAGCCAATTACGGCCTTATTGGGCGGCACGATTGTGGGTGCGATTGTATTAGGGCGATACGATATTACTGACAAAGTATTATTGCCTAGTATCAGCTCAGACGGCGCTGCCACCATCGTACTCCTATACTTGTGGCTACTCGGAGGACTGATGGGCGTTTGGTCTAAAACCGGCGCTGCTCAAGCATTTGCCGATTATATGACAACGCATTTTGTGCGCGGCCCACGCTCGGCAAAGTTGGTGACTTGGTTGCTTGGCGTGATCTTTTTCCAAGGCGGCACTATTAGTACCGTATTAGTCGGCACAACTGTTAAACCTATGGCCGACAAGGCTAAGGTGAGTCATGAAGAGATGAGTTATATCGTCGATTCAACCGCCTCACCGATCGCCTCGGTACTGGCGTTTAATGCTTGGCCTGCTTACATCCAATCTTTGATATTTGTCCCTGGCGTGGCGTTTTTAGCCACAGAGCCAGATAGGATCCACTTTTTCTTTAGCAGTATTCCTTTTAGTTTTTATGGGATCATTGCAGTACTAGGCACTCTATTGCTGTGTTTTAACATTACCTGGCATTGTGGACGTCGAATACAACAAGCCAGACTGCGCGCTTTACACACGGGAAAATTAGATGCCGATGGCTCTAAGCCCCTAGATGGGAAAGAATTACATAAACCAGATGTACCAGCACATTACACGCCTAAGGTTTATGAATTTGTGCTGCCATTAGTCATTCTAATTGGTATTGCGATTACTACGTTTATCATCACCGGTTCACCCAAAGTAAACTGGGCTTTTGCCACCGCACTTTGTCTGTCGTGTGTTATAGCACTAGTTAAAGGCATGAGTTTAGACGAGTTGATTTCTGGTATAGGCAATGGATTTAAATCTGTCGTAGTGGCGTCCGTGTTACTTATTCTGGCTATTACCGTCGGGGGCATTAACAAAGAAATTGGTGGTGCCTTATATCTAATTGAACTGATAGGGCAACAATTACCTTTTTGGACGCTGCCAGTTATTTTACAATTGTTAACCATGATTATTGCATTTTCCACGGGCACGAGTTGGGGCACATATGCCATTGCGTTTCCGTTGGCAATGCCGCTAGCCTGGGCAATTGGCTCGACGCAGGGGATTGCACATCCCGAAATTTATATGGCGATATGTTTCGCGGCGGTACTTAATGGTAGTGTTTACGGAGACCAGTGTTCACCTATCTCTGATACTACAATACTAAGTGCGATGACCACAGGCTGCGATCTTATGGATCATGTTAAGTCTCAGTTGGTTCCTGCATCGATAGCCGCCCTCTGCGCAGGGATATTATGGACCCTGTCAGCCTTTTTCCTCGCCTAGAGATCTTATTGTTATGCGACTCAGACAAATCGAAGTATTCCACGCCATTTACACGACTGGCTCTATTACCAATGCGGCTAATTTGTTGTATGTGTCTCAGCCTTCGGTCAGTAAAGTTTTAGCCCATGCTGAGCTGCAGTTAGGCTTTATGTTATTTAACCGCACCAAAGGTAAATTAATCCCCACAACTGAAGCCAATTTATTGTTTAAAGAAGTAGACATTATATATAAACAGCTCAATTCAATTAAAAAAATGTCTGCAAACATTAAGCAAAGCGAACATGGTTTGATTGAAATTGCGGTGACGCCTGCGCTAGGTTTTCAGATTATTCCCAATACCTTAGCTAAATTCAAAGTCAAACATCCCAATGTGTCTATCAAGTTTAAAACCATGCATAACGATGAAGCGTTACAATCACTTTTGGAACATAAATGTGATGCGGCAATTCTTTACGCTTCTCCTAGTTTACCCAGCGTGAAAGAAGTCAGACTTGGCAAAAGTGAAATGGTCGTCTGTTACCCGAATAGTGTTTTTAGTGAGCAACCTAAGACTCTAACGCTAGAGGCTTTGGCCAATCAAGAATTGATTGGCATATGGGACAGTGGCCCCTTAGGTGCGCTAGTGTGGGAAAGACTCATCGCCAATGATATCCAAATTAACAGCACCTATCAGGTAGATACGTATTATATCGCCACTAAATTTGTCGACAAAAATCTCGGTTGTTGTACGGTGGATTATTATACTGCGTATGGGAATCAAACTGAGAACTTCAGTATCGCTTCGTTATCACCACCTATCGAATTTGACATCAAAGCTCTGTACCTTGAAAGCCGTCCCCTATCGCGTATTTGTTCAACCTTTTTGCAATATGTTAAACAGGAAATGACGGATTACGTGATAGCGCCTTGAGGCGCTATCAACCATGGGTAATAAAGGCAGAGAGATTGCTGTCTTCAATGAACTACGCCGCGCAGCTTAATTTAGCGAATGGTGCACTTCGGAGTTGAATTCGCTACCTCGTATTTAAGGAAACATATCAACGATTAGTCCCAGCGGGTAAGCCTAAGAAAGTGGCTATTATTGCGTGCATTAGAAAGATGGTTGTCATCTAAAATTCGATGCTCAGAGATGGGGTCATGTGGGAAGCGCCAAAGGCTACAAATTAGCTATTGACGCCATAGTCTCTTGTTAGGTTTTAATTACACTAGAAGAAAGTGTTAATTTTGTAACCACATGCAGTGAGTTCTTTTGCTACCGCATTTTTCCAACCAGAATTAGGATCTAATGGGACATAAACAACACCGCTAATATCATTAGGTGTTTCAATATCGCCTTTAACCAATGAACACACATTTTCTCTACCTAGCTTTGCCATTAGATATCCATGCTCAAAGACTACATTTTGTCTGGCTCTATTCTTAGGAGGGACATTTGGCTCATGTACGCCACGCCCATGATCACAACCAGTATATAAAACCAATGCAAAATCAGCATCGTTGGAATAGTGTTCTATTTTTTCAATTATGGTCATGCCTGCATTAGCCTGCTCATGCAGAATTATTGCCTCTAATCCAAGCTGCTCTATGAACCGACTAACTTCATATTTTGCTACATCATCACGACCGTGAACAATGAAAACCTTACGTTTATTTCTAGCAACGGTTGGAGCACTTACGGGTAGCACTGGAGCAGTATTATTAGTCTGTGTTTTTATAGGCGCAGGCTGCTGTCCAAACTCAAGTAAATCTAATAAAGGAGTAAATTGCTCTGAAATATATGTACGTCTTTCTGCATAAGTGCCGTACTTTTCTTTAATAAAGCCCCAAAAAGAATCTAAATTTCTATGTTGTTTAATCCAGTTAGGTAGCATGGATGCAATATTGGAGTTTTGTAAAAGTTTTCGTCGAAGAAATTCAAATTCACTATTTTCAGCAGACAATCCTGTAGCTCTTGCTGTTAACAAATTAGCTAGATAGCTTACCTTGTCAAAATCATTTTCCAAAAATTCAATACTCAAGTTAATTCCTTATAATGTGCAACCAAATCTGCTTTAAAGCCTAACGCCGCTATAAATGGCGCGTAGGTTGGCGCTGTTTTTGCGAGCTTTTTCGTTTTTAGCAAAAACCGCGACAGCCGTAATGCGTCCGTTTTGATTGCCTTGTTAGCTATGATTTCCCTAGCATGTACAGCAAACATCATACTCAACACTGATTACATTGCCTGGGCACTCCTCTCCAGGACAATCTCTACGCTCTACTGGATGCAAAGAATCGCACACAAAACAGAACAAATGTTCCGAATCAGGCTCATTAGGCCTCAATACAGCATAACGTGGTTCAATTGGATCGTACTTTTCACTTTCGTATTTGCACTCTGGGCAGAGATAGAGGCGCTGTTTTCGATCTATTTTGAAGAATCGCAAAGTTTCAACTGGCGTTAAGAAACTAAAAACGATTAAAAATTCTTTCGCAACTAGACCTTCTACGTGATCAGTATCGAAAAATACATGTGTCGCTGCTGAGTTATTAAGAAAATCTCTTCTTGTGGAGACAAAATTTTCATCGGTATAAAGGTATTCATGCACATCAAGAAGAATAGTCACCACGTCTTGCGCCGATACGTTAAGTTCTTTATCAACCGTATGCATGGCCTTGTTTCTTAATTTTCTAAGCCTTTCGAATAAAATAGAAAATCCAGAATCCAGTTTCTTCTCGTGAACCGTATCATGAACTCTAACCAAATCTTGGGCATCAATCGCTCTAAACTCTGAAAAGCTTACCCCTGTTCCATCATTGTCTTTAGGCCAGTCAGAATGATTCCCCGATATCAGCAAGTACGGACTAATCGTAACAAGCTTACCTTTTATCGCAAGCTCTACACCTTGCTGGGTAATGATTAGTGATGTAAGAATTCTTTGGCGAGCAGTCTCCCAAAATGCCTTTTCATCTTCTACATCTGCATAGCCTTTGGCTTCTTCGAGTGTAAGCAGAAATGAAATAACAATATCCCAAGCAAAATCGAATTGAGCTTTTGCTGCGGAATCGAACTCCTCACTTGTTGGAATATCCTTAATCATGATTTTTTAATTTCCCTTGAACTATACGGATCTGGCTAACACCAAATTAAGCGGCGTTGGCTGCTCTTGCCAATGTCCGCTTCAATTTTCTTGTTATGAGTCAATTTTCTTCAACACTGAAAATAATAATTGGCGTTTTCGAATTGATGTAATAAAAGACAAGTATGATGAAAAAAACATGAATGCACTTAGACCCAATAGGACAATATTTAGTGGCGTGTCATAGTATGTAGAATTGGCCATCTTTAGATAGAAGCACACTATAAGAATTAGTGCCGAGTAGACAGCAAAATGTATAGAGTGATGCATATCTCTATGGCACATGAAAGATAGCATAAATCTCTCATGTTCACTTTCCTCTAACTTATTGAATATTTGATCATATTTTTCTTTACGTACGTTCGACTTATCTCTCCACCAGTTTGAAAAAGCGCTTAAAAAGGTATCCAAATACGTTTTTAAAAAAGATGAACCAATATTTATGATAATTCCAATTAAAACTACCGAAAACCACCAAAAAGGTGATGTTAATGCTCCTTGTATATCTTGCATGTATTCCTCTATTCTTCGTTTGACTCATAACGCCCCAATATGCCGACGAAAAGAGCGCAGCGAGTTGAGGTCGGAATAATTGGTTTGTTATGTTTCACATCTCACCACCGCATAAAGCTTGATCGGGCCTGAATTGTGAATAAAGACAAATTAAGAAAAATTCTTCATTTAACTTTGCGTCTGAATCATATTCTTTAGCTTTTAGTTGCCTAATAGCACTAGCCATATAATTTTCATTTGGACGAAAGTCTGATTCTTTTTTCTGTTCTATATCTTCGACTCTAGAGAGTTAGATATTACTAACATTTATAGAGTCGTCCAAAGTAATACCAAATATCATGCCGAAGGACACTAATGGCACTTTTTTAGTTGTAGTATTCGTCGTCTGTGTAGATTGACATCCAACTAGACTTAAGCCGAATAATACAAACAAAGTAAAATTTCTCATCACTCTAATCCCAGATAATTGAAACATAACGCCGTTTTAAGTGGCAAATTGCAGTTGGCTAAAATAAGTGAGGCTCGAACAAAAAGCCAACTGTAATTTGTCCGACTTGAAAACCCTTTTTATACGGCATTAACACTAATTGCCGTAAAATTCATCGACTTGATTTGCCAGTTCTTTAATTGGTTTAGCACCGTCAAAGTACTCTGAACTTTTATTATGAAACTCAATAAAACCCAGTTTAGTTTCAACGTCGTATTCTCCAAGGGTCTCATCTAGAAATAGATAACCAATGTTTGCATAAGTTGTGTGCTCTTTCTCGCTGTAATTGTTAAAAAATAAAACGATACCCAATTTATCTTCGTTTTTATATATATTGTAATAAACATCATCAGATTTTATTGAAACACCACCAAAAGTAAGATCATTAAGTGGTGTTCTTCTAGGACGAAACTTTACGATTTTCCATTGTTTTAATTCCGGTGCTGATTTGAATAGTAACTCTACAGAAGGGAAGGATTTTTTTATACCATCCGCGCTTATAACAAACTCTCTTTTGCCATTTTCGCGAATAGAGCTAAATTCAAACGTAAGTTCAGGATCTACTTTAGAAAGCTCTAAAGATAATTTATCAAAAGTGTTTTCCGTATCTTTTTCAAAGTTGAAAATCATATCTCCATTGTTTTGAAACCATTTCCAAAAATCAGCTTCAACTGATGCATTTGCTTTTGAACCAAATATTGAAAGTATTCCCATAACTATAAATTTAACTCCGTGCTTCATAGTATCCTTGCCGTATAACGCCCTTTAATGGGCAAAATTTAGTTGGCTATAATGTGGAGCGGAGCGAAACCAGCCAACTGAATTTTGTCCACTCTAAACAGTTTGTTAGGTGTGCTTAAACTTTCCATACGAGAGATACGCAAAGAAAGGAAAGAACATTACTAGTCCGTCAATAAGCAACCTAAACATTGCATACAAGTACACGTTCGATTGGGTTTGAAACCAGTCATGATCAGTTGTTTGACTCTCTGAGTCGTATACAACAACACTTTTGAAAAATGGCCCAAAACGATTGCTCATTTTTAAATAATTTAGCGTGTACTTGCCATTCTTCGATGGGATTAATTCCCACAACCAGAAAAAATGTTCTGGACATGGTTGCCAATCACAAGCCAGTAACTTGTTTGAAGGCCACTCGCCAAATTCATTGAAATAATTATCAATTTCTAAAGCTCTGCTTTTAGTCCTCTGAACTTGCAGCCTTGTGTCATTTGCTGTTGTTTTAGCATCCGATACTAAATTACTAAAATCGAACGAGACGAGAAGCAAACCTACTAAAAAAAATGGTATCGAAATTATGATTAAAGCTCCGCGCTTCATTGCACACCTAACGAGGCTGTAGAATTTCTATTTTAGAAAAATCAGTCCTCAAATTTATTGAAAATTAA
>NZ_WTPY01000046.1:0-1305 GCF_011378905.1 Paraglaciecola sp. 20A4 | reverse complement strand
GCCTCAAATTACGTTGCTGCGTGAAATCTGAGACAATATTCCACTAGAAAATGATTTTTACAGGCTGTATGAACATAAAAATCATCCGTCATTTACCACTTTGGAGTAATTCTACAGCCTCAACGCCACGTTAAGCGGCAAAAAATTGTTGGCTAAAATGTTGAACGGAGTGAAAACAGCCAACTGTTTTTTGTCCGTTTGAACGCCTTGTTAGCATGAAGTCACTGTAATTTCAGAGGCTTATCAACCGCAACTATAGCTGCCACAATAAATGCGGGTATAAATTGAAACAGCCAGTCAGCGAAATGTTGTGCAAATAAGAAAGAAATAGAAGCACTAGCCAAAGCTGTTATTAGGACAACTGACACCGCTTGGAATTTATAAATTTTTCCTACACATTGTGCACGTATTTCATGCCTTGAAGCAAAACGAATTAACAGCGCATAAATGATTAAAATAATATAAAGGAAAAAGAATGCTCCCAATTGCCGTCTCCTTTCATGCTAACTACTTAGTGATTATACGGCACGTAGTGTGTGACGAATAATCACCTTGTTGGACAAAGCCGAGACTCCGCCCTTAAATTTATTGGTACTTTTTATGCTAATGGAATTAGTATTTGAAAGGAATAGCTGATGTCGTATGAAGGGCAAGTTTATTCGCGTACATATCTGCCATCGTGGGCGATATAGTTATGTTAAACACGTTACTGAACAACGTATTCCCACCTGTTTATTTTGTTTCACATGCAATAGGCCAGCCTGCCCCGTGACAGTGATTTACCTGCCATGTTACTGCGTGTTTGTCGGTCTGTATTAGTCCGTCATACAATAATCTTAACCACTTGATATCCTCTGGACGTTAATAGAAGGCAAGGCGATTGACATCAACATCAGCACTCCTGCTTTACAAGCCGGACAGGGCCAACATTTAGCTGGTTGCTTTGTTTCATCATCGGCCTTTTGCTCTGCTAAGTCCGGCAATTGTCGTCGAATGACATCTAATCTTTTACGCCTACAACAATTGGCTAAAAAACCAAAGTGTCTTATTCGCATCAAACCTTTGGGCAGAATATGACAGAGGTAGCGCCGAATGAATTCCTCTCCTGTCAGTACCATTTGTTTATGTCGATTATCATCAGCATAATCTTTATAGCTGAAGGTGACCCTATCCTCGTCTATACGCTGCAATCGCGACTCATTAAGCATGCCTTTTTTCGTATAACGCTCCAGATAACGAATGACCGTTTTGGGCTGACATAAACAGGGTTTGCTACACACAGACCACGGTTTACTCATCAGCAAC
>NZ_WTPY01000045.1 GCF_011378905.1 Paraglaciecola sp. 20A4 | reverse complement strand
CCCTGGCAATGATGTCGTCAACCTATTTGTGCAGCTTAACCCTGCTTATGCGGATAAAGATGTGGCGGCTTTAGAGGTAGAAATTATCGCTTTTTGTCGTGAGAATATGTCGCCTTACAAAGTGCCAAAGCGTCTGTTTTTTGTGGACCCGCTTCCAGCTACTGCGGTAGGTAAAGCAGACAAGAAACTCATGCGCGATATGGCAAGTTAGTAGGTAACTCTGGAAACCACGTCTTTTCCATTATATCAATGGGTCATTCGCTTAATAGTATCGCGCCAACACATTAAGTTGCTTGAAATTACGTGCAAATATTGCACTAATGCTAAAATTTGATTATCAACATGTTTTCTATATTATAGTATGAAAATATTGTTGAGGTTAAAGTTTAAAACCTCCTGCGCCAAAAGACTATTATATAAATGATCCAATCTAACACTGACACTAAGCCTGATGGCACTACTTTACGGAAATTAAAAGCCCGTCAAAAAATGATCATTGCAGCTGATGAGTTATTTGAAGAACTCGGCGGGTTTGACGGGGGGTATGAGGCAACAACAATCGACTTAATTGTAGAAAGAGCTGGTGTATCACGTCGTACTTTCTTCAATCATTTTACGGGTAAGGCCGATGTTATATTACTTGATTTTCGTACCTCACTAGAAGATCACCTAAATGCCTTTAATAAGCGACCTGAAGATGAGCCCCCGGTACTTTCTGCGCTAATGGCAGCGGAAGATATTTACGAACACTTTCTTGATAACCCAGTTAATATTCGTCGCTTTATACGTCAAAATACATATGGATTTACTAAAGCAAGTCAATTGTCTCTGACTGATGAGTGGTCGCGAAAACTTGCGGCCGCTATGATGAAAAAACTTAAAGGTAAGAATAGACCAGAAAGAGCCGCCGTTATGGCCGCTCATACGTTATTGATTATTCGTATGGCAAATATTGACTGGTTTAATAATGGACTCAAAAAGGGTCAACCCATTATTAAGTCAATTAGAAAAGCTGAGTTATTAGCAAACAAAGTCGCGGAAGAAATCTATCCTATTATTATCGATTGATCTCAAATCATTCGCTTAACTGCAGCTAGGATGACTTCTTCTGAAAACAGACTATGCCTCTGATTTTATTTTATTGAAGAAATCTTTGTAAAGACCACCAAGGGCTGGATTTAAAGGGTCGGGCCCTGCACTAGTAAACCAAGTCACTTCTTTAGATTTAAATTTCCATTCACCTTCACTATCTAGCTCAATATTATCCGTATACATACCACAACCGCGGATCTTCCAACCTTGTTCTGCTCCAAGTTCGAGAACAACTACTTGTGTGGTCGCTAGCGCCTTATCGTCGTCAATATTAATAACAGAATTCATTTGTAGATGTCTGTTGCCACTCAATTCATCAGGCTGCTGTGCTTCCATGGTTTTAGCTGCATCTAATAAAGACCTTATTTGTTTTCGGCCGGTTAAGGTCACACCATTGTCGGTAAAAGAACAGTCTTCAATATAGAGACTTGCAATAAAATCAGGGGCACGGGGGCGTGAGTCAATACATTGCCCGTAGCTAGCAATGAGGTTTCGGATAGCATCGTAATCACTCATTTGTACTCGTTGACTATTTATTTTCTTCATAAGGCGGTTTTCATTTGAATAGCAGTGATTTTTAATATCAACACTGCACTGGTGCATAATTTATGTCAAGTTTTTTCCCGTCGATAGTTGCTTTTAAAGAGGTTGAAGCTTGTTGTCTAGATAGCATTCCCCTAAAAGGAAATAACTCATAAATTGTAAGGGCTTGACATCATAAGTGCACTAGTGCATATTCTGAATTAAGCATAGAATCACGTAAGTTTTTTCATTATCGGTAGTGATTCGAAAATGGAACTTGTCGGTGGTTTCAATAACGTAGGTTACATGTCAGGCATACTATTTATACCTTAGGAGAACCAAATGAAAAATTCCTGGATTCAAAAATCTAGCGGAACTTTTGTGCGTCAAGCACGTGTAGGTGTTCGCGAAATGAACGAAGAACATATTAGTCGAGAGGCTTTTTTTGGTCCCGCTACGATGATATATCATGAGCGGCCAGCAGTTGCGCCAAAACGCGTTGAGGGATCTCTTACGCTGAGACTTGTCGAACTGAAGAATTTTGAACAGTCTGATGAAAGTAACCCCGCTGGTCTCCCCACGCTTATGTTGTCAAATAGTGAGGTCAGTATATCGTTAAGCCGTCGCTCTACTGATATGCCTTTCTTGTTGCGTAATGTAGATGCAGATACCTTGATATATATTCAGCATGGGAGTGGTGTTCTAGCCACTGAGTTTGGTCCGCTTAAATATGCTCAGGGCGATTACATATATATACCTAAAAGTATCAGCTATCGCCAGCTTCCATCGACAGAAACTCTTGCCATGGTGGTTGAGTCAATTGCGCCTATTAATATAGCTGAGCATACCATGTTGGGTCGTCATACTCCGTTTGATTCAGGCGTACTTGATATCCCAGAGGCTTCACAATATGACTGGCCGGAACAAGATGAGTGGGAACTGAAGCTTAAACACGGAGACGAAATCACCTCTTGGTTTTATGAAGACCTTCCATTTGACCTAATTGGTTGGAAAGGGGATCTGTTTCCATTTCGTTTGAATGAAAATGACATACGCCCCATCAGCTCTGAACGCATGCATATAGCACCTTCATCATGGTGTATTTTTGAATCGGCAAGTTTCTTGTGTGTCGCATTTCGTCCTATGTCAGGTGTTAAAGATGTAGCTGCCGAAGAACTTCCAAGTAGACATCGCAATGTGGATACAGAGGAAGTCTTATTGATCCGCAACTTGTTTGCGGGAGTTGAAGCGAATGCTTTCTGGCATTTACCTCAAGGTGTTACTCATGGTCCTCTTGCTCAAGATAGAGCTATGTTCGAAGGATTCAGAAAACAAGTTGAGGCAGCAGGTGCACCACTATCACGTGATTTTGAAGCGGTAAGTATCGACCCATTTAATCGACTAACCCCATCTAAAGCATTTTTAGCGATGCTCGCTAAAGGCGTGCAATCAAAATAATCAAATTTTAATGGATAACGAGGTCTACGATGTCTCAGAGAAAATTACAACAAGCACGTTCATTTATGTTTGTGCCAGGCAATAAACAACGCTTTTTAGATAAAACAGAAAGCTTACCTTTAGACGTAGCTTTTTTTGACTTAGAAGACGGCGTTCTGCCGGACGAAAAGCCAAAAGCACGAAAAATGGTTGCCGCGACACTTGATAAACCTTGGGCTGGGCCACGTCGATTCGTTCGACTTAATGCGCAAACAACGGCTTGGTTTGAAGACGATCTTAAAGCCGTGGTACGCCCTGGTTTAGAAGGCGTCTGCATGACTAAGGTCAATAGTGTTGATGAGCTTCTTGCTGGTATAGATTCCATCAGTAAGCGAGAAAAAGAAGCAGGCATGGCACCTGGGACTGTACGCGTTGTTGCGGCAATTGAAAGTCCTCGTAGTTTATTAGTCGCGCATAATATAGCTGCCGCACATCCTCGTGTTTGCGGTCTTATTTTTGGTGGCGAAGACTACGCACTTGAAGTTGGTCTTGGTGCTAACAGGGTTGCAGAAGCAGCAGAAATGCTGCATCCACGAAATGTGATTGTTGTCGCAGCAGCAGCAGCGGGTGTTCTGTCTATTGATGGTGTTTTTCCAGACTTAAGTAATGATGAAGGGTGCTTAAAAGATATCTGGCAAGGGCGTCGTCTGGGTTTTACGTCGAAGTCTACGTTTAACCCTGCTCAGGTTAACATGATCAATGAAATATTTTCCCCACGACCTGAAGATATTGACTACGCAAAACGTTTAGTTGCTGCCTTTGAAGAAGGTAAAGCGAAAGGCGAAGCGTCAATCGCGTTTGGTGGACAATTAGTAGATTTACCTATTTTAATGCGTGCACAGCGTATCCTTGAAGAAGCTGGAGAGAGTTAATTATGAGTCAAATAAAAGAAGGTTGGGTTGGACGTTATTTTGAAGATTTCGAAGTGGGAGACATTTACCGCAGTCGTTTGGGCCGTACTATTACGCTAACCGATAATATTCAATTTACGATGATCACGAACAATACTAATCAGCTTCATTTTAATGAGCATTATGCCAAGCAAACCGAATTTGGTAAGCCACTGGTAAACAGTGCGTTGACTTTATCTGTGGTTGCCGGTTTAGCTGTAATCGATGTGAGCGAGCATGGTTTTGCGTTGGGATGGGATTATATTAAATTGCCTAATCCTGTTTTCCCTGACGATACTATCTATGCTGAAACCGAAGTACTTGAAGTACGTGAGAGTAAATCTCGACCTACTCAAGGTGTAGTAAAAGTTTGCACTCGCGGCGTGAATCAGCATGGAAAAATTGTTATTGATTACGCTCGTTCGGTCATGATATGGAAGAAAGGTTCGGCGCCAGCTACGTCAATCTTTCCTGAAATAGTATAATGAGCTCTGCTCAAGATAAATCCAGCCGAAAGGGGCTAGGTCAGCCTCTTAAAGGCATAACGGTGGTTGCTCTTGAGCAAGCCGTTTCGATGCCTTATTGCACCTTTGTTTTGGCAGAGATGGGTGCTGAAGTTATTAAAATTGAGCGGGTTGGTAGTGGTGATGTCGTCAGGGGCTGGGACTCTGCTGTTCATGGCTTGTCGACCGGTTTTGTTTGGGTTAATGCAGGTAAAAAGAGTGTCGAACTGGACCTTAAAAGTGACGAAGGTCGTAAGACACTTCGTAAGCTGATTGGTGATGCTGACATTTTTGTCGAGAATTTAGGCCCTGGAGCGGCGGCTCGTATGGGGGTTGGTCCTGATGATTTCCCTGACCAACCACGTCTTATATATGCCAGCTTGTCCGGTTATGGTCAAGACGGACCCTATCGAGATGTTAAAGCCTACGATTTAACGATGCAGGGTGAGACAGGAATATTGCTGAGCAATGGTTACCCCGAGCAACCAGCAAAAGTAGGTTTACCTATAACAGATCTGATTGCAGGATCTAATGCAATCACCGGGATTATGATGTCGCTATATCAGCGGCAAACGACGGGCAAAGGCGCCTATCTTGATATCTCAATGTTCGACTCTGCGCTGACGTGGCTGGGTTATTTCCCCCATCATGCATGGCACAGCGGTGCAGAGCCGCCGCTATCCGGTATGCGCCACCAATATATCGTCCCTTACGGTCCTTATTTAGCTTCTGATGAACGTTATGTGTCACTTGTAGTTGCTGATGATAAGAGTTGGAAACGCCTGTGTGAAGATGTGATTGACAAGCCTGAATGGCTTACCGATCCCATCATGACGAGTATTGCTTCACGACGAGAAAATCGCGCAATAGCTGAAGCTGCTGTGGAAAAGGTGATGGCTTCACAACCCAGCGATGTTTGGAAGAAGAAGCTTGATAAGGCCGGCATTCCTTACGGTGATGTCAATACTATGGCTGATGTCATAAAACACCCTCAGGCATTGGCCCGTAAGATGTTCGTCGAAACAGAATCTGAGCATGGAAATTTACCCCTTGTGCGCTTTCCTTTAGCACCGGTCGATAAAAAACGGAGCTTACCAAAATTAGGCGAACATACGGATTCTGTGCTTAAAAAGAAGTGAACTACGTTTGACGACGTCTTAATAACTTTATAGCTCCAATATGGGAGAGAGTAAAATGAGAACTGATTTTCAAGTTGGTCCAGTGCATGGTTACGAGTATGCGACAACTGGCGATGCGCCTTATAGCTTGTTGATTGTCCACGGAATTGGTGGCCACGGCGGCACTTATGATGTTTTTTGTGAGCCACTGGCTAAGCGTGGTGTCAATATCGTTTCTTTAGATCTTCCAGGACATGGTTTAGCTCGTTGTCGAGATAATGTAAAAGGCAACTGGCGTTTTGTTGAATGGCTGGAAGATATTGATGTAGCTGCCAAGGAAATGCAGAAAAAATTTGGTAAACCGGTATACGTGTTGGGCTCAAGTCAAGGAAGTGCTGCTGCGTTCCATTCTTTGGCGTTCTCCAAGGCTGTCAGTGGCGCTGTTTGCATGAACATTATTCTTACTGAGGTAGAACCTAAAGAGACCGACCCTGTCTATCCACATCATAAAAAACTGAGATCTGATGGCGTTAAGCAATATGCTGCTCAGGTGGGTGATAGTGAACGGATAGATTTAGCAGAAGTAGTAGACTGGAACAAAAACTACGCGTCAGATGATCCAGATATTTTGGCCAAAAAACAAGAAGATGACTTGCGTGCGTGGAGCTATGGTATGGCCAGCATGGTGAGCTACTGGAATTATGAACCGCCTATTTCAGCGGCCGAAAACACTAAGCCAGTCCACTTAGCTTACGGCGAAGCAGACAAGTTTACTTCTGCCGACTATATGCAAGCTTGTTATGACGCAATCGGTGGTCCTAAAAAGTTGGTGGCTATCAAAGACGGCTCGCATCAATTAATGCTTTATCATACAGCAGAGTATTTGAATATCGTAGATAAGTGGATTAGAGAACAGGTGAAATAAGCGTATGAAGTTTGTAAGAGTTGGCCTGCCTGGCGCTGAACGACCAGGTGTGATTGATACCGATAACATTATTCGCGATATCAGTTCAATGGTGAAAGACGTTGATGGGAATATATTTTGCGACGTGACTTTAGCGCAATTTAAAAATTGCGACTTAAGCCAACTTCCCGTGTTAACTGAACAACGTTATGGCCCTTGTATTGCGGCAGTTGGCAAGATTATTTGTGTAGGACTCAACTATTATGATCATGCGAAGGAATCTGGCATGGAAGCGCCAGCAGAGCCCGTTTTGTTTATGAAAGCGACCAGTTCACTTTGTGGTGCCAATGACAATGTTGTGATGCCCATTGGTGGTGAGAAGCTTGATTATGAAATTGAGTTAGGTGTTGTTATTGGAAAAACAGCCAAAAACGTTTCTGCTGACAAAGCTGCAGAGCATATCGGTGGCTTTTGTATATTTAATGATGTCTCTGAACGTGCTTTTCAGTTGGAAGGCACGGGGCAGTGGGTTAAAGGAAAAAGCTGCGATACATTTGGCCCATGTGGCCCTTGGTTAGTAACGCCAGATGAGATTGATGATGTTGGCAGCTTGGACTTAGAGTTATTGGTTAATGGTGATGTGCGCCAAAAAGCAAACACCAAGGATATGTTGTTTAATGTTCCTGAAATTATTGCGTTTATTAGCCGATTTATGACATTACTGCCAGGAGATTTGATTGTAACTGGTACTCCTCAAGGAGTAGTACTTGGTATGGAGCCTAAGGTTTACATGAAACCAGGTGACAAGATGTCGTTGAAGATTGACGGACTTGGTAGACAATCCCAAGTGGTTGTAGACAGTGAATAGCGCAGTTTTGATAGCAGAAGAGCCAATCAATAATGAATGTGAAGATTAAAAAGAACAGTCAAGATTGGGCAACTGGAAAAGTTATTCTTATTACAGGTGGAGCCTCAGGCATTGGAGAGGCTGCAACGATTCGTTTCTCCATGGCCGGTGCAAAAGTCGCCATTGTCGATATCAACGAAACTGCTGGCAAAAACTTAGTGTTGAGGGTGAACAATAGTGGCGGAGAAGCCATTTTCATCAAAACCGATGTGACCAAAAGTGATGATGTGCAAAACATGGTTGCAGAAACCGTCAAGCAATTTGGTGCTTTAGACTTTGCGTTCAACAATGCCGGAGTTGAAGGCAAAATGGGTGTTGCTGCGGCAGAGCTTGCAGAAGAAGATTGGGGCAGAATATTGTCTATTAATCTCACAGCTGTATGGCGTTGCATGAAACATGAACTACAGCACATGGTGGTAAATGGCGGCGGTGTGATTGTCAATACCAGCTCAACCGCTGGTTTGGCTTCTGCGGTTAACTCGGGTGCTGCCTACTGTGCTAGTAAACATGGCGTTATCGGCCTGACAAAAACTGCAGCTAAAGAGTACAAAGCACATAATATTCGTATCAACGCTATCTGTCCCGGTGGAGTGAATACACCATTACTCCAGAGGACCACTGGTGGCGCAGATATTTCTGCAATAATGGAAGCCAATCCAGGACTGATAGCTACTCCAGAAGATGTGGTAGAGGCCGTTGTTTGGCTTTTCTCACAGAGCTCTTCCATTGTTAATGGTCACGCCCTTCTGCTTGATAACGGGATGATGGCCTAAAGCGTCAAACCTATGGAACAAAGTAATAATGAATAATGAAACAGCGCCAGTATTGCGCATTGATATGGTGTCAGACATTGTCTGTCCGTGGTGCATTATTGGCTACAAAAAGCTGGAAAAGGCATTGGCACAATTAAAGAAAACTCGCCCTGAGCTTTCGGTAGAACTGAATTTTAAGCCCTTTCAATTAATGCCCCAATTACCCCCTGAAGGCAAAGGCGTAAAAGAGCATATTATCGATAAATACGGTACTTCAGAAGCTGCACTCCAGGGTGCCGCGGTTTATCACGAGCGCATCAAGACGGTTGCTCGTGAGCACGGAGTAGAATTGAATGCTGGGCCCGAGTCACGGGTTTACAACACTTTTGAGGCGCATAAATTACTGCACGCTGCTGAGAATCCTGAGCAACAGTTGGCACTAAAATTGGCTTTGTTTAAAGCGTATTTTACTGACCAGAAAAATATATCGGATCGTGAAACTCTAGTAGCTATTGCTCGTGAGGCCGGTATGGGTGCAGATCAAGCTCGCCGTATCTTAGAGGATGATGCTGTGGCAAAGGGTCTTGCTGGCGATATATACAAGTACATAGAAATGGGTGTCAGTTCAGTACCAACCTTTTTTGTCAATGAACGTTTCAGTACTAACGGTGCTCTGGACGAGGGCGTACTACTGCGCTTTATAGAGGGTATTCTGGATGGTAGAACTGAGCCCTAGGCTCGAAGTTCCTTTTTGTTTGCCCAGCGAAGCTGGCAAACCCGAGAGACTGAAAGATGTCTGTGAGGTGGCAGATGAACCCGTAGTAGTGAGTAAGGCTAGGCCGATGGCAGATATATTGCTCCTGCAATATCTGCATTTCCACCATCCGTGATGGTCACACAAACAGCCAAGACAGTGTAGCCGATCGCTATTGTATAATCACAACCACTGTGTTGCGAGCCATTGCGCTTGCTCAATAGATTCGAACAAGTGACATCGTTATTGCCACTTGTAGAAGTCACTATTTAGCAGTACCTCAACTTTAAAATATTTATCCATTTCTACCAGATAGAAATAATTATGTTTGTTTTTTTGGACTAGACTGCAGGATAGACCCCCTTTTACCTTTCCGTTCACAAGAGTTCGACTTTCATCGCGTCGTAGCTGAGCAGCCAGCCCATATCAACGCCATGTGCGCTGAGGACTCCCGCACTGACTTCCTCGGCGCTTGTCGCGTCGTGAAGCTTGCGACCGTTCTCGGCCGATTCGTTCCGAATCATCGCCGTGCGCTCCAAACGATTGCGCTGATACAGCTGCAAAGCCTCAGGGATCTCGCCCTCCTGGCTTAGCGCGCGAGTCAAAACAATAGCATCTTCGAGCGCCATCCCACCTCCGTTACCGAGGTACGGCAAGGTGGCATGCGCCGAGTCCCCGAGAAGAGTCACTCTGTTGCTGCTCCAGTTAGAGATTGGTAAGTGATCATACAGCGCCCAGCGAGTGCAGCCGTCCCTGTCTGCCACATCGACCAAGGCTTGAATCGTATCACTCCAGCCGGCAAAGTCAGCCTTCAACATCTCCCAGGGTTCTTGAGCAATCCAAGTGTCCTCAGTACGCCACTCCGGGTCGGAGCGCACGAGACCACAGAAGTTTACCAACGTACCATCACGCAGTGGGTAAACCGTGATGTGAGCGCCAGGACCCGAATAAAGAAGAACGTTGGGCTCCACAAGACCGGCCGGCAAATCCGAGACCGGTACGACCAACCTCCAGGCAACATCGCCTGTCCAATGTGCTTCGTTCTCTCCGTTCATGCAGCGTCGAACGGCCGACTTGATGCCGTCGGCGCCCACCAGCAAATCGCCCGTGAACTCCCGGCCATCGGCGAGATGAAGCGTGACTCCGCTGTCGTCCTCGGAATAGCCCTCCACCCGGGCGTTCAGCACGACTGAATCTGGCGCCACCTCCAAGAGCTTGGCCGAGAGTACGTTGTGAATATCCGCACGGTGAATCACCAGATATGGACTTCCGAAGTGTTCCTCGAGTTGTGAAGCGGGCCCTCCCAGAATCACCTCATCTGTGTCGAACATCCGCATCTGGATCTCATCGGGCACCACGCCGATCGATATGCAGTCCTCTAGGACTCCCAACGCGCCCAGCACCCTAGTCGCATTCGGGGTAAAGTGCATACCGGCCCCAATTTCGCCGAGCTCTGCAGCCTGTTCGAAAATTTTGACGTTGTGACCGGCCTGGGCCAAAGCAATTGCCGCGGCCACTCCGCCGATGCCGGCACCAGCTATCAATACGTCACGCTTCTTCTCTTCATTCATCATTGCCTGAACCTCCGTTCAATTTTCTACGTGTAAGACGCCGTCTTCAAGACCAAAGAGACAATGGTAAGTCCATCGCCTTAATTTGTTAGTTGGCTTAAGCATTAATGTTGCTTCCAGCAAAGCTTGTATTTCAGAGGCATAATTTTTACATGCATCAGCACCCAAAACTATAAGTCCATGTTTTCTTTTTTACTGCAAACATTCCTATGTCATTATTAATTGTTAACCTGATGTTGACATAAATATTGCACTAGTGCATTATTTAAATCGTGTGTTTTTAGCCTCACCTATATATGATTTATTAATGAAAACTAACAGGATAAATGAACTATGAAGCGACTTGATAAAAAAGTAATTGTAATGACTGGTGGCGGTGGTTCTATTGCAACAGCGGCTGCAAAACGTTGTGCTGAAGAAGGCGCAACACTTGTTTTGACTGACATCCGAGAAGATGCTTTAGAAGCATCTGCGGCGGGTGCTCGTGCTGCAGGAGCTGAAGTTTTAACAATGTTATCTGATACACGTTCGGAAGAACAGTGTGAAGAAGTTATGGCCAAAACTGTTGAAAAGTTTGGTCGCATCGATACGGTTTGGGCGAACGCTGGAGAAGTTTGGGTTGCAGAAGCACTTGATCAAGACAAAGAATTTTTTACCAAATGTCTTGAACTAGAAGTAACAGGACAATGGTTACCGATTCGTGCTGCGCTTCCAACGATGATTAAACAACAAAGTGGCTCGGTATTGGTTAGCTCTTCAATGACCGCGAATGTTGGTATCAAACACATTGCTGCGTACAGTGCAGCCAAAGGCGCACTTCAGGCGCTTATGGTGACTTTGGCGGTAGAGCACGGCAAAGACAACATACGCTTCAATAGCCTAGCAATTGGTTCTGTCGAAGGACGTCATATTATAGCATCTAACGCGATGCGTCAGGGGATCACATACGAACAGGCTGAGCAATTAGTGAGCACTACCAAAAAGGTCAGAGATATGATCTTTAGTCTTGGCCGTATGGGCGAGCCTGAAGATATTGCGCCAGTGGTTGCATTCTTCGCGTCTGATGATTCTAAGTGGGTTACGGGTACTAACTTTTTCCCTGATGGTGGGCTTACGCACAATGGTATGGCCGGTCTTCATGGGCTTTCGCCTGAGCAGTCTGCAAGCTTTATGCAACATGTCGTAAAATAATGAATGCCGAGTTAAAGAGGCAAGTGATTGGTTCCTTAACTCGGTTTATTATCCATATCACTAACTATGTAAATGCGTAGTTAGTGATATGGATATTATTTAAAAATCTTTCTTGATAACTACTTAGTTATATTCTTTGTCCACAGGCATATCCATGCTTTCCATTGTAACGAGGTGCATTTGAATAACTCATTAACAAAAGAAGTCGATGTCATTGTTATTGGATCGGGTGCAGCTGCATTTTCCGCAGCTTTAACGGCAGCGATTGGTGGTTTAGAAGTACTTATTGTGGAGAAGTCTGAATTTTTTGGTGGGACGACCGCTATTTCAGGTGGTGCCCTATGGATCCCTGAATCAACACACGCAAAAAAAGCAGGGTTACCCGATGATCGTGAGCAGGTTATCACTTATCTGAAATCACTTATTGGGGATAACCTGCAACAAGATAAAGTGGATGCATTTCTTAACGCAGGGCCAGAAGCCTTGGACTTTCTTGAAAAACATACTTTAGCAAAATTTATTGTCCGCGACGTAGCGCCTGACTATCAATCTGAACTTAAAGGCTCAGTGTCTGCTGGACGAACACTCGATACTTCTGTATTTGATGGCAGATTACTCGGCGAAAATTTTGAAACGTTAAGACCCCAGTTACCACAATTTATGGCGTTAGGTGGAATGATGGTAACGCTGGAGGATGCCGACGCGGCAGCGTTACTTGGCCGTTCTTGGTCGGCCACTGCTCATATATTCAAATTGGTTGGTCGCTATTTTGTGGACCGATTAAAGTACTCTAGAGGCACGCGTTTAGTCTACGGTAATGCGCTAATAGGTTCGTTATTGAAGTCTGCAATAGACATGGATATTCGGTTATGGAATCGAGCTGAGGCGACTTCTTTGATTAAGAAAAACGGTCGCGTATGCGGTGTTTCCATTAAGCTTAATAGTAAGCAATATGACAATCAGAAGATAGATGTTCGGGCTCGTGGTGGTGTCGTTCTTGCAGCAGGAGGCGCGCCTCATAACCCAGAGTGGCGCAAGTCATATTTACGTTCCCCTGAAACACACATCAGCATGGCTCCTGACAGTAATACCGGTGGTGGAATTACCATGGGTATTGAAGTTGGGGGATTGCTTTCAAAAGAACAATCAGAAGCCGCGTTTTATGTACCTGTGTCAGTATTACACAAAGAAAATGGTGAAGAGGTTAAGTACCCTCATTTACTAGGCGATCGCTTGAAGCCGGGCTCTGTTGCCGTGGATAGCTCAGGAGTCCGTTTCACTAATGAGTCGTCTTCTTATCATATTTTCGTTCAAGGGATGTACAAAGCGAGTAAAAGTGATTCGATTGGCCCGGCATTTCTCATTTGTGATCAGACGTTTTTAAAAAAATATGGATTGGGTTTAGCTCGCCAGGGTCCCGGTGCACACAAGGACCTTTTGGATGCTGGCTATCTGATTAAGGGTGACAGTATTTCAGAGCTGGCCCAGAAGCTGGGAATCCCAGCAAACGCGTTGGAGAAAACAGTAGCACAAATGAACAAATATGCTGACCAAGGACATGATCCTGATTTTGGAAAAGGCAGCAGTGAATATAATCGGTATCAGGGTGATGAAACACATTTACCGAACCCTTGTTTGGGTGAGATAAAGCAGGGACCGTTTTATGCGATTAAATTATGGCCTGGCGATATAGGCACTGCTATTGGTTTGACTACAGATAGCACTGCTAGGGTATTAGATACCGATAGCAACCCTATTGCGGGCCTCTATGCTTGTGGCAATGACATGAGCTCCATCATGTCAGGGTTCTACCCCAGTGGTGGTATTACGATTGGGCCTGCGCTGACTTTTGGTTACCTAGCGGCAAAGGATATCTTGGCTAATGTAGAGTGAAATTGATTAGATAATTTGCGGACATAGAACGACATGTGGCAGCGTAGTAATCAACTTTTATTTTTTATGATACTGAACAAAAGGATCAATAATGTATAACTATAAGGCGTTAAGGTGCAATAAATTGAGTACTTTAAGATGAAAGAATTTAAATTAGGTTGGAAGATTGTGTTAACGGCTATGTTAGGTATAGCGTTTAGCGGGTCAAATATATTACTTTACGCTATAGGGTCTCTTGCACCTGAGTTATCTGCAGAGTTTGGTTGGTCACATGGTTCTATCCAACTGGCTTCTTTGTTCAGTATCATTACTATCGTGTTAAGTTTACCTCTTGCTGGTTATCTATCCGACAAATTTGGTGCTCGGTTGGTAACACTTATCTCGGTTGTACTGACATCTATTTTCTTAGTACTTAATTCATTTCTAATAAATAATATTGTTTATTATTACATTTTGGCATCGCTTACTTCCTTAGCCTTTGCCGGTACTTTACCTCTTACTTGGACCAAAATGGTTACCTCGTGGTTTGACAAACGTTTGGGTCTAGCACTTGGTTTAACCTTGCTTGGCACAGGCTTGGGGGGAGCTTTAATAAAACCTATTACGGTCGGCTTGATTGCTGAGTTTGGATGGCGTGGTGCTTATGTGGGATTAGCTGTTATTCCTCTCGTGGTTGTTTTTCCTTTGGTTTTTATGTGGTTTAAGGATCCTGAAGAAAAAAATACTACATCTGATGAGTTTATTGGAAACGAGGTTGCAGCACCAATTAACATCTCGTTTAAACAGGCATTAAAAGACTGGCGTTTTTGGACTATTGCAATTGCCTATATGCCCATTGGATTTGCTGTTTCCGGATTGATCACTAACATGGACGTCATTCTTGCAAGCGCAGGTGCAAGCGCAGGCCTTGTTGTTACGGCAGCCACGTCTTTCGGCGTATTCGTAGTTATTGGTCGCATTGTTGGCGGTTATTTATTGGATAAACACAACCCAGGGATCATTGGTTGTACGCTTATTCTGTCTTTGTCGGTTGCTTTTTTTATACTGAATCAGCAAGACTTGAGCATGTCCATAGCCCTATTGGCAATGGCACTTGCTGGCTTTGGCACAGGGGTAGAGTTTGATGTACTGTCTTATTTGATAAGCCGTCTTTTTGGGCGGGCACATTACGCTAAAATATTTGGTTCGGTGATTGCGTTAATGTATGTCGCATCAGCATTCGGACCTATGCTATTTGGCATCACCTATGATAAATATGGCAATTTTGGCATCGTGCTTATCGCTGCTGCCGTGGGTGTCTTTGTATCGTCACTATTGATAGGGTCTTTAACAAACAGTTTGAAAATAAAAAAAAGTTAACGACAGTTAAAAAAACATGACGAACTATAAGTGGTTGGTTTTTTTTGGATTATATAGTCCTAACCAAACCAACTTTGAATGGTTCAAAGTGAATACTTTGTTCCATGCATGACAGGAGGCAACTATTACTTTCTCAACCCATTTATTTCAATTTTCAACTAGAAATGCAAATTATGGACGTAATGACACCATTCGTTCTTTCGTCGGCTAAGTTATTCTCTGCAATAAACAAAACCCAATCTTCATCAGCACTTTTGATTTCAGCAAGCATATTATTAGTCCTGAAGGCTATTCTCAGAATTCATAGGCGTAAAATAACACTCGTCACTTAGTGAAGTGCAGATTTAAAGTCAACTCCATAACGTAGTCTAAATCAGCCCTTTGGGAACGCTAGAGCAAAACATGTTCGTTGTTGCATCTGTTTTTAAAGACGCTACAAGGATGTAGCTTAATAGATAATGCTGGTGCTTTCTCTCTTGAATAACTATTAATAAAAAGATGCGCCTGATCATGATTTTTCCTAGCGCTGTGAAACTCGCATCTTGAGGTGGTTTGGGTATAGCACTACGAAAGTTGTAAGCTTTAATGAAAAAGCTTAATAGCAAGATGAGTGTTCAAAAAAATGTCATCACGTTAAAAATAATTATGGCGTTTAGAATTTTGAGGTGAAAACGCTTAGACTCAGGCGTTTTCACCTACTTTGTTTTATCCTGAAGTTTAAAACCAGTTGTATTCGGCTGTTATGAATATCTGGCGTGGTTTGTCAACATTAGAATAATATGCGCCTACAGCCTGAGGTGTTGCGCCCCCGTAGCTGACAGTTGTCTCATCAGTCAGGTTTTTCCCTATGATTGATACTTTCCAATTGCCATTTTTACTTGTCAGGTTTGCGCTGACGTCAACTTTAGTAAAAGCATCTTGAACCATATAATCATCATTTTGACTCCCCCAGAAATAGTCATCGGTATAGATTAAGTCGCCTCTTAAGTCGAGTTTCATTCCGTTAGACAGGTCATATTTATAGGTCGCATAAAGGTTGCCGGCCCAATCAGGACTAAACCTAAGCTTATCCCCTTTCGCATTTCTAGTGCTAGTGACAGGATCACAGTTTGCTTCTGTTGATATGCCACCAGAACAGCTCGCGCCCGGGAAATCATCGAAGGTAGCATCGAGATAGGCCAGAGCGCCGCCAATTTCAACACTATCTGTGACTGCATAACGAATATCCGCTTCTAGTCCTTGTGTAGTCGCTTCTGCAGCATTTTTGAAGAAAAAAGAATTGGTATTGCTGTCAAGTGCAGAAACCTGAAGGTCGTCGAATGAGGTGTTATAAAGAGCTACATTTGCCAATAGAGTGCCTTCAAGGAAACTACCTTTGACACCTATTTCATAGCCTGTAGCCCTCTCGGAATCGAAACTAGTGATGTCAGGACTGTTGGCTGATGAATTAAAACCACCTGCTTTAGTCGCTTTAGTATATGAACCGTAGAGCATAATGTCCTGATTAACGTCCCATTGCACAGACACACTGGGATCTAAGCTACTATTACTAATTTTGCTGCGAGGGAGATCTGCTGTTGTAAAGTACTCAACTCCGAAAACGCTCTTACCTATAGCGTTATAGTCGGGGTGTCCAGGGTATAAATCGGGGTCAAAAACCACTAGATTAGCGCCTTGAGCACCGGGTTGATAAGAGTAATCTACGTCCTTAGTTTCATCGGTATAACGAGCCCCCACATTGATACGAACATCATCGTTAATATTCCAAGTAAGCTGTCCAAATGCAGAATATGATTCAGTATTTTCATCAAAAAAACGCTCACCGGGAGCATCAAAAAATTGATAAATAAAAGCTGTTTGTGGCGTTAATGGGAGATTGCCATTACTAAAGTTGATTGAGGCCGTGGCTCCATCATATTTGATATTACGATCCATGTAAAAAGCGCCAACAATGTAAGTAAAAGCTCCAGTATCAGCGGAAACAAAACGGATTTCTTGGGTCAATTGGTCGAATTCTTCGCCACCAGCACCCTTCTCGTCACGGAAGGACAACCAGTCAGTAGGGGCCATAGTAGTCGCCATAGCTCTCGATTGTTCGAACGCACTGTAGGAAGTAACACCCGTTAGTGTTCCTTGCTCTATTTCATAGTCGATTTGACCAGTGAATGAAGCACTATCAACAGCTGTTTCAAGAGGTTTATTGTCAGCCTCGAATTTGTTGGTATCTGGGTTGTAGGTAAAGTTAAAGCCGTTGGATACTACGCCATTATCGATTGTGTCGTAGTTAGGATCTTTACTTAAAAAGAAGGCGTCGATCGGTACGCCGGCGTAAGTTGCTCCAGGTTGGTTTTTCAAGCCGCTAAATGATATTCCTCTTACTTTACGTTCACCTGTTTCAACTTTTCCGAACAGCGTTAGGTCGTCAGTAGGCTCCCAGACCAAACTCAAGCGAAAAATAGAGAACTCATCTTCGTTTTGGTCTTTTTTCCCATTCAGCATTACCCCGTCTTGTGAAAGTCTAGAGTTGGTGTCAAGCCAGCCACCCGCTAAATTGTTCTGGACCACTACGCGAGCAAAAAGGTTATCTGAAATCCCCCCAGAGACCATTCCTTCAAGGTTATAGCCTCCATTTTCAATTTCGTAACCGGTACGTACTCTCGCTTCAAAGTCGTCTGTAGGACGACGGGTGGTAATCACTATGGCGCCAGCTACACTATTTTTACCTTGTAAAACACCTTGCGGTCCTTTAAGAACTTCAACACGTTCAACATCAGTAAAGGGTGCATTAAATTGGAAGCCTCGGCTCAAGTATGCACCATCGACGTACATGCCTACTGATTGTTCTGCTGCTGCATTATCAGTTCCGGAGCCAACGCCGCGCATGCTGATTGAGCTTATGCTAGGCGAAGAGCCAAGGTACACATTGGGCAAGCGTTCAACAAGCCCTCCAAAATCGACAATACTTAGTTCGTCTAGCATTTCACCCGTGGCAACCTGCATCGAAACAGGTACGTCAGCTAATGTTTGGATACGCTTTTGTGATGTGACAGTGATCACTTCAAACTCTGCCGCATATGCTGCCCCGCTGAGTGTTGTAATCCCAATTGCGATGGCTATTGTTTTCTTTTTGAAGTTCTTGTGTTTCATCTTGTGAGTTCTCTTTATTATTTGATGGCTTCTACTTTTAACTTTTTATTAAATACTGAAATAAGCAATATGCTGCACCAGTGCATTGATGTGTAAATGCATTAGTGTATTTACGGTATTGCATTAGTGTAATTATGTAAATGCATTGTTGCCAAAAAGTTCGTGGATGTCAATTTGAAAATTACATAAAGCTGTTAGGTGTCTTCCTCACCGCTAGATTTACTAAGCAAAAACTAACTTTATTTAATGTAAGTTACACAGCAGGATGAGCATGTCTGATCGAGAAACTCTAGTGATTATTTTTGTGATTTTGGTATATTAGGTGGAGTTATCTGGGGCTATTTTCTAATATGAGTTTGTATTTCAGCGCGTTGTGGAAGATATTCTGATGAAAGAGTACAGATCATGATGACGTTTTTTTAATGTGTATTCATGCCATTACCTTTGGCATGAATACACTGTCAAAGTTAATTCCAGATATGAGCGTCTTTGTTTTTACCGAAAAACATTTGTTCCCATAGACCTTCTTGTATAAATTGTTGATACTCCCCATCTTTTTCAATGGTAAGAATGACTTCACCTAAGGTTCTTGTGTAGGTTGGGTTCATACCAATTATTTTTGCTATTGTTCTTTTAAAAGGCGAGATTATGTCGAGAAGGCTAGCTGAAACGATGTCTTTATGGCGTTTCATTTCGACTTTATAAACTGTACCGTCTTGTGATTTTTGAACCCAAGTAATACTATTATCGTAAAACTTGCCGGTTATCGGATGTTCTATTGTATCTTTTCTAATAACGGTGGTTAGTTTCTGATTATCTTCTAGGATCACCCCATTTTTTGCGATCATAATGACGGGAAGTCGCGTGTATCCTGTTTTCTTTTCTGTGATGATATCGGAGGCTATTATGCTGTATTCACCTACTTTAGCGCGTCCCCAGTACCAATGGTTAATGACTTTATTCATTGGGATATTTCCCCAATTATGGTCGTGATAGCCAGTACCCTTAAGATCTTTGGCAACGCCATCCATTGTTAGGGTTGCAGTGATGTTTGATGAAGGCTGAGCCACAATCCAAGCAAAAAAGTCTTCTTGTTTATCACCGAAATACCAATGCCCTGTATCTGGCCGCCACATGGGAAGTGCTGATTCCATAAATGCAGAAAACTCTATTGTGCCGTCATTGAAGTAGAGTTCATAATTTCCCTCTACATACTTTAGATAACAGTCCCCAACTTTTACATCAGCCTTATCTTTTGAGGAATTAATAACGGTTCCCTTAGGCTCAGTTACAGTTTGGGTGATTTTAGTCCCGTCGGGATAGGTGAGGGTGAGTTCCGCTGTCGGCCTTGCGGGACCTTTTAGATCAAAGTGATCTTTTGTATAGAATACGACAACAATAGTAATACCATCGTTTAATTCCATATCGGTATACCACCACTCGTAGGTGCCAGCTTTACCATCTGTTCTAATACCGTCTTCCCATATTTGAGTCGATTTTTCTTTAATTCCCAATTCTTCATATTTTGATAAAGAATCGTTTAATAATGCTATTTCATGATTCTTAGGTGATTTTTTGGACATTATATTTCCAGTTTTAGTAGAAAAAAAAGAGCCATAATATATCTAAATATGACTTGTTATTGCAGTTGAGCAACAATGTTATTTCATTAATTGCACTAAGGTTTCTTAAACCTTGAGCTCTAAATATTAAAACAGTTAGAAAACTGATTGATATATCTTAGGGTATTTATGATAGAGCGTTCTACCAGTTTACTTGGCAAAACGCGCTAATATTTATAGAGGTTTATTTCTATCTCATTTTTTTTCTAAAAGAAATTATACTGAGCATTAATAAAAATCTGTCTTGGTTTACTGCTATTCGCCCAGTACGCACCTGTTACTAGTGGGGTTGCACCACCAAAATTGCTCGAGATTTTATCCGTCAGATTTTTACCAACAATAGATACAAGCCAGCTATCGTCTTCGCTCTTTATTTCTAACATTAGGTTTGCTTTTGCAAATGAATCCTGAACGCCATAGGGATCATTTTGAGAGGTAAAGAAATACTCGCCGCTGTAGGTTATATCACCTCTTAAGGCCATTTGCATTCCGTTGTCCAGACTCCAGCGGTAGTCGGCGTATAAGTTTCCTGTGACTTCAGGAGAGAAGCGTAGTGAATCGCCTGCAGCGTTTCTTGTGAAAGTTATTGGATCACAGTCGGCTTCAATAGATTCGCCAGCAGAACAACTTGCACCTGGGTAGTCATCATAGACTGCATTAAGATAAGCAATAGCACCGCCTATTTCTAAGTAATCAGTGGCTGCGAAACGTAAATCGGTTTCAATACCTTCTGAAGTAGCTTTCGCTGCATTTAGGAATGTAAGGGTGTTTGTATTGGGATCCAATGCGCTCACTTGTAGGTCGTCAAACTTGGAATGGAAAACGGCTACATTGATGTTTACTCGGCCATCCATTAAAAAAGACTTTAAACCAACCTCAAAACTATCTGATGTTTCGGAATCAAATATAGACCCGTCTAATTTATTTGAAGTTGAATTAAAACCACCTGCTTTTGTTGCTGAAGTTAATGACGCGTATAGCATGTTGTTGCTATCTATATCCCATTGAAGTGAAACGCTTGGATCAACGCTTTTTTCATCGACTTTATTTTGGTCTATATCCTCAGTGGTAAATGGAACTATTCCAAAAACATCAAGCATAGCCTGATTAGCGGGAGGAATATTAACTATGAATGTTGGCTGAATTGAATGCTTGAGTCTTTCTTTGGTTTCATCAGTATAACGTGCACCAACGTTTGCTCTTAGTGTATCTGTTATATTCCAAGTGATCTGGGCAAAACCGGAAAGGGAGGTTGTTTGTTCTTTATACGTTCTTTCACTGGAGAAATCTGCAAACGCTGGGTAACCCAAAGAGGACAGTCTAAAGTTCTGACGATAGCCATTCTGTTCAATAGTACGATCCATATAAAATAAGCCTACCACATAGTCGATTGTCTCGTCGCCGGGTGAAACAAGGCGGATTTCTTGTGTGTACTGATCAAGTTGATCACCTCCTGCTCCTTTATCCCCCTCGAAGGTGAGCCATTCAATTGGAGACATTGCTTGTGATATGAACTCCTCGCTTTCGAAAGTCGAGTAGCCTGAAATACCTGTTAGTGTGCCTATGTCTCCCAGTTCCCAATCAAATTGAAGGGTCGCCGACTGAGCTTCAATGGCAATATATTGCTCTTCGTTACTTATATCAAAAGTATTTGAATCTTCGTCATATCTTATCCCATATGCATTTGATGCTACGCCATCGCTAATATAACCAAAGTTTGGATCGAGAAAACTGAAAGTAGCCAGTGCTGTTTGCCCGTCAACCCCATCTTGTACGCCGACCACACCAAAATGTGTACCTTCCGTTCTCCTTTTAGACGTTTCCAGTTTTCCAAAAAAAGACAGATCGTCAGTTGCTTCCCATACTAAGCCTAAACGCAGTGCTTGCACTTTGTTGGTGTTTTGGTTGTTGTCTCCTTCAAGCATGGTCACGCCGTCTGAGGCTATGCGTGAGTTAGTGTCTATCCAGCCGCCTTCGAAGTTATTCATCGCAGTTAAACGAGCGAAAACAGTGTCTGTTAACGCTCCTGATATGGCGCCTTCTAAGGCATGGCCTTCATTTTCAAAGTCGTAGCTGGCGCGAAAATACCCTTCAGTGTCGTCTGTTGGTCGGCGGCTATGAATGACAACCGCCCCAGCGACAGAGTTTTTACCTGCAAGAATTCCTTGGGGGCCTTTGAGTACTTCAACACGCTCTATATCAAGGAAGGGAGCATTAAATTGATAGCCGCGGCTTACGTAAATACCGTCAACAAACATGCCGACAGATTGTTCGGCCGAAGTATTTGAGCCCGTACCGAGTCCCCTGATGGTTATAAAGCTAGGACCTGAGCTATTTGAGAAATTTACATTGGTCAAACGACTCGTTAGATCTTGCATTTCAACAATATTTAGACTGTCCATAACGTCACCGTTAAATGCTTGTATAGAAAGAGGCGTTTCACCTAAGGTCTGTAAGCGTTTTTGGGCTGTGACAGTAATCACTTCAAGTGAAGGCTTTACTGCTTCCGGCGATTCCGCACTAGCATAAAAGGGAGCATACAGTGCTAGCCCGGATAGTATGGAGATGGTGATTAGGTTCTTTTTTCTTGGTAAATTCATATGTGTCATTCCTCGAATTGTCTGTTGCTAGTGCGAGTGTGTTTAACCTTATATTAATAAGGAGGGCAATTAGTTAATTAAAATTATTGTTATTGTTATTGTTATACATTGCACTAGTGTATTTTTGCTTGTTAAAAAGCTTGAGTCAAGTGTAATGTTTATGTAAATTAGCGTGGATTATGCACTGGTGCAATTTAGGTTTGTGGTCTTTTGGTGGTTATTGCACTGGTGCATAGACTGTAGGTTTTTTTATTTAAAAGGAATAGCATGAATTTCGAAAAGAAGATTGTATTAGTAACAGGGGCTGCCAGCGGAATTGGATTGGCGGTTACAAAAGCGTTTGCTGAAGCGGGAGCAAAGGTGTGGGCTGTGGATATTCACAATGCACCAGAGGGCTTGAGTAGCGATAAAAATATTGAATTCCGCCATCTTGACATAACGGATAGTGCTGGCTGGGAAGCGCTTGTCGAGTCTATTGCTGCTGCTGATGAGACGCTTGACATCTTGGTGAATTGTGCTGGTCGCATAGACTTTGGCCTTATCGCAAATACTCCTTGGGAGACGGTTTCAAAAGCGATGGACGTTAATTTGGGAGGTGCTTATCGCGGTATTCAAGCGTGTGCGCCTCTTTTACTTAAGCGGGATGCAGATGCCCCTTGGGCTTGTGTTATTAATATATCGTCGATGGCTTCTTATGGTGGTGTTCCTTTTTCTTCAACCTATGCTGCTAGTAAGGCAGCCTTAACATCGTTTACAAAAAGCGCTGCCCAGGAATTCGCTAAGTTGGGGCAGCATATTCGAGTAAACTCAGTGCACCCAGCAACGATTGATACGCCTATGGTGGCTGAAACTAATAAGACTGTATCTACCCTTCTTGGTATTAAACCTGAAGATATTCATCGCGAATCTATCGCACGTCACCCGATAGGTAGAATTGGGTGTGTTGAAGATGTGGTTTTTGGGGTGCTTTATTTGGCTGACGATCGAGCTGCTTTCACCACTGGGTATGACCTCAAGGTAAGTGGGGGGAGAGAAATTTAAATTTCCTTTGGTTGGCATAGTGCTTTTTTTGTTTGGGTATCAAGTAGTTGCCTTACTAAGATGAAAGCGCCAGGACATATAATAATATTTTTATACGAGAATAAGTAAATGAATACCGAGCACAGTTATATTAACGCCGAATGGTTAACCGAAGCCCTGAGATCGACAAACACCATAAGTTCAGACGTATCTGTATCCGCTATAGAAACATCAGTAATCAGTGGTGGTATGATGGCGAATTCATATCTTATAAAGCTTGAGTATGCCAATGCTACAGGAAGCGAACCCGCTTCTTTGGTAGCAAAAGCGCCTTCGAGTAATCCTGATAGTAGAAAGTCAGGGCAGGAGATGGACTCCTACCTGAAAGAAGTTAACTTCTATAAGTACATCGCACCTACATTGAGTATGAATGTCCCTAAGTGTTACTTCGCACAAATAGACCCCGAGACTTCCGATTTCACTTTGTTACTAGAAGACTTAAATCCCGCTACCATATGCTTACCTAAAGACTGTAGCCTCGAAAAACTGCAAGCATCGATTATTCAGCTCGCTTTGCTTCATGCCGACACATGGAATGACGAAAAGCTAAAAGAGTACGATTGGATAGTAGACAGCGCTGCCCCTGGGCATTTTGAACTTATTAAACCCATAATCACAAAAGGATGGGAGGTTTTGAAGGCGTCTGCCGATGACCGTGTGCGTAGTAATTTTGAGACGGTTGGTGATGGCTTCATGGCTAAGGCTGAGCGCTGGTTAGGTGACATGGGCAAGCGGTTTTGCTTGGCACACTGTGACTACCGTATGACTAATGTTATGTACACTGCAGACGATCAGTCAATCGCCATTGATTGGCAGACCTTGCAGCTGGGCCGCCCCGGTCTTGATACTTTTTATCTTATCGCCAACACGCTAGATCCTGAAACACGCAAAGCTCATGAAACCGAGTTGTTGCAGGTTTATTACGATACGTTGCTTGCCAATGGTGTCGAGGATTACAGCTTTGACGATTGTATTGAAGATTACGAATATGGCTCTTTGTATGCGGTAATGATGGTGCTGGCAACCACTTACGGCATTGGCGCTACCTACCTTCCTGATGCTTATAAACGTCAAATATTTTTTGTTGTATCCCGCTATTGGGGTTTTGTTGATGAGCATAAAATTTTGGAACGTTATTAAAACTAAACATAACAACCGACACCAATAATTAACATTAGTGAGAGCTGAGAAATGAATACTTTAACCGATCATGACGAATACCTTCATTTGGGTTACCCAAGACAAACTGAGTCTAAATGGAAAGAGAATTATTATTTTAATTTTATTGATCGTGAGGCAGATGCTGTTGGCATTATCCATTTCTCGATCCGTCGAGATACGGGTAGAGCTATATTTAACTTACAGGGGCGCGTGGGTGGCGAACGCTTGCGTTATACCAATAATATTGCATGGCCTGCGACTGACCGCTCGGCCTTTAAAGAAGGCGTGGTACTAACCGATGGTTGCTTGACCCTTGAAATTATAGAGCCCCATAAAAAGCACCGTATTACTTTTGAAAAGGACACGACAAAGTTGGATTTGAATTATACGCGCCGTTTCGACGTGTATCAGTATACGCCTCATACCGCGCCTGACGCTGAGACTGATGTGAATATGTCTATCGAGCATTATGAGCAGGGACTTCATCTCAATGGGAAAGTCAAGTTTGCTGGAAAAAACATTGAGATTAACTGCCTTGCCCATAGAGATCACTCATGGGGTTACCGTGATGAGTCCGGCATTGTTGGCTGGAATTGGATTGCGATCCAATTCGAGAGTGCCACGTTGAATTTTACCCGAACTGTTAGTCATAAGTTGGGTGTCATGGAAAATGGATTTATCTCCACAGTTAATGGTAACAAAACGATAGTAACGGTCGAGGTGAACGAGGTAATTAACGATGACAAGGGAGAGCCTGAAATAGCCAAGTATACGATTACAGATGAGGATGGCGCGAAAACTGATTTTACAGCGAGACGGTTTACAAGTGTTGTTATTCCGATGAATAAAGCAAGAACAACTATGTGTTATGAGAATTTTTCGGAATTTACCAATGAGTCGACGGGTGAAACCGGTTTAGGTATAGATGAGCATATGCTTAATATTTGAATCAGGAATTATTTGAGGTTGTGTAGCCAAAATAATTGAATTGTATCTTTGTATTACAAGTTTAATATTGGGTATACTATTTATTACATTAGTACCATATTTGAAAAAACTTTGGTGCTTACTTATTCAAACCGTAGTCAGCATTACGATTGAAAATCACTAAATTTTTTTGGAGTAATTACATGAATTTACCAGGTCAGAGCAAACCTTGGCAGTTTATCTATGATGAAGCAGGGATCGAGGAAACAAAGCCAAAGATAATCACGTTTTCGGGTCATACCAGTCGTCACGCTATTGAGCTTCCAAACAGCCCTGCCATTAGCTATTTAGGCCAAAAAACTAGCTTTGCACAGCTTGATGCTCAGGTGAATAAACTTGCCAATGCATTAACTGCATTGGGGGTGTCTAGGGGAGATGTAATCGGCATACAAATGCCAAATATTCCCCAGTATGCTGTTGCGATGTTGGCAGCGGCAAGAATGGGTGTCACTGTCTCAAATGTATCGCCTTTGCTAGCGCCTCCTGAACTGGTATTTCAAATTAAAGATGCCAATATAAGTACTTTGATTGCTCTAGATGCATTCGTGCCACTTATTCAGGCAGTATCAGCGCAGGTCCAAGGTACCCTCAATCGGGTTATTGTTACCGGTGCAATGGATTCTATTAAGACTCCTGAAAATGCTGAAGCACCAAAAATCGAGGGGCTTCAGGCTTACCATTATGCAAGTTTAGTCGACGGTGCAGATGCTAATTTTGAGCAGGTCGAAGTGGCTGCTGATGACGTTGCGCTACTACAATATACAGGCGGTACAACAGGTAAGCCCAAGGGCGCTATGTTGACATTCGGAGGTTTGTCCTGGGTCGCAGACAATTCGTTTATTTATGGCTCTATGGAAGCGGGTGTAGATGTCTCCGTGTCGCCATTTCCAATGTTTCATATTGCCGGTGCCGCTGGTGTTATGGCAGTACTTCGGTTTGGTGGTATGGTTATATTGGTTCCTGATCCTCGAAACATTGATTACTTAATTGACCAGATGATTGCCAACCCCCCTACAAGTATTGGTGCCGTTCCCACTCTTTATCAAATGCTGTTAAGTCATCCGAAAGCCAAAGATGTGGACTTTTCCAAGCTGAAGTTAGCGATATCAGGCGCTGCTCCACTGACTGGTAATGATCGACAAAAAGTAGAAGGTTGGCTTGGTAAGAACAAGCTAGCCGATTTTTTTGGCATGACAGAAACATCGCCGAATTACGTGTGTAATCCACCTCAGCGTTCAAAGCCAACGACTGTAGGTATTCCCTTACCGGGTGTTGACGTAAAGATTGTTGACTTGGAAACAGGTACAAAAGTGTTGCCGTTTGGTGAGGAGGGCGAAATTATTGTAAA
>NZ_WTPY01000044.1 GCF_011378905.1 Paraglaciecola sp. 20A4 | reverse complement strand
CTTAAATACTCTATGATGTTTGGACATAAAAAGACCCCCAGTAATTGGAATGTCCAACTATTGGGGGTCACTTCAAAACTAACGGCTTTTTTAATGATTAACGCTAAAGAGTCTAAAACTAACTAACGCAAGGATTTTTGGTTAATTCAGCCCAGTCTTCACTCTTGTTAGCAATTTCCATTTGCTCATCAAGGATATTCTGTAGATCTTTCTCTGAGGTTAGCGGATTAGCCAATACCACACGAAATACCGTCATAGTCTGTTCACCATAAGCTTCTGTTTGCAAGCGGGTACGTGACACAAACGACTTACCTGCTTCACGTTGCTGTTTTTGTACAAACACGGTTAGCTTATCTAACTTCTTATTAAACCTAGGGCTCAGTAAAGGATCAGCTTTAATCTGTTGTTGCACTTCTTGTGGATTTATCCGATAGGTAAGTAAAGACAACGTCGGATGTGTGATCAATTCAAAGTCAGGATGCGATTGAATCATACGCGCGAATATCTTAGCTTTTTCTATGCTTTGATCGATCAGTAACTCATAGCCCTGTCGTCCAAAGATATGTAACGATGAATATACCATCATAGCCATGCCGTTACGTGACCCTTCAAGTGTCGTGGCACCTAAGTCTTTTGAACCAGCTCGTAATATATAGTTGGCGTGATGTCGCACCGCGTTACTATCGTTAGGGTCTTTAAATAGCACCATGCCCGCACCCATAGGTACGTACATTTGCTTGTGAGCATCTATGGTTACTGAGTCTGCTCGCTGAATACCTTTAAGAATATTTCTATGGGTATTCGAGAAGAGCGTTGCACCGCCCCAGGCTGCATCAACATGGAAATGGCAACCTAACTCCTCGGCTACATCAGCTAACTCGTCCAGCGGGTCTACATGACCTGTTTCGGTGGTACCCGCTACCCCAACGATGCTTAAAATTTTGTTACCTTGTTCGGCGTATTGTTTGCCAAATGCTAAGGCTTTCTCTGGTGAAAGTCGCTGGTTAGGGCAGTCGAGGGTAATTAATTGCTCTCGGCCTAGGCCCAATATGTCAACCGATTTTGATAGCGAATAATGACCTCTACGAGATGACAAAACTGCCATTTTCTTGTAACCGTAATACGTCAGACCAGCGGCTAGGCCTTCACGCGCAACCCCTTTGAATTTGCCGTCAGCTGCCAGTGCCTTATTTCGGGCAACCCATAAAGCAGTGACATTAGCGATTGTGCCGCCAGAGCAGAAGGCGCCTAACGCATGGTTGGCACTATGCAGATAAGTGTTATAAAACTCGGCATTCTGGCCATACACTAATTCGTGCATCATACCCAGCACTTGACGCTCTAGGGGCGTGAAGGCTTTAGATGTTTCAATTTTGACCAAATTTTGATTCAGCCCGACTAATAATTTAGCCAGAGATAGATGAAAATAAGGTAAAGCAGACGTCATGTGCCCGATAAATGTTGGCGAATAGGTATTAACAGAATTTGCGACTACTTTTTCAAGTAAGTTAGCCGCGTGCTCAGAAACAAACTCGGGGTGCTCCGGCACATTAAATTCAGCAAAACTTTGCTCTATTTGCTCAAGCGATGTGACTTTGGTCACCACATGTTGAGACAAAAAGTCGGCCAAGTTATCTGACAGATGCTGCTCAATCTGAGCCAACTTAGAATCTTTACCTTCAGGCATAGTAAAAACTCTAAACAAATGCTCTAAACTGACTTCAGCTACGGCCACGCTTGACACCTCATATGAAAACTTTCGGGTCGCGAACTTTACATTAATTTTCGAGCCATACCAACATAAAGACCCATAAAATAGAGGGCTAAGGTAAGTTTTTACGACATATTTTTACGTAACAGAATGTGATATTTGTTTGATCTGCAATCACAAAGTACAAAAGTCGTTCGATTGTACCTAGCCTTAAAGCGCTAACTTGCTATAGTATAAAGAAAAAACATTACCTAATATGAAAGTTTCTCAGGTCACTGAAAGTTTTAACCTCGATAACGTAGTGCCGTTTTTTCAGCCGATTATGGATTTGTCCAATAATCAGGTTTGGCGTTACGAATGTTTAGCGCGCCTTATTACTTTTGGGGAGCATCCTTTTATTCCAACTGAATTTCTGTATTTAGTTGAGCGTCAAGAAAGCCAATCCCAGTTAACGGAGACCATATTTAATCGCAGCGCCCAGTATTTTCGCGAGCTAAATATGCCTTGGAATATCAATATTAGTTTGGCCGATATGCAGGATGAAAGTATTCATCGCTTTTTGACAGCACAAGTGCAGAATTACCCTAATCCGCAACGCGTTGCATTAGAGGTCACCGCGCAAAATGTCTTTTCTGATACGGATACCTTCGAAGCGTTTTCAGGGTTATGTAAAAAGCTTCGTTTGAACTTGTTTGTAGATAACGTTGAGCCACAACCTGGCAGTATTGAGCATTTGTTGGCGTTGCCGATAAGTGGTTTGAAAATGTCTGGCGCCACCTTAGCGACACTGTCGCAAGATACTTCGGCCCAATCTGTTGTCAAGGAACTCTGTGAGCAAGGACAGCGCAAGAATATCGCATTAGTTGCCCAGCACCTTGAGAGTGAAGAGCAACTGGTGTTACTTAAACGATTAAATGTGCGTTATGCCCAAGGTTTCTACTTTAGTCAACCCAAAGCGCAGGCGCATTAGGCACTACGCTATAATTGCGCAATAACCTGCCAGCTATGTTGTCCGCTCGCCCAGTATTTACGCTCAAACGGTGTGATTGCTTGTTCGCCGTGATACTGATGGGCATCGCCACTGAATCCAGCAATGTTTAGCGCCATGGAAAATTCCTGAATATAAATTTGCCAGTTGCTACGCACCTCAAGCTGTCCTCCCAATTTTATGATATCTGCAAAGGCAGGACTAGCGTGCCAACGCCTCTGCACATGAGCTGATTTGGGGTAAGGATTGGGATAGAGCAAAAAATGTTTTGCTAAGCGCCAGTTAGCCTGAACGGCTAAGCGCCAAAAGTCATTTAAATCAGCGCGTAATATCAGAGCGTTGTCTTGTTTAAGACTATAATGTTCGTGCTTACCAATTCGGTGAGCTGATTTATCGACCCCAATCACCTTTGCTTCAGGATATTTATTGGCGATATGGGTGGTGCTTTCACCCACACCACAGCATGCATCTAAGATAAGCGGTCCCTGCCAACCATTCAGCCAATTTTGCGCTTGAGCAAATGCTTGTAAGGTATGTTCAGTGAACGGACGTTGGCTTGGATGCTGTAGATTACGCACTACCAGCTCTGGGATTTTCTCGTGGATCCCAGTCTGATTACTATCGATATGCCTAGAGTTTCCGTCAGACGTTGAATTACAATTGTTCATAGTACTTATTGTTTCCGTCTAACTTCTTATCCCGACACCGCGGTTGATAAGCGAGTATGCGAAACTAAGTAAAATGACATTGAAACCGACCAACAACCCTAATGAATACAGATAATCAACGTCTGACACGCCTAAAAATCCATAACGAAAGCCATTAACCATATACACAATGGGATTGATTTTACTGACCCATTGCCAAAATTCAGGTAGCAACGTCAGCGAATAAAACACCCCACCTAAATAGGTAAGAGGCGTTAATACGAATGTAGGTACCACACTAATATCATCGAAAGATTTAGCGAATATGGCGTTGATTAACCCTGCAGTAGCAAATAAAGTTGAGGTTAAAAGTAAGGTGATGATGATAATCGGTATGCTATGCAAGGTTATGTCAACGAACAACATAGATACACAGGTGACTATTATACCAATTAGAATAGCCCGAGCCACACCGCCTCCAACGAAACCGGCGATGATTACCCAGTTAGGAATAGGGGCTACTAGCAGCTCTTCAATGTTGTGCTGAAATTTAGCACTGTAAAAAGATGAAGAAACATTGGAGTAAGAGTTTGTGATAACGGCCATCATAATTAGACCGGGCACAATAAACTCCATGTAGCTAAAGCCACCCATTTTACCAATGCGACTGCCGATTAAATTACCAAATATGACGAAATACAACGACATAGTAATGGCGGGAGGTACTAGGGTTTGTATCCATATACGCAAGAAGCGGGTGCATTCTTTTATCAACAGCGTTTGCAGGGCAATTAGGGTGCGATTATTCATTGGCTAGGGCCTCTTTCTTTGCCGATTCATCTTTGATCCGCTGTACTTCACGACCTGACTCGACCAAACGCACGAATAACTCTTCTAAACGGTTGGACTTGTTACGCATACTCAAAACCTGTATCTGTTGATTTGAGAGCTGTTCGAATACGTTGTTTAAGCTTTCTTCTTTGGCTACATCTACTTCTAGCGTGTGAATATCGAGCAAGCGATGTTCAAATCCAGTTAAGGTAATATTTTGATGCTCACCAGCTAAATCTAGAATGAAGGTTTCTATATTTAACGTCGCTAGAAGTGATTTCATGCTAGTGTTTTGCACAATAATACCTTTGTCGATAATAGCGATATTACGGCACAACATTTCAGCTTCTTCGAGATAATGGGTGGTAAGTATGATGGTGATCCCTTGCTCGTTAATTTCTTTTAGGAATGTCCACATTGAACGGCGAATTTCAATGTCTACCCCAGCTGTGGGTTCGTCAAGAATGAGCATTCTGGGTTCATGCATTAACGCTCTGGCAATCATCAAGCGACGTTTCATACCCCCGGATAAATTCCGTGCGGGTTGATTACGTTTTTCCCATAAATCGAGTTGCTTAAGATACTTTTCGGCGCGCTCTTTTGCGACGTTGCGCGGCACACCGTAGTAACCCGCTTGATTAACCACAATTTGCATCAAGGTTTCAAACTGATTAAAGTTGAACTCTTGAGGAACCAAACCTATGCATGATTTAGCTTCGACGGGTTGGGTATCTAATGAGTACTCGAAAATATCGGCACTGCCATCTGTCTTATTGACCAAGGAGCTAATAATACCAATTGTTGTCGATTTACCCGCACCGTTGGGGCCGAGCAGGGCGAAAAAGTCACCTTGTTTTACCTGTAAATTAATCCCGTTGAGGGCTCGGGTTCCACCTTTGTAAACTTTGGTTAACCCTTTGATATTCAGTGCATTCATGCTTGATTTCCGGCGTGTCTTTGAATTTAGGATATGCGATATATTATGTTAGCTGCCAACTTATAAAGATAAAAAAACTGATTAAAATCGTTAACTGGATGCACTAACGCCACAAAATATGCATCATACCATGGCGATGAATGAATAAAATTCAAGGTTTTTAGTTTGTTAGCAAATAACTCGCCGCGTTGCAAAATTGCTATATCGATTAGTCCCGTTTGTGTTTAAGCAAGTCACTTAATCAATAACAATAAAGGAGATAGCCATGGCCCATATGACTCCCCTACCCAAAGACACCACACCGGAATTAGCGGATGATTTCGCTATATTCGAACAAATTCTAGGTTTTGTACCCAATAGTTTATTAACGATGCAACGTCGCCCAGAGATTGTGCGAGGCTTTGGCGTACTTACCAAAGCGGTTATGACCCAAGACGGCGCCGTTGATTTAGGATTCAAGCGCCTACTGGCTCACTTTTCAAGCCGCGCCGCAGGCTGCCAGTACTGTGAAGCTCATTCGTTAATTGCCGCGAAAATTCACGGTATTTCAGATGAAAAAGTGGCCGCTGTTTGGGAATACCAAAGCAGCCCGTTGTACTCTGATGCAGAACGCGTGGCATTAGACTATGCATTAGCGGCGGGCTCTGTGCCTAACGCCGTAGATGAACCGCTTATGGCTCGCATGCGAGTGCATTGGCAAGAAGATGAAATTGTCGAAATATTAGGCGCTATATGTTTATACGGTTTCTTAAATCGTTGGAATGATTCTATGGCTACTGATTTAGAAGCGGCTCCCAAAGCATTAGGGAAAGAGGTATTGGCCCGAGGCGGTTGGACAGGGGGCAAGCATGTTTAATATTTGTCTCCAATAACAATATTTTAATGTCTTCGTTAAGCGAGGGGCAGTGGGACCTTTTTAGAATCTGGGATGGATAACCCCATGCTACTAATAACGCTTATTTATGCTAATGAAACTGCTATTTAAGAATTTTATAGGGTGCAAAACGCATATTTTGTCACATTCTGGAAAAAATCTGTTTTTCCGTTTGGAGAAGGTAAGTCCGAGAGTGAGATCTAATTATCACAATGGTGCCACTTTCTCGCTCGACGTTATCGAAGACAATAATCTACCCACCGCCTTTTTCGGTGTTTTGCTCAGCTTTTGAATGAATGCAAAAGGCACTTCTGCTTGTGCTGTTTGTTGAGAAATATCTTCAAGCATGGCTATCCACAATTTTGCGGTCATCTCTGAGTCGAACAACGCTCGGTGAAAGCCCCCCAGTGAAGGAATATTTTTGTAGCTAATTAACGAGCCCAACTTATGATTAGGGGCATGTTGATATAAACGTCTTGCGACCAATAAAGAGCAAGCAAAAGAACCGTCATAGCTTCTCGCTATCTGGCGTAATTCAGCATCTAAAAAACGTTTATCAAAAGACGCATTATGGGCCACAAGGTTACTGTTGCCCATAAAGTGCGTAAACTGCTCCATTACTTCATCACAGGGAGCTGCTTTGCTTAACATTTTATTAGTAATACCGGTGTAATTTTCAATAAAGCCACTAACCCTTTTTCCTGGATTCATTAGCGCTTGAAAGCGCTCAACGATCTCGCCTTTTTCTAAACGAACAGCCCCAATCTCGATAGCTCTATCGCCCATATCTGGTGACAGTCCTGTGGTTTCGAAATCAAGCACGATAAGGGAGTCGGCGCAGTTTTGCATTATCGAGATATCACCTGTGTGTTGGGAGTCGGGTATATTAACAAAACGCCCACTAATGTGGGCGTTTTCTATCTGATGTTATTAGATCGCTATTATGTCTATGGCTCGTCGTTAACCAATAATTCTTGAGCGCGATGCTGGTAGAACTCTGGGTTTAAGCCAATCAGTTGTGGAATAGTGGCCGATACCGCGATTGATGATAAAGTACCAAATACCACACCAGCAAAAAGACCGATAGCAAAGCCTTGCAGAGGCTGACCGCCGAATATCCAGATTGCGCCTATGGTTGCCAATGTAGTGCCTGACGTTATAAGCGAACGAGTTAGGGTCGATTTAACAGCAGTATCGACTATATCACTTATATTCATATTGGTTTTAGCGCGCATAACCTCGCGAAGTCTATCGCCAATGACAATAGAATCATTCAATGAATAACCGATTATCGCCAATACACTGGCAAGTACGGTTAAGTCGAATGGTAAGCCAAGCCAGGCGAACAAACCCAGTACTACTAATACATCGTGAACTAGTGCGACTAATGAACCACAAGCTAAGCGCCATTCGAAGCGCCAAGTTAAATACATCATCATGGCTATTGCCGCAACAAGCATTGCTAAACCACCGTTGTCGACTAGCTCAGAACCCACTTGTGAGCCTATAAAAACCGAATCTTGAGGGGTAATATCATAACCCGTTTGCGTAGCGAAATTACTTAGCCAATCTTTGTTTATGACGTTCGCTGTGCCATCTGCCTGACGAATGGTCCATTGGGTATCAGCCGATCGACTATTTAGCTCAAAGTCACCGGTTAAATGCGTAGCTAATTGACTTTGCATTTGCCCTTTGTCGATACTTTGTGACGTGGTGAACTCGGTCATATAGCCACCGGTAAAATCCAAACCTAGATTAAGTCCTTTAAATCCTAGACCGAATGCCGAAAGTACCATCAAGGTAATGGCGAGATAAAAACCCGCCAAACGATATTTACTGAACCTAGCTAATGGTGCCGCAGGCGTTTTGCTAAGGATATTTGTGCCGCTACTTAACATTGATTTATTGCTCATAGATTTTGTACTCATGAGGTTAGCTCCTGATGTTTAACCGTGATTTTAGGTTTAACGATATTTGTCAGCACGTGGGAGACAAATACACCGGTAAACATACTGGTCAAAATGCCTAAACTTAAAGTCATAGCGAACCCTTTGACTGGGCCATAGCCAATGCTAAGTAAAATTAGCGCCGTGATCATGGTGGTCACGTTGGCATCTAAAATAGTGGCGAAAGCTTCTTTGTAGCCAGCCTCAATAGCCATAAAGTTACTTCGACCTCGTGTGCGTTCTTCTTTTATCCGCTCAAAAATTAGTACGTTAGTATCAACAGCCATACCAACGGTTAATACCAGTCCCGCGATACCAGGTAACGTCAGCACCACGTTCGGTAATAACGCCATTAAGCCTAATAAGCACACTAGGTTAAGCACTAAGCTGACATTGGCTATAAGGCCAAGCTTGCGGTACCACAAGCCCATGAAAACCAAGGTGATACCCAAGCCAATGGCTAATGCCATAATACCGTTGCTGACATTTTCTGTACCAAGTGATGCTTGAATTGTTCGTTGCTGCACAATGGTAATCGGCGCATCTAACGAGCCAGCACGTAACAATAATGCAAGATCTGATGCAGCTTGAGGGCTGTCTAAACCGGTAATACTAAAGCGATTTCCTAGTTGACTTTGAATGGTTGCTACACTGATCACTCGACTATTTTTAATCATCTCATCAGCACTATTTTTATGGTACTCGGAAAAAATAGTCACCATAGGATTACCAATATTATCTCTAGAAAACTCCGACATCTTTTTACCTCCGATGCCATCCAGAGACAGATTTACCAGAGCAATACCCATTTCATCCCGCCCTGAGTTGGCGTTTTCAATGTTAGAGCCAGTGAAAATCGGTTTTGGAGCGACGCGTAAACGGCGACCGTTTTCATCAGTAAAAGTTTTCGCACCTACAACGCCGCTCCCCGCCATTTCGTAAAAATCCAATGAGGCGGTGGCACCAATAATACGTTTGGCCTGTTCAGGGTCTTTTACACCTGGTAGTTCGATGCGAATTCGGCTTTTTCCTTGGCGCTGGGTGACCGCCTCTGTAATGCCTAACTCTTCGATACGCCCACGCAAAGTAGTCAGCGCTTGTGCCATAATTTCATGATGAAAGGTATTAACACTCTGTTCTGAAAAAGCTAAGGTCGCGCTGCGATCGCCTGTTTGCGCGTAAATAATACCCGGCAAACGTTGTTGTAATTCGCTGACCACCGCTTTTACTTGGGAGGCTTGATGGCTCAGAAACCCCAAGTCAATTTTCTCATCCGTGTTGACTTGACTTGCTTGTGGCTGGCTTGATTTGAGTGATTCGTTAACAACGTTGTTATCAAAGGTGGAGGTTTTCACGCTCATACCGCGTAGACCTTGGTCATGGATGATCTGTAACACTTCATCTTTAGCATTACTAATGCGTTCTTGATCAGCTTTGTTGGTATCAACTTCTAATACGAACAGCACACCACCGCTCAAGTCTAAGCCCAACTTAATAGGTGACATGCCTAGTCCTTGAAGCCATTTAGGTGCAGCAGACTGGTTGCCCAAGCGTACTTGATAACCATCACCTAAACTATTTTTAAGCTGCTGTTGAGCGCGAATAAGTGCTTCATCATCACCACCGATAACGATCTTACTATCATTATCGCCATTGATTATTTGCTCAACTTGAATGTTTTCTTGCTGCATTATTGTGCGCAGTTGTTGCGGATTGGGCAACGATTGGGTTGGGTTAACGCCACTGATTAGCAAGGCATTATTATTGCCATATAAAGTGGGAATAGCATTTAGTCCCAGAATGACCACAGTGATAATGATCACCAGTATTTGCCAAGTATGCTTGGGCTTTGTATTAGTATTACGCATTTTTGTTCTCATATTTACCCAAATGATTAGCTTCAAAGCGTCTCGGTCAGATGGGGCAGCACAAGCGTAGTAATACGCACGCGCGAAATTAAATTCTAGATAGATGTACTAACAAGAAATGTGCGCTGTAGAAGCGCGAGAACGTACTAACTTAAGTAGGTGAGGGTGCCGGTATACTGGGTATTTCCGTCTTTCCAGCCAGCTAGGCGGCTGTGAGTATTTGGTGCGTCTGGTCGTAAATACCATGGTACAGCATTGTTAGCTGTTAACGGCGCCAAGAAATATTTTAGACCTAAAATTTCAGGTAGAAATTCATGCACTAAGACAAATATCGGCTCACTTTGAAATGTAGATCCAAAGGCACTGGCAGCTTGACGCTCGAAAGGCGGTAAGCTGACATTGTGGTTAAACCTGACTTCATAAACGGGGGTTTTATGGTCGTTTTTGCCACTATCATTTCGATCGTTAGCACGCTTGACTGGCGTCTTCGCACGCTCAAATAGGCTATTGGGCGACAGTAATGAACGAGACAACTGATCATAGGCTATATGTGCTTTTACACGTTCGAGGTCGCTCCCATTTGTATGCATAGGCGCTGCAGCGATAACGATATTGTCTGTGAATTGAGATAGATTTTCTGTCGCGCGGGCAGGGCTAACTATTGCTGTAAAAAGAGCAATACTCAAGCTGAAAATAAACGCGCGCCAAACCCACATGAAATTCAATTCAATCCATCAATAAAAGTCACGCTATGATAGTGATGAATGATGCAATTACAAGTTAAAGAGTGTGACAAAATAAGAAATGACCAAGCGCATCGCCAGAACTGATATTAAAAAAGGAGCCGAAGCTCCTTTTAGTTATTTCTTACTATTTATAATAGACTTTTGTACGAACGACACGATGGCCTTAGCGAAACAAACTAAGCTTATTTAATAAATAACATTTCTTGGTACTTAGGCAATGGCCATAAGTCATCCGCAACCATTGTTTCTAATTTATCTGCGTGCTCACGTACCTTAACTAACAGTGGGCATAGGGTTTTTGCACTGAAGCTCATATGAGCTTCAGTACTGCCAAAATCATGCTCCTCCAAAGCCGCTTTAAGTTCGTTAACCGCACTCATCATTGCGTTAGCTTGGGTAACCGCTTCAGCTAAATCTGTGTTTTCCAATGTTAAGCTCAGACCTGAAAGGGTTTGGCTAACATCGGCTAGATGCGTTAGGTGTTGGGTTACCGCAGGATATATTTGGGTGGTTGCCATATCGATCACTAACTTAGCTTCCACCTCTAGGGATAAAATATACTGCTCCGCGTAGACTTCGAAACGACTTAACAACTCATCTTTTGACAAGACACCTGTTTTGACAAACAAATCGACCACCGCTGGGTCTTTAAACTCAGGTAACGCATCAGCGCTGGTGGGTAAGTTTTTAAGACCGCGCACTTCAACTGCTTCTTTGTGCCACGCTTCGCTGTAGCCATCACCGCCGAAAATTACGTTACCGTGTAATTCCATTAACTCTTTAAGCACTATGATTACAGCTGCCGTTTTATCGGTGCCGTTAGCGAGAGCAGCTTCAAGTTTTTCAGCAATCCAGTCGAGTGAATCGGCTAGCATAGTGTTCATTGCAACCAAAGGACCCGATACAGATTGAGACGAGCCAACTGCTCGGAATTCAAAGCGATTGCCGGTAAATGCGAATGGCGAAGTACGGTTACGATCGCCCGGGTCTCTTTCAAATTTTAAAATTTGCGACAAGCCTAAATCCATTAAGCCACCTTGGGCCTTTTCAAGCAATTTGCCGGCTTTAATGTCATTAAATACGCTTTCAAGCTGGTCGCCTAAATAGACAGACAGAATTGCTGGTGGGGCTTCGTTGGCTCCCAAACGGTGATCGTTTGATGCAGAGGCTATAACCGCGCGAAGTAAACCACCATGTTTATGTACACCGCGGATAACAGCACCACAGAATAATAAGAAGTTAAGGTTATCGTGGGGGGTGCTACCTGGATCCAGCAAGTTACCTTGTGTGGCATTGCCTACTGACCAGTTAACGTGTTTACCTGAGCCATTTACGCCCGCAAATGGTTTTTCATGTAATAAACATAAAAATCCGTGTTCTTTGGCGGTGCTTTTCATTAAGGTCATCATCAATTGCTGATGATCAGCGGCAACGTTGGATGATTCAAAATAAGGCGCTATTTCAAATTGTCCAGGAGCAACTTCGTTATGATGGGTTTTTGCTGGAATGCCTAAGCGATATAGTTTGTCCTCATAAGCTTGCATGAAAACCTGTACACGGGCTGGAATGGCACCGAAGTAATGATCATCAAATTGCTGACCTTTCGCCGGAGGGGCACCAAATAGACTTCGTCCAGCTAGTAATAAATCAGGGCGCAAATTAGCAAAATGTTCATCAATCAAGAAATACTCTTGCTCAGCACCACAACTGGCATTGAGTGGCGCAATCTTGTCTTCGCCCATTAGGCTAAGTACTTTACGTGCCGCTTTATCCATTGCGGCATTTGAGCGCAATAGTGGAATTTTTTTGTCTAACGCTTCGCCCGTCCAAGAAATAAATACACTTGGTATCATCAACGTTGCGCCATTTGCTGTATGCATGATGTACGCTGGGCTTGTTGGATCCCAAGCGGTATATCCGCGAGCAGCGTTGGTCATGCGCAAGCTGCCGTTAGGGAAAGATGAACCATCTGGTTCACCTTTAATAAGCAGACTACCGGTGAATTCTGTGATGGCCGCCCCTTCAGGGTCGGTAATAATAAAGCCATCATGCTTTTCAGCTGTGATGTTGGTCATAGGATAAAAAATATGTGAGAAAAACTTTGCACCTTTACTGATCGCCCACACTTTCATTGCTGACGCCACAACGTCTGCAGTAGCGGGATCTAGAGGAGCGCCAGTCGTAACGGTGTTTTTAATGGCTTTAAATGCATTCTTGGACAAGTCTTCTTCCATTTTTGCTAAGCCAAATACGTCCGTTGCCCAAATATCAGTCAAAGGTTGCGGAGCCTTGCACTGCATTGGTGCTCTGTTGGTGATTTGCGTAATAGCGTTTAAGCGTGAAGCGTGACCAGACATAGAGTTTCCTTAAGCGTAAAATAGGTGTTTGTAAGCTGAGTGGCATTCATAGCGTTGAAGTGCTTCCTCTGAATAGATTTTATCTATTCAATAAACGCGCCAAAAAATGCTGTTTTTATCGCCAAGAATAACAATAGTCAAAATTTTCCAGTTAGCTCTCTGATATACCGTCTAAAACCAATGAAAATAGTCCCTGTGAGCAAGCTGGCTTGACATATTTGACTGAACAAAGACAAAAACCGTATCGACAATAATGAAACCGGGCGTTCCATTTTGGTGCAGAATTTAATTGGGCGAGTATTTTTGCTTTTTTTTGGTGCGTTGCGTATCGACTACATGTATCGACAATATACTACGCGCGCTGCATGCATCCGTATCGAGTAAACTTGGCGTAACTTGTGGTGTACGGGTGTGTAGATTACATAAGCAAGGCTGGACGGTTAAAAAATCACCCTTTAGCCGTTGGGGCTGTTTTACTGTCAGCCGGTCTAGCTTGCAAATACTGCTGAGTGATTTTCTCGGCTGACCGTCCTGCTACATAACCTCCTAAACCAATCTGTAATAAAATCCAAGCTTCCTTAGCTAATGGATTGGGCAACCAGCCAAAGCTGTCCATTACAACTAGCGCCAAAAAAGTCAGCATAGTTATAGGTCGCCAATTGCGCTGTATCCAAGACTGTCCGGTGGCCTCAGCGGTGATAATGGCAGTCTTACTTTGCAATAATTGACTTTCGTAGTCGATCACCTTAGCAAGCAATTCATTTTCTACCGCCTTGATCTGACTTTGCAGTTGTAAGCGTTCTTCGTCGCTGGTGTGAAGTTCGTCAACTAACTTCACAGCGGGTTCAAATAAATTACTGATAAAAGAAAATACGTTCATGATCTTGCTCCTAGCCTATCTTGATGGGCATAAAGGGGTTAAGCGCTCGGGAGTAACTTATGGAACGCATGGTAATGATTAGCGATTAGTCGCCCGTACAATTCTTTTTGTCCGCTGCCGTTATATAACGCGGCGAAGTTTTCAAAAGCTTGGTCTCGTAAATGTTGGCGCATGGTGTGATTGAAAAATTCAAATAATCCGTCAATATGCGCGGGGACACCCATAGAGAAAGCATCGAACATCTCTACCACAGACTGATAACCAATGCGTTCAAAATGAAACCCCATGATTTGGGGAGCGCCCATGCTTATTGATTGCATTGCGGCGTTTTCATCTAAACTGCGGGCAAATTCAAATACCTGCCATTCTCTAGACTGCTCGCCATGAAACCCTTGCCAAGGATCCGCAGGATTAGCTCGCCATTGATGCTTGGTCCATACCTTTTTTGGGTTGTAAGTGAAATGCTGGCGATACTGTTGAGCGTGGTGTTTTCCCCAAAATTTCCAAAATTTGTGATTCTCGAAGCGGATAATGAGTCGATCGGCATTATTTTGTTCAAAGCCTTTCCCTCGACTCTCGACACATAGCACAGCGACTGCACAGGCTACCGCTAACTCCTTTTCAGAGCACAGCTGACTAAGTAATGCGCCCCAACGATTCCATGTTGCTGCTACGGCGCGCTGCTCTTTGGTGCCCACGACGGCTAGAATTATATCGGGCGTTAGTTTTGGTTGAGTGTCTTGCGGTTGTGCCAATGGGGGGAACTCGTCATCAATTTGCTCTTCGTCAAATAATTCACCTTCATGGTCTGCTGATATAACAAAGGATAATTCAGAAACTGCAGGAGTGGGCTGTAAGTAGGCACTTACCACGTAGCCCCGGTTTCCATTAAAACGAATTTGGCACCAGTTTTGTTGCTCGCCTTCCACCCACACTGTGCTGTTAACAGCTAGCTGACCAAAAACGCTACCTCGGCGATTAGGTGCACTTCTGACGTTTAACGCGCTAGCCGTTACAGTGGCGTAATAGCCGTTATTTGCATAAACCAAGTCTACATGTTTTGCGAAGGTATAGGCTTGATGGCCATTAAACTCTACTTCTAGCCAATCACCGACGACTGCCAATGTTTTTATCGAGGCCCCAAGGGCGAGAGTCGCTATTACTTTTGTACTAGCACTTGGGCCTTGGCGGATATTCAATAGATTTGTATTCACCGTGCCCGTCAGTCGGGTGAGATCGTTAACAGCTTGCAAGTAATATCCAGCGGCAAAACCAAATGTGCCGCTGAATCTAAATTGTACCCAATCATGTTGCATAGGCGTGGCAACAATGACCATCCCCTTGGTTAGTTGGCCAACAACTGCGCTAGTGATCGTGGGCATGCTACGTACATTGAGCAAATCTGCACTCACTGCCCCTAACATGATAATGACTCATTGCTTAAAATCGTGAGCTTTAATTCGCTGATAAAGCCCAGTGTGTAACATTGGGGAGCAAGCAGCATAACCAAACGATGCAGTGCTAAAGCAGCGGATTCTATTCGAAAGAACATGATGTGCCTCCTGCTATCTATTCATTCCTCTTAAATTGATAGCAGGTTTACCGTACTTTACTAGCTTTTTGGTTAAAAAACATACAATGCGAGGCGTGTATATAAAAACGAGTGAGAGCGATTACTTTTTAGCCGTGGGGGTTAATAAAGGAGTAAGCCAAGGGTTACTAACCTTGCGCTCGGGTAAAATAAGATACAAGCACTCTGTAAGCGAATAAGTTCTACGGATCACTTTCACTGTATATTGTTTCTCTATATCGATTTCTACCGATGTGAGTGAGCAAAATACACCATAGCCACGTTGAGCAAAAACTTTCATAAGCGCACCATCTTCAAACATCGGTTGATATTTTAAGGGGATACTATGTTAGGCAAACTAGGCCAGAATCGATAATTTTTGAGCAGATTTATCTGCCTGGAATTAAAAACGGTTTACTGTTTAAACTTGCGGGAAATTATCAATATATTCATGGGCCTGATTTCGAGCGAGAAAAAAACCAAGCCGCTGTACTCCAATAGATGGTTGTAGGCTTTAATCTTGCTCGAGCGTGGTAAAGGCTTGTCAGGCAATAAGCCAGCAATTTTATTCAATACCAGTTCAGCGCTGAGACTATTTAAATCCCTTTCTTTAGATACTAGCCGCACATCAGAATGTTGAGGAAGACACGGCTGAAAAATATTAAAGGTGCGTACTTTTGGTAACCCGTCTATTACATCAACTCATAACACTAATTACTGATTTTGCCGTTGGTTTTTCACTGAAATTAATCATTCGGTTCCCACACTAAAAATGTCTTTGGCGAAATTGTAAGTCAATTTTCTCTGACTATTTAATTGCAGTCGTTTACCTGCTCGGTCAAATAAATCAAAGGCAAAATAGGCTTCGAGTGTGGGAATTTGCTTACTGATTGTTTGAAGGGGGAGGTGCAAAACACTTGACGTATATATTAAATACTTGAAACACCTCAGGTAAAGTCTAAAATATTGAGGTGGCATAGGATATTCTAGATATTGAAGAATATGACCGTGCTAACCTACTTATATGGAAGAATATGAACGTGCCAAGCTACTTAAGTAAATTAATACAACACGAAGCTGCAGGTGGCGTGATCCTTGTTATTGCCGCTGCAGTTGCAATGATATTAGCTAACTCTCCAGCATTTGGTTTTTATAATGGACTGCTGGAAATACCAGTCAGCATCCGTTTTGGTGCATTCGAAATCGCAAAGCCATTACTGTTATGGGTTAACGATGGACTCATGGCTATATTTTTCTTCTTGGTGGGACTTGAGGTCAAACGAGAAATTCTTGATGGACAGCTGTCCTCTATTTCACAGATTACCTTGCCAGCCGTTGCCGCAATAGCAGGAATTGCATTTCCTGCTCTTATCTACGTGTGGTTTAACGCTGACGATCCTGTTGCGGTGAATGGCTGGGCAATTCCATCCGCTACTGATATCGCCTTTGCCGTTGGTGTTTTTACTATATTCGGCAAATTTCTACCACTGAGCTTAAAGTTGTTCCTGCTCAGCGTCGCTATCTTTGATGACATAGGTGCGATCGTGATTATAGCTCTGTTTTACTCACAGGACTTATCTACGACCTCGCTGATTGTCGCCTTTGTCGGTTTATTTGCGCTGTTCTTACTTAATCATTTCAATGTGCGTCGCCAGGCTGCTTATATCTTAATTGGCGTGGTGGTTTGGGCTGCGGTACTTAAATCCGGGGTTCACGCAACTTTAGCCGGTTTCGCTTTAGCTTGGTTTATTCCCCTTAAGCTGAGGAACGAAGATGGTCACCCTATGTTGCCGCATCTTGAGCATAAGCTTCATCCTTGGGTTGCCTTCGTGGTGCTGCCAATATTCGCCTTTGCCAATGCGGGAGTATCATTATTTGGAGCAAGTTTGTCTGACTTACTCAACCCTATTACTCTGGGGATCGCTGCCGGTCTGTTTGTAGGCAAGCAGCTAGGTATTTTTGGCGTGTGTTGGTTAACCGTAAAAACGGGTTTAGCCAAATTGCCAGAAGGGGCCAACTGGGTCCAGTTATATGGTGTTAGTTTGCTGTGTGGTATTGGCTTTACCATGAGTTTATTTATCGGTAGTCTGGCATTCGAGGAGCAAGGTTTAGCGTATCAAACTAGCGTAAAAGTGGGTGTGTTGCTTGGGTCGTTGATCTCTGCCGTGTTGGGGGCTGCTTTGCTGGCCAGAAGTAACGCTAAATCTAAAGAACGTATTGAGCGTAATGCCGCTCAACAGACTTAACTGTGGAGAATGCTATGCACAATTTATCGATCAACAATTTTATAAAAAATAAATCTTATCAGGTTATTTTTCTGGGCCTAGGGTTAGCGATTTTACCTAATGTATCTTTCGCTATGATGGATACCAAATCCTCGAAAGGCAATGATACTGCCCATGGAGTGTGGCAGAGTTGCCAAGTGCTGAAATCTGAATCTGCTAATCAACAAAATATAAAGCCATCACCCAGTTCAACTTGCTACCAATTTATTAAGGGCTTCTTACATGGAGCTGTGCTCACAGACACTCAGATAATGCGTGGATTAGAAGACAACAAAGGGATGAGTTCGTTTTCTCAACGAGCTATACGAACCCGAGTGGGTAAATCAAGAGCGACTGATGCCGAAACTTATTTAGCTAAATTTTGCTTGCCTGATGCGGATGTCGATCATGACGTGGTTGTGTCGGTACTGAATGCTTTACCAAATGAGCTAAACCATAGGCAGACTGTGGAAAGTGAGGTATATGAAGCCGTTAAAAAAGCCTACCCATGTGAGGAAAACTAGTGGAAGGAAACTCTGTTGTTAGGGGGGGTGTACAAATAGCAAATACTCGTTTTAAGTGTCATTTCCATTTAAAACAGGATGTTAAATGCGGTTCATTTATGACAGGTATTTAACTGCGATAATATTAGCCGTTCTTGTATTAGTTGGGTGCAGTAGTCATGCACTTAGCGAAGACGTTTATGTTGAGACAGCTAAAAATACTGATTTAGAAATCGCTAAAGACCACTTCAAACTACACACGTCCCCAGCATTGTAGATATATTCTCTCTTATAGCGCCATACTTACATAAAAGCTTTTTTGGTTTGGCGAAAGCGCAATATCAGTTAGGCGAAATGGGTCATGCCGAAGCATCGTTAAAAAGGCGATGCAGATATCGTATTTGTCTGATGATAAAAACTGTATCAAGCGAAAATCAATACACTGCATTAGTTAGCTCATAACCCGCAGGAGTTTCTGCTTGGCCGCTAGCGTGGCTTTGTGAACTGTGAACTAATTACATAAGTCATGTAGCCTTTTCTTTTTTCGTTGGTTATTTGCGACAACAGCTAAACCTTTACGTTCTTCTAACTTAATTAACTTATTGTTTTTAAATAGTTAATTGTTGTATTTCAATCGTTTTTGTCTTTGGCGCATTACTTGTATATTGCTTGTATATTTTTTGTAAAAGTACCAAGTGTAGCGCAACACTATTGAGGGCCTGTCGAGTCACAATTTTATAGGTGCGAGGTAACCGCTATATGTAAAAACAAATGTTGGAGTGTCGTGAATTCGTCACGATTGCATTAGCCCACATTTAATAACATAAAAAAGAGAACACTATGACTAAATTAATCACACTTATTAGCACATTAGTTTTATCCATTGGCTTAGGTACAGCATCCGCTGGGGTGTATACCTCAAACGACGTTTTGAATCAGGCGCAATACCAATTTAGTAAGCAGCAAGTGCTGGGAATGGTTGATAGTCAAGATGTGTTGGCGCAGCTTGAAAAGCTAGGCGTTAGCCCTGTTGATGCGAAAAATCGCATCAACAGCATGACACAAGGCGAGTTAAACTCTTTGAACGAACAGATGAACAACATGCCCGCAGGCGGTATCGTCGGAGCCATTGTCACTGTGTTAGCCGTGGTTGCTTTACTTGATTTACTAGGCGTGACTGATGTTTATCCCTTCATTCGTCCGATTAATCATTAATCATCGGGTTATCAAGAGCCATTAATATTATGCTTAAACAATGCAGGGCTGGCATCGTTGTCAGCCTTTTGTATTTATTGTGCGCGTGTCAAAGTGCCCCCCAAAGCCAGCAATTACTCGCCAGCACGCACAACTTCCCTGATAAGTATGAAATTGCTAATGTGCCTTTTTATTCCCAACAAGCGTTTTATTGTGGCCCTACTACGTTAGCTGAAGTATTTAATTTTTACGGTGCGGATTCAACACCGCAAAAAATTGCGCCAAACTTATTCGTACCTGCATTAGAAGGTAGTTTGCAACTTGAAATGGTTTCTGCAAGCCGCCAACAGGGTTTGTTAGCCTATGCTGAAAAAGGAAATTTTCATCAATTGATCGGGCTTGTTCGAGATGACATTCCGGTAGTCGTTTTACAGAATGTGTCTATTTCTTGGTTACCCATGTGGCACTATGCGGTCGTTATTGGTTACGACATAAGTACACAAGAAGTGATTCTGCACACGGGAGAAACTGAGCGACATAGACTTAATTTTTCGACGTTTGAGCGGACGTGGGCTCGAGGGAATTATTGGCTGTTGGCGGCAGTTCCTGGAGATAAAATAAGCAGTCAATTTATGCCACTGGCTTATACCCAAGCTGCTCAAGATTTGTTGAGTACCGGGAAAAAGCAAGTAGGTCAAACCGCATTACAAACGGCTATATCGACGTGGCCAGACTATTGGTTGAGTTATTTTTTATTAGCTAACGATTACCTAATGAATGATCTCCAACAAGCTGTTGTTTGGTATCAAAAGGGCTATGAATATGCACAAGATAATGTGCCTTATTTAAATAATTATGCCTACGCGTTAGCTAAACTGGGCTGCGAGAGCCAAGCAAGGATGATGATTAATAAAGCATTAGCTTATAAACCGAGTGATGTTAATGCGCTTGATACGCAACAACAAATTTCTAACTTGACCCAAGAAGCAGTACTTTCAAGCAAAAACTCTGCGACTCAATGTCCATTGATTCGAATGTAGCCAAAGTCTTGGTTCGAAATTTACTGAATGGCTAATAAATAGACATAAAAAACGCTGATATTACTTACGCTTTTAACCGTGTTAAAAAGGTCTAATAGCAAGGTGATTACGCCCTGATAGTTGCCATTAAAGTGGGAGTATTTTATGTCATCAGTTGAAATAAAAGGTACTTGGGAGCCTGAATTTAATTTAGTGGTTGACGCATTCAAAGCCAATTTTGATCCACAAAGTGCGACGATCGAGCAAGGTGCGGCGTTTACCCTTTTTCATCAAGGAAGACTTGTCGTTGATATACATGGTGGTACGCGAAACGCAGCCCTCGAGCCTTGGCAACAAGACACTCTAGTCAATGTATTCTCGACGACCAAAGGCATAGCTGCATTGTGTATTGCGCATTTAGTCGAACTGGGGCGTTTGGGATATAACGATCGTATCGCTACGCACTGGCCTGAATTTGCCATAAACGGCAAGCAAGACATAACTTTAGCGCAAGTGTTGTCTCATCAAACAGGTCTGAACGCATTTGAAACGCCCACCACATTGGATGATTTACTTGATTGGGAGCTATGTTGTACGAAACTCGCGGCTCAAACACCGTTCTTTCCACCGGGTTCTAGAACATGCTATCAAGCGCTTACGTTTGGGTTTTTAGTGGGGGAAGTGGTTCGCCGAGTATCGGGATTAACCATAGGTGAATATCTCGAACAAAATATTTGTCATCCAAGCAATATCGATTTTCATATCGGTTTACCCGAGAATCAACACGCTAGAATTGCGGACTTATTTGCCCCAACGCGTGCTCCTTCTATGCCTAAAAATATGCCTAGCTACGCGCTTGCGAGTATGACTAATCCTGTGTTAAGAGCTGATTTTATGCTTAAAAGCCAAACCCGCTGTGCTCAGCTACCAGCGGTAAATGGCCATGGCAGTGCAAATGCGGTGGCTAGTCTATATGAATTATACAGTGCTGAAAAAGGCTTAATCAGTGCTGAAACCCTAGCTCTAACCACTGAAGTACAGAGTAGCCGCTCGGATGACTTAATTGGTTTGCCTGTACATTGGGCGATGGGGTTGGTGGTTAATTCGCTAGCTAACACTTATGGCAAAGAGCCCAAGACCTTTGGACATAGCGGATGGGGCGGTTCATTTGGCTGCCATGATCCGATTAATCGTTTATCTATGGGTTATGTGTGTAACCAAATGAGCCCAGATTTGGTTGGTGACGCGCGCAGCCAAAACTTGATTAAGCAGGCTTATGCCTGTTTAGGTTAGCAAATCAGATAAAATGTATTTGAAAGCGCAGTCGTCGTCAGTATTTTGCGCCGCCATGTAATTACCATCCTCCTTTGGGATGGTAATTTCTTCTATTTAGGGTCATGTTCCTAAGCCAATGTGCAAGTACGAGTTCATACTCTGAGAAAAAGCAGCAGAATTAGAACTAACTCTGCGGGGGCGATTTTTTTACATGCTTTAATCATGAGTAAAGCGCAGTGAGTGCAGCCTTCAAAGCGTAAATGCGTTGTCCATTCTGATGCGGTCTCTTTTCGTTGCTCGTGTAGGTCGACCGAACTTTGAGCCATGCCCAATAACAATACCAAAATAACGAATTTAGGGGCAAAGAAGTCTACGTAAAATTAAATGCCACAATAATCACAAAAGAAATACTAGAAGAATTAACTATACACATTGTATGTTTGTTAGCGGATAAGCAGTTTGCCGGCTAAATAGATGGATAAGGTTCAGGGCAAAAAAAACGAAGCCATTAAGCTGACTTCGTCTTTAGGATTTCTATTGATCGTTGCATTAAGTCGATTATAAAATAAAGCGGCTCAAATCTTCATTTTCAACCAGCATTTCTAGGTGATCATTCACGTATTTCGCATCGACGGTGAGCTGTTCGCCACTTTTTTCTGAAGCATCAAACGAAATATCTTCCATTAGACGTTCCATTACAGTGTGCAAACGTCGCGCGCCAATATTTTCGGTACGCTCATTAACTTGCCATGCAGCCTGAGCTATACGCTCAATACCCTCTTCGGTAAATTCAACGTCGACACCTTCAGTTTTAAGCAAAGCGATATATTGCTCAGTAAGGGACGCGTTTGGCTCCGTTAAAATACGTATGAAGTCATGAGCTGTGAGCGCTTCCAATTCTACCCGAATTGGCAAACGGCCTTGCAACTCAGGAATTAAATCAGAAGGTTTAACCATCTGAAATGCACCTGATGCGATAAACAAGATGTGGTCAGTTTTCACCATACCGTGTTTAGTGGACACCGTTGAGCCTTCCACTAAAGGTAACAAGTCACGCTGAACACCTTCGCGAGAAACATCGCCACCACTGGTAGAGCCTTCGCGCTTACAAATTTTGTCGATTTCATCGATAAAAACGATACCGTTTTGTTCAAGGGACTCAATGGCGTTAGCTTTTAAGTCTTCTTGATTGACCAAGCGAGCAGCTTCTTCTTCAATTAATAGTTTAAAGGCTTCTTTGATCTTAAGCTTTTTCTTTTTCTTCTGGGATCCAGATAGATTTTGGAACATGCCTTGTAATTGATTGGTCATCTCTTCCATGCCTGGAGGGGCCATGATCTCTACGCCAACCTGAGGTAAGGCCACATCAATTTCAATTTCTTTATCGTCTAGCTGACCCTCACGTAATTTTTTACGGAAAGTCTGGCGAGTACCTTTATCTTCATTCTTTTCTTTTTCGCCCCATTGATTTTCAGCTGGTGGCAATAATACGTCTAAAATACGCTCTTCAGCGGCTTCTTCAGCGCGGTACTTAACTTTTGTCGTTTCTTGTTCTTTAGCCATTTTCACGGCGATATCAGCAAGATCACGAATAATAGTTTCAACTTCTTTACCAACGTAACCCACTTCGGTGAATTTAGTCGCTTCAACTTTAATAAACGGTGCGTTAGCCAGTTTTGCTAAACGGCGAGCGATTTCGGTTTTACCTACACCTGTAGGACCAATCATCAAAATATTTTTTGGCGTGACTTCTTGGCGTAAGTCACCGTCTAACTGCATACGTCTCCAACGGTTACGTAGGGCAACTGATACGGCGCGTTTTGCATTTTTTTGGCCAATGATATGGCGGTCCAATTCGTGGACAATTTCTCTTGGGGTCATTTCTGACATAAGTTAACCCTTATATATTTGGACTTGAACAGCCGCGTGTACGGCGTCTGTATCGTCTAGTAACAACGAACGTTAATAATCAATTTTTTCTATGGTTTGGCTATGGTTGGTAAACACACAAATGTCACCGGCAATAGTTAAGGCTTTTTGGGCTATTTCCTCTGCGCTTAATTCGGTATTTTCTAATAGGGCACTCGCAGCAGCTTGAGCGTAAGGTCCACCTGAACCGATAGCAATTAGGTCGTTTTCTGGCTGAACAACGTCACCGTTACCGGTGATAATAAAAGAAGCTGTCTCGTCGGCTACAGCCAATAAAGCCTCGAGCTTGCGTAGCATGCGGTCAGTTCGCCAATCTTTGGCTAATTCGACGGCGGCACGGGTTAGATTACCTTGATGCATTTCTAATTTTGACTCGAAACGTTCAAATAAGGTGAAGGCGTCAGCAGTGCCACCAGCAAAGCCAGCAATGACTTTGTCATGATAAAGACGGCGCACTTTCTTTGCGTTGCCTTTCATTACGGTGTTGCCAAGTGAAACTTGGCCATCGCCAGCGATAACAACTTGGTTACCGCGACGTACAGATACGATTGTAGTCACAGAAATTCCTCAATGGTTTAACAGCAATGCCCACTAAAATGGGGTTGGACATTACGACAATTGACTTAGATGTGGGGAGCAATCATAAATTTTCAAGTAACGGAGAAGAGTCAAAACGTAAACGAATTGAACTAAAAAGAGCTACCGAACAGCAGCTCCTTTGTTGAGAGGTTAAGTTAGCGCAATGAACGAGAGGTTTACAAATTCCACAACCAGATTTGGCAACCGTTTATTTTTGCGCGCTGTAATGTATGACGTTGCTTTTCGGCTAATCGCTTGCTTTCATAGGGACCAATAATAACGCGATACCAACGTCCTGATGAGCCATCACTGGCGCGCACTTGTGCCTCCAAACCTTGAAAGGCAATGCGTGCCTTTAATTCCTCAGCCTGACCTTGTTTCCTAAAAGACCCGCACTGCATCAAATAACGTTTTTCTGATGCTTCGCGCTCCTCTACGTCAACTTCAACACTATATTCAGGCAAGGTTTTAATAAATTCCCATTCTTCTTCTGGTGCATCAGGTAAAGGATCTACTTGTTCACTTTTGGTACTGGCTTTTTTATGGACAGGATCTTCCGCTTTGTCATTGATTGACCATAAAAAGTAGCCAAAACCGAAGAGCAATGCCAACGTGACAACAATACGTACCCAAGGTAAAGAGCGCTTTTCTGGTTCTGGAGGGGTTTTAGGGTTTCGCCCTCGAGCGACATAATCTTTGTGAGCCATCTTTAACATCCGAATACTAAGGCTAGAAGAGTCGCGGATTTTACCCTGCTCAGATTAATCCTCAATCACAATTTAGTATTAAGGCGAAATAACATCCGCTATTGAGTGTTGCATTGCTAACGGCAACGTTCATTCCCAAGGACGTTACATGAAATCTTGTGGGTCGACGTCTAATGCCCAGCGTACTTTAGTGGCCAGCGGTAGTTGTTCGATATTAGGCATGGCATGTGCCAAAGCATGTTGCAGTGCGCCACGATTGTTGCTCATTAAAACTAACTGCATGCGAAATTTACCTTGACGCTTTTCCATCAAAGCCGGCAGAGGGCCGATACACTGGACATGTTTTGAATAGCTAAATTGGGTCGCGATATCAATTAGCAATTGATTGGCTAAGCGAGCATCAGTTGACTGCGCTCTAAATAGTGCTTGATAAGTATGCGGGGGTAGCATCGCTTGCCGGCGTTCAAGTAATGCATAGCGAGCAAAGTGAGAATAGCCATTATTGAGCAAGTCTTGTAGCAAGGGATGACTGGGGTCATGGGTTTGTAGCCACATTTCGCCAGGTTTTTCGGCACGCCCAGCACGCCCAGCTAATTGTGTAACCAATTGGGCAAGATGCTCTGCGGCCCGATAATCGGCGCTAAAAAGAGCGCCATCTACTTCTAATATCACTACCAGCGTAACGTTCGGGAAATGATGTCCTTTGGACAATATTTGTGTACCGATAAGAATTTGGTATTCGTTGCGATTAATTTTATCCAGCATATCGTTAAGACGATTTTTACCTCTAGCGCTATCACTGTCGATGCGCACGCTCTTATATTGCGGGAAAAGCTGTTGTAAACCTTGCTCTAGCTGCTCGGTACCGATACCCATAGCACCAAGTTCAGTGCCACCACAGCTTTGGCAGCGTTTGGGTATCGCTTTGGCACTGCCACAGTGGTGGCACTGTAATTTGTAAAGCTGCTTATGCAAGGTATATGGTTTATTACATCCTGGGCATTCTTCCACATGTCCGCATGTGTGACAGACTAATGCTGGAGCGTAACCACGGCGGTTAATGAATAACATGACCTGACTTTCTTGCGCTAAATGCTGACCAATGCGCTCGACAATGCCTTTCGCTAGGCCAAATTCTAAAGGTTGGTTACGGATATCCAGCACTTGTTGTTTTGGGTGCGAGGCATTGCCCGCCCGCTCATTTAAAATAAGGTGTTCATATTTGCCATTCAATGCATTGTTGAGCGATTCAAGCGCAGGGGTTGCAGAACCGAGAACCAGCGGAATGTTTTCTTGCACTGCGCGCATAACAGCTAGGTCGCGGGCGTGATAACGCAGACCATCTTGTTGTTTGTAAGATGCGTCGTGCTCTTCATCTACGATTAACATACCTGGGTTACGCATAGGGGTGAAAATGGCTGAGCGGGTACCAATAATAATGGGTAGCTGACCTGCATAACTTTGTTGCCAAACGAGTAAGCGCTCATTGTCAGTCAAATTTGAATGCAAAATGCCCACAGGTACATTAAAACGCTCAGCAAAACGCTGCACTGTTTGCGGGGTCAAGCCTATTTCAGGTACTAAAATTAGTACTTGTTGTCCTTTGCTTAGTACGCTTTCTATGGCTTGCAGATAAACTTCGGTTTTTCCGCTTCCGGTTACTCCCTCGATTAAAAAACTGGCGTATTGACCAATTTTGCCAGTGATTTGGCTAATGGCGATGGCTTGTTCAATATTCGGGGTGGGTTTATCGCCAATACTCAAATGTGCCAGCCAGTTGGTATCCAGTGACGGTACCCGCTCGAATTGACTAACAAATCCTTTTTCTATTAGGGCCTTGACAGTAGTGCTAGCATATTCGGACATGACACTAGAATAGCGTGTTTCACTTTTTTGTAATTGCACGAGTAATTGTTGTTGTTTGCGTGCTTTACCTAGGCTCTCTGGCGACACTTGCCGACCTTCTTCTGTGATGCACAGATAGCTAACAGGTTTAGGCTGACTTGAACCACCCTTGCGCAGTGATACAGGCATGGCGCTATGCAGTACATCACCAATAGGGTGTTGATAGTATTGACTTAGCCATTGGCAAAGCTTGAGCTGAACAGGACTGAAAATTGATTCGCTGTCGAGTACTTCAATAATGGCCTTGATCTTATTGCTTTGCCATTGCGAATGCTCGGTTGTGTCAAGCACGACTCCAATTAATTGACGAGGTCCAAATGGCACGCGTACCCTAATACCTGGTTCAAGGGCGCCGGTGTGTTGATATTCAAAAAATTGGCGCTTGGGAACAGGAACAGCGACGCGGATAATGGGCATAACAGGCTAATCGTCTTTTAAGTTGGTGGTTTTTAAGAGTATGGGCAGTTGAAGTTTATATAATTGTCCATATATTCAGCAATAGAGCTTGATCGGGGCAAGGTGTTACATTAATATGCCCGGCTCTTTGCGGCAAGCCGCATTGATCGCATAATTTGAATTTAATTTGCGTATGGTGTTCAACTTCGGGTTGGATAGCGATACGGCCTTACTTTAAGGGTAATCCATGAAACAAGGTATACATCCAGACTACCAAGACATGACTGCAACATGCTCATGTGGAAACAAAATCGTCGTTCGCTCAACTTTGAAGAAAGATATCAACTTGGACGTATGTTCAGCTTGCCATCCTTTCTACACTGGTAAGCAGCGTAACGTTGATACTGGTGGTCGTGTTGACAAGTTCAACAAGCGTTTTACCGCTCTTAGCACTAAGAAGTAAGCGAATAAACGTAATAAAAAAGGCGCTTTTTGAAGTGACCCCATAAAGTTGGACTCATTTCTAAGCGGCAACCAAGGCCTGATGTCGATATTGTATCGGACTCAG
>NZ_WTPY01000043.1 GCF_011378905.1 Paraglaciecola sp. 20A4 | reverse complement strand
GCCAGCCAAGTTAATGGCTGAACACATGGTAGCAATAGCTGCTTAGCTGTTATGCACTTCAAAGTTGAATCTGCCACTTGATAAATTCTCTTATTTCGTGTGTTTAGCTTCGATACTGTATCGTTTGCTAATTTTTTTAATGCTGTTTTCTTGCTTGATGATAAGCAACACGACTGAATAAAAGACAACTTATTTTTAGCATGCCACTTAAATTGCTCGTGATTGACTGAGTGCTGACTAATAGAGCCAGCTTTTGTTAACATGTATTAACGGTTTTGTGATTAATTAAATATTGAATATGGTGGAGTATTTTTAACTTTGCTGAACGTCGGTAGCGGGCGAATGGCGACATTGAAGCTATCGTAGTCGACCGTCTTCTTTACCCAAGAAAGCTGACACTGCATTACATTACATTATCATTCGTCAGTTAATTTAACGCAGTATTAAGATCTGTCTCGTTTTTTTCTTGTGCTGCGCTGGCGCTTTTTGAAATAGATATAATAGCAGAGGCAAGTGTTCCGGCGCGATAGTAGGTGTTGATGTCAGATATGGCGGTTTCTATGGAGTAGTCATCGTAATCTGCCTTTTGTTTGCTAAGTAGTGGGATAACTGCTTTTGTCCGGTCTGCTCGCATCTGGGTGATGAGTGCGTCGATAGTGTTATCAAAATAGAACTCTTGGCTAGCAGAATCTTGTAGCGTTCCGGTAAGTGCAGCTAGGCCTGATAGTATTTTGGTCGTATCGGCGACTGTTATAAGGGCGCCTGCTGTTTCTAATGAAGTACGAAGTGCGCCAGTATAGAAATTATTTTTAGCGTTACCAGCGAGCATCCCGCCTTCGTATATGTGGTAGTAGTGATCGGATATGAGAAGTAGTTCATTAATAATGTTGTTTCTCAGTATTTTACAGGTCGCGGGGACACGTGCTGGATCTTGGCAGGTGTTGATATTGGCAAGCCAAGATTTATCCCGTATAGCTCCCTCAGCGCTACAACCTTTGCTAGTGTCTTGTTTTGTGCACACGGCGTTTTGGTATTTTTCAGCTATTTTGTCAATGCCGCTCTTGGTAATAGTGGTAGTGGGTATAAAAGCAGCACCTCCACCTGGTAGATACGCGCATCCAGAGGCAATAAGGCAAAATGTCAGGGCGACGAGGGGGTATTTGTACATAGTTAAGTCCTTTTAAACTGATGTTGGCTGCTTAATAATTGAGCAATTTTCAAATAATGTCAAGAGTATGTGTTGAAGGCACGTTTCGATGTAGGCACATTGAAGCGTCACCACACGCTGTGCGTTTAGTTTTTGGCACTTTCAAGGTTGATCAGATGTGCTGGTTGGTTGTCGGCTGGCTGTACATGCGCAAATCGCAAATTTAGCTTTTCTTTATGTTTAATGTGCAGTTCTAGTTGGCTAGTTCTGTGGTTTTTTGTCGTTAAATCTACATTGAAAACTATAACTGCTAACGACAGAAATAGGCATTTCTGTTAGTCAAACATAGTCATACTCATATTTTTCAACTAGCAAGTTTAAGTCATTCAAATTGGCTGTATACTGAAAAAGTTGAGCCATCTTTTGTTAATGGTTATTAACAAAAGTGATACGCCCGAATTCAGATAATAAGTACTCCACTCATGGTTAACTGGTGATAGACGAACAACTTAACCGACTGTTGGTGGTATTCTTTCGTCGCCAAACACAAAGAGTATAACGAAATTAAATAGACACTCACGTTAACTTGACTGTTCTTGGAGCAGGTCTAGGCATTAGGTAAGAGGATGCGATTTTTTTAAAAAATAAAAGTTGTCAGAGTCACTTTAAATTGATTTCAACCCCTCGCAGTTAGTTGCTCGAAGGTTTAACTTCTTTGGGAGCAAAGTTAAAAACACTAACGAAAGCCAGCATCTGCTGGTTTCATATTGGCTATCGCTAGATTTTGACGTCAACGGATAACTTAGCCGATAGAGATTAATTCAAACTACCACTACAGTTTATAACCTCATACTAGGGTCTTAATGCTCATGGCGTTATTCTGTGGCATAGTCACCTTGACGCGTGCCTTAGGAGTTATTATGGAAGTTGCCTTACCCAATCGCCCTGACTGGAAAGAATTACTTAAGTCAGGCAATCGCATTTTTATTGGCTCTAATGCTGCCGTTCCCAATGCACTTATTGATGATTTGATTGCCAATAGCGGTGATCTGCATGACATTGAATTGGTGCATATCAATACCTTGTCAGAAAGTCGTTGGGTAGAGTCGCAATTCAGTGATTTATTTAAAGTTAACGCCTTGTTTATTGGCGGTAAAAAAATCCGCCAAGCTGTGGCGGAAGGGCGTGTAGATTATACCCCGTGTTTTTTATCAGAAGTGCCGTCACTGTTCGAACAAGACATCTTGCCGCTAGATGCGGCTTTGATTATGGTCAGCTTGCCGGATAAATACGGTTATTGTTCATTAGGTGTGGCGGTAGATGTGAATTTGGCTGCCGTTAAAAAAGCCAAATATGTGATTGCGCAAATAAACCCTATGATGCCCCGCACCAGTGGTCAGACATTTATCCGCATTGACGATTTTGCAGCCTGCATTGAAGTTGAACAAGCCTTACCTGAACTACCGCTTTTCGAACCGGATAAAATCACTGAACGCATAGGGCAATATGTCGCCATGCTGGTGGATGATGGTGCAACGCTGCAACTTGGCGTAGGTAAAATTCCCAATGCCGTGTTGTATTACTTGCAGAACCACAAAGACTTAGGTGTGCATAGTGAGTTGATTACGGACGGTATTATCGATTTGATAGCCAAAGGGGTGATCAATAATCGTAAAAAGACCTTTCATCCGGGTAAAACGGTGGCCAGTTTTTGTTTAGGCAGTAAAAAGCTGTATGACTTTGTGGATAATAATCCTCATGTTGAGTTTTATCCCAGCGATTACCTTAACTCCCCGGCGAATATTGCGCGAAACCATAAAATGGTCGCCATTAATAGCGCACTTGAAGTCGACTTAACCGGGCAAGTGGTTGCTGACTCAATTGGTCATCAGTTCTACAGCGGTATAGGCGGGCAAGTCGATTTTATCCGTGGTGCGGCCATGTCGGTCGGTGGCAAGCCCATTATCGCCATGCCCTCAACCGCTAAAGACGGCACAATCTCGCGTATTGTGCCTTTTATCACCGAAGGCAGTGGGGTGGTAACATCTCGTGGTCACGTACACTATGTGGTTACCGAATTTGGTGTAGCCTCCCTTAAGGGGCGCAGTATTCGTGAGCGTGCGTTAGAATTAATTCGAGTGGCTCATCCTAAGTTTCGTGAACAGTTGCTTGCTAAAGTGCGTGAGCATTACTGGGTGCCTAATTATCAAAAAAACTATCCTCGAGATGTTCCTGAACTGGGACCTCTGGGGTTTAAAACACTTAAAGTCGATAATCAGGCGTTTGACTTACGGCCATTGAACCCTGCCGATGAACGCCGTTTGCAAGAATTCTTCTATTCGCATACCAAAGAAACTCTTTTTTACCGTTATAACCATTATCCCACGCAAATGACCCGGGAAAAATCATGTAACTTGGTCAGTGTTGATCAGAGTCACGACTTAGCGTTGTGCATTGTTAGGCAACACGGTTCAGTAGCCGAAATTCAGGCCGTAGGGCGCTATTATTTAAACGCAGATAAGCAAAGCTGTGAGGCTGCTTTTGTTACCCGGGAGTCATTCCATGGCAAAGGCATGGCCAAACAACTACTGGCTGAAATGATACTTATCGCCAAACAACGTGGTTTAACAAAAATGCTCGCTATGGTCAGAGCAGATAACCGCAATATGCTAAGAGTATTCGAAAGTGCTAATTTTGTGCGCCAACCAGCAGATGAGCCCGGTGAAGTAAATTTAATTTTGAGTCTGGATAAACAACAATGAGTTTTGTATTTATTAGTCACCCTAGTTGTGGTTTGCATGACGCAGGTGAAGATCACCCCGAAAGCCCCGACCGATTGCACGCTATTAATGATCAACTGATTGCCTCAAGGCTTGATTTTGTTATTGATAAACAACAAGCAATTCAAGCCACCAAAGCGCAATTATATTTAGCCCATGACAAAGCATACGTGGATCACGTATTTGCCAGTGCGCCAAAAGAAGGGGTAATCGAATTTGCACCCGATACGCAAATGACGCCTCGCAGTTTAGACGCTGCGTTATATGCCGCGGGCGCAAACGTGATGGCGGTCGATCTCGTCATGCAAGGTAAAGCCGAACAAGCGTTTTGTGCCGTGCGCCCACCAGGACACCATGCCGAATATGCCAAGTCCATGGGCTTTTGTTTTTTTAATAATGTTGCCGTCGCTGCCGCTTACGCAATGGCGCAATATGGCTTGGAACGCATAGCCATAATAGATTTTGACGTACATCACGGTAACGGCACTGAAAACATTTTTTTTAACGATGAACGCGTGTTGTTCTGCTCGTCATTTGAGTCGCCTTTTTTCCCTTATAATATGGGGCCGGGCAACGAGCATATATTAAATCTACCCTTGTCTGCTGGTACCTATGGCGATGAATTTATGCAAGCAATCAGCGAGCAATGGCTACCTAAAATAGATGCTTTTGCCCCGCAATTAATTCTGATTTCTGCTGGATTCGATAGTCACTATGAAGATGATATGGGGCATTTGAATTTAGTCGAAACAGACTACTACTGGCTGACCTCAGAGCTTAAAAAACTGGCGGTTAAACATTGCAAGGGCAGGATGGTTTCCACCTTGGAAGGTGGTTATGTATTAAGCGCATTGGGGCGCAGTGTCATTGCACATATTAAAGGCATGATGGAGTAATTCGTCATTAACACTCAACGTGTTAACTCAGGGAAAGGGTTTTGGTTAAAAAAGCATTAAAAATGCTGGCGTCTCTAGCTAAGCTAGATGTCCGCATTGAGTAATCATCGGGCGTTCAACCTCAGTTATTCCAAATATTGAATCTCTTGTAAAAGAAGCAACAACGACATCCAAAGTCATAAAGCACTCAATCACAACCCAATTAATAAACACAAGGTATTCGTTCTGTTGTAACTTTGAGTGTCTAGATTGTTGTTGAATTGATTATGATCACTAAAAGGCCTTTTAAACTGACTATACTCAATCCGCTGAGATTGGCGCCGAGTCTGTTTTGGTGACGCTTGCCACGTCATTGCAAAAACACTTTTACCTCAATAAGGAGAGTAATATGCGAACACATAATATCTTATGGCCAACCGATTTTTCCGATACTGCAGCACATGCTTTGCAATATGCCATTGAAATGGCGAATTTGTATCAGGTAGGCATTCGTATTTTACATATTGTCGAGCAGCCTTCAGGCGATGAGAATTATATGATCCTTGCGATAACGCCCCAAGAGCTAGCTAAAAATATGGAAGACGCTGCTGCGAGTAAAATGCACGAGTTATTAAGCCAATTGACTACTAATTTAAAGGTTGAAACGGTTATCCGGCACGGTGATGCCATCGATGAAATTTTGGCCGAGGCCAACAGCGGAGATATTGGCATGGTAGTTATTGCCAGCCATGGAAGAACCGGACTTTCTCATTTTTTGAATGTTAACGTTGCAGAAGCGATAGCGAATAAAGCCGATTGCCCAGTGTTAGTCGTCAAATGAAATTGGCGCTTATATCTTGTCCCGTAGCGATCTTGGATGAAATAAAAGCAGACTTCGAGTTGGGTAAAAAATCAGAGTTCGGCAACCGTAGGCACGCGTCTTAATCGCGCTAAGCTGGGAGTTTAAAGCTAGTCGCTGGGCTAATTAAATGCTTAAAAAGTTGCGCCTACTTTTATAAATGTGTTTTAACGACTTTATTAACGGCTGCTAGCAGCGTATTGATCTTTATTAACGAGTTTGAGATACGTCGATAGGCTCTTGTCTTTTTCATCTTTGTAGCGGGTGTTGAGTTGGCTAAATTCTGTGATCCGATCCAGGCGGAAATTTCTAAATGCACCGCGTAGTTCACACCAGCCGGCCAGTAACCATATCGGACTAAATGATATTAATGCGAGAGGTCGAATGACTCGCTCAGTTTGTCGGTCATTAAGGTCCAAATAGGTAAAGCTGACAACATGTTTGCGCCTAATGCATTCTCTCACTTCGGTGAAGTTGACTTCCCAAGGTATTTTGTAATGGCTGGGGGCTGAAAATGTGCTGATTTGGTGAAGCTCGTTAATTAACTGAGCGGGTAATGTGGCTTGAATTTTTCGATAGGCACTTTGTGCTTTTTCGGCGAACTTTTCATCGGTCCAATTACTCACCATACCAATTCCCAAGGCGATTGCTTCCAATTCGTCTGCATCAAACATAATAGGAGGTAGATGATATTTTTTATCGATTACGTAACCCACTCCAGCCTCACCTAAAATCGGTACACCTGAATCAACTAGATCTTGGATATCGCGATAAATAGTTCTTAAGCTAACTTCAAAACTCTCAGCTAATGTATGCGCTGTAACAGCTTGATGCATTCTTCTTAGGTGATGAACAATATCGTTTAGTCTTTCAGCTTTGCGCATGTGTGATTACTTCATCTGTGTGGATGTATGCTTAATTTTATACAAACACTACTGACATTAACTGTCAGTAGTCAATGGCTACTATTAAGTCACGTTAAATAATAACTGACAGGAGAGCGCAATGATTGGATACGTAACGATAGGAACAGCAGACTTAGCTAAATCAGGAGCATTTTACGATGCCTTATTAGGCACGATAGGTGCAGTACGGTTTATGGATGAGCCTGATTATTTTATTGCTTGGTCAAAAGAGCAAGGTGAACCTTCGCTTGGTGTTGCAGTGCCATTTAATAAAGAGCCTGCAACGGTAGGTAATGGCACCATGGTCGCCATCGCGTTAGAAAACCAACAACAGGTTAATGCCTTTTATAACAAAGCACTTGAATTAGGCGGAACATCTGAAGGGGCTGTCGGGTTTCGGCCTGAAGAAGCAGAATCAGGTTTTTACGCAGGCTATTTTAGAGACTTAGATGGCAATAAACTGAATGCATTTTGCATCCTAGGTGAGGGCGCTTAATTATATCTCCCAGTGGCAAAGCAATTCTGCTTTATAGTGACACTTTCAATATGCAGTATTAGTGTTCAGCCTAGAAGCTATAAGCCCTGACGATTAGGTCGGGGCATTTTCATTAATGCTTACGTTGCCTTCGAATTGTAAAGACAAACTTTACATTTTTGTTAGGGTATAAAATCTCGATTTGCGCTAGGATAGCGCGCTAAACTACCCTTCATTGCATCATTCGAACTTTATACTACAAAAGCATTCTAAAATGAGCATTAGGCGTGAACGCCGATTTTATTTGCATGATGCGTTCATCTAAATATGTGTTGTGACGGGTAAAATAATTCCAAACATTCAAACCATTTAAGGACTATTAAATGAAAATATTCTCTGTTTTACTGATTACAACCTTAACCCTTTCATCGCACGCATTTGCTAATGATACGGTCGATAAATTAAAAGGCTTACTGGGTAAATCTAGTAGCTCAACGTCAACACAAACGGTTTCTTCTACTGAATCTCAAGCTTTAGATGTTTCAAGTTTGGTCAGTATGGTGTCTGACAATTTGGGGGTGAGTGAAACTCAGTCTCAAGGCGGATTAGCGTCAATTTTTGATTACGCTAAATCTAACCTTTCTGGGGGCGATTACACTGAGCTAGCAAGCAATATTCCTGGGTTAGACAGTTTGCTTGACTACGTGCCTGAGGTGACTTCGGACTCGTCATCAAAGAGTTCTGCCATGTCAGGATTATTAAATAAGGCCTCAGAATACAGCTCATCGTTAAGCAGTATTAATGCCCTAAAGCAGCAATTTGAAGCGCTTGGTTTAGATACAGACATGATTAGTAGCTTTGTATCGCAAATTAACGCTTATCTTAGCGGTGATAAAGACACTCAAGCGTTGCTTCAATCTGGATTAGGTAATTTAGCTTCGTTGCTTTAATCATTCTTGGGCGGGCTTATTTGCTATCTGTGATGGGCTCGCCATGTCTATAATACTATTCTCGTTCTAAAACCAAGCCCGCTATGTCTTTCAAAAATCTAATAACAACTTTCAGCAATCAAGCAAAGTGGGTGCGTATTACCACGTATGTCATCACTGCATATCTCATTTATGCGCTAATTTTAGGTCTTATCACGCCCTTGGTTTTACAGTCTCAGTTGCCAGGTGTGTTGAGCGACAAGCTTGGGCGCACGGTAAGCATTGAAAAAGTACGTATCAATCCATTTTTGCTTCGTGTTCGTGTGTCTGACTTTATCGTTGAGGAAGAACAGACTAATGCACCATTTGTGCAGGTTTCGCTGTTAGAGGTGGATGTTGGATTTTGGCAAACGCTGCTGCACTTAACCCCAACCATTGAACACGCATATATTGATGAGCCCTATACCCATTTAGCCCGTATATCTGGTGGTGATAAAACGACGCTTAATTTTTCTGACATTATCGAAAAGCTCAAGCAAGAATCGTCAGAGCAACCACCAGTGGATGAAGATGAGATAACAAAAATTCCGCATATTCGATTAGGGCGCTTTCAACTCTCTGGCGGACACGTACTGCTTTCAGATCGCGTCACTGACACTGAAATTAACTATCCCGAGTTGGCGTTTGAATTAACTGATTTGGATACCCTCGCTTTAATTTCTCAACCATTGAAAGATAAAAGTGCTCAATTACCTGAGAATCATTATGAATTTAAGCTGCTTTCTGATGAAGGTGGTACGCTCCACTTCGATGGGCAGTTTCAATTGGCGCCTCTTGAAGCAAAGGGCAGTATTGAGCTGGCAAGTGTTGCGCTGTCACCTTTGTGGCCGCTATCAGATGACGTAATTGAAGCAAGGCTCACTAATGGCCTATTAGATTTCAATTTGAATTATCACCTAGTACAACACGTAGACGGCGTACGCTTACAAGTAAATAACGGACAACTAGCTCTATCGAACCTGACGATTACTGATAGCAATAGCCAGCCAAAGGTTAAGATTGCTGGCATACATATTACTGGCGTAAAACTTGATACAAACACTCAGCAAGTTGATATCGGCAGTGTTCGCATCGATGAGCCTTGGGTTGATGCGAGTGTTGATAAGATGGGCGTAGATTTAGTTGCCATATTAACGCCGCAGTCAAAACTTGATCCCGTTACCGCAAGTGCCCCTAATGTAAAATCAGCAGCAAACTCAGATGCTGTTTCTCGCACTGAGTCACAAAATGCACAAACCGAGCAAGCGGATCCAAATGCAGGCACTTCTGTGCAAGACGAAGCAGATAAACCCGAATGGCGAGTGGTTTTACAGTCATTTGCTTTGAATAATGGCGATATAGCCATTAACGAACGTGTTGTTTCCCAAGGTGTGCATTGGCGAGTGTTTAATATCAATGCCACGACGGGTGTAGTCGATACACACTTTGAAAGCCCCATAGAATACACTCTGCAGCTCGGGGTTGGGGGAAATGCCACGCAGCTTCCCACAAGTGCATTAGGCGAGTTTGTGAGTAGTGGCAAGGTAAATGTAAAGCAACAACAAGTCGCTGGTACGGTTGATGTTAGTCAGTTCGCATTAGTACAGCTTCAACCGTATATCACACCCTATTTAAACGCTAATCTGCAAAACGGCATCGCTGGTGTATCGGGTTCATTTGCAGCGGGTTCGGCTAGTCCTACCGTGTTTACAGGGCAAGCCAATATTAGCGAGCTTGCTGTCGTAGATGGGCTGAAACAAGAACCGCTGCTTAAATGGCAGGATATGCAGTTAGCAGGGGTTCAGTATGACACCGGCGAAAATGTCTTTTCACTGCAAAAAATAACGCTTAAAAGTCCCTACGCCAAACTGGTCATTGATAAAAATAGACAAACAAACATTAGCGATATTATCGTTAAAACGCCATCAGCCAGTGCGGCTCCAATACAACCATCCGCTGCTGTGAATAGCCCCACAATGACTGAACAAACAGCTTCGCCTATGGCGATCAGAATTGATGATATTAGTGTACTAGAGGGCAGTGCTTACTTTGAAGATAATTCTCTTAGACCGCGCTTTGCTTCGGGTATTGAGGCGTTAAACGGCAGTATCACTTCTTTGTCGTCAAAAGCAGATACTTCCGCTAACGTTGATTTGAACGGTAAAATTGATGGTTATGCGCCAGTGGCATTAAGCGGGGCGATTAACCCTCTGCTTGATGATATGTATCTTGATCTAAACTTCTCGGTAAGCGGCGCTGAGTTGACGTCGGTTAACCCATACTCAGGTACCTATATGGGACACTTTATTGACAAAGGTTTATTGTCATTAGACGTAGGTTATAAGTTGGAGAACAATCAGTTAAAGGGTCAAAATCATGTGGTTATTGATCAGCTCACCTTAGGTAGAAAAACCGATTCAGACCAAGCGCTTAGTCTGCCATTAGGGCTTGCTATTGCGTTGTTGCAAGACTCTGATGGCGTAATTGACCTAGGTATGGAAGTGTCAGGGGATTTGAACAACCCAAGTTTTGGGTTTGGCGCGATTATTTTCAAAGCGCTTGGTAACATAATAACCAAAGCCGTCACTGCGCCTTTCTCGCTTTTGGCTAATCTAGTCGGCAGCGACGATGAGCTTAACGACATTGCATTTTCTCATGGTTCTGCTGCTCTGAACGATGCCATATCTGAAAAACTCAACACATTGGCTAAAGCGCTGGTTAAACGCCCAGGTCTTCGCGTAAACATTGAAGGCACCGTTAACGAAGTACAAGATGCGTACGAGATTGCTGAACAACAGCTGCAACAGCAATTGCTCGAGTTGACTGGAGACGCTGTGTTGCCTGCTGATTTCTCTGCTAGCGCCATTACGTTAACTGGGCCATACGGAAACGCCTTGGTGACATTATTTAGCACTGCGACGAACAAGGTTGTGGAAGAAGAGCGGCAGGTGGTCAACGCACAACTAGAACAGGGTCAACCAGAGCACAAAGACGGTAAGCGCCTTATCTCACAAGACCAACAGAACCAAGCCTTGGTCATTGCGATGTACAATCAAGTTAGAAATAGCATTAAAGTGCCACGCCACGCGTTGGCAATACTGGCCGAAAGTAGGGCTAAAGCAGTTAAAACGTTTTTGGTGAATAACGCGAAAGTGGACACCAACCGATTATTTCTGCTCAACAGCCGTGAGCATTTGCAGCGTGATAAGAGTGGCGTAACACTCACACTGGAAGCAAACTAACCTAATTAAAATACGCTAATACGCTAATACGCTAATACGCTAATACGCTAATACGCTAATACGCTAATACGCTAATACGCTAATACGCTAATACGCTAATACGCTAATACGCTAATACGCTAATACGCTAATACGTTAATACGTTAGTAACGATAGCTGTTTTAACGGTAATGGCGATGCTGGTGGTATGAGTGATGCCCGTAGGTACTAAATGAATTAGCGTTTTAAACAATGAAGCAGTAGCGCATTAGAAAGATAACCCTCTAAAAAAAATGCCGCTCACTAATTTGAACGGCATTCGACACTTTACCTTAACTACAAGGTTACTTTTAGTATTTAACGCTCACGCCCGCGAACAAACGAGGGCCGTAGTCATTCACTTCCCCTAAGTTACCTTGAACATAATAGTCTTGAGATTTTGGCGCACTAAACAGGTTAATCGCCTCGACTTTAACACGCACATGGTCGTTTACTTTATAAGACGCTCGCGCTTCCCATACACCTACTTCATCAACGTAACGTAAACGGGTTCCGTTACTGGTATAAGGTTGGAAATATTCACTACGATATTTATAAATCACTGCCGTGTCTAAGTCGCCAATTTGGTAATACACCTGCGTACTAAATACATGCTCCGAAAAGCCAGGTACTGAGCCAGGAGGGATGATACCCGCGCTAAGCTGGGTGGTGTTGCCGTCTAAGTCGGTAATAAAGGTGTCGCCGTATAAACTGTCTTCAAATTCGAAATCAGTATCAGCATAGTTATAGCCAATTTTGATACCAATACCGCTGTCCCAACGATAGGCAATTGACGTTTCGATACCGAATAAATCACTCTCATTATCTGTTGTCACAGCACTTGTTACGGGCAGTGCAAAATTTTCACCGTCTATTTCAAAGTTTTCTAACACGGTTTCTTGTTGAAACCCGCCTTGAAACTGTTTGTAGTAAACGCCGAACGCAAAGATAGAATCTTCATTTGGGTACCACTCAAACGCCACGTCGTAGTTCCATGACATTAGCGGCTGCGTATTTGGGTTACCCGAGCCATTCACGCCGACTAACAAATCTGCAAGAGAGGTGGGTGCTATATCGTCATCGGTTTGAAAGGTACGGCTATAACCCAAATCCGACGGATCGGCGCGTGACATACCACGGTAAACACCACCGCGCAGTAAAATATCATCACTGTAGTTAACCACTAAGTTAACACTAGGCAACACTTCAGTGTAATCTCCGCCGCCTTGTATTTTTTCAAGTGAGTCGCCCGTTACCAAGCTAAGAATGCCTAATTCGTCAGTGACCACATCGAACGTGTTCCGAAAGCCAACAGATGTCACTTCAGTATCAACAACACGTACACCAAAGTTACCGCGAATTAATTTACCAAACATTTCTGTGTCGTAACTGGTCATGATATAGGCAGAATTGGTCTTTTCTGTTACATCTATGGTGCCGCTATTTTCATACTCTAGCGCTGGGTATGCGAACTCTCCGCCTTGGGAAGCAGCAACCGCTTTTGAGAAACATACGTTGTCATAAGTGGCCCAAGAAGAGCCCGTACCACTGCTAATAACATTGCCTGCGCTGTCTACATTGGTAACAATATTACCGTCTGAGACACTGGATAAAAAGTCAGACTCAGGAAAGGACTTTTGGCAACTCTCAAGCACTTCAAGGGCTGATGTTACGTCGGTATTTAAGTTGTACTCATTTCTTGATCCGTTACCTTGGCTACCGCCATATTGTATAAAGCTCAGTTCTGATGTTCTAAGACCCGCTTGAATACTGGTGAAAACCTCACCATTTAATGCGTAATCAAAGTCTAGACGCGCCGACTTTATTTCATTATCTCGGGTGTTTTCTTTATCGATACGGGTGCGCAGACTGTCGGTGTAATTACTAATGTCAGTCACATCGAAGTCGGTTAAGGTAAAGTGCGGAATATTCTCTCCCATATCCCAACTAAAGAACTGCCTGTCAGCAGTGCGACCTCTATTAGAAATTTGCAGTTCTTCCCGCTCAGTTTTCGAATAAGACGCATCGAAGTTAATGGTCAGTGCATCTGTTGCGTAATGCTCAATATTTATACCGTAGCCGCGATAGTTTTCTTCACGAGAAAATTCTTCACCTGCCGATTCGATACGCTCTTGGCCTTCCCAGTGCAAAATACCGCCTACTTGATTGGTAACTAAGGTTGGTCCAGTTAGACCGGGGGTCGCGCGCTTTTGTAAAAAGATTAAATCGTGACGAGACTCTTGTTGTGTTCTATCTGACACTTGCGCATCAAAATTAATATCCCATGATTCTGACGGTTGAAATTGCAGCGCTAAGAAGAAGGCATCCCGCTCATCGGACGTTTCGTTTTGACGGTAGCTACGGCTACTGCCAGTCCAAGCGTAAGGCGTTCCATCACTTACTGCTTTACCCGTTTCAGGATCGATAGAGGTATCGTATCCTTGGTTACTGCTTCCGTTCACCTGATCTTCACAGTCACCGGCACTACTACGATAGAAACCCTCGTTAGTATTGGTTGGGTCGTTTAAGCATGCCCATAAAGAGGAACCCGTTGGACTTGAGCTTCGATATTCAGCTTCAGGTTGGCTAATGTCTTGGCGTTGTACACCAAACGATACCCCTAATGCTTTACCATTATCGAACTCGAATTGATCAACGTAGCTAAAGGTACCGCGAAACCCTAAATCGCCTTGTAGGTCGTTGTCTATGTTACCTTCGTCAGGATTGTAGTTACCTTTTATTTCACCTTGGATACGCTGCTTACCAAAATCGAGGGGTTGTACAGTTTCAAGTGATATTACACCTGCTACGCCTCCTTCAATCATTGATGCGTCTTGGGTTTTATAAATAGCGACTTTTTTTACCAATTCTGATGGGAATTGCGAGAAGTTGACCGAACGGTCACCACTGCCATTAGTTGCTTGGCGACCATTGATATGAGTTGCACTTAAAAATGGCCCCAAACCACGAATGGTTATTTCTGTGGCACCACCGTTTTCTCGGTGAGAAGCTGCGCCCGTAATCGACTCTAGTGCTTCACCGATAGAAAGCGCAGGTAAGTCGCCAATATCTTCCGAAGAGAGCCCATCAACCACTGTGTTTGACTCTCGTTTAATGGCAATTTGATCTTGAATGGTTCGTCGTGAGCCTACCACGTCAATGATCTCAAGCTCTGCTTCATTCTCGTCTAGCTCGGTTTGCGTTTCTTGTGCTTGCAAGGCGAATGCGGTCGTCGTGGTCATCCCGGCAATAATCGCTGCTTTTATCCATTTCGCTGCTGGGCGAACCGCAAAAGCAGGCCCCGCTTTAAGGTGGAATTCAGGTGTACAATTGTGTTTTTTGTTCAACGACATTTAAGTATCTCCGTTGTCTCTATTAATATGTTTAAGGTAGCGTTTTGTTTTTTATTTTTAATGTGAAATTAAGGTTTAATCGTCTTGTGCTACCCAAGTAGAGCCAACGCCTACTTCTGAAGCTTGTATGTAATGCAGGCCTTTAGCGCCTGCGATCGATTGCGCGCCATTAGGGTCAGTTTCAACGAGTGTGCTGGTGGCCGTAATCAATTCAGGTACTTCTTTGCCGTTGCTTGCTGGGTCTTGGTCAATCGCCCCATCAGTATCAAACTCACCGTTGCCGTCAACATTTCGGATATCAACCCAATCGTCGGATGTATCACCTGACATGTAGCTATCGCTAAAGCCAAAATTGTTGGTTAGTGTAGATTCATCATGGTTGATTATGTCGCAATCATACTCGAACGAGTGATCACTGAAGCCTCCGTCAGCGTTTAAATATAGGCCCTGAGTGGTGGCATTCTCGTTGAAACCATTGGCAATTACGTTGGCATCGAAATCAATAACAAAGAAGTTTTTGGTTAAGGCGTATAACTGAGGATTGTCAATTACAGTGAGCTCATCACAATCGCCTACACCGGCCTTTGAACCAATTTCAGTACTAAATACAATTGGTTGAAGCGAGTTAAGAACAGTATTGTTGGTTACGGTTAATGTTAAGTCACCTGTGCCGTCAAGTATTGCTTGGTTGCCCGAGTTGGGTACGCCGCCGTCAGCTTGAGAGAATGGATTTGCAGTGAAGACAATTCCGCCTGCTTCTTTGTTGCCTGAACGGATACCGGCGATATAGTTATTGCTTACCGTATGACCTAAAGGCGTAACTAACACGCCACTGGGTCTATCATCAGAATCAGCGATATCACTGGTGCGTATAATGACGTTGTCAGTAATGACATTAAAACCACCATCTTCTAGGGATATACCACCGTTGGCATTAAAAATGGTATTCCCATGAATAGTGGCACCAGAAGTTTGCACACGCATTAAGCGGCGACCAGTGACAACATTTTCAATACGGTTGTACTGTACCGTGAAGTTCGCATTATCAGCAGCATCGCTACCCGTTGTGCTGCCTAAGTTAAGTAGCAGTAGGCTGGAGTTATCATAGTTATCATTAGCACTGTCGCTAAACAAATTATATTGAATAACATGGTCAGAACCAGATGAAGCCAATTTAATAACTGAACCTTCTTGTGCTACATCGCGACCTGAGAAAGTGTTTCGCTCAATTAACGCGCCACTGCCTTTTAGGACTAACCAATGGTATGAATCATCTGGATAATTCAATATAGCCTGTTCGCCATCCATGGTGTTCTGAGAAAACACAAAGTTATCACCCTCAGAATAAATTACCGCTTCTTCACCACTATCACAGCTAGAGCCTGAAAGAGTATCGATATCCGTAAAGGTTATACCGGTAACCGCTGCACCATCAACACCATCGGCAACATGAATACACAGGTCACCGGATAGGGTTGGGGTTTGCCCCTCTAGTGCGCGCAATGTTATGCCGCTGGCGAATTCTATTGCAGCAGTAGGACTGTAAATATTAGTATTTAGACCGAGTACATCACCATCCGCTAAAACGCCAATCGTGCTTTCAAGTGCTGCTGTATCACCAACGACTTGGGTGTATATCAGCGTATCGAGAGAGTCGGTAACAGTGCCAGTAAACGCATCGTTGTCAGTGTAAGATGCGTTAACAGAGATGATAGAACCTGCTTGGCTGGTAGGTGTATAGGTTTTGCTATTCGCGCCAGTAATTTCAACACCATCGGCGGACCAAGAATAAACTACATTTGTTTCTTCTATACCATTATTGTCAGTAATTTCAGCGGTAAGTGTGGCACTGGCTAAGTAAGGTGCAGTGCCCATAATTTCGATACTACCGGGCTGATCAACCGCGACATTTGATACAGTGATGGTCGCGTTAGACACATAATCTTCTTCAAAGCCATTGTCATCAACGTACGTCGTTTGTACCGTCAGCACCATACCCACCAATGAGGCATCGACCATATATGAACTTTCAGTTGCACCTACAATAGCCGTATCGTCAGCAAACCATTGGTAGGTTATTGTACCTGTTGCACCATCAAGATCAGTGATTTCAGTTGCTAATATATTACCTACCGTGGGTGTACCTTGAATAACGACAAAACCTTGGGAATTATTACGAAATACGACGTCGGTCGCTGCTGACGTTGCCGATTCATCAAAACCTCTGTCATCTTCAAACGCCGCGTTAACCGTAATCACTGTTCCGAACTGGGCTCCTTTGAGCTCAAGTTCAGCCGATACTTCGTCTTCTATTGCTACATCGTCAGCAAACCAGGTGTATAAAATCGTCGCATCTTCAATACCATTTTCGTCAACCACCGACGCTGCTAATGTGGAGCCGACAAAAGCATCTCCAGTGATCGCAATTGACGCTGGAAAGATAATTGCTGAAATATCAGAAGTGGGATCACTAATATGAGATTCGTTGATATTACCATCATCGGTATAAAGGGCTTGAACGGTAACGGGTGAACCGATTTGCTCGTCAGTTAACGTAAAAGAAGCGGTATCAGCGTTTGGAATAGCAACACCATCAGCGTACCAATAATAGGTAATATCCCCTGATATACCATTTGCATCGCTTACTGATGCGCTCAAGGTTTCGCCAGATGTTGGTGTCCCTGAAAGGGTAATAGAGCCCAAAGTGTTGGGGTTATTGTCTGAGTCGGTACTGCAACCTGTTATAGCGGCTGCAATCGCACAAAGTGCAAATGTTTTAAACTTCATAATGGCTCCATTCTCCGTATTATTGATTTTTATTAGCAGTTAGTTGCGCCATGTTATTACCATGAGTGACTTAAATGATTACCAAAATGCTAATTAATTGCTAACCAATTTGGTTATATAAGCATAATAATGTTGCGTCTTCCACTATATTTACGCCAAATAATTAACTTTAAATTTACATTTTGGGTGGGAGAACTATACCCTGTGGTCCATATTGGTATGACCAATGTGGACGATTCAGCAATGGGGGGGTAGGGGAAGCGGGATAAATTGTCTCTCGGTTAAGAGAGTCCTATTTCGAGGATCTTAGAGGCGTTATGGCAGGAGAAGATAGCGATGGCGGGATTACGCCTTCGCTATTTCGGCCTAATGACTAAAATCGATAGCCTGCGTGCTGATTGTCTAGATAATAGAAAGTCGCTTGCACGTAATCTTTGGGATCGCCGCCATTATTCTGATTATAAACCCCCGCTTTAAAGTACATATATTGATTACTTTTACCGTAGCCGCTCGCACTCATATCAAGCTGTTTATTTATATTAGATTTGCCCTCTCTTATAAGAGTGACAAACAGCACGCTATTTTCTACCGAAATTTTATAACTAAATTTTTCATTTAATTTAATGCCTTCTTTAGGGTCAACTAAGGTATGGGAACGTGAACCAATGAGGTTTATCCAACTGTCATCACCACCATTAATTTCGTGAGCAAAGTAGATTGAACCATATTCATTGTTAGGCAATTTTCGATAATAAAGTCTAATCGGTTCGTCATCGCTACCATGAATTTGACCTATTATCACTCGGCCTACCATTTTTTCTTCACCGGTTGTTGATACGCGATTGACGGCTAGGGTCGCTTCTAAACTACCTTCAACTGCCCCAGCTTTTCGTTTAACTGAACCATGAGCGTCAGCAAAAACCCAATTATTTTCCGTAATGCCCTGGGCTTTTACCCGGCTATTACCACGCCTGAGCATTTCCCGAAGTTCAGTGCGCACATACTTAGTATTTTTAGATGTTTTTGCCCCCACGTTAGGACACGCGAATACCATTCCACCATCAATAGCCGTATAAAAAAGAGGCTTCAATTCAAAATTATTACTTAAGGGTTTTTCATAAATAGTGTCAGCTTTTAGGTCTTTATTGAGATCAGTGGGAAGCGTTAAACTCCAATCTAGTAAATCAAAATTTCCACTGGGAGGTTTATTAGGATCAAGCAGTGTAATTTTACCGAGTAACACACCTTGCGCTAAGGCACTGTGTGAAACTGGCATTGGGGCAATATCATCCACGATTGCACTTTTTGATCCCATTGAGCAAAAAGTACTGGCCAGTAAAAATGTGTAAGCGACTGTTTTAGTTATTGATTTCATCTCACTCCCCCTTGATTAGGGTATTATTTTTAAATGTTGCTCTTTTGCGTAAATAAATGAGGATATAACGCCTAAATACAAAGCCTTACATGAAAGCGAAAGCTATATTTGTTAAAATATAGGTTGAATTTTTCAGCTAAAAGCTAAGTGTGAGGCAAACAGTAAACAAGAGCGTTAAGCTGAATATCAACCTTGTAGCAAATATTCCAACGTGACTGATGCCCATGTAATTTAGCCAATGACTGATGGCATAACTAACAGAATAAGCGGCGAGCCTATTGAGCCAGTGTCACACTGAATACGCTACAAAGCCTATCGCTCAAACCGTAAAATGCGTGTTCATTACCTATCAAGTACATGCATTTTAGTTTGCGTTATCAACATAAATGCGCAAAATGGTTAACAATAATGTAACCAATTTGGTAATGATCAGTCAATCATGGTTTACCAATTTTATTTATTGGTTTGTTTAATATGGATTACCAGGATGATGGCTTGGTTAGGGGCGTGCTGCACGATAATTGGAGCGCAACCTAGCCATTTAGCTATAATCGCAAAGCTTTTTTTAAACTGCTTGGTCGGTATTTACTCATCTTTTAGCATGATTAAGCTGATATTCTTAGAATGAATTGTTATCGAATTAAACGTATATATAGAGACAGTGGAAATAGTGATTTGGTATTTATGTTAATGGACCAACCTTGGATAAAGTATAGTTTTTTAGGTGTGCTTTATGCCGTAGTGTTTAATTGCTTGTGGGTAGTCAGTACCCAATTGGAGTTGATACCGAATGTTGTTAGCTGGTATTTACCTGCCGGTTTACGGATTTGTGTTTTCTTATTTTCACCCATTCGCAGTTGGCCTTACCTATTCGTTATCGATCGGATCGCGTTTTTGCTGTTGTTTCACAGCGGAGGTTGGCTGTCATCTCCTGTATTTTACCCTGAGTCTTTAATCTGGTATGTCACACACTTTGTGCTCTATCCATTTAGTTTTATCTTTCTATTATGGCAATATCGAAAGCGTTTTGGCACTAACGTGCTCACTTCCCTAAACAACGCGTGTGCGTTACTCGTGCTTTTCATTGTGACGAGTGTCACTAATGCCACGCTATTTGTTGGAAGAAGGGCGCTGGATGATCCACATGTGGCAATAAATTTAATACAAAACATCACCAATATGGCTTTAGGTGATTTAGTTGGTATCTTCTTTATATTTCCACTGGTGTTACTCACACAAAAATTATTATTTCATTTTGATGAACAATCAGTGGCTGCTGCCGGGCAGTGCACAGTTGTTTGGCTATTTTTGCTCAGTGGATATTTTTTCTTAACCATTTTTCATGATGGATATGACCAATATGTAAAATTAGTGGCGCTTCTTCCGGCAGTGTTTTATACCTTCAAGTATGGGGTGATCGGCGCGATGTGTAGCGTGTTTTTTGTGTGTGCAATGACTTATATGGTCGCGTTATTGACCCAAGGACCAACAGTGGAAAATCAGATTTATATGATAGCCATATCAATTTGCCTGTTTCTTATTGCCGGAGCCGAATTCAACAAACGACAATTTTCGACTCATACACCAAACTGACTATTTAGCATTCGTAGACTTACTGTTGTCGCTATGCACAGGAAGTTTGCATAGGTTAATATCCACTTCTCCAATAAAACGGTTAAGTACCCAATATTTGATTAATTTACATGAAACGAGAAATTCTAGAATACTCGACTAAAGTACAAAGGTCATTGCTTATAAATTGTTGATACTTAATGTATTAGCCTAATTTGAAATAATACGTGTTGAGATAAAAATGAACATCTCCAGTAAGCTAAAGCTCATAGTCGTATTAACCATCTTCGAAATCTCTATCACGCTTTTGGCTGTGCTTGAAATATCTAAAGGTGCGCAGTTTCATCAACTAAATTTGCTTCACTTGAAGTATATTAGCCAGTTTACCGGCAACATTTTAGCGCTTGAAAATAAAATACAGTTTGACGTGCTTGATATGAAAAGAGTTATTACTGATATTCGCCAGCAACCTATTGATTGTATTGAAAAAATAGATTTTATTAACGTCTTTGTTATGCGCCAAATAGGGACTTCAGCCGTTGTTGATATTTGCCACGAGGATATAAAACAGGCTAATCGCGCTTTGCTAGCTGTCACCAGCTTTGAAAACCAGCAAATAACACGCGAACAGTTACTGAGTCAGCTTAAAGAATTTGAAAACATATTCACTCAGCATTCACAACAGTTTGAAAAACCTGTTTCGGATACGGTTTCGTTTTTAATGCGCACCATGATCCCTTTCATCATTATCATTTCAATGTTCAATATTGTGTCTATCGGCTATATGTCGAAAAGCATATCAAGCTCCATTCGTAGAGCGATCAACTTACTTGAAAGAAACTCGGATGATAAAAATTTATCTGAAGACATTGATAAACATGTCAGCGGGGAATTACAAACTTTGTTGCTGGCAGCCAGAGAGCGCTTGGCCAATGAAATGTTAGTGACTGAGGTTAATCAAAGACTTGAAAAGTTAGTTGAGCAACGAACCGAGAGTTTGACTCAGGCCAATGCCGAGCTGGCTCAATTTGCGTATCGCGCCTCTCATGATTTAAAAGCCCCTCTTAGTTCTTCAAAGCTGTTGACCCGATTTATTGTTGAAGATATTCAAAGTGGACTACTTACCAGTGCCATTGAGGATGCGCAGAAAATCCATGGGCAAATGGAAAAGTTAGAGGACTTGGTGGTCAGTATTTTGTCTCTAACGGAAATTGACAGCTTGGATAACAATGTGACTGAGATTGATGTTATACAGATGGTTGCTGAAATTCAGCAACGTTTGTCGAGTATTATCGAACTGCATAACGAGGAAATTACTTGCGATATTTACCTTGAAAATCCTTTTGTGAGTAATAAAGTTAGAATTGTTCAGATATTAGAGAATTTGATTTCTAATGCTCTTAAATACCGCGATGAAGATAAAGCTGAAAAGCCCTACGTTAAGGTGTCTCTTTCAGAAAAAACAGATAGCTACCAATTAAGCGTGCAGGATAACGGAATTGGTATTCCGCTAGAGCGTCATGATGAAGTTTTTCAAATGTTTAAACGGTTTCATCCAAAAATCAGTTTTGGTTCTGGTTTAGGGTTAGCGATTGTTAAAAAGCATGTGGATTACTTAAATGGCACCATACTTATGCAAACGTCAGAGCTTGGTACCCTCTTTACCACCAATATTCCAAAGCAGGTAAGTTAATGAAACGAGTTAATGTTCTTATCGTTGATGATAGCGAATTAGATAGATATATCCTTAAACGCCAATTAAAGACGCTTGGAGTCGAGAGTATTTTTGAAAAAGACGATGGTGCAACAGCATTAGTTTTTCTGCAAGATTATGAAAATAATAGAAAGCGCTATCCGGACGAATTCCCTCCTGTGATTATCTTTCTTGATATCAATATGCCGATTGTAAATGGCTTTGATTTTCTTGAAGAGTTTTCTAAAATCAGAACACAGTTAGAATTGTCAGCTTGTGTGGTCACTATGTACTCTTCTTCTGAAAGAGCTGAAGATAAGGAGCGCGCATATAAATACGATTTTGTCAGAGGCTTTTTAGTAAAAGGTGAATTAACGATTGATTTTCTTAAAGAAACGATTGAAGCGCTTCGTTAATACCGATGTTTAGCTAAAAGGAAACCCCATGCTCAATATCGAACATTATGTTGGACGTCCTTCGTTAAATAAGCACACCTATGCGTGGGAATTAGGCCTAGATCCGGGAATAGCGCTCAACCTCGAAAATATTTGTGAGTTGATTTTGACCATTTTTGACGCGCAATTTTGCCGTATTTTTTGTCAATGCGCTGATATACAGGTGTTAGTGGCACAAAACGGCGAATGTAATAAAGAACTAGCAGCGCAAATATCGTTACTTGATATACAACGAGATGATGGGGAGTCACCTGATGTAATTAGCAATGTTACCAGAGGGCAATCACATTTAGGCACTGGGATAATTCGCGTGGTATCTCCAGTTATGTTGCCATCAGGCTTGAGCTTTGGTTACCTAGAGTTTTTTCGTTCTAAAGGGGTCCAGTTAACGGCAAAAGAACAGGCGGTTATGACGGTGCTTCAGCGTGATATAACGAACCACATTGTGCAACATAAATATATTTTGCAAGCAGCTAAATCTCGTGAGCTACATCTTCTTATTTCGAAACACAACCATGACTGGATCTTTGTTAAAGATACCGATTTCAAAATGGTCTACGCCAACGAACCTTTTATGTCTATTTTTTCTAAGGGCTTGCGCGACAAAATAATCGGATATACCGCTACTGAGGGGTTTGACGAAGGCGAAGCGAATCAATTTTTTGAGCAAGATAAAATCGCGTTTGAAAAAGGGGAGAGCGTTGTTACGGAAGACGTCTACCATTCTGACGGAAGCAGAATGGTCTTCGAAACGATTAAGCGTCGATTTGAAGATGAAAATGGTAAGCCGTATATTTTGTGCATTCGCCGAGATGTAACGGAACGCGAAAACCTTATTCGGCAATTAAAAGTAGCCAATAGCGACCTTGATGATTTCACCAATATCGCGTCTCACGATCTTAAATCCCCTTTGATCGCTATACGTCGTTTATTGGGCTGGATAGCCGAAGATTGTCAAGATATTTTACCGTCAGAGTCGCTTGAAAATCTGCATCTGGTAGTCAATAGAGCGGATAGAATGCATTCCTTACTCGAAGATTTACTTTCATTTGCCAGGATTGGCAGAGTAGATACACCTGCAGTGAGCCTTGAACTTTCAAAGCTTGTGGAAGACATCACGCCATTACTCGATGTGCCCGAGCAATTTACCATTACAGTTGAACCGGCAGAATTGGTTGTGCCCTCAGTTCCGTTTAAAACAATTATTTTAAATTTAGTCGGCAATGCCATTAAACATAATGATAAAGAAAAAGGCCTTGTGAAAGTCAGTTGCCAGACTAGCCAACATTATTACGAAATCCATATTACCGATAATGGACCAGGTATTGCCCCTAAATATTTTGAGCGTGTTTTCCAACTTTTTCAAACACTCAAATCTAGAGATGAACTAGAAGGAAGTGGTGTTGGGCTAGCGGTTGTGATGAAACACTTGAATCAATTTGGTGGCAAAATCGAAATAGAGTCAGATGGTATTGAAGGCACGACGTTTACAGTATTTTGGCCTAAACCCAAACAGTGAACAGGGAGGCGTTTTAATAAAAAACTCCCTAGCCTTAGGACTTGGCTATTATCAAGGTTGTTAAATTAAGTTGAGGTTTCGAGATGAAGGTGTTGATTGTAGATGATGACGTCGTTGACAGACGAGTTGTTAAAAGAACGCTTAATGCATCAAGTGATTCGTTCCACGAGATCCAAGAGGCCACATCTGTTGCCCAAGGCCTGAAACTGCTTAGCGAAAGTCAGTTTGATGTAGTTTTACTCGATTGTAAGATGCCTGAAGTAGACGGTATTGAAATGCTTATAGATCTGCGTGCTAAACCAGACATGGGGAATACCGCTATTGTTATGATAAGCGCCTCAGAAGAACCTTCTTTAGCGTTAGATTGCATCGAGGCAGGGGCTCAAGACTTCCTGTCAAAAAATGAAATTACCCTAAGTAAACTTGAAAAAGCCATTCTGCATGCAAACAAGCGCTTTGAAATCGAACAGCGTATGCATTACAGCTATTTGGCGGTAAAAAAGATGGCCGAGAAAGATCCCCTAACAGGCTTGTCCAATCGGTATCACTTCGAAGAAACATTGAAGATCATGATTACCAATAACAAGCGTACTCAGCACAAAGTGGCATTGCTCGCCTTAGATTTAGATAACTTTAAGCATGTTAACGACACTATGGGTCACGAAGCGGGAGATGACGTACTTAAACAGTCAGTCGACAGAATACGAACCTGTTTACGCTGCAATGAGGGATTTGCCCGGCTCGGCGGCGATGAATTTGCCATTATTATTGGCAGTATTTCCTCTCCACTGGAGGTGAATAGAATAGCCAGCCGTATTCTAGATTCTTTTAAAACACCGTTTGATTTAAACGGTAAAGAAGTCGCTTGTGGTGTCAGTATTGGTGTCGCCCTTTGTCCTGATGATTCAGCTGACGCCCAAGCATTATTAAAATGCGCAGATATCGCCATGTACCGAGCTAAGCAAAACGGTAAAAACAGCATTAGTTTTTACCAGCCTCATTTTCAAACCGAGTTTAATCTACGATTCTTGATTCAAAATGAATTAAATCGTCACCTAGATAGCACGTCGTTCCGACTTTATTATCAACCGGTATTTTGCGCGAAAAAGAATACTTTACTCGGTTTCGAAGCGCTTATTCGGTGGCCGGAAATTGATCCTGTCTATACACCCGATGAATTTATTCCGATCGCCGAACAAAGCAAACTGATTAATCCCATCGGTCAATGGGTAATCGAAACGGCTGTTTGCCAGCTATCAAAGTGGCATGAACAATTTGATCAACAGTTGACTATGTCTATCAACATATCACCTGTTCAGTTGCAAGATGTGGATTTACTAGCGGAGTTGACCCAGGCAACACAAGCGTATTTAGTGTCGCCAAGTAAGATAGTGCTAGAGATAACGGAAACAGCCCTTATAAAAGACAATATTAAAGTCACTAATACTCTGTGCCTCTTGTCGCAACAAGGTTATAAAATTGCGTTGGATGATTTCGGTATGGGGTTTTCATCTGTAGCTCACCTAATGGATTACCCAATTGATATTGTTAAATTAGATAAAAGCATGCAAACCACAGCAAAGCGTGCAGACAAACGTATCCGCGTATTTGAAGCTCTCGCTTTAATGTTAAAGAAACTTGAATTTACTGTGGTTGCAGAGGGTATAGAAACTGATAATCAGCTACGTTTATGCCAAGAATTTGATTTAGACCGACTTCAGGGTTTTCTATTAGGTATACCGATGAACGATACCAACACTGAAAACTTACTACATAAAATCTACCATGCCTAAATTATTCAACCAATTTATATCCTACATCCAATGTGTTGGTGCATCATAAAATCCAATAAAAATTCCTTAAGCTCCCCCTCAACCTCCTCTTAGGTCGGTATAAGACCACCGCTAAAAACGTTCAAGTGTAAAAAATGATTGCAATCAAAGTATCACTCCATTCAAAAATAACATTCAATAATTTCACAGTGAAGATGTCATTTTTATCACATTTCAATTTTATCTATATAAAACAAGTGCTTATTTCTTGGCCTGTTAATTGCGTTGTGAGTGTAGTCATCGCCGATATTTCAAGTAGTTAACTCTATTTTTTATCGCGACAAATTTACCGGATGAATACATATGAAACTAAAATTTAATAAAAAATGCGCAATATTGCTAGCAGGGCTCTTTTGCTTTAGCTCAATATCAGCTGCTGGTTCAGGTGTTAGGGATATAGTGAAAAGCGTAAATGCTACCAAAACCCCCGGATCCTTGGGTGCGTCATCGTTGACCAAGGTCGCGAAGAGCCTTGTTGGATTAGATAACGAAGTATTGATTCAGGGTGCTGAGGTTGGTGTTTTGAAGGATCTAATTGAAAGCATTGGTGGCATTGTCACCCATAAACTTCCATTAGTGGATGGTATAGGAGCGCGACTTAGTGACGCGCAATTAATTCTGCTCTCTCAACTGGCCCCCTTGCTCAAGGTGTCTAAAAACGAAGCCGTTTTTACCGCGGGTTCATTGGATAACTGCTTAGTCTACGGTAGTCATGTTAGCGAACTTACTGATCATAGTATTCGTTGGAATTTATATAATGCTAGAGATTCACAAGCTGACATGGAAAGTATGTCGTTTAAGTGGCCAAAAGAGCTGGGTCACATCTATTCAGTTAAAGTGAATGGGGCAACTGTATATTGGCGAGTGTATAACCGTAAATCAGGTGAATTATCGATAAATATTAAGCGCTTAAAGCGTTATGCAAAATTGGATGCATTTGAGGCAGCTACTGTGGAAGTGTCATTTGCAGCGGGTGGAGCAGAAAACTATTCCCAACGCGATTTCTCACTAGATGTGAAGTTTAAGCAAAACTGTAGTCGCAGTTTAGTTAAAGGCTATGACACTCAAGCAAACGAAGGGGATAGCAACAGCTACTATGTTAATAATATTGGGGCTGATGAACTGCATGATAAGGGTATTACTGGTAAAGATGTTACCGTTGCCGTTATTGACAGTGGTTTATGGTCAGCCCACAGCGCATTAAGTAATGACACTACTAACAAGACGCGAATTAAAGCGGCTTATGACGCGCTCAACGATGAAGAAGTTGCCGCACTTGGCGTCACGGACGAGAACAGTCACGGTACCCATATTACGGGTATTATTGCTAACAGTGATCATGCTGTTGTTGACGGTCAAATGCGTAGCTATTATCAAGGTGTTGCGCCAGATGCTAATTTAGTTGTCGTTAAGGCATTTTACGAAGATGGTCACAGCACCTATTTAGATGCACTTCGCGCACTGCAGTACATTGCTGATAATCATGAGGCTTTGAATATACGGGTAGTTAATCTGTCGTTTGGTGCACCGCCTCGCTCGAATTACTGGGATGACCCGATTAACCAAGCAGTAATGGCATTGTGGGAAAAAGACATCGTTGTGGTGACGTCGGCAGGTAATACCGGTCCAAGCGCGATGACCATAGGCGTGCCTGCTAATGTACCTTACGTTATAAGTGTTGGTGCCATCAGTGATAACTACACCCAAGACAATCCAAATGATGACACCATGCTATCGTTTTCGTCTCAGGGGCCAACGCACGAAGCCTTTATCAAGCCAGATATGGTAGCCCCGGGCGGACACATGTTCAGTTTAGCTAATGACGATATGTATGTGCCGAGTAAATTTCCACAATATATGGTTGGCGATGACCGTTTCATTATGTCGGGTACGTCACAAGCGTCAGGCGTGGTTAGTGGTGTGGTTGCGTTGATGCTGCAAAACGACCCAAGTTTGAGTGCAAATGATGTGAAATGCCGCTTAATGAGCAGCACCACAATGGCTCAGGTAAATGGCAAATTGGCTTATAGCCCATTTCAACAAGGCTCTGGTAGTGTTAATGCTGTTAAAGCGGTTGAGTCTAACGAGGCAGGTTGTGCCAATAATGGCATGGATATCGCGGCAGATTTAAGCGGTGAACAGCATTATATGGGCGCGGCTCGTAAAGACGAAAACGGCAACTACTACATAGAAGGCTTCGAATTTGAGGTATGGGAAGAAGCTTTCATGTGGGAAGAGGCTCATATGAACCAAGAGAATTTCATGCTCCAAGAATAAAGCTCAGTTGA
>NZ_WTPY01000042.1 GCF_011378905.1 Paraglaciecola sp. 20A4 | reverse complement strand
GTTTGTTTGGCGATAAACATCTGATCAGATTTAGAACATGCATTCAACCCCTAATTTCCTTAAGATCCTACGTATGAATTCATATTAAAAACCATGTGAAAAATATTTGCCAGAGATAAGTTAATAACTTAGCGTTTTTGAGAAAAGTAAAGTGAGGCCAAACAAAGCGTAATAATCGAAAGCGAGATAGGCATTTTGGCCTAATGTCATTATATCTAATTTCTCATATAGCCAGTTTAAATCAGAGTAACTTAATGAGTTAGTTTGCAATCCGCAAAGATGGGAACTTATGATGCGCGTAAAGCCAATGGCAAAGGCCTACAATTGGCACTTATCCCATCATTAGTATGTGAAATATTTACTTATGTTTAATTACTGTCCACACATGTGTGATTAACTTACTATTAAAGACCTCACGAAGTTTTGGTAATACTTATGTTTCTATTAGGCGATTCACGTATTTTAGTCACTTTGCTGGTAACGGCGTTTACTGCTATACACCTTTGCTATCAATATCTGACTACAGGCATTGAGGCTCATCATTTTTTTGCCGACCCAGACCTTCCTGCAATATCAAACCTATGGGGTCTACTAATTTTGCCTGTTTTGGCTTGGTTAACTGGTACTCTTATTCGCAAAAAACAGGGTAACGTATTTCCGTTAAAAATTTGGCTACAAATTGCGCTTACTGGTTTATATGCGGCGACCATGGCGTGGCTATTTTTCTCTGGATTTGAATCAGTGGTATCGACAATTGCCTTACCGATTATTCTGTGCGTCGCGCTATTTTATCCGATATACCAACCACAATATTTACTTGCATACGTTGTTGTGTCCAGTATTGGGTTTGGTGCCGCACTGCCAATGATATTTGGCTCAATATTCGCATTTTTGGCTTTTTTGACGCATCAGTTTATTCGCCCTATTTATTTATGGGCATTTCGTAAAGTGAAACGTTCTTATACCATCTCCAGCAAATAGTTACCCATTCAGCAAATATTTATTGGAATTGATATTAAAGCAGGTTTAGGTAGCAAAGACACACGATATTGCCTAATAGCTCAACGTGCATTACATTAAATGAGGCGCTGAAAACACAAGACGAATATAGGCAGACAACCTCTGATTTTCTCCAAGAAACTTTGCACGGGATGACCGCACTCTATATCTACTCGTTATGTACGCTCATCGAGGCATTCAAAACCGCCCATCTCAAATTCGCGGCAAATTAACGGGCGGTTTTCATAAATAGTACACAGCATGGTTTCTCTATCAACAGCTGCGCACCAGCCATCTTCTAAACGATGCATCACTTGTCCGCCCCAATCATCCTCTGCAATAAATTTTTCGGGCACACCGGTTTCGGTAATGAGCATGACCTCAAGGCGACAACAATTCGCCCTGCAGGTCGCACAAGTTACTGCATCACTGGTCGGTAGGTTGATTACATCTATTGTCACACTCTGCCCTAATATCATTTGTTCAATACCGTATTTTTCCCGGCTAATTAACCAGATCTTACACTATTTACTTAAGAACAGACGCGGTAAAATACAGTCTGTTTTTCTTTTATGTGTTGCTCTAGTAGCGCCTCACTATCTCGTAGAAAATATCAACACAGGCTATTTAGGGCATAAATATGACTTACTAAAATTAGCAGTTGAGTATTATCTTATAAGCGACTCAAAATATTATTCGTTGGCATCGATTGAAACAGAGACTAAAAGTAGGCAATTAACCTGCTAGATTTGCCATCCGTCTCATTGGGTATTATTGATTGCCTTGCCTGTGTTAATTTGAATCCGTAAATAAAATAAATACAAAATAGAAATGACAGGGAACACACATATGAACAAGATTAAAAAAGCTATTGTATTAACGCTGCTGACAACACCCATCGCACTCAGTATGCCCTATGCTTTTGCTGATTCAGCAGACAAAACACTCAAACTAGAAGATATTTTCACGTTGGAATACGCCTCTGGACTCGATATTACCAATGATGGCAAAGCCGTTTACTTCGTACGTAATTATATGGATATACAAAGCGATAAAAAACTGGGGAATATCTGGAAAGTCACCAAAGACAGAGTGATGACGCCCGTTACCAATGGATTGCACGCAGACTTTAGCCCTACTCTATCGCCAGATGAAACTAAATTGGCATTTATTTCAACCGCAAGCGGCGCACCTCAGGTGCATATAAAGTGGTTAATCAGTGGACAAACAGGGCAAATAACTCATTTAAGTGGCTCGCCGTCTAATCTAAGTTGGTCACCAGATGGCAAAAGACTGGCATTTAGTCAATTCGTTAAAGGTACCCCCAAGTCACCTGTCAGTCTAAAAGGAAAGCCAGAAGGCGCAAAATGGGCCGATTCAGCTATTTACATTGATGACCTTTTTTATCGGGCCGATGGTGCTGGTTATATACCTGCAGGTAACAGTCAGATATTTGTTGTCTCTGCAGATGGCGGTACACCCAGGCAACTCACACAAGGCGAGTTTGACCACGGCGGTAATATCAGCTGGAGTAGTGACAGCAAAGCGGTTGTATTCTCGGCGAATCGGCGCCCTGATAGCGATTTAGAACTCACCGATAACAATGTCTACCGGGTCGATATCGCAAGTGGTGAAATGTTACAACTGACTGATCGAATTGGCCCAGACAATAGTCCAGTGGTCTCGCCAGATGGTAAATTGATTGCCTATTTAGGATACGATGAAAAATATACCAATTATGAAAACACTCAGTTGTACGTGATTGATGCAAACGGTGGTGTTAGCCGCTCTCTTACTAATGATTTTGATCGATCTATTGGCAATGTTAAGTGGGCCCATGATAGTAAAGGCTTGTACGTCAGTTATGACGACAAAGGCGAAACCTATGTAGCCTATCAGCCACTTAAAGGTAAGCGAAAAGTTGTTGCAGAAAAAGTCGGTGGCCTTTCATTTGGTCGCCCTTATTCTGGAGGTGCGTTCGATGTAGCCAAAGACGGTACCGTGGCGTTTACTTATTCCGACCCTCAACGCCCTGCTGATATCGCTATTCAAAAAGGTGAGCAACCAAATGTGCTCACACAGTTGAATGAAGATGCCCTTGGCTATAAAGATCTTGCCAACATAAAAGAGCTAAACCTAACATCATCCTTTGACGACATGCCTATTCAAGCATGGGTCGCCTACCCACCGGGGTTCGAGGAAGGTAAGAAACAAGGTAAGCGCTACCCACTTATTCTTGAAATACACGGAGGCCCAGTAGCTAATTATGGACCACACTTTTCTGCAGAAATTCAGTTAATGGCCGCCCAAGGATATGTCGTCGTTTATGCCAATCCTCGGGGCAGCGACAGCTATGGTAAAGCCTTTGCCCAAACCATAGATAAAAATTATCCAAGCCAAGATTACGACGATTTGATGTCTACCGTGGACACTGTTATCGCTCAAGGCTCAATTGATGATAAAAATTTATTTGTTACTGGCGGTTCGGGTGGCGGCACATTGACCGCTTGGATTGTAGGTCACACTGAGCGTTTCGCTGCGGCTGTGGTCGCCAAACCCGTTATAAATTGGTACAGCTTTGTATTAACGTCAGACTTCTATCCGTTCTTCTATAAAAATTGGTTCGGTAAAAAACCGTGGGAAGCACAAGACTTATATATGAAGCACTCACCTATTAGTTATGTGGGCAATGTGACGACCCCCACTATGCTGCTAACAGGTGAATCAGATCATCGCACTCCAATATCTGAAACCGAGCAATACTACCAAGCCTTAAAATTGCAAGGTGTTGAATCAGCAATGGTACGTATACCCGGCGCGTCTCATAGTATTTATAAACGCCCAAGTAATCTTATGTCGAAAGTGGGTTACATCATGTGGTGGTTTGATAAACATCGCACGAATAAGTCAATTGAGCATGATAGCAGCGTAGCAAAATAACCTTGCTCGCTACACATTATTGCGCGCTGAACCTGCTTTGTTAAGTTAGGTTCAGCACGCAAGTTGATCCATTATATGCGAATGATTAATGCGTTATTATTACCCTTAAAAGCTAGAACCTGGCTGCTCTAAAAATGCGAGTTCTTCTTGGGTTGATTCTCTTTGAAGAATACTATTTCGATGAGGATAGCGACCAAATCTTTCAATAATTGCCAGATGTTTCAATTCAAACTGATAGGTTGAGTCACTGGCCTTATCCGCAAATAACGCTTGAGCTTGATGATGTACAATCAACGATTCGCTGTGCATAAAAGGCATATACATAAAGTTGCGTTGTGACTCAGTTAAATCGTAATCAGCACCAATCGCAACGGCTTCTTGCGCTAACGCTACCGCGAGCGGATCATGCTGAAACGCCTTTGGCTTATCACGGTAAATATTGCGCGAAAATTGATCAATCACAATAATTTCGGCCAAACGCCCTAACGCGGCTTCTCGCCAGTGACACTGCTCGCATTTAACAACTTTCCGATGTATTTCTCCAAATCGATTACTTAACATCTGATCAAAGTCAGTGCTTTTTTCCCACCATTGGGCTGGCGTAATCTCGGTAAACCAAAATTTGATAATCTGTTGATAGTCCATCTTACGGCTCCTCGTTTCGGCGGCTTTATATCTTCAATTATTGATTAATGAATGAACACAATACCTAGAATGAACATTGATCGCGCTTGTACAACTTGTTTTTTATTAGCCAAAACAGTAGCGTAACACGATAATAATAAGGAATATCCAATGCACGCTCAGTCAACAGCACAAAACAGATTACAATCGGCCATTCAAACGCTTCAACAGGGCAATATGCCCCAAGCTAAATCACTGTTTGCGTCCTTATGCGACGATCACCCCACCCTAACCCATGCATGGTTTGGCTTGGCGTTTGCTTGCTCCAACCTCGATGACTTTACTGCATCGATTGCTGCTATTGATAAAGTGTTGGAACAAGAACCCAAAAACATAAAAGTAATAATTTTTAAAGCAGACCAGCTGGTTTATAACAAGCAAGAGCGCATGGCGTTATCGTTTTATGAAGCAGCGATTCAGTTGACCAGCAAGCAGCAGAACCTTCCTGATGAAATTGTACGTGGCTTGCAACGAGGTATAACACTACGCGAAAAATATGATGATCAATACAGCGATTACCTGCTAAGTGCATTGATTAAGAAGGGTTATGAGCGAGGAAAAATAAGCAAGCGATTTGACGAAGCATTAGATATCAGCTTTGGTAAAAAAGAGATTTATCTTCAGCAGCCCACGCGTTTCTACTTTCCTGGTTTACCCCAAAGGGCTTTTTTTGAGCGCAGTGAATTTCCTTGGTTAAATACAATAGAAAGCAAAACCCCTGCAATCAAATTTGAGCTACAGCAAATGCTAAGCGGCCAAGAGCAGTTCTCACCTTACCTAGACAGCAATAGTACTGAGCCAAATTTTGTTAAGCATTTAGATATTGTGGATAGTTTAAACTGGTCAGCAGCCTATCTTTGGCATTATGGCGCACTAAATGACTCTATTGCTGAACAATGTCCCCACACCAAGCAAGCACTTGATGCAGCGCCTTTACCATATATTGCTGGCCAAACTCCCGTGGCACTGTTTTCAAAATTGAAAGCGGGGGTAAAAATACCGCCGCATCATGGTTTGTTAAACACGCGCTTGATATGCCATTTACCGATCATAGTGCCAAAGAATTGCGGTGGCCTTCGGGTAGGCAGCGAAACTCGTCAATGGGAAGAAGGAAAAGCTTTAATATTCGACGACAGCATAGAGCACGAAGCTTGGAATAATAGCCAACAGGAACGTGTGGTATTACTATTTGATATTTGGCGACCGGAATTGAGCGAAGATGAAAAGCGTTTGATCACAGACATGCTTGTCGCCGTAGACGAATTTTCAGAGCAAGGATAAATTTTCAAACAACGAGTTAGCAAGTAAACCTTGTTAACTCGCTCTTCGCCTGAAAATCTTACCAAGACCGAACCAAAGTGCAAATTCAAGCATAAATCCGAGTACTATAAACATAGTAACGCCAGTCATATTGCCCGCTGAATAACACAGCAATGCGGCAATAATAACAACGATTGATAACAACACTCTATATATTAATCTCAAGACATTTCCTTAATAAAACACCACACTAATCAATAAAGTAAAGCAGCCAATCGACTTTAAAACGAGGAGCAAACTGCAACAAAGTGTTGCCATCTTAACTATGCGAATATTCATCTTAGGTATTAAGCTTTATACCATAGTATCAGCCTGTAGATTTTTTTAACAAGTTAAATGGGCTTTAATAACATCATTGAAACAAGATTAAAACGTCCATAAGACCTGAGGAATTAAACATGTTGAAAATTGTTAAAGCTTCTATCGCCATCGCCGTTACATCTATTGTTGTTACAACACCAGCTCAAGCTGATGTTGCCGAAGCTTTACAGAACATTTGCACCATAGTAAAAGCCGATGATAAAGACGAGCTGCGTAAAAAGATGAAACGTGTTCAGTCAGATTACCGCCTTAAATTGCAAGATTATTATGCAGGTATTAGCTGCGGCGGCAACAGTTTAATTCGCACGGCTATGTTAAATGACGCCGTAGAAACCGGTACTTTGATGGTCAAAAAAATGCCAAAAAGTGATTTAAGCTCACCAGAGCAAGACGGTAAAACGGTTGTGACTTGGGCCTCTGAAAATGGCTTAACGAGTTCACCTATCGTTGCGGTATTGAACGACCGTATATAGCGGCTACAAATAGATATAGTGCTTTCGCGTGTTGGCAACCAGCTTTTATCAAGCCTTTTTGAACTGACGCAAGTAAAAAAACAATGCTAAATTTGGTTGTTCAACACGCACCATATAAAAAACGGGCCTCAATTGAGGCCCGTTTTTATTTGTATTATTAATCACGCTTAAAGCTAGGGATTTAGAGACATTTTCCCTTTGACTTCACGTCCCATCACTTTATTCAAAGCGTCTTTAGCTTGCGCTAATGGGAGTGCTTCATCTACCACCACTTTTACTTTACCTTGCACATACCATGTGAGCAATTCACGCATATTTTGTGCAAAATCTTGCGGCTGGTGCTGGGTGAATGAGCCCCAGAAAACGCCAATCACTGCATACCCTTTTACCAAGGCCAAGTTCACTGGAAACTCAGGAATAGTCCCACCAGCAAATCCAACTACTAACAAACGACCGTTCCAAGCCATACTGCGTGAGCAAGCATTGAATGCGTCACCACCAACACACTCATAAACCACGTCTACGCCTTTGCCGTTGGTCACTTCTTTAATGGCTGTTTTAAGGTCCACTTCAGAGTAATTGATTAATATATCGGCCCCGTTTGCTTTGGCCATATCGAGTTTTTCTTGGGTAGAACAAACAGCGATAACAGTTGCCCCCATTTGTTTGCCAATTTGTACCGCCGCTAGACCAGTACCGCCTGCGGCACCTGTCACTAATAATGTCTCGCCTGGTTGAATATTCGCTCGCTGCTTTAAGCCATGATGAGCTGTCGCGTGCGCCGTGACAAGTCCTGCGGCTTCATCGAAAGAAATTTCATCAGGTATAGGCATAACATGCGTCGCCGCGCACGCTACTTTTTCAGCGTACCCGCCAAGCATACACAGTGCGATAACGCGCTGGCCAACTTTAAGGTGCTTCACGCCCTCACCTAGCTCAACGATAACGCCAGCCACTTCATTTCCTGGTATAAAAGGCACTTCGGGCTTCATTTGATATAAGCCTTGCACAATTAAGCCATCGGGAAAGTTTACCCCACAAGCCTTAATATCAACGACAACTTGCCCTTTACCGGCCTTAGGGTCGGCTACTTCTTTATATTCTAAATTCTCTACGGGACCAAAAGCGTTACAAACGATGGCTTTCATTATTCACTCCGTTATTTGTCGCAGCGCCCCTATTACCAGGGGCGCGATTAAATTCTGATTATTGCAAGATCTTTAACGCGTATTGCGCCAGAGGCTGAACTAGTTTGCCCACTTGCAGCGCTTGCTTGTTTGATGCATTACCGTCAACAGCTCGTTTTGCCACACCTTGTGCAATAGCACCAAGCCTGAAAAAGCTAAACGCTAAATAGAAGTTCCAATTCTCTATTGAGTCAATACCCACCAATTTGCAATACTCAGCTACATATTCTTCTTCGCTGGGGATCCCCAATGCAGCCCTGTCAACATCTCCTAAACCTGTTGCTTTTCCAACATTATCAGGTAAGCGCAATTGCATACATTGATAAGCTAAATCTGCGTAAGGATGACCAAGGGTTGATAATTCCCAATCAAGCACGGCAATAATGTCAGACGAGTCTTTGGCAAACATCAGATTGTCCATACGGTAATCACCATGAACCAACGAGACTTTGCCATCTTCTTCAGGAATATTTTTTTCAAGCCAACTAATAAGCTGATCCATCTCTGGAATTTCATGGGTCTCAGACAGGCGATACTGCTTGGTCCAGCGACTGATTTGCCGCTCGAAGTAGTTACCCGGTTTACCATAGTCCCCAAGACCGACTGCGTCGATATCGACACTGTGCATCGTGGCCATGACTTTAGCCATATTTTGATACATGATGCTGCGAGTTTTATTATCACTGATTTCAGGTAACGAGCTATCCCAGTATACGTTTCCGTCCATAAACTCCATGACATAAAACATACTACCAATCACATCAACGTCTTCACAAAGATGATAAACCTTGGCTACCGGAACATCTGTATTCTCCAATGCCTTTATCACTCGATATTCACGGTCAACCGCATGGGCTGACTTCAACAATTTACCCGGTGGTTGGCGACGCAACACGTAAGTTGCATTCGCAGTTTCTAATTTGAAGGTGGGGTTTGACTGCCCGCCTGCAAACTTAGTGGCCGTTACCGGACCACTAAAACCGGCAATATGTTCAGCTAAATAGGTGGCTAGGCGTTCTTCGTCTAACTGTTCTACACCGCTTTGCTTACTCATCGCTTACACTCCAATTATGCGTTGTAATCTTTTATAAGGTTACGTCCAAGTTGCATCATATGCACTTGATCCGGACCGTCTGCTAAGCGGATTGTACGCGCATACGCGTAGCTACCAGCTAAAATAAAGTCTTGGCTAGTACCGGCCGCACCATGCATTTGAATGGCTTCATCGATAACGTTACATGCCATAGTCGGTGCAACAATTTTGATTGCGGCGATGATATCGCGCGCTACTTTATTGCCGTAACGATCCATCTTGTCAGCGGCTTTAAGTGTTAATAAACGCGCTTGTTCAATTTGACAGTGCATTTTCGCGATGCTTTCTCGTACAGATTGTTGTTTGCTCAATGGCTGGCCAAAAGCTACCCGAGATTCAACTCTTTCACAGGCTAAATCTAGCGCACGTTGGGCACAACCAATCAACCGCATACAGTGGTGAATCCGTCCTGGTCCTAAGCGACCTTGCGCAATTTCAAACCCTTTGCCTTCACCAATTAATAAACTGGAGGCTGGTACACGAACATTTTCAAACAGCACTTCGGCGTGTCCTACGGGTTCATCATAAAAGCCCATTGCACTTAATGGACGTACAACCGTCACACCTTTTGTATCAATAGGCACAAGCACCTGTGATTGCTGTTCATGACGAGGAGCAGATGGATCTGTTTTACCCATGACGACCAGAACTTTACAATCTTCGTTCATAGCACCGCTGGTATACCATTTACGTCCGTTTATAACGTATTCATCACCGTCACGCACAATAGAAGTTTCAATATTGGTAGCATCTGAAGACGCAACAGCTGGCTCAGTCATAGCAAAACCTGAACGTACCTTGCCTTCAAGTAACGGCTCTAACCACTTTTTCTTGTCTTCCTCAGAACCATATCGTGCTAATACTTCCATATTGCCCGTATCGGGCGCACTGCAGTTAAACACTTCAGAGCTGAACATAACACGACCCATAATTTCACATAAAGGCGCATACTCTAGGTTGTTCAAACCTGCACCGTAAGGTAGATATTCTTCAGGTAAAAACAGATTCCACAAGCCGGCGGCTTTCGCTTTCTCTTTTAACTCTTCTATTAAGGGTAATGTTTTCCAACGTGTTTCTGGATTAGCGCTAGCGGCTTGTACATCGGCTAAATATTGTTTCTCATTTGGGTAAATGTGCTCATCCATAAAGGCTTCTAAACGAGCAATAAGATCTTGTGTTTTCTCTGAATAATCGAAGTTCATAGTATTTTATTCCATTTAACTAAACGTGACAGCACCAACACGCTCGGGTAAATCGAGATGCGGTACATTATTAAAGCTACTTAACCGCACAGTATCGCGATTAAAAAAGAAATGACTGTAACTGGCGTTACGAACTTGCATGTTAAGTTCAATCACATGTTTGGCATCAAGCTCAAGTACTATGCTCATCAACATAGATATAGCCCCACCTGAACTAACCAAAAGAATGGGCTTATCATGAGTCTCCTTGCGCATTGCACTGAGCACAGCAAACACACGTTGGCGAAACTCTCCCCACGTTTCTTTTAACATGCTGGGGTCTAACTGCTCATTCGACCAAGCTCCCATCGCCTTTTTAAGCAATCGGTAAAACTCTGCCGGTGGCGCGCCTTTTTGCACAGCATCCTTGGGATGATCGGTTAAGTACGCAGTCGCAATATTTTGAAAATCAAACTCATTTAATCCGCTATGGGTTACCGTTTCCAAATCAGTATTCAAGCCCCGAAGAATACCGCTGGCCGTTTCTTGATGACGAACCATTTCACCTAACCACAATTGGCTAAACTCAAGATTACGCTCAGCAAGATACTCACCCAACCAATCGGATTGCTGATGGCCCAATGGGCTCAACTTGTCGTAATTATCTGCACCAAAAGATGCTTGTCCGTGACGTACAATATAAAACTCTGACATGTAACCACCTCAGTTTAAATCTGAAAATGATAGTAGAGATAAAGCTACTATTAGTTTAATTGATTATTTTAATGGTTTTGTATTGATTAACATTATGTCTATGACAAAGGTAAGAAGGACGAGGGTTGCGCGCTATTAATAACAACAGAAAAAGGATTAACATTTTACTAACGTAGCATTTACTTTTAACTAGAAAACTTGCACTCTTATGCTCATCCGACTAGTTGCATTATTTGCAATGTGTTGGGTCCCGTAGCCCTTACTGATGTCAAAATTCAAATAATAAAGTGTAAGGGCCTCAGCTAACACATGAAGAGAAGTATAATAATGCCTAAGTTACCCAATCGTTTAAAACGCTCCCCATTAGCATCATTAATTACCTTGAGTCTTGCCCTTAACAGTGGATTCTCTTTAGCTCAAGAGAAAACGCCTGAAGAGAAAGGGTTAGAAACTATCACTGTTACCGCGCAAAAACGTGCGCAAAATCTTCAAGAAGTGCCTGTATCGGTTACCGCCTTTAGTGGCGAAGCTATGGCTGAAGCAGTCATAAAAGATATGTACGATCTGCAAACCAATGTCCCAGGCTTAGGTGCGTTTCAGAGTCAAAGTGCCACCAACTCCAGTTTCTCAATTCGAGGTGTGGGCACGTCTTCACAAAACTTTGGTTTAGAATCTTCAGTAGGCTTATACGTTGACGGCGTTTACAGAGCGCGCCAAAACTCCATGATTAACAACTTGGTAGATGTGGCTGCTGTTGAAGTGCTGCGCGGGCCTCAAGGTACTTTATTCGGTAAAAATACCCCCTCAGGCGCCATTTTAATATCGACTGTAGCACCAAGTCATGGCGGCGGTGATGGTTTTGTTGAAGCAACTGTAGGTAATTACGGCTTGGTGAATTTATCTGGGGCAATGTCGGTATCAGCAATTGACGATGTGTTGGCATTTCGCGCTACTGGCTTCTCAAGTAATCGTGACGGCACTATAAGCGACGTTAACCTAGGTGAAGACACTCTAAACGATCGAGATCGTTTTGGCGGTCGCTTGCAAGCGCTATATACACCAAATGAAGACATGTCTTTGCGGATTATTGCTGATTACGCCGAGATAGACGAAATATGTTGTGGTGCACCAGTACAATTGAGCAATTTTGAAGCCAACGAAATACCGGGTAAATTTGGCACTGACGCCGCAATCAACCAATTAGGAGGCACTCGTTTTCCTGGTGGTGAGGCATTCTACGACCGTGAAGTAGCAGTCTCGTTTTTACCTGTAGCGACGATGAAAGACCGTGGGATCTCCGCTGAATTCGATTGGGATTTAGATGAAAACTATACCTTTGTCTCAATATCAGCCTATCGCGCATTCGATTCGTACGACAATATAGATAGTGACTTCACCGATGCTGATCTTTTCGGCACCAGTAACGATTCACAACAAAACTCGTTTTCACAAGAATTTCGTTTAGATTACACCAGCGAAGATCTTAACTTTATTCTGGGTGCTTACTACTTTACCCAAGACCTAGATCTTGAATACAGCTTATACACAGATACTATTTTTGACGGTTTTGCACTTGGGGTGCTAGGCCAAAATGTGGATGCATTAACAGGCGTAGCAGGCTCATTTAGTAGTTTATTGGGGGGTATCGATGGTTTGGCATCAGTGGGACTCATAGCTCCTCGGGCAGCGGGTGCTCCTGCGGGCACTGGCTTTAACCATGTTGCGGAACAGGAACACAAGAGCTATGCGATATTTGGACAGTTCGATTATAAATTAAGCGATGAATTTACCCTTACTGCTGGTTTGCGTTTCACCAAAGAGAAAAAAGACTTACTGACGGTGTTTACCGAGGTTGGACCGGACATTAATGGTTTAGCGGGCAACACCCCTGTTGATTTGGTCGCGGCGTTAACCACAGCGGGCGGAATAGCAGCAGGAGCCATAGATTTGACCACCGCGGCAGGTCAAGCTACCTTGGTTAATTTTCAAGGTTTTAGTGAAGCAGGTTGGGCTTTTCCCCTACTTGGCACTACAACCAGTCCACGAAGTAATATTCAAGAAAGCCTAAGCGATGATCAAATTAGCGGCACGTTAAAACTCAGTTATCAGGCTGATAGCGATACCTTACTGTATGCATCATATGGCAATGGCTACAAATCTGGTGGAACTAACACCGATCGTATTGCTGTTGGTTTCAATCCAATTTTTGATGCTGAAACATCTCAATCATTTGAACTAGGTGTTAAGAAGGATTTCCGCGAACAAAACTTGCGTGTCAATGCTGCAGCGCACTACACCACTGTGGATGACTTTCAGGCAAACACGTTTACTGGTAATGGTTTTAATCTGCAAAATGCCGGCGATTATGAAATTTCAGGTATGGAGCTAGAAGCAACATGGTTGCCAGTTGAATCGGTCGAAGTACATTTTGGTTACGCTCTGGTTAATGCGGAATATAAAACCTTTGAAGCGGGGAATTGTTGGACCGCTTATACATGGCACACAGGTATTGACGACCCAGGCCGAGTTAATCCTACGGATAATTTCTGTGATCGTTCAGGAGACCGCCCAGGGGGTGAGCCTGAAAACTATGCAGTATTGAGTGTTAAGAAAGACTTTGAATTAAGTGACAGCATCTACGCTTACATTCAAGGTGAATTTAGTTACACAGGCGATGTCATTCTCGATGGTAGTAACGACCCATATGCGGTTCAAGACTCTTACAATATCTTGAATCTACGTTTGTTCATGAATTTCACTGAATACGATATGGACGTTATTTTATGGGGCCGAAACGTGTTAGATGAAGAGTACATTAACCGTACAAACTTCAATACGCCGTTACAAGAAGGCAAACTTAACGCTTATATGGCTGAGCCTGCTACGTATGGCATTACGTTGAAAAAACGTTTTTAAACAAGACGTCAACGTCAATAGCCGACGCAAGTCGGCTTTTTATTGTCTATTTTTCGGTTATCAAGTTAGTTAACGACTTGTTATCATTCCTGCACATTCTGTGTTTGAACCTTTAGAAGGAAGCGTTGTGAATTTATTGATGTTAAGCAGCTCCAGAGCGGGAGATGAAGAATATCTAGCTCACGCTAGGCAGATGATTGAAAGCCACTTGGCTGATTGCAAAAATATCGTTTTTATTCCTTATGCTGGCGTGACTATCGACTGGCCGAGTTACACAGCTAAAGTGCAGGCAGCTCTCCCTAAATTAGCTATTAGCGGTATTGAAGCTCATGTCGATCCCTACATAGCCTTAGCTCAAGCCGATGCCATCATTGTCGGGGGCGGCAATACTTTTCATTTATTACACCAGTTATACAGCAATAATTTAATTGAATGCATTCAAGAACAAGTAAGAAATGACAAGCCTTATGTAGGCTGGAGTGCTGGAGCAAACATATGTGGTCATTCAATCCGGACCACCAACGATATGCCGATCATATTTCCGCCTTCATTTAATGCATTACATCTGGTGCCTTTTCAGCTCAATCCTCATTACAGTGATTATCAACCTCCTGGGCATAACGGCGAAACACGCGCCCAACGTATTACAGAGTTTTGTGTTCTCAATCCAAGTATGCCTGTGATTGGTTTAAGAGAAGGCACTGCACTTGTGCGCAAGGGAAATACCCTAACGTTGCAAGGAGATTTATCCGCGGTTGTATTTGAAAAGGGCAACCAAAGCGTGATTTCGCCTGGCCAAAATTTAAGTACCTACTTAACCCTAAAATAAGCAACAAATATCCAGTAAAGCTGCGTTTAAAGCTTTGCTGGTTATTGATGATTAATAGACATAATGCGAATATTTAGTAGAGGCGAAAAGCACTTGCAATCCATTGCTGTCACCCCCACATATTTTTATCAGTCGTATTTAAGGACATTTATCCATGACAGCCTCGACACCTTTTTCCATTTTAGATTTGGTTCCCATCGCCCAAGGTCACAGCATTTCACAAACGTTAGAAAATAGCCGGCAACTGGCTGTTCATGCCGAAAAATTAGGTTACAACCGAGTCTGGTTGGCCGAACACCATGGCATGCGCGGTGTAGGTAGCTCAGCCACAGCCGTTGTGCTGGGTCATATTGGAGCCGCCACCCATAAAATACGTATTGGTTCCGGTGGCATCATGTTACCAAATCACTCACCTTTAATTATCGCTGAGCAATTTGGTACCTTGGCTGCGCTTTTTCCTGACAGAGTTGATTTGGGTTTAGGTCGTGCCCCCGGCACTGATATGGCTACAGCCAGAGCGCTTAGACGCAATATGCAAGCAGGTGTTGAAGATTACCCGAATGATGTGCGTACATTACAGCGCTATTTAGGCACGCCCAGTGAAGAACAGACTATACTCGCTGTGCCAGGTAACGATAGTCACGTGCCAATTTGGTTACTTGGCTCGAGCTTATACAGCGCACAACTAGCAGCGCAGTTCGGACTGCCCTACTCTTTTGCCTCACATTTTGCCCCTGATGCTTTGTTCGATGCGCTCAATATCTATCGCAGTCAGTTTAAACCCTCCGCTCAATTAGCCCAGCCCTACACTATGGCTGGCGTAATGGCTGTAATTGCCGATACTGATGATGAAGCTAAATATTTGTACACCTCGCTTCAGCAGCAATTTGCCAATCTACGACGAGGAGCGAACAAACCTTTCGCAAGACCAGTAGATGATATTAATGCGGTGTGCAGCCCGGCAGAACTGTCAATGATTGAACATACGTTGCAGTACGCCATTGTTGGTTCGCCCGAAACGGCTCATAGCCAGTTGGCTCGCTTTATTGAAAATAGCCAGGTTGATGAAGTGATATTTTCATTTCCGATTCATGATCAAAAAGCGCGTTTACACAGTATAAAACTTCTGGCTGACAGCAAAAAAATGTACAAAGCATCTTAAAAACTCAGGTAATTTAATGTTGTTATGATGCTTTAAATAGCATAGCAAAACTCAACTAAAACCTTGATTTATTAAGAATTAATCTGAAAAATCAGTCGTCACGAGTAGCGACGTTATTAAGCATAGTTGAGAGTACAACATGAGTATCAAGCCTAACCTATTGCAGTTCGCCTTATGGGGAATAATATTATCAGTTCTTGCGTGTTCAAAGGTACAGGCGAACAAAGACAAGCAGACCCTTGAAGTAGCAGTTGGCTGGAGCAAACCGCCTTATGTAAACTCTACTGACGATAGTGGTTTTGAATTAGATTTAGTACGCAAAATATTCTCTCATATGGGGTACGCGTTTAAACCTATTTACGTACCCTACGGACGTTCGGTTGATATGCTAGTGCGTGGTCACGTGGATGCGGCACTCACGTTGACCAAGACTTTAGCGGGTGACCAAGTGCAGTTGACTGACAATTACATTCAATATCAAAATGTTGCCATAAGTTTACAATCTCAAAATATTGCCATAAAACGACCAAAGGATCTTAATCACTTTGCCATTGCCGCATATCAAACTGCTTCAAAAAATTTGGGCGCAGAATATGCTTTAGCCGCTAAACAAGCGCCATTATATGTTGAACTACCCGACCAAAAAAAGCAGGTTGCTATGCTACTCGGCGGACATGTGTCAGTCGTTGTGATGGACGTCAATATTTTCAATGATCTGCAAGCTATATTAGAGCCTGCAGCTAGCAGAAAAGCGGTGACTATCCATAATATATTTGCGCCTAACTCATACCAAGTTGGTTTTTTAAAATCCGAGCTTAAAAATCAGTTTAATCAGACGTTAAAAGACTTTTTAGAATCGCCAGAATACGCGCTACTTGTTAAAAAATATCACATATTTGACGAACACGTTGACTTGACTAATTTATAGCTTTAAGCGGCCGGAAAATTACAATACGCTAGGTAAAATTTACCAACCATAGGTCATTTTTTCGGTGTAAGTGTTCGGCAACTTGACGATTCAAAATCGCCAAAGCCATAAAAACCGCGCCTTGTGCTATTTGATATAACAAGCTTTATACTCGTTCAAAATTGGCAGAATTATTGCTATTAACTATCGATAATTAAGAGCTAATTAAATTCACGCTTGCACATTTTAATCACGCTATCAGGTTATTGACCACATTGTGGCAAATCATAAATGCTTTTAATTTTGCTGTGCTATATCCGTTTATTCAAGGAACTACCATGTTACAAACACCTTCAATCTCCATTGCCCTGCTGGTCTTGTCTGTCCTCGGACTGAGCGCCTGCTCTGACAGCTCAAAACTCGATCCTGCAATAACATTTGGTAGCGATCCAACATTAGTTGAGCCTGATTCGTCACTGATCCCAAATGTTAATATTGCAAATGCCGTTGGTTGGTTACAGGGTGAAAAGCCTACAGCACCCTCGACTTCAATGCAGGTAAGTCGCTTTGCGCAAGATTTAGTTCATCCAAGATGGTTATATACATTACCCAATGGTGATGTATTGGTTGCTGAAAGTAATAAACCCAAGAAGCACGATGAAGACGGAGGCCTAAAGCAATGGGTAACCCAAAAAGTGATGTCAAAAGCAGGTGCAGGTACTCCAAGCGCCGATCGCATTACGTTACTGCGTGATGCCGATAAAGACGGCGTTGCTGAAACCAAGACGACCTTTCTGGAAAACTTACACTCTCCATTCGGTATGGCATTAGTGGGCAACACCCTTTATGTAGCCAATACCGATGCCATTGTGAGTTTCCCTTATCAACAAGGGCAAACCAAAATTACCAAGGCGCCCACTGAGCTAGTAAAATTGCCCGCAGGGAAATTGAACCATCATTGGACAAAAAATATTATTGCCAGTAAAGATGGTCGCAAGCTTTACGCATCTATCGGCTCAAACAGCAACATTGCTGAAAATGGTTTTGATGCGGAATTAGGCCGAGCTGCGATTTGGGAGATTGATATAGCAACAGCAAAACATAGAACATTCGCTTCGGGGTTACGTAATCCCGTTGGTATGACGTGGTCAGGTGATACGCTTTGGACAGTCGTTAATGAAAGGGACGAACTCGGTAATGATCTTGTACCTGACTATATGACATCAGTACTTGAAAACGGATTTTATGGCTGGCCTTACAGTTACTATGGGCAAAATATCGATACCCGCGTTGAGCAACGTGAACCTGAATTGGTTGAGCGAGCCATCAAGCCAGACTATGCCCTAGGAGCACATACCGCATCACTGGGATTGCTTTTCACCGAAGGAAAGCATGCTTTAGCTGGATTAGGCGAAGGTATGTTTATCGGCCAGCACGGATCTTGGAATCGTACTCCTAAAGCAGGATATAAAGTGATTTTTGTCCCATTTAAAAATTATCAGCCTATAGGCAAACCTGTGGATATTCTGATTGATTTCTTGAATAAAGATGATGAAGCCCAAGGTCGTCCAGTCGGTTTAGCGTTAGACCATAGCGGAAGTTTATTGGTCGCAGATGATGTAGGTAATATTATTTGGCGAGTCTCCCCTAGCAGTACCTATATCACGCACAATCCAAATTAATTAGCATATTTTCTCGATTAATCTGATAGCAGTAAAGTAAAAGGCAGGAAGGTGTGACCAGCTGGACTGCCATTTTACGCTAGCTTTTACGGTCACTCATTCTGAATTTGCAGCTATGTGACAAACCTTGAATACTACGACTGTTTGCTTGTACGATTTTATCGCTGTTAAACAATAGCTGTGTATATTCTTTTACTATTAAATTTAGCAATAGGTCATTTTCAAGTGTATTGGTTAGCTAGAAAAGCGAAGCGTTTGGATATGTGTTAGCAATTAAATAACCGATATTGTATGCATTACAGCACTGAGCATCTCGTCTTATACATGCAAGATTTCCTCTTAGATCCAGTGGCGTAACAGCAAATGTCGAACAAACGATTAACCCAAAATAGCCATAAGAAGAGTAAAAACTATTAAGCTAAAGAAATAAAGTGTTGGAATTCATCACGCTAGAGAGCTTTAAAACCTTTTTCCTACATTCGTCATCAATCAAAGTGTCATTAACGTAGTGCCCAAGGATCCCGTTCATTTCTTTTATATAGGGTATCAAAAGCTCTTTGTCTTTTGCTTTAACATTATAATGATTAATGGTTCTTAACAGTTTTATTGAAGCATTATTAAGACTGTTATTTTGTCTTGGCGTCGGATTGTCATGTGGTGTAGATAACCCTAACTTCTGTATAACTTCTTGCACTACATCGCCGTTATATTGAAACGCTAAAACATTATTTTTACCAAACAATGTTTGGCATTCACTGACGAACCCCTGATAGTTTAAGTGTTGCGAAAACCAAGGAATATTCAGCATATCAGCAAACGATAAATCTTTCCCATAACATGGGTTGCTTTGTACTTGAGGGTTACGAATACACTGCTTATAAAAGCTTTCAATAAACGCCAGTGGCTCACGAAACCATACCCAGACCTCGACATTAAAAAGTTGATTCAATGCACGTAAAACATCCTTTGATTCATCAGGGAAGTCCCACCAATAATTGTATATGCCCTCAGAAGATAGAATAATGGTATGCGTGTCATCTTTGACTTGCGAAATAATATTATTGAAATTTGCTAAGAAATTTTCGACATGAGCGGTCACAAGATTTTTCTCAAACCACTGATGTCTAGGCGCTGAAGGATTAGCTGATTGCTCAAGATTATGTGGATAAAGGAACCCTTTTCCTCTGAGCTTGCGTTGCTTCTTATTCAGATAGGTTTGTAAACTAGTGGTACCCGTTTTAGGTGTGCCGGCATGAATGATTAGCTTTATTTTTTGCATTTTGCGTTGCGCTAATGATTGTGCGAAAGGTTCGAGTTGCTCAGCCAATTCGTTAGCAAAATGAATCGTTGTCGTTTCCATTTCGATATGTCAAAACCTTTAGAAATAAAATCAAGAAAATAAAATTAAGAAAATAATTACGTTATTCTAACCTGCTATTGATATCGAATATGGAATCAGTCGACCTCGTATAAACAATGGATAAAGCCTGATTTGCCGCGTAACGTAAATACTTGTTATGACAACTCATATCCATGGTGCGTGTTTACTACATCTCCTGTATTAACAGACTTTTTCAACAACACATCTTAATATTTATTTTGCTACAAGATTGTTTAGTAATGCAGCATTGCTCGGGTACTTATCAAGTAGCTCGGCAAGTTTTCTAGCGCTATCGACAGGTTTTAGATGAGTAAGCCCTCTTCGTAGCACTCTCACTTTTTCTAGATCGTTTGAATTAAGCAGAAGCTCTTCTCGTCGCGTACTACTTTTGGCAATATCTAACGCAGGGAAAATACGCTGATCTGAGACTTCCCGAGATAACACGATTTCCATATTACCTGTGCCTTTAAACTCTTCAAATATCACTTGGTCCATACGGCTTCCGGTATCCGACAGTATCGTTGCTAAGATCGTAAGCGAGCCACCATTTTCAATTTTCCTAGCGGCACCAAATAGTTTCCGCGGTATTTCCATGGCTCTAGCATCCATACCACCTGACATAATGCGCCCGCTGCTTTTTCGCTCTGCATTATGCACACGCGTAAGTCTTGTGAGTGAATCGATGACAATCATTACATCATGACCTTCGCCAGCTTCACGACGGGCTTTATTCAATAGATTATTGGCCATTTTTACGTGCTGATCGTAGCTTTCATCAGAGGATGAGGCATACACTTCTGCTGGTACGCTGCGTTTAAAATCGGTGACTTCTTCTGGTCGTTCGTCAATCAGTAAGGCATAAAGCTTTATTTCGGGATACGCTTTGCCCACCGCTTGGCAAATATGTTTCAACAGGGTGGTTTTTCCGCAGCCAGGTGGCGCAACAATCAAACCGCGTTGCCCCATTCCAATTGGTGTAACTAAATCCATCGCTCGCGTGCTAGCTTGTTCAGACCCCAACTCTAGTTGGATCCATTGATTAGGATTAATGGCTACCCCATTAGCGAAACGCTTTTGCGGGTCAGCATAAGGTGCCTCCTTGACCTCGTGAACTGCTTTATCTACTTGTTGATTATCTTTATTTTTTTTCAACTTAAGAGATAATATTTTTCTTGTCATAATATCGGTTTATAGCCCTTGATAATAATGTCACCTATTATGACACCCATAACAAAAAAGTAATGCGTTATATCTACTCTTTCATTGTTGCTGATTTAAACTCGCCGCTTTAATAGACGAAACTTGAATACATTAGCTCTTTGAAGTGATAGACCCTGATACATGCTGCCAACACTCTTAGAAGAGAAAGGACATATAAAATAAACGTTTATCGAGCCCCTCATGATAAAAAGAAACGTTAAATACGAAAAGATAAGTCGCTTTTTGAGCTAAGCAACACAAAATGCGGTAAACACGCATAAAAACATCAGTGTGAATAAGTAAAGCAACTCTGCAAGATATCCAGTCTAAGGGTTAGCCCTCATGGACGGAACTGATCACATATTAAATCGTTGGATTTATTGCGATCAAATATTAACGTTGCCTGATGTAAGCAGAACGTCTAAACATTAAACCTTTATAACGTTAAACCTTCTGCCACGGCGTATCACAAAGCGCTGTCCAATATTGGCCTAGCGCCGCCGAAGTATAATTAAGCTGGTATTTTCATCGTAAGCATTTATTTAGTCCCCCATATTTTTGAAACAGCGCCGTTCGAACCCAGTCCCCCCACGATAAGGGCAACCGTGCCTGCACAGAAAAAAAATATCACAGGGATGAGTGAACCAACACCACCGATGAAGTTAGCAGCCGTCGCCGAAACGAATGATAGAAGGAGAAATAAAGCCCCTACAACATTCAAAGCCACTCGGTGAGACTTTTTATAATTTTTCGGTGCTTCATTTGCCTCGAAAAAACGCAGTATGGGCCAACATATTCTTGTTAAACTATTCTTCATAAAATCTCATTTCGTGACTAATCACCGAATTAAAAACTGCGCCCATTGATAAAAATTTGCACTAAAATATCCCTGTGGATTTAAGCTTGATTCATTAACATAGGCAGGCATGATGTACTTTAGACTCCTGAATTAAGTATCAGACTTTGTGAATATCTACGTGATTACGAGGCCATAAATAATATTGGAATATTACATGTTTTACGCTAAAAGCAACGCTTCAATTTTTATACGCGGTCATAAACAAGTCTAGCTGTAGTGATAAACTAAACCAGACTGTTAGTTATTTGCTTACCTACTTATTTAGCTTCTTTTTTCCACTTCACTAACGTCTGTATATTTCCCATCGAAGTAGCTATTAAGTAACACGCTTGCAAGTATCCCTTACTGTGAAATTGCTCAAGTGCCGACCCTGTTAGCGCTTTGAGATTGGTTTCATTTATGTTGTAAAGCCCATCGAAACGTTTTTGCTGTCCGTCTGCAAGCGTAATAGTCAATTGAACCTGTTCAATTAGATCATGCTCTAGCAATGCATTGATAAAAACTTCTGTTCGATTGTTTCCAGAAACTAATTGGCCTAGCAAATCCAGCATTTCGTTAAGGTAATCCGTTGCTTTACCTTGGTCGTCGAATAAGCGTTCCCCTTGTTCTTTATTAACCCTTGGGCTGTCCATATCCAATGTCAATACAGTATTGTCACTACTTGGCTTTGCACCATCTTCTGTCACACCAACAATGAAAGGCTGGCGTCTCAAGTGAATGGGTACGTAATGCGTTCGCCATTCACTGTTCTGTAAAAAAAGATTCTCTGCAGCTTCAAAACCCGTTAACACATTCAAACCAAACTGGCCGGTATTGTTGTCTTTTAAAAAGCAGATTGGATAAGCGATGGCGAGTGCTCTAACTTCGTCAGCAATAACTGGGATGAAATGTATATTTTCACCGTACTTAATTCCTCTGTCAGTGATAATACGAGTATCGCTATGGTGCTTATAGTCTAGTAATACAGGCTGGGCCAATGTTGCCTCCTTAATGTTTTAATTGAGTCAATTATCTTTAATCTTATGGATCGCAGGTCTTATCTTATTACACTTTTTGCAAACCATACTGATGAATTTTGTTTAATAAGATGCGATTAGTCGACAAATTATGCAACAGTTGCTCAGTTTGCTGAATATTCTTCGTTCTCAAAATGCGTGCATTTTTTTGATAATTATCCGACAGACCCATAGCACTAGGCTGGGTGTAAAACCCCATTCCGTAAAGGACGTATTGGTAGCTAGCCGCAGGAAATACTTCAACGGCATGCTCAAAGTCGTTATGCCAGGGGGGCTGGTATTTCCACAACGTTAGTTGATCTTGGAGGCTTTGAGGGATACTCGCTGGGTCGGTGTTGTCTATCCAAAAATCTGAATCTTTGCGTTTGGTCAGCATATAATGCAATTTCAAAAAATCAATTATTCGCTCCCAGCGATACAAGAACGTGCGATTAAATCGCTTAGCAATGATGTTCATAGCTTCACGATTAGCAGGAAATTGATCAGCAATCATCGAGGCTGAAATCTCCACTAGCAACAGCGACGATGCCTCGAGAGGCTCAAGAAAACCTGCAGATAGACCAATAGCGACACAATTTTGATGCCAGAACTTTTCTCTATGGCCAGGGTTCAGAGGTATTTTACGAATATCACTACTGCTTACATTCCCACCAGTTTGACGAATATATGCCAGTAACTCTTCGCTGGCTTGATCCTCATTTATATGAGCACTGGAATAAACATGCCCTACCCCGCGACGATTTTGCAAACCAATATCCCACACCCAGCCTGCACTTTGTCCTGTTGAGATAGTATGTGATGCAATAGGTGCATCGTCGCTATCATAAGGAACATGTATGGCTAAAGCCTGATCAACGAACAGTACATCTTTACAAGACTTAAAACCCACCTTGAAGTGTTCGCCCAATAATAGAGATTTAAAACCCGTACAGTCGATGAATAAATCACCACTGATATCGCCGTGCTTCACAGTCGAAACACTATCAATATCATCATTTAGTAGCGAATTAATTTGCGTAACATTATCCAGTATATGCCGCACACCGAGCTTTTCGGTGCAATGTTGCTGCAAAAACGCTGAAAACTGGCCTGCATCCAAGTGATAGGCGTAGTTGATAATGGAAGTGTATTCCGCCGTCGTAATATACTTAGGAGCTAAGCCCATTTCACATACCGCTTCTTGTGAACTAACGGCCTGGGAAAATGACTGTTCATGGGGGTCAATCAACCATTGACGTGCTAAGTTGGTATTATCAAAATCTTGCGGCAATACTAAAGGATGATAGTAAAAATCATCATCCGCACCGGTAACCCATTTGGCGAATTTGGCGCCTTGCTTAAACGACACATTACACTGACGAATAAAGTCGGTCTCACGTATGCCCATGGCTTTTAGGGTGCGGCGCATAGTTGGCCAAGTGCCTTCGCCTACGCCGATTGGTTTGACATCGGGGGACTCGACCAACGTAATGGTAAAGCCTGTACCATGCTCGCTTTTAAGTTTGGCTGCAAGTGTTCCTGCGGTTATCCATCCTGCAGTACCGCCGCCTACGATAACAATTGATTGAATTGCATGTGTCACTTATCGCTCCCCTGATACACCTCTAAGGTATATCTTTACTATGATTATCTTAGTTCAAAACATAAGAAATATTATTCCTACCCGAAACCATATCACTGAATTAATTAAGTCCCAAAAGCACACTGTTTATCGCGCTTTACGTGCAAAATATTTTATTGCTCGAAGACGGATAAAATAATAAAGCCGTCACATTAAGACGGCTTTACTTGTTTATTTTACGTGCCTTTTCGGTGTGAAATAAGTCACAAAATTCTACTTATTTCACGAGAGGCCGACAGGACTACCACTTACCGCTGATACCAAAACTGAAACGTGGACCGTATTGCTCGGCTGAAATCAACTGCTCGTCGAATCGACCATGTCGGCGCACGGTTTCGTCTGTTAGGTTTAATCCATCTACGTAGACTGTAAAAGTTTCATTGATGTCATAGTTCACACTCAAATCCCACTGACCATAGGCTTCAGTAAACGTAGGTTCTGTTCCTAAGGATAATAAAAATTCATCACGCCAGTTGTAAGCAACACGTACTTGTAGTTTTTCGTTCTCGTAGAAACCCACCACATTACCCGAGTCACTCAACCCCGTTAAGGCAATAGTTTGATCAAAATCATACGGGTCAAATGATTCATCACTATCGACTAATGTGTAGTTAGCAACCGCACCGAATCCAGTATCAGCAAACATGTACTGAGCATTTAATTCCCAGCCGTCGACTTCACGGTTTTGTAAGTTATCAGGCGTCGCGACATCGAATATCACGATAGGGTCAGCCGCTTGACTCAAACAAGCTGGGTTTGGCGTATCAGATGAATCAGGGCAACCTTCACGTGGGGTAATGCTTGGGTCACGCAGTGGATTGCCGTTGACATCGTTAATCGCACGTTTTTCAACGCCTGCACCAATGAAGTTTTCAACGAATTTTTTAAAGTAGCCAATAGATGCATAGCTGCCGTCAACGTCATACCACTCCAGCGAGAGATCGAAATTATCTGACGTGATTGGTAACAAATTTGGATTACCTTGTGACGCATTAAATGGCCCCTCTGGGCGAGCATCAATACGCGTGGCTGGGAACATAGCGCCAATTCCAGCTCTTGCAAGTGTTCGACTATAAGAGAAGCGTGTTTTAACGTCTCCCGTCAGCTCCATGCTAAAATCAAGGTTAGGCAGAATACGTGTGTAGTTACCATCCAACTCTTGTGCAGTAGCCGTGTCATCAAAGAAGGCGCGCAATTCCTCAGCGTGGCGATAATTCAGCGCAATTATGCCTGGCTGTACTGAATAGGCACTCACATCAGTGTCTTCGTAGCGTACCCCAACATTTAAATCGATGGGGAAATCATTGAACTCGGTTCTAAAATCAAATGATACATACAACGCGGTAGTTTTTTCACCTACACCATTCGTCGTTACGTCAGGTGCACGGAATAACCCCTGTTCTTTTACAATATCAACAAAGCGACTGGCATCGTATTTCGGAATAAATGGAAACAAGCTCTTTGAGCCAGAAAATTGGTCGGCGAAGTCGCCCAGCGGTGAAAAGGTCAAGCCTAAATCATCCAGCGGAATATCAACAAATGAGAAGCGCTCTGACAAGTATGTATCAACTTGGTAATCGGTATACATCGCGCCGAAATTAATCGCCGCTAGAGCACCGTCTTCTATATTTTCCCACTTACCGTTTAACTGGTACTGTTTTATATTGTTTTCCATCTCGTATCCGCGTAACTGGTACAAGTCAGAGACAATGTTATCGGGGTTGTACGCGCCACCAGCCAAGCCAGAATCATCAACGGTTATTGATGGAATATCTCCACTAAAATCAGCACCAATTGAGGCAACAGAGCCAGATGGATTTTTTAAGTTAGCCAATGTTTCAGCTGTTTGACCATCAGGGTTTGAATGCGACGTTGAATCATGAGCATCAAATGTTAGGTTCAGCGAATCTGTTGCTTGCCATTTAATATTGAAACCCACTGAGTCATTTTCTTTTTTCTCGTAACGTTCCCACGCCCAGAAATTGAGTTCGTCGTTCGCATTAGTGATATTAACCAAGGTACCATTTTCATCAGCTACGCCCGCTGGATTATCAAACCAGAATGCTTGTTTGTTGGTGTAGCTTGTTTCTTCAAAGCGTGACATGGTGTAGTCAAGTGTAGCTTCGATACGATCGTTTGGGGCAAACTGTAAAACCAGTTGCGCGTTTTGGCGCTCACGCTCAGTATCAAAACGTTCGATTTCCGGAGTCCACGGAACCCAATAAGCCCCAGTAGGGTTGTTGGTAGCGTTGATTGCACTGGCATCAACACCATCCGGGTTAGCTCGATTGCGCACCCATCCAGAAGAGGTGCCCACACGATCCCGACCACTATCTCGCTCAGAGTGAGACGCTGAGAGCAGCACACCAAACTTACCATCGGCGAACGTTTGGCTAATCATACCGGATATTTCCGGCGTGATATTACTGCCAGTTTCTACACTGGTATCGTAAACACCTTTAGCACTGGCAAATGCTTTAAATCCCTCGTAATCAAACGGCTTTGCAGTACTGATATCAATGGTGGCTCCAATGCCACCTGAGGCAACATTGGCTTTACCCGTTTTAAATACGGAGACACCAGACACACTTTCTGATGCAATTTCTCGGAAGTTAAAACTACGAGAGACGCCAGCTGATTGCAAAGCTGATGAATTAGGCATTTGCCGACCATTCAATGTCACCAAGTTAAAGTCTGGCCCGAACCCCCTTACGGTAACTTTATTACCTTCGTTATTAGCACGGTCAATCGATACACCACTTATACGTTGCAACGATTCAGCCAAGTTAGTGTCAGGCAACTTCCCAATATCTTCAGCTGAAATAGCATCAACTACACCCGAAGATTCTTGTTTGATTGATGCCGACTTACTTAATGCACTACGAATACCCGTAACATTTATCACTTCAACATCACTTTCGTCATTATTAACTGACGCTTGTTGAGCGTAGACATTCGCTGACGACACTAGCATCGCCATACATATGGCGTTTAGTTTAAATTTTGCGTTACTCATTTCGTGCACCTCAAAGCAATTGGATATTCACCAGGAATAAGTTCTATTCATCATTACCACTTAACAAATCAACATTGTCACCAGAGATAATGTTAACAATTTACAAAATAATAATAATAATTGTAGTATTAAGTCAAACTAAATAAACAAATAATTTACAATTAGATGGGTCAGAACCTTTACAATCAGGGGTTTTCATTTATCGTTGATCTTTGTTTTGATAGTTGTTTTAATCGTGGTGTATGTGATAAGTAGTTGTAAATTATGATATAAAATAGACATCAACGAATCGAGAGATACATAACAAAACAACCGTTAATGGTCAGTTATTTACCAAACTAACAAAGCCTAACTCGGTTAATTAGAGTGCAATGGAAGTCACGTCTCGTTAACGTTAATAAATTCAACGCCATTAATAACGCAAAAACAGTTGTCGACATTTGTTAGAAAGAGGATGAAAAGAAGGAGGGAAATGGGAATTTCAGCAGCCGCTTTTTACAAAACGGCTGTCAATAAAATTATTTAATGTTTTTACGGATACCTGAAATGGCTAATTTTGAATCATTCTTACGTAACGCATCTACGATATGCCGGTGCTCATCTACCAAGGTTTGTGAATTGCGAATACGTTGATAATTCATGCGCATTCTCAGAACTACCGGATACCATAAATTAGTTAAATCTTCACCGCCCGCCAAGCCCACAAAATACTTGTGAAATTCAATGTCTGTTTTAGTTAGCTCAGTAAACTCTTCTTTATCGAAATGCTCTTGCATCTTATCGATGATTGCGTCCATTTGCGCTAGATCTTCATCTGAAATATTATTTTCTAGATGCTTAACAGCATATTCTTCGATTTTACGTCGAATATCGATACTCAGTTTTTGTAACTCGGGGGTCAATGGGCTACTCACTGATGAACCAACATTGTCTTTACTGACCAACAGGCCCTCTTTGGTCAATTTAATCAGTACATCTCTGATAGGACCACGAGAAGTACCAAATCTTTCTGCCAACTGTTGCTCGTTCAGTTTGGTATTAGGTTCGAGTTCACCTGAAATAATATCGGAGCGAAGTACATCAGCGATTTGCTCTCTGACGGAAAGAATTTTATTAGATTTCATAAGGTAAGCTTCCCAAAAAGCAGTATTTAAGAGTATGCCAATATAGTAAACGAAAATGCCTAAATGTGATAAATATTTTTAGTTAACAATCCGCAACTTTATAGAATTGACATACAAGCTTGCAATTAATTGTTAACAATGTACAATTAATTCACAGTCAATTTACCTAGTCAGGATTATCATGAGTGTCATTGCCAAACTAGACACACCTGCCATGAACGGTTCGCAGATTAAATCTATTAGCGTTGAATTATTTAACGTTCCTCTGGATGAAGTATTGAATGATGCGAAACACGGCGATCATACCCACTTTGAATTGGTTCTATGTACCATTACCTGTGCCGACGGCACCCAAGGTGTTGGGTATACTTACACGGGCGGTAAAGGTGGCCGTGCTATTTATTCATTATTAAATGACGAATTAACCCCTTTACTACTTGGTAAAGACGCAAGCTGTATCACGCATTTATGGGAAGAAATGCAATATCATCTCCATTATGTGGGTCGTGGTGGTTTAGTGAGCTTTGCCATCTCAGCAGTCGATATCGCCCTGTGGGATATTCATTGCAAAAAACTGAAGCAACCTTTGTGGAAAGTAGCCGGCGGCTGCAGTGATCGGGTTAATTGCTATGCAGGTGGCATTGACCTTAACTTTTCAACAGAAAAGTTGCTTGGCAATATTCAAGGCTATCTAAATAGCGGTTTTAAAGCGGTTAAGATAAAAGTGGGCAAAGAAGATTATCGTGACGACGTTGCAAGAGTTGCCGCGGTGCGTGCTCTTATCGGCCCAGATGCCACCTTTATGGTAGACGCCAATTACTCTCTGACGGTAAATCAGGCGATTAAATTTGCCAAAGCTATAGAGCAATACGATATCACTTGGTTCGAAGAGCCTACTATTCCGGATGATTATGCTGGTTTTGCACATATAGCAGACAAAATTAATATTCCATTGGCCATGGGCGAGAATCTGCACACTGTCTATGAGTTTAATCAGGCGATTAAACAAGCCAAGCTCGGCTTTTTACAACCTGATGCGTCAAATATAGGCGGCATTACCGGTTGGCTAAAGGTGGCGACTATGGCCTACGCAAACAACACGCCCATTTGCAGCCACGGTATGCATGAATTGCATGTATCCCTTATGGCTTCTCAGCCAAATGCGGGTTACTTAGAAGTCCATTCGTTCCCTATTGACAGATACACCACTCACCCTCTGAAACTTGAAAATGGTAAAGCCGTCGCGCCCAACACCCCAGGCGTCGGCGTTAAATTCAAAACAGAGTTACTTACTCCCTATTTAGTTAAACATTCCTAGGAGGCCGCATGTACGCAGCTCAATATATTGGTAATAAATCATTTAAAGTCGTCGAAGGTCACGCCGTTGCTCCGCAGGAAGGTGAAGTTCGACTTAACGTTGGTTATGTTGGAATTTGTGGTACAGACATGCACATTTATCACGGCGTGATGGATCAACGTGTTTCAATCCCACAAACCATAGGGCATGAAATATCCGGTGTTGTGGCTGAAATAGGCAAAGGCGTAGTTGGCTTTACCGTTGGTGATAAAGTAGTTGTTCGCCCACTTGATTGGTGTGGTAATTGTCCAACCTGTGATGCTGGTCTGACCCATATTTGCCAAAACCTTAAGTTTATGGGCATCGACACCCCGGGGGCTTTTCAATCTAGCTGGACAGTGAAGGCACGCACGTTACACAAATTACCAGCCAATGTTGATTTAAAACAAGGCGCTTTAATTGAACCCTTGTCAGTTGCTTGCCATGATGTGCGTCGTTCACGCCTAAAAGCTGGTGAAAAAGCAGTCATTTTAGGCGGTGGTCCCATAGGACAATTAGTCGCAGCCGTGGCTAAAAGTGTTGGCGCTGAAGTGTTAGTGTCAGAACCAAACGAAAGCCGTCGCGCGTTCGCAGATGAACTCGGTGTAAAATCCGTTAACCCAATGGACACTGATTTAGCCGCTTATGTTGATCAATGGACAGAAACCAAAGGCGCTGACGTTGTATTTGAAGTATCAGGCGTATTGCCGGCTATTGAAGCCATGACACAAATTGCGGGTCGTCGCGGCCGCATTGTTATGGTCGCCATCCACTCAACACAGCCGCCCATTGATCTCTTCCAATTTTTTTGGAAAGAGCTTGAGCTATTAGGTGCTCGAGTTTACGAAGCAGCAGATTTTGACTGGGCTATCGACTTAATTGCTAGCGGTCAAATTGATCTGACTCCTTTTATTAGCTCTGTCAGTCCACTAGCAGAAATAGGAAATGCGTTTGCCAGTATGGATGGAAACCCACAAGGCATGAAAGCGCTGGTTGAGTGTAATGTCAATCAATAGCACCCGTCGCGACTGTTTATAAGGAACGAATAGTAATGTTAGAAAATTTTAGTTTAGAAGGCAAATTGGCCCTAGTCACCGGCTGTAAACGCGGTATCGGTAAAGGCATTGCGCTGGGTTTGGCTGAAGCTGGCGCAGATATAATCGGTGTTTCTGCGAGCTTAGCGTTACATGGCTCAGAAGTAGAAAAGGAAGTACAAGCGCTCGGCCGGAAATTCAAAGGTTACCAATGTGACTTTTCGGATCGTGATGCGCTGTATGGTTTTATAAAAGAGGTAAAAGCTGACTTCCCTAAAATCGATATTCTCATCAACAATGCTGGCACTATATTGCGCGCCCCGGCGGTTGATCACAGTGATGACCTATGGGACAAGGTTATTGATGTAAACTTGAACTCACAATTTATTCTAAGTCGAGAAATCGGTAAAGAAATGGTTGCCCAGGGTGCCGGCAAAATTATTTTTACCGCGTCTTTACTCACATTCCAAGGTGGAATTACGGTCCCTGGTTATGCAGCGAGTAAAGGGGCTATCGGCCAACTTGTTATGGCGTTGTCCAATGAATGGGCAGGCAAAGGTGTAAACGTCAATGCTATTGCCCCTGGTTATATTGATACCGATAACACAGAAGCATTACGCAATGATCCAGAACGCTCTAGTGCTATATTAGGGCGTATTCCCCAAGGTCGCTGGGGTACGCCTGAAGACTTTAAAGGCCCCGCTGTATTTTTGGCCTCCGAAGCGTCAAGTTATGTGAATGGCACTATTTTATTGGTTGATGGCGGCTGGATGGGGAGATAATCACAATGCATATTCAAAGTTTACAATTTCCAAACAATGTTAATTTTATCGATGGCCAATATGTTGCTTCTAAAGCACAAGGTATAATTGAAATACTTAGCCCATCAACCGGCGAGATTATTGCTGAAATACCAGAAGGTTGTGCGCAAGACGCTCAGTGTGCTTTAGACGCTGCCAATAATGCGCAAAAATCTTGGGCAAAATTAACCGCCCGTACTCGTCAGAACATTCTGCGTGCCTTCGCGAATAAAATTCGAGAAAACAAGCATATTCTTGCGCCAATGCTGGTTGCTGAGCAAGGTAAATTGTTGTCTGTTGCTGAAATGGAGGTGGACGTAACAGCAACGTTTATCGACTACGCTTGCGATAACGCGTTAACGATCGAAGGGGATATTCTTCCCTCAGATAATCTAGACGAAAAGATTTATATTCATAAAGTGCCAAGAGGCGTTGTCGTTGGTATAACAGCATGGAACTTCCCACTGGCACTGGCGGGTCGTAAAATTGGTCCTGCGTTAATTACTGGTAACACTATTGTGTTGAAACCGACGCAAGAAACACCACTGGCTACCACTGAGCTCGGTCGTTTAGCCAACGAAGCAGGTATACCAAAAGGTGTCTTTAACGTGGTTAATGGCAGTGGATCTGTCGTTGGCCAAGCTTTATGCGAAAGCCCTATCACTAAGATGATCACCATGACGGGTTCAACAGCCGCAGGGAAACAAATTTACAAAACCAGTGCACAGTATATGACCCCAGTAATGCTTGAGCTAGGGGGTAAAGCACCGATGGTGATTATGGATGATGCCGATCTTGATAAAGCAGCAGAAGACGCCCTGTGGGGTCGTTTTGCTAACTGCGGTCAAGTATGTACTTGTGTTGAACGTTTGTATGTTCATGAAGATATCTACGAGCAATTCATGGCAAAATTCTTGCCACTCGTTAAAGGCCTAAAAGTAGGTGATCCCATGGCAACGGATACGCAAATGGGCCCAAAGTGTAATCAGCGTGAAATCGATAATATCGCGCATATTGTGCAAGAATCTCTTAAACAAGGTGCTACTATCGCCACAGGTGGAAAAACGGCCACCGTTGATGGTTTTGAAGGCGGCTGCTGGTATGAACCAACCGTATTGGTCGATGTAAAACAAGACAACATAGTGGTACACGAAGAAACGTTTGGCCCTATTCTACCCATCGTTAAAGTGAGTAGTATGGAACAAGCCATCGAGTTCTGTAATGACAGTATCTACGGATTAAGTGCTTACGTTCATACCCAAAGTTTTGCCAACATCAATAAAGCTATTAGCGACTTGGAAGTGGGCGAAGTATACATCAACCGCGGCATGGGTGAGCAGCACCAAGGCTTCCATAACGGCTGGAAACAAAGCGGATTTGGCGGTGAAGACGGTAAGTTCGGTCTTGAGCAGTACCTCGAGAAGAAAACGGTTTATATCAACGAAGCATAATCCACAGATAATAACGACGCAGTACACCCGCTCTGGGTGTGCAACTGAGAAATGGTCTATTGCAAGTTATCATTAATCAGTCGGCACTAAAATATTGATGTGCCGACGATTTAATAAACAATTCACAAGTACCGCCCTCCTCGGCACCGGTTTAAGCAATCAGCTTTAACAAAAGCTTTTTACCACATCAACTTTGTCAGCTTTTGCACCTATGTTCGCCAATATAGTGCATTTACTCATGGTATATACCACTATTTCCCCATGGAATTTGAAACATAACTCGGTCTTTCAACCTGGAGTTTAGTAACTGATTGGTTTTGCGTGACGTACAGCCATTCGTTGTCGATTGCAAAACCGTCAGGCCAATATAACAAGGTTTTATCTTTGGCAATGATCTCAAAACCATTTTTAGTGACCTTAGACACAACCACAAAGTAGGCGTTGATGCCGGCAGGGTCTATTTACGACAGCAAAATGCCATTGAACATAATGTACTAAAAAAATATACCAGGCCGATTCAAATATGGGCTCAGTACAAGATTATCAACGTGCGCATGGCGGTCTAGTTGCCAATCCTTTGGCTACGCAGCAACCAGTCACACCCCAACGTTTATCTGCTTAAGCTAGGTTCGTTGCTTGATTTAGTTGGGTGGTTGAATTAACGATCTGACTCACCTGATTAACGGATATGTAAAGCACTGGTACGAGCCTATTTTGATTGACGTTTGACGTTTGTAGATTGTAGATTGTATAAGAATTGGCTGACTACTACGTAACTTTGCGGCCGTTGTAGTTTTTGATTCTAATTGTGTAAAGGCTTTCTAATAGTGTTTACTGAACGGCCTCCCAAATGCGGCTAGTGGATTAGCAGAATTTTAGGATAAGGATCTATAGAAAATTAGCGACAAATTAAACTCAATGGCTCTGACTCCACGGCAAGATCATGAACGTTTTTTGAACAAAAACAACATTATTTGACGGGCTGATGTCGCTGTGATCTTATACTC
>NZ_WTPY01000041.1 GCF_011378905.1 Paraglaciecola sp. 20A4 | reverse complement strand
TGATTACCTTGAGGCTATATTTTTAGCGGGATCCGAGTTAGTTGAGTGATAATTAGGCATTCACGCTCTTGCCGTGGCTCTGACTCCATTGATTATCGATTCCGACTAAGATGAAACATTCCTCCTAAAATAAAACAAGCTAGATAATGAAATTACCCAATAAAAACAGATAGATACCTTAATTACTAATTTTCACAGTGCTAACTGCTACTTATTGTTAGCGCGATCGTTGAATATTTGGTTGAGATCAAGTTTTGTAACAAGTATGCTTCACATTGTAAACAATAAACAATATATAATTAACATGTTGGTGGTGAATACTTTTGTTACAAGAATGCAGATGCGACTACCTAATAATTTAGTAAGTCAAGATTGTCGATTGCTATAGCAATTATGTTAATTGGTATGCCAGAAAGGTGGTTCCTCAGCAAGAGAACAGCAACAAACGCCAGATTTCCTCGTCGGAGAATCAGACCGACACCTCTAACGACGAGTTGGAAATTATTAAAGTTCAAGCGTTGGTGATTCCTTATCTGCCGAAATCATAGGTAAATAATCCGCTCAAGATATAGGTGAAGCAACGAAATATCCCACCATTAGAGAGTGGAATACCGGCAACATATACCGTTTGGGTGCGCGCTATACATTCTAGTTTTTAGATTTACTAAGCTCCTAAAATAGGGTCCTTAGGAGGCCCTTTTTCCGTTAACTTACTAATTTACCTTAACAAGATATTGGATAAGAACATGATCATAAATAAACCGTTTTCCGTAGTCGCTTTTGGCGTTGCCATCGTTTTGCAAAGCGCTTGTAGTCATAATGACGCTGTAAGTCCCCCCGCAAATAGCCAAGTTTTATTTGAAGATGTATCTGAATCAGTAGGCTTAGTTACCGAAGCCAATTGGAAATACGGCGGGCCTGCGGTGGTTGATTTAAATAATGACGGCCATTATGACTTCTTGTTAACCAATCACGACAACACACCTGTACAACTATTTATGGGTAATGCTGACGATCGTTTTAGCGAAGTGAAAGATATTTTTCATAAAGCGGATTTACATGGAATATCCGCTGGCGATTATGATGCAGACGGTGACAACGACATTCTTTTATCACTCGGCGGCGGTAATGGCTTAACGCCGCAACCCCAGCGCTTGTTGCGTAATGACAATGGTACCTATACAGACGTTACAAAAGAAGCAGGTATCTCAAAGTTGGGCGCCAGAGGCCGAAGTGTTCGCTGGGTCGATTTAGACAACGATGGCGATTTAGACTTTATGCAAGTTAATGCCGCTAAAGTGGTCAACGAAACATTACCGCGTAATATCATTTTCAAAAACCTAGGGAATGGCACGTTTCGCTATGTAGAAAGTCCAGGATTTGAAGATATAGAAGCAGAACGAGTGTTAATAACAGACTACAACAATGATGATGTCATGGATATTATTGCATTTACCAGTTACGACAAAACATCAATATGGCAAGGTAATGGTGATTTTACCTTCACCAATACCACCAGCACTGTGTTTCCTCAAGGGCATGATGATTACCCAGGTACCATCACCGTCGCCCAAGCCGACATCGATAATGATGGCGATCTGGATTACTACTTTGCCCGCGGCAAGCTGTATTACACCATCGCCAACGACAGCCTCAGTTTCGATAAAGAGCATCAAACACTGGATCTTAGAGACGTAGGCAGTAAAAGTCATGATGGGTTAACGCTCTACGCTGATTCAGACTTAACGCTTAATGATTTCTATCACTTTCCCAGAGCCAAATTGCTGGATTTTATGCCGGTATTTATTGGTGCGAATAAACAGCAGATCACCACGCCAAAAGAAGATCACACTGTCACTCAAGAACAAGCGATGGGCTTCCCTACAGAATTGAACGAAACCGGTTGGTATTTAGGATATTTAGGCGACAACAAGTGGCGCCTTGAGTGGATGTTAACCGACGATTTAGCTTGGGATGTGCGCGCGTCATTGACTGGCGTTACAGATTACGAGGCTAGCTGGAAGCCACAAGATTTAGCCGTACCAGACGTATTATTGCGCAACGATAACGGTGTATTCTCAGATATTTCAGAGCGTATACCAGATACCTTAAAAACCAATAACTGGGGTGTCACCACTGGCGACTTCAACAACGATGGTAATGCTGATTTCTTTGTATATCGCTTTGGTGATTTAAAACGCAGGATCGCCGATGTGATGTTACTCAATACCGGTGATGGGCATTTCACAAGCAGCGTGGCGCATAACGCCACAACTGAAATCGATTTAAAATCTCACGGTGATTCAGGTGTCGCATTTGACTTCGACTTAGATGGAAAAATAGATATTTTAAGTGGCGATGATGACAACGGTAAATGGCATTTATACAAAAACGTCACTGACGATGCCCATAACAATCATTTGCTTGTAAAAATAGGCTATTCAAAAAATGGCGTTGACCCTTACGGGGCAAAGGTATGGATAACAACGAAAGGTCAAAAGCAATACAAACTCATAGGCTCAAGTAATGCTAGTCATTCCCAAAGCTTGCTGAACATAGCGCATTTCGGCTTAGGAAAAGACGATGTGGTAACCGACATCACGGTTCTCTGGCGAGACGGCACAACACAAACATTGAAAAACCAGCAAGCTAATCAGCTTCTAACGCTCGGCAAATCGATTTTATAAACCTAGGTATTGATTATTTGGCGGTAAAGTAAAGATTCTGCTTTACCGTTATTCGGGCTCTTTAACGTTCTTAGTATAAAAAATGAGTAAAAAAAATGACAGGTAATAAATTTAAAAAACCACTCTTTCTCAGTGTCCTTCTGCTACTGCAATTTTGTTTGTCCGCGTGTGGGCCATCTGACGAAAACTTGTCCAATATTACCGTCACCCCCTCATCACCTGTGGAACTCAATTATGAGGTAACGGGTAGCAAAACCAAAAAACTGACCTTTGAAATCGATAATCCTGGGCAGTCGGCGAACTTTTCTCTGTTCGATGGGGATAAGGTGTTAGTTGATAACCTCAATATCTCCCATACGGGCAGCCAAACGATTAATGTATTGGTGAAATTTAGTGCTTTAGGGCAAACACGTTTAACATTAAAAGCGATCAATTCTCCCATCACAATTAACTCTTTAAAAGTGGAAGACGCGGAGCATTTATCCATCCCACAATTTAAGGATATTTCTGTAACAGCAGGGTTAGATAAAGTTAATTCGATTAAATACGGCGGGCCTTCTGTTGCCGATATTGACCAAGACGGCGACTACGACTTTATCGTTAACAATCACAACGCAGAGTCGAGTAAAATCTATTGGAACAACGGCGACGGTACCGTCACTAAATACAAAGACGACTTGTCTCGCTGGTTTATGCAAGATCTTCACGGCACAGCTCTAGGTGATTACGATAATGACGGTGATCTCGATATGGTGCTGACTCGGGGCGGCGGTAATGGCACTGCCCCATCTGTCTCTTATTTCTATCAAAACGATAACAGTAATTTTGTGCGCTACACAGGAGATGTCGGTATCGACCGAGGCGCACGGGGTCGTGGAGCCAGATACTCAGACATGGACCTAGATGGCGATCTGGATCTCATGCTGGTTAATGAAACCGGCTTGAACAATCAAAAACCCCAGCACTTCTTTTACGAGAATAACGGCCAAGGTGGTTTCACCTTCAAGTCGGTACCCGATATTCAGGATGTCAGATCCTCTCGAGCCTGAGTCACAGACCTTAACGGTGATAACATCGACGATATCGTCATGTATGGGCCCTTATCTGTTTGGCAAGGCAATGGCGATTTTACCTACACCGATATCAGCGACAGCATTCCGAATAACATTCGAGCGTTGAACAGTGTTATGGCCGTAACCGACATAGATATAGATAACGACGGTGACTTGGATATGTATTTGGCCAGAGGCAAAGAGTTTGAGCATGGCAAGGGCGAAACACCGTCCGTTGATTTTGACCCCATAGCCCGAAATTTCTCTCTGAAAACGCGAGGTTATAAAGGTGTTGACGAATTTAGCTTCAAGGCAAGTGGCCCACTGAAATTGCATAATTATCATTTTCTAGGGCAAAACGGCTTTAGGGGAAAAGCCTACCCTATCTACTTGGGTAAAAACAAAATATCAACGGATGTGCCATCTGGCGGCACCCTAGAATTTGATAAAACAAATGCACAAGGCTGGCCCGACGATATTTCAGCTGACGGAGTTTATTTCGGTCACGTGGGCAACAACAAATGGCGAGCGGCATTGGTACGCAACGGTGATATATTTTGGTCCTATTTCTTCACCTTATCAGGTGTAGAAGAAGCGGCGCCTAATTTTATACCGGAAAATCGTAATATACAGGACGTGTTGCTAGAGAACAGAGACGGCAAATTTGTTGACGTTACCCAACAATGGAATATTCCAGCAGGTGGTAACGCCTTAGGTGTTACAACCGGTGATTTTAACAATGACGGCCATCAAGACTTGTTTGTTTACCGTTGGGGATTAGTCGAGAAACGTATCTCAGATCTCATGCTGCTCAACACAGGCCAAGACAACTTCGAAACGGTCACTATGCATGGTGCAAGTGATTTAGGTGGGCCGGGGTTTGGCGACATGGGCCAAGCGTTTGATTTTGATCTCGATGGAAATTTAGACATACTCAGTGGCAGTGAATACGGTCAATGGTATTTGTATAACAATCAGCCAGTGACTGACAACAACTACGCTTTGGTAAGAGTGGGTTATTCCCCAGAAGGTAACGTTGATGCCCTCGGCGCACAAATTACCTTACAAACAGCTTCAACTACATACCAAAAACGTATCGGCTCAGCGGGTGAAGTGTTCTCACAAAGCTTACTGAATATCGCGCATTTCGGATTAGGCAAAGAAGACAAAATAAGCCATATTCAGGTACGTTGGCGCAACGGCGAAACGGTTAGTTTCTCTAATAAACAAGCCAATAAAATATTTGATACTAACGCACTGGATCCGGCTACTTTGGCAATAAATACCCAAGACTTAGCGCCAAGATCGGGAGATACACTGCAATTAGAAGTGACCGCGACGCCTGAAAACGCAAGCCAAGACGTGCAATGGCATTCAAACGACCCAACTGTCGCTCAAATAAGCCCCAGCGGACTTCTGAAGGTGGTAGGCAAAGTAGGCGAGAGCACAATGATTATGGCCACGAGCACTAAAAATGCTCTGTCGGTCAAAGCCAAAATCACCGTGCACCAATGGTACGCCAACCCTATTACTTCAGCGACCTTAAGCGCTTCAAAAACCAAACTGATTGAAGGTGAAGTACAGCGGATAAACGCAAATATCGCTCCTGAAGGCCCAGACAATGCACAATTAAGCTGGACTAGTTCAGCGCCAGAGGTTGCATCGGTCGATGCCGATGGAACAATTCACGCGTTAACCCGAGGTCAGGTTACGGTTAGCGCTCAGAGCGAAGGAAATTCAGATATTTATGACGAATTGCAATTTATCGTTGAAGCGGACGTAAAACCCTATATCGAAATTGAAAACTTGGCAGAACTTAACAGCAAAACAATTCGTGCTGGGCAAACGTTTGAGATCCATATTAACTACCATGCAGGAACGGGCAATAAAGTGATTTCTGCCGATGAAGGAGGCCTGCGAGTTTGGCTACGACATTTTAAAAAACAGTGGATCCCTATCGAAGATAGAATACAAACTGATGCAAGTGTTCTGTACACAGTATCCGGCAGTTCAACAGCGACCGTATCAACCAAAGGACTCTTGCCTACTGATGCACTACCCGAAGGCCAGTTTTATTCATTAGACGTAAGCTTCACAGCCAGCAATGGAAAAACTTATAAAGACAGCATCGAACGTTTTGTTTTATTAGAATAGAGTATGTGATTCATCGACATCTTTTTACTTTACTTGGGTGACATGAGCGATGAAATTCAACAAAAATTGGCTTGCATAAAGTTACTTTAATCAACAACTGATTCTGGTCTAGTTTGTCGCAGATGTGACATTACTAGACCGACTCTTCTCAAATGATAGAGGCGCTATCAAAAACTCGGTGATGAAGGCTTAGTTAGTCAAAATGAACGCGCTCATTCTTCACCAAACCTCAACAACATCAGCATTTTTGCCGATACCCCCCCTCAGAATTAACGTTATTTAAAGTACCCGAAAGAAAGTACATTAACTTATATGTTTCCGGCTCGGGATTTTCTGAGTGGATGCAGGCGAATAATCTGAATATTGGCGTAAAGAAATAAAAAATATCCTCAAAGGACAATGGTTCGGTTCCCACAACCAAGGTTTTAGAAGGGTATACAGAACCTTAGAAATTGGCGAGCGCTAAGCTGATGAAGTCATTTCCTCTCACCTTTCTCCACTTAAAAATCAGCCAGTTTTCTATTGCTCAACCAATGGGGTGCCAATCATTGCACTTCATAGATGCGCTCGGCATTCATGTCATCGGCAAGGGCTTTTGCTATTGTCGGATTACCGGCGCCCATCTTGGCGCAAAAAGTCTCCTTGCAGCCTATTTCTGCAAATGTTGGGCGCAAGCATCACTGACTTTGGCGGCGTCGAAAATCTCGAGCCAATAGCCATCCGGGTCTTTTATAAAGGTAAGGCCTTTCATCGCCCCATCATTTGGGCACTTTTTAATTCGGTAACATTTTCACAGGCGAAATTGCCTGGTCCCTGTTCTTTAGCCCGCGGGCGTCAAATTTTTTAATACCCGCTTGATTAGCCAAAGGTGTCGTTGTCGTAATCCCCTGCGGCCATGCCGTGTAGGTCACCACCTATCATTTTTTGCGTATAGGCAGTATTAATAGGCTGTTTCTTGGCCCCAAAATAAATTTTTTGGGGTGAAATTATGCTGGGATGCAACCAAATCATACTGTCCATGGTTGTTGAAAGCCTCGACGACTGGCCCGCCATACTTTCCGCTAGGCTTACCAATAATGGCCGCTTTTTTTGTGACATAAACAAATTGTGGAGTGAATATCTGAATGGACACCTTAACGTTCAACCTTCCACCAACGACAACTGAGTCAGACGACTGACACGCTATTAGGAATAAGCCAACGGCTGGTGAGTAACAATGAAGATGTAAAAAATCGAGCAGTATGTTGTATAAGACGCCCTTTTGATAATAAGAAATGGTAAAAACCACGTGCTAAGTCAGGTAAAAACGTGGTTATTTTATTTGCTATCCTTAATATATTGCGCGCAACCTATATGCTGCGCGCTGGAGAGTCAGGCTACTGCCCCGAAAAGCGTCGTTCGTACATACCTTTATGTAACTCTTTTGCAGCTTCTACCATGGGGGAATAAGGTGTATCGGTGACGTTAACGAAGCCAACATTGTAGTTTTCACCGTCAAACGCCCGTCCGGTAATTGGCGAATCCATATACTGGAACCAATGCGCTCCGATGAAATATGGGCTGTCAATAATAGTGTGCATATAGTCTTGATACATATCAGCCCGGTCTTGTTGGCTGGCCGCGTGCACCAACCCCGGATGAAATAACCCGCTATCAGTGGCGCCAATGTGGAATTCGCCTACGATAGATGGCATATCAAAATCCGCTAAGAATTCCCAACCTTTGGGGTGTAAGCCTTCTTTGTAGATGTTATAGCTCATTACATCGACATATTTTGTCGCGGCTTTTGCCACTTCCATGGGCATGCCCCAATCAGCGAAACGTGAACCTAGATAGAGATGATCGGGCAAGTAGGTTTGCAGCGCGTCATCAACCGTTGCGTAATATTTATCAGCATAGGCGTATAACATATCACTGTAATCCTTTAGCTGTTTGTCAGCAGATTTGGGATCCGGCGATAATGTTGAATCCATGCCTTTATCAAAGACATTCCAAGAAGCAATATCTTTACCCCATGCAGAATTCAAAGCCTCTATGCTGCGATACTTATTTTTCATCATCTTGGTAAAAGCGGCTTTAGTGGGCACCTCATGCCCGTCGCGTTTAAGGGTGTTGAATACGATGCCGTACCGCGACTGTGACGTTTCGCTACGTCCGAAACTTTTCTCGTTATCTATAAAAATACCGACGCACCAAGGGGTATTTTTGACTTCTTGTGCGATTACGCTAACGGTCTGCAATGCACGCTCTTTAAATTTAGGATCGAATACATCTGGCATGTTGCCCCAAAAATCATCGCCGCTGGAAACAGTTTTAAAGTCGCCAATGATCCAGCCATTAGCAAAAAATGGTACTTGTTGATTATCGTAAAACGCCGGGTCGGTCCAATTTCCGAGTGAAGTGAATCCCCAGTTGCGCATACGCTGCAAGGTAACGTCATGCCACTTCTGCATATAATCAGGAGCAAGCTCACTGTATTTACGATCCAAATTAGCCGAATAAAAACTGTAGGTTTCACCTTGCTTTAGCGGGCCTGAATGCACTCCGGTGCGATATCCATAATGTTTCCCCAAAGGTTCGTCATATTCTGGCAACCAAGTAAACAAGTCTTTTCTCAGCTTGGATGCCACAAAGCGTAACGGCACAGCACTGTCATCAACACGGTTAAGCCCTTGTGAATCAGCGGGAGTGACATCCGCATTGTCCGCTTTCGCCAACGCGGATGCAGGGTAATCATAGCCTGTCATAGTGGATGAGTTTGCTAACCGAATAATATCGAGTCCGGTGGCAAAATACAGATATCCATCTGGGTCAACCAAGCTCCATTTCCCCTTATATTTAGCCGTTCTAAAATGCCCGGTTCCTTCAAGTTTAGGGCCGTTTAACCAGCCCCCCCATTTTGAACGCGGGGCGTTCCATTTTCCATCAAGGGTTTGCAACTCTTTGTCACGGGCGACGTTTAGCTCTTCTAATGAGTGCACTTTTCCCTCAAACTCTCGCTTTGCATTTTGGCCAAATTTATCAACCACGCCCGTAAGGTAGTGCGTATCCATAGGCGGGTTTTGGCGCAAGCGGATATCGTCAATAGTGATTTGTTTATCAAATAAATTATTTTGCACACTTAACGACATTTTACTTATGCCACTTAACTTAAGATTTTTCTTACCCCACAAGGAGATAAACTGCTTATCATCAGAAGTCCAAGTATCTGGGTTAGAGCGCAGGCCTGAGGTAAAATTAAATTCGTTTTTATCATCACTGATTGATTTGGCTAAATCATGCCCCGCCATTTTTGCATAGTAGGTTTTCTTAGGCCCAATTGGCACACTGACCGAGCGCGTGTAAGAATCGCCATTGATGTCAGATATGTTTAAGAACAACTGAACTGAGTGCTCTCCCCCATTACCGATATCAAACGCAACATTAAAATCCTCTAAGTCGCTCCAGTCCCATGCCACATCAGGGACAAAATCCACGGCGCTGTTAATGTTGTCTTTACCATGAAATACAACCGTTAGACCTTCATCAGAAGACGTGTTAACGGTACCTGTCGCGTTGGTATATTTGACATGATTGAGGGCGTCGCTATTAGAGGCAACAAATAACGTTTCAAGTGTTTTGCCTCCTTGTTCGTTTACCTGATGTAGTTGAACTTCAGTGGCCGAAATGTTCGTAGTGTCGTCAGTGGTTTCACTTGTACTGCACCCTGCTAGCGCGCTAACAATCGCCCCAAGCAGTAACGTTTTACTGGCATTCATATTTACCCCTATCAAAAACATTAACATAATTTACATTTTGGTATTATACATAGCGCACAAAACTTGTAAATTGTTAACAATTAATTAGGCTATAAAAATTCTTCATTCACCAAACTAATTTATAAAAATCATATATTTGAGAATTATTAATAGGTTAAATTTGAAAACGTCGTATGATTATTCGGTAAAATACGTCAGACAACTTTCTTAGTGAATGTTGGAAACAACCCTTAATAGAACAGCGATTGTTAACAACACAATAAATACGACAAGGGGGTCTGCACATAGATTATCTCGCGTTTAACAAGGCCATTGAGATGTTTATCTCATTACACAATAATTAATTGTTAACAATTTTCAATATTTACGTTAGCATAAAGAAAATGCGATTTGAGTAACCTTGTTGCTCAAGCTAAATAGGAACATCAATGAATAACCAAGTTAGGCATGTATTTTTCTGTGCCATTGTAGTGGCGTTTGGGGGGTTTATCTTTGGTTTAGATGCCGCGCTTATCTCCGGCACTGTGCGATTTATATCGGCAGAATTTGCTCTTTCAGATTTGCAAATTGGCGCCGTTGTGAGTGCTCCTGGATTCGGTGTGTTATTCGCGTTACTTATCACTGGCTTTATTTGCGACAAATACGGCCGTCGTCAAGCGCTGTTGATCATTTCGTTTCTCTACATATTATCCGCGGTTGCATCAGTGGGCGCATTTTCGTTTGAAATGTTAGTTACTGCACGTTTCGTTGGGGGACTCGCGTTTACGTCCCTGTCTGTGGCTGCAATGTACATTGGCGAGATTGCCCCGCCTAAACTGCGAGGCAAGCTCGTCGCGATGATACAAATTAATATCGTCATTGGCTTATCCGCTGCTTATTTTGCTAATTACATGATATTGCAAGTATCGCAATTGGACTCACAGTGGGTGACGTCTCTAGGCTTGAACACCCATACGTGGCGCTGGATGCTTGGCATCGAAATAATTCCCGCTATTTTATGGCTGTTCCTATTGTTTTTGATCCCCAGAAGCCCACGCTGGCTAGTGATGAACAACCGTATTGACGAAGCAGAAAGTGTACTTCACCAATTTTTAAGCGACCAAGAAGCCGAGAAAGAACTGGCTCAAATACAGTACAGCGTCGATTTAGGCGACAAGCATGCTCTGTCCACCATGGAAGCGATAAAAGCCATGTTCGGCAGTAAAATGCGCAAGGCTGCTTTAATTGGCCTAACCATGGGCGTGGTTCAGCAAATTACTGGCATCAACGCCATTATGTTTTATGCCCCAACCGTATTTGAGCAGGTCGGTCTTGGCACTAACGCTGCCTTCTTCCAAGCGCTTATCGTCGGTTTAGTTAGTGTGGTGTTCACCATTGGCGCAGTGTTATTAGTTGACAGATTGGGCCGTCGCCCGTTAGTTATTTACGGGCTTGCAGCGGGTACTATCAGCTTGTTTATGTGTCACTACGCATTTAGCCAAGCCACTTACTTGCTAACACCGGAGCAGATCAATACTTTTGTTACCCAGCATGGCCTAACGAACCTACATGACATGGTCAGCACCACCTTCTCATCTGATATCGAATTTAAGAACATGTTGCAATCTGTGATTGGTCTTGAAGATTTTCGGCGCCATGAAGGGCAATTAATGCAAATGGCGACCAATGTGAACGCCAATATGATCCTGTTTGGTGTTATGGGCTACATTGCCGCATTCCACTTTTCAATTGGCCCTGTTATGTGGGTATTATTTTCAGAGATATTCCCAATAGCCATTCGCGGTACCGCTATTCCGATGTTCGCGCTACTCGCCAGTATTGTTAGCTATTTGGTTCAGCAATTTTTCCCTTGGCAACTTAGCCACATGGGCGCAAGTGACATTTTCTTGTTTTACGCCATCAGCGGCGCCGTCGGATTCGTGATTTTATATAAAATCATGCCGGAAACGAAAAACAAAACAATTGAAGAAATTGAAGTGGACTTAGACAGCTGTAAAAACAAAGTGAGCGTAGTCTAATATGTCACGCCCTTCACTCTTAGCCATTGGCGAATGCATGCTTGAACTGAGTTTCACTTTGAGCAAAACCTTACACCATTCATTCGCTGGTGATACGTACAACTCCCTCGTATATGCCAAACGTTGGCAAGCCCAGTTAGATTGCTATTTTTTGACTGGGGTCGGCCAAGATACATTCAGCACATTAATGACTGAACACTGGGAGAAACACGGTATCAGCAGCAAATTTGCCCTGATATCGCCCACTCATAATGTGGGAATTTACGCGATTAAAAACGACGGCAACGGCGAGAGACACTTTGACTATTGGCGCAAAGACTCTGCTGCAACCCAATTAATGCAACTTATTGAGCACAACAAAGCTGAATCAGATTGGCCGCATTTCGATGTAATCTATTTCAGCGGTATTACCCTTGGGGTTCTTGCTGATCACGATAAATCTCGCTTTATAGACTTAGTTACCCGTCTTAAAGCCAAGGGCAGCAAAATTGCTTTTGATCCAAATTACCGGCCTAAAATGTGGTCCAGTAAGGCGCATGCTATTCAATGGCTTGAAGCCGCCTATGATCTGAGTGACATAGTGTTACCCGGCACTGAAGATCATGATGATCTGTTGGGGCACACTTCAGTCAGTGAAATTGTAGATTACTGCACAAAGCACGATGTGAGCGAGTTAGTCGTCAAAGCAGGTAAACAAGGCGTATTCGCCTTTGTTAATGGTCAAGCTTTATGTCACGTGCCCTTTACGCCAGCTAAAATTCAGCGCGATACCACCGCCGCCGGTGACTCTTTTGCTGGCGTGTATTTAGCGTGTCGAATGGCCAACCATGATTGCAAAACGGCAATAGAGCAAGCCGCTGGCGCTGCAGGTCTGGTGGTGCAACATCAGGGCGCCATCGTTGAACACAAAATTTTCGATGCATTTCGCCAGCATTTTGCCTAAGTCGTTATAACGTCGTATCGAACAAGAATTATTGAGGAAAGACCCATGAGTGATGCTAATCCAAAACAAAGCCTAGCTACCAAACGCGCTATTGAGCGCGGCTACGACAGCAAAAATGCAGACTGGATGATTGAATTCGAAACCAGTCCGCTAAAAGGTGATTTCGCATTTGAAGAAGGTGTAATACGTCGCGACCCAACATCGGTCATTTCGGTTGAGGGTGTATACCATTGTTGGTATACCAAAGGCAGCGGCGAAACCGTCGGCTTTGGTAGTAGCAACCCAGACGATAAAGTCTTTCCATGGGACTTAACCGAAGTATGGCACGCCACCTCACATGACGGTGAAACATGGAAGGAACAAGGCCCCGCGATTACGCGTGGTGCAAAAGGTACCTTCGATGACAGAGCCGTATTCACCCCTGAAGTGCTTGCCCATGCTGACAAATATTATCTGGTCTACCAAACGGTGCAGTTTCCCTATACCAATCGACAAATTGAGCAAATCGCCATTGCTCATGCAGATTCACCTTTTGGCCCATGGACGAAGTCATCTGCGCCTATATTGAGTCCCTCAATGGATGGCAAGTGGTTAGGCGACGAAGACAATCGTTTCCATGTTAAATCCAAGGGCAGTTTTGATAGTCATAAGGTACACGATCCTTGTTTATTGGTTTTTAATGGTAAATTTCACCTGTACTACAAAGGTGAAACCATGGGCGAAGAAATGAATTTCGGTGGCCGGGAAATCAAACACGGCGTCGCTATTGCTGACAACGTATTAGGACCCTATACCAAGTCTGAATATAACCCGATTAGCAACAGCGGACATGAGGTGGTGGTCTGGAATTATCGCGGTGGCATAGCCAGCTTATTGACTACTGACGGACCTGAAAAAAATACCATACAATTTGCCCCTGATGGTATTAACTTTGACATCAAAGCGCATATCAAAGGCGCACCGGAAGCCATTGGTGTATATCGCCCATCCGAACAACAGAACGTTGTAGCGCCGGGCTTACAATGGGGGCTCTGTCATAAATATGATAGCAGTTGGAATTGGAATTATATCTGTCGATATCGTTTGAAAAAGCAGGTTCTGGATGCAGGAACCTTTCAAAATAGTAACTAACCAGAACCGTAATTTAGGTACCAAGTAAGAGGATAAACCCATGTATAAAAGCATGCAGTTAATCGATATGTTAAAGAAAAAACATACATTTCGTTCCGACAACGATGTCGCGAAAAAGCTTGGCATATCGCGCTCAGCGGTCAGTCGTTACCGCAACAGCACCGGCTCAATCGACGACAAATTGGCTGTTGAAATTGCCGAAATGTTGACCCTTGATCCGTTTGCTGTCCTTGCATCTATGCGCTGCGAACGCGCGGCACGTAACAACAGCCCGACGGATATTAACTTCTGGCGTAAATACGCTGCGTAATTTAACCGCATTTAGCACATTTAATTACGCTTAGCGTAGTCACTGAGAACCGACAGCTTTTGCTTAGGGTAAATTGTTTTTTCTCGCCTGCTCTAACGCCTGTAAGGTCACTTTACTCTCGCGAGTATCCCTATTCTGGGGGATATTTGAGCGCCACAATAATCAGGGTAATGTTGACTAACTTAAGTTCATCAAGCCTTGAATCAACAATTTGCCCGACAAGCATTCGCTTTAACTCCCTAGATGTAGCACAAAGCGCATTGCAAAAAGTCCCCGACAGCCAGAAGAACACCTTGGGTGAAATCAAACAAAACGTTGAAAATATTAAAGAAAGTAATGGTCACACGTTAAAATTCGCCCAGCGAAGTTCATCGATCAATCAACAAATTCTAAAAATGCGTCATGCCGCGGCGGAATTGAGGGATATATTTAAAATTTCATTGTCGTCTCGCGCTTAGAGAAAGGTATGCAATTAGGTTTAGTAAGCAACATAACTAGCGGTCGCTAAAGGCCGATAATCGCCAGGCCAATTTATCAGTAGACGCTGGAACCAGAGTCCAGCCACTTAGCTTTTCTATCTCACATCTCACATCTCGCTTTCTCTTCAAAATCACTATCCTTTTGCGAGAAAAGGCCCCTATCCCGCCTGAAACAATGATAGTTTTTTGTGAAAAAATATAATTTACCTTAATACCAAAAAAACTGAAAAAAATTAAACTATTGATATACATGACAATATTTAACTAATACGGAAAAATAAAACGAACCAATTAATAGTAATTGTTAACAAAAAACTTTTGACATTAATGGTGGGTGGTGTTTACATACGATTTACATTTCAGGTGTAACAAAATATTCACACATATTCTGTTGGCTAACGCACTTGAAGATGATTTTGGAACAACCTTGGCATTTCAGGTTAAACCGATTAAACGACGACATTTATAATTACCGGGAACAATTAACTATGTCTAAAGCATTCATCACACCTTTTAAATTGAGCGCAATCTCAATAGCTGTCTTAATGGCATCCAATGCTATTGGACAAACACAAGAACAAAAAGACACTCAAAGCACTGCCACAATACAAGCTGAATCAACCGAAGCCAGCGGCATCGAGGTAATTGAAATTACGGGTTTGAAGAGCAGTCTCAAAAAATCAATTAATGATAAGCGCTTCTCTCAAAACTTAGTCGACACGATTAATGCCGAGGACATTGGCAAATCAACCGACCAGAACGTTGCGGATGCACTAAGCCGTGTTACGGGCGTTTCATTGGTTACGCGCGACGGTGAAGGCACCCAAATTACGGTTCGGGGCGCCACCGCCAACCAGAATAATATTACTATCAACGGTCAACAACTGACTTCTACCGATTTTAGCCAAGCAGTAGATTTGAGTTCGTTTTCAGCTGACATATTATCCAAGCTTGAAGTGGTGAAGACATCGAGTGCGGATCAAGACGAAGGATCATTGGGGGCAAATATAAACCTAATTACCCTCAAACCCCTCGATCAGAAAAAAGACGTGCGCTCATTTACTGCACAAGGTCGTTACAACGATTTCTCAGAAGAGTCAGATCACAAAGTACAGTTTACCCTCACGGAAAAATTCTTTGATGATACCTTTGGCGTTGCGTTTTCTGCATATGATGAAACCACCAGTATTCGTCGCGACCAATATCGAGTCGACAGATTCGAAGCCTCCACTATCATCGACTCAGCCAGTGACTTAAACGGTGAAGCAATTTCAGGTGTCAAGGCAATTCGCCCGACTGCCACCCGTTACGAGTTGCATCAAAACAATACCGAACGTCAAGGGTTAACCCTTGGCTTGCAGTTTTTACCTGACGATGTGTCTGAAATGACACTGGATATTACATATTCAACACAAGAATATGCCACGCGCCAAGACGCTGTAATTTCCCGTTTTACCAATAATGAAAATTTTGTCGAAGGGGTAAAACCACTCGGAGAATTGCGACCTGCAGCACCATTTACCGACCCTCAACGAGACTGGTACGTAGTCGACACGGATACAAATACCCTTGTAAAACAGTTAAATCGCTTCGGCGCAGGTGACTTACAAGCATCGCAAGGCGGAAATGACCAAAAGAACGGCAGTGTATCATTCACGTACAAACGTGAATTAACGGATGAGTTCCGTATGTCGAGCCAAATTGGCTACTCCAAAAGTGAGTCAGAAAGCTTACCTAGTGCATTTGCTGCGTTGCAAAACTTCCCTCAAGTCCCTGCCGTGAAACTATACGATGCAGGGCGAGATGTTGAGCCTGTAGGTTACGATTGCACAAGTGGAACCTGCCGTATGGTGGTTGGTAGCAGTCTTGTCGATTTGGGTGAACAAATCGTCAATGAAGTTGACCCAGATACTGGCATTTTTACCCCAGGATACGATGATAACATCGTTTTAACTGGATATAACCCAACTGACATCAACACCCAGCACCTGTCTTTCCTATCTGAAAATGATGTCAACGTGAGCGATGAGTTAGCGAACGCACAGTTTGATTTTGAATACGACTATGAGGGGTTTGGTTTTACCTCATTCGAGTTTGGTGGCAAGGCGACCAAACGCACCAAGGACGTTGACAACCAACAGTACCGTTTCAACTCTGTCACAGCCACAGACGTCATTGAAGATGAATTCGGTAACCCTGTCGCTATCCCAGGTGGTTCTCTGCTCGATATTCGCGCTACCCTCATTGCTCGTGAAGGCGTGCTACCCAGTGATTTTATGCAGTCATTAGGTTATGGCCGCAATGAAGCAACGCAGGGCTGGACTCAAGTCGATGCAACCAAAGCAATCAACTTGTTACTCGATGATGAAAACACCGTCAGGACCCCAAATGACTCGGAATCTCGGATCGCAGATATAGACACCCAAGCTTTCTATGTGAAAGGTAATTTCGATTTATTTGACGGCCGTTTAACCGGTAATATCGGTTTGCGCTACGTTAAAACAGATATCACTGCAGAAGGGTATTCTGGTGCAGATTTCTGGCAGTTCTCTGAAACCTTAGAGCGTGAATTTGACCGTGTTAACATTCGTGACTTACGCGATACCAGTTTACCTGAGTGCCGCGCACCCATTTTCGCCGACCCTAACCAACCAAAAGGTTACGAGCAAAAATACCAACGTGTAGATGGCCAAGGTTGGGATACCAGTAGCGGTCCAGATCCTTCAGGCTGGACACGCATAGCGGACCAAGGCCCGTGTCACGATCCTGCATTTGCCCAATGGGCAGCGTTTCAACAGGATCCAAGCCTGCCAGAACCAGCAGAGCCCATCACTTGGCTAAACATGTGGCGCTATGCAGATGTAGCCACCACCCGTAATAACGGCTGGAATGGCGACATCGTTTATGACGGTACCACGCCACTGTCACCGGTGAATGCCAATCAGTTTTCAGCAACATCAGAGCGTAACAGAGAGCTACAATCGTTCCGCTCATCTGACAAACACAGCTACACAAACTTATTGCCAAGCTTGAACCTAAACTACGCGATTTCTGATGAAATGGTCGGCCGCTTCTCGGTTTCTAAAACGATGACACGTCCGGAAATTGATCAACTTCGCCCTGGTTTTCAGTTAACCGAAAATGGTTACTGGGGGTCAGGTAACCCAAGTACTGGCAGTAAGGTATCGTTGTTTAATACTCAGCTTGAGCCTTTAGAGTCTAAAAACTTAGACGTGTCTTTTGAGTGGTATTTCAATGAAACCTCTATGCTCAGTGTTGCGGTATTCCACAAGAATATGTCTAACTTCACCACGGTTGAAAACGCGGTTACCTACCTTAAAGACGTGCGTAACGTTGACACGCCTGTCAGTGGCAGTGAAATCATTTTACTAGCAGAAGATGACGGTACAAATGATCAAGGTTTAAACGGATGTATGCCGCTGCGCGCCACTGCTGACTACGGCTGGTGGAATTCTGATCCCACCCGTTTCAGCGATAATTTACGTGATCTATGTGCGCAATATAGCGTCAGTAAAATTGTCAATGGCAAAGGCGCCAAAATTACCGGCCTAGAGTTGGGTTATGTGCAAACTTATGACTTTTTGCCGGGCTTTTTATCTGGTTTAGGCGTGTCAGCAAACTATACCTACCAAGATAGTCAATATGATCCTGACCGCTCAAGCATCGATCCGAGCAAAACCTTACCGTCATTCCCAGTGGCCGATACACCTGAGCATAGCTATAACGCGACCATATTCTGGGAGCAAGACGGCCATCAAATCCGCTTAGCCTATCGAGGCACAAGCGACTCACTCGTGGGTACTGATTACAACACAGGCTTACAAGGCCGTACGTGGAACCAAGGATCCTTGTGGAATGGAGGCCGCGGCAACCTGGATTTGTCAGCATCTTACAAACTGAACGACAACGTCACCTTTTCATTGCAAGCCATCAACTTGCTTGATGATGAATTTAGAACCTACTACACCAGCCGAGAATTAGAAGTAGACCGCATTTTCGCTGACAACAATGTGGGTTACCAATTTGTCGCCTTTGAAGAAGGCAACCCTCTAGAGGGAGATGCCACACGTTCACGTACCTACACCCGTTATAAGGTTGGAACGACTTATCGCTTAGGTGTGAACGTTACATTCTAAGGTTACTTATTAAGATCAGCAGAAGTGAGGTGCGTGACTAGGCGCACCTTACTCACAGCAACGGTATGAAATTATGAAATCAATTCAAACATCAAAATTTTTGTTGGCAAGCGTCGCGTGCTCAGTTATTACAGCCTGTGGTGGCAGTGGCGGCGGCAGTTCGACACCTGCAGTATCAAGTAATTCTCCTGCCCATGGCGGCGATATTATGCTGACGTATTCAGAAAAAGACCCATTCAAAAGACTTTTTCTATTAGGTACACCCACAGGTGAAAATAGTGGTACAGGTGTGGCTACTGACATGGACGGCGACATTCTGCGCGTAACGAATATTAGCTCGAATCTAACCGATATGACTGGCTTTGAGTTAGACGGGCTGTACCTTGGTATAAGACCGAATGCTATTGCCCCCACACTCGATACGGATGAGACATTAACGATGACCCTCACCTACGATATCACTGATGGCAGCAATACCACTGCCCGTTCAGCGACTATCACCATAATCGGCGAAGATATAGCTCCTGTCGCTGAAGACGACTTAGTGGGCAACTTTACTCGCGACGCTGGAATGGGAGTGGTTGATTTGCTTAAAGGTGTTGTGGATGGCGATGAAGAGCCACTCACCGCGTTTGATATAACAGCAGATGCCAATAACCCATATAGCATCCCCTTTACTCTCAATGAAGATAACCAGTTAGAGCTTGATGTGAGTGCCGTTGAATCACAAATCCCTGACGGGGAAAAGGTCACGTTCAGCTATACCTACAAAGTGAAAGATCATCGTTTTGAAATAGACCGTAATTTAGTCATAAATGTGTTGGGTGTACAAGATATTCCCGGTGCGCCGCTTATTCTAAATTACTTCTTAGAAGCGAGTGCTAATGAAACGGACACAGTACAAGTCTATGATTTAGCGCAAGAAACAGTTGACCGAGAAGATAATGCTATCGTCATCGACAATCTCACTTTAGATGGCGACGCCGACCTACCCTACGGTATTGAGCTTAATGACAACATGCTGTCAGTCGACCCCCACGCCTTTTTTAATGAAATAGATACTGGTCAAAGCAAAGTGCTGTCATTTCTGTTCAACGTTGCCGACGATGCAGGCAATACTGCTGATGGGCACAGAAGCTTAGTAGTCACCATTAATGGTGAAGAAACGAACTTAGTCAAAGCGGCGGGGTTCAACGCAGACTTTGAAGATGCAGCACATGTCGGTCCGCTTGATGCAACCAATAACACGGGCGGCTTTATGTGGGGCTGGGCGGGCTGGGCGTGCCCAGACCCCGAAATCAACACGGCTTCAGCGCGTACCGGTGATTATGGAATGCACATGCAGGGTAGTTTCTGTCATTTCGAACTACAGAATATCGTGACATCACTAGAAGATAATCAAAAGTACGCCATGTCATATTGGTTAAATAACGCGGCGTCAAACGGCGCAAGCGGCAATCCTTTTGTGCCTCTATTTACAACAGTTCCAGAGGGCTCCAGCCTAGATAATCGATTCTGGTTAGGCGGTCGTTACTTCGATCAGTCACTCGACACCTGGATGGAACACGTGCAGATTATTGATACCGGTGAGACTGGCGCCTGGGATGGTTATGAAACCCTGCCCGTGCATTTTGGTTTATTAAAGTACGACGATTCATACGCAGGTGGCGATCACAGCATCGACGACTTAAATATGGTCAAGTACGGCCACTATGATACCGCAGTGCATGACATGTTATTGGACCAAGTAGGCTTGTTTGATAACGCTGAAACCATTGCCAGCCACGGTGGCATAGTCGAAATACGCGACGTCGAGGGCATGCAAAAACTCTTCGTTGATACCACGGGTACCACTGATGGCGTGACGATTAGCCTACCCATCAAAGCTGGCGCGATCCAAGCCGGCGGGCGTTATGCAGTCGTGCTGGATGCTCAACTCATCAATCACGATGCCTTATATACAGCGGGTGAAAGCACGGTTGTTCTATACGAGCTAAACTTGTCCAATGGCACTGAATCTATTGCAGCAAATGGCAGCGGCACCACCAAAAGTGCACAAAACACCACATCAGATATCATTATTACTGAAGAGTTTAGCCGCAGCGCAGCAGTCGATTGGTCTCAAGAAACCATGACATTGAACGTGATGCTCACGGAAACAAACGCCCAGTACTATATTGATAACGTACGTTTAATCGCTATTCCTTAACTTCGAATAGATGAACTTAGTACGCAAGATTAAAGCCCTATGAAAATTTTTCATGGGGCTTTTCATTTGCTGCCCGTGCTTGGAAATTATGGGCCTATATTCGGCGATTTAATGCTAAGCAGTCAAACGTTCAAAAGGCAAAAATGCGTGCAACAGAGTAACCCTATAAAACATGTCGTGATTGTTGGCGGTGGCACTGCAGGTTGGCTTACTGCGGGTTTACTCGCTGCCCGTTTGTCTTCGCGAATAAATAATAGTGAACTGACTTTCACCTTGTGTGAATCCCCCGACATGCCCACTGTAGGTGTGGGTGAAGGCAACTGGCCCACGCTTCGCAGCACGTTACATACAATAGGCATATCGGAAACGGATTTTATACGCCACTGCAATGTGTTATTTAAACAGGGCTCGCGTTTTATTCATTGGGAAAATGAACATTCTAGCCAGTACGATCACCCTTTTGATGTGCCAGAACAAGCAAGCCATGGTGCACAAGCCCAGCATTGGTTGCACACCAACAAGCACGTTCCCTTTAGTCAAGCTTATTGCTTGCAAAGTGCGCTAGCAAATCAACACCTAGCGCCAAAGCTGATCACCACCCCTGAATACAGCGGATTTGCTAATTACGGTTACCATTTAGACGCAGGCCTATTCGCCAAATTGTTACGTGAGCATTGCGTTAATAATTTGCAGGTTAAGCACATATCCGCCAGGGTTAAACACGTTATTCAAGATCCAAACGGTGACATTTCAGGCTTGCAGCTGGCAGAAGCAGAAGCAAAAGCAAAAGCAAAAGCAAAAGCAAAAGCAAAAGCAAAAAGAGTACCGACGACTAAGCCACCAACAACTAATAGCCTTTTAACCCATCTCACTGGCGATTTATTTATAGACTGCACAGGGTTCAGTGCCCTGCTGTTAGGGAAAACGCTGGGCGTCAAGAATACGCCTGTGAATGACGTGCTATTTGCCAACAATGCCATCGCGACCCATGTTCCTTACGCGACTGACCAAGAACCAATTGAATCATTTACGTTATCAACTGCTCAAAACAGCGGCTGGATATGGGATATAGGTTTGCCTAACCGTCGTGGCGTCGGTTATGTATACAGCGACCGTTATACCGATGATGAAAGCGCAAAAGACACATTATTGCAGTACATACAGCAACGTCATCAGGATACCGACTCACTTGCTTTTAAACATATCCGCTTCACTCCAGGTTATAAACAGCAGTTTTGGAAGCATAACTGTGTGGCCATCGGTTTATCTGCAGGTTTTATTGAGCCTTTAGAGGCCTCAGCTATTGTACTGGTTGAGATGTCGGCCAATATGTTAGCCGAACAATTCCCTGCAACGCGCCAGAGTATGGGCATAGTAGCCGAGCGGTTTAATCAAACCTTTGCCTATCGCTGGCAACGAATCATCGATTTTTTGAAACTGCATTATGTGCTGAGTAAGCGCACCTCCGCTTTTTGGAAAGATAACAGAGCCGAGCGCTCAATTCCGGCCTCACTCAAAAAACTATTGCTCATGTGGCGTCACAAAGTACCGGATATTGCCGATTTTCCGGCTAGGGATGAAGTGTTTCAAGCCGCTAGTTATCAGTTTGTATTGTACGGCGCAGGCTTCAAAAGCAATTTGCTTTGCACTCCAGACCCACAAACTATGCAAGCTGCTGAGCAACTCTTCTCATCGATTCAAGGTTTTACAACTCAGCTAACTGATAAAGCGATAAGCAATCGCTCGCTGATTAACAAAATACACAAGTTCGGCTTGCAAAAATTCTGATTTGTATAATGCATCAGTCCGTTTAATAGATAACAAAAAAGAAGAAAAACATGGCAAAATTACAACTCCTTAGCTCTAAAGCGCACGGCAAACTTAAGGTTATTCGTTGTGAATACCTCGACCCAAGCTTTGCGGTTAACCTAAGCACAGTGATGGTGTCTGAGTTAACATTTCTCGCACACGAATATCCGCTGTTTTTCTACAAATCGGCGCGCAGTGGCGAATTCCAATTAGCGGCATTACTCGGGTTTGAATCTGGGCAAAATCTGTTTCTAGATAACGGCAATTGGATGTCCCGCTATGTTCCACTTGATATTCAGCGCCGCCCTTTTCAATTGCATGTACCTGAACCCCAAAAGAGCGCAGTTCAGAGTGTCGGGCCACGGAGCAACACACATACCTCTGGGCACTTAACCGTAGACCCAACCAGCCCTCAGTTTTCTTTCACCAAAGGCGAGCGGCTCTATAACGAAGATGGCACTGCCGCCCCTGCTCTAGCGCATTACCAAACGCTATGTTCTCATTTACTCAGCGCCAGCGAACAAACCCGAAGTGTCATAGCCACACTAGTGGATCATGAGTTGCTTGAAGCGGTTGAATTAAACGTAACGCTCAAAAATGCTGACATTAAACTTAACGACTTGTACACGGTTAACGTTAAAAAACTCAATGGATTGACGGGCAAAGTGACGTGGTTGAATAGATACGACCACCCCAGTTAAGACATAATAGCCTTAACTGGAGATAGATAATGACAACACGTAAGAAATATTCAAAAGAATTCAAACTGGATGCCATCGCCTTGGTGGTAGAGCAAAAATACAGTCGAACAGAGGCGGCTAGGAATTTAGGACTTAGCCCTCAAATACTTGGTCGTTGGCTTAAAGAAGCCAAAGATGATGATGGTCAAGCTTTTCGAGGTAATGGCACCCTGACACCCGAGCAAGCTGAAATCCGCCGTTTAAAGGAGCAAGTAAAGCGCCTTGAAATGGAGCGTGAGATATTAAAAAAAGCGACGGTCTTCTTTGCCAAAGAAACGAAGTGAAATACTCGTTTATTACCCGATATAAGAAGACCTGGCCTGTGCGACTAATGTGCAGATTACTGGGTGTACAAAGCCACAATTATTACAGTTACCAGAAGCGGCAAACGGATAAACCTGATGACCTAACGCATCAAGAGATGTTGGAATGGATAAAAGATATCGCCAAGTTCAGTGACAACACCTATGGTGAACGACGCATTCAAAAAGTATTGAATACGCTGAGCTTCCCAGTGAGTCGCAGGAAAACAGCTCAATTGATGAAAGAAGCTGGCGTGTGGGTGCGGTACAAAAAGAAATTTAAAGCCACCACCAACAGCGACCATAAGAAGCCCATTTATGACAATGTAGTCAAGCAAGACTTTGTCGCACAAAAGCCAGACCAAGCTTGGGTTCAAGACATCACCTACGTTTGGACATCAGAGGGTTGGCTGTATTTAGCGGTGGTGATTGATTTATATTCACGCAAAGTCGTGGGATGGAGTATGAGTTCAAGAATGAAAGCCAGCTTAGTGTGTGACGCACTAACTATGGCCATATGGCAACGACAACCGAAAGCAGGGTTAATTGTGCATTCAGATCAAGGCGTACAATATGCCAGTAAAGCCTATCGTCGCCTTATCAAAACACATGGTTTTATAGGCAGCATGAGTAAAAAAGGGTGTTGTTGGGATAACGGTGTGCCACGAAGGCATGTGACAGAACGTTTGCCACATTGCCATGCTGCATAAGAGATGAGGGTAGGCCCCTCGAAGTCTGATTACAGGATCTGGCTTCAAACCACCACGAGCTGCTGTAGTCAAAAGCTATGGTAGTGAGCGTCGTAGGAAAAGGCACTTAAAAGTGTCAGGTATGGTTCAAGAAGATGAACGAAAGTGAACAATCGATGACATGTCGAAAAGCAAACCAACTAACGTCAAAACCAGATAGCGTTGTTAATCTGGGACAAATCCAGACATTACCTGTTTATGGGCTGGGTGGCGTTCGGTGTAGAGGTTGCATGAGCTTGAACCAGGCTCTTTTGTGGAACGTGGGAACCTACTGGTTTAATGATAAGGAAAGAGGTGTCGTTCAATTGAATGTCGCTGCAAGTACCAATGTAAACCAGAGGGGCGGAGCAACTCGTAGTAGTGATGAAGCCGCTGTAATGGCTGTGGAGCGAAGGGGTTGCGTTATTCAGCTAAGCGTTACTGTCAACCAGCAATGGGAGGAGCAGTAAATCTTGGCAAAGTCATTTAATTTATCTAAGTTTGCAGTGTGGGATGCTTATCTAGCGGTCAAGGCCAATAAAGGCTCTGCTGGTATTGATGGGCAAACGATGGAGGACTTTGAAACTGATTTAAAGTGTAATCTTTACAAAATCTGGAACAGATTGTCATCAGGGAGTTATTTTCCTCCCCCAGTACGACGAGTTGAGATCCCTAAGTCTAACGGGAAGTTAAGACCTTTGGGAATTCCGACGATTTCGGACAGGATCGCTCAGATGGTCATCAAGAAACGTTTGGAGCCTCAAGTGGAGCCTCACTTTCATGATGATTCATACGGCTATCGTCCAAAGAAATCGGCACTGGATGCGATTGCTCAGACTCGTCGCAGGTGCTGGCGAGATGATTGGGTTCTGGATATGGATATTCAAGGTTTCTTCGATGCGCTAGATCATAAATTGGTCATGATAGCGGTGTCGAGATTTACGCAGTGTAAATGGACAATGCTGTATATTGAACGTTGGTTGAAAGCAGATGTAGTGATGCCAAATGGGGAACGAATAAAACGAACTCAGGGCACACCACAGGGCGGAGTAGTTAGCCCCCTTATCGCCAATATATTTCTTCACTTAGGCTTTGATAGTTGGATGCAAAAAGAGTTTCCTTGCATTCATTTTGAAAGGTATGCCGATGACATCGTTGTGCATTGTCGTAGTCAAAAGCAGTTGGAATATATTGAGCAAATGATAAGGTCACGGTTTGCACAGTGCAAGCTGTCACTTTGCCAAGAGAAAACCAAGATTGTTTATTGTAAAGATTCAAAGCGACTGGGTACTTATTCCAGCCAAAGTTTCGACTTTCTGGGGTATACCTTTAGGCCGAGAAGTTGCCGAGACAAGGAGGGGAAATTCTTTGTGAGTTTCACACCAGCGGTCAGCCGCAAGTCTATGAAGGCTATTCGGCTTAAGATCAAGGAGCATCCGATGGTAAAGGGGTGTTTCAGTCAAGGTATCTCAGAATTAGCCAGAGCAATTAATCCAATGATACAAGGTTGGATCAATTATTACGGGCACTTTAGAAAATCAGAAATGTCTACTATCTATGACTACATCAATGAGAAAATAATGAAGTGGGCAATGCGCAAGTTCAAACAACTGCAACGTCGTAAAAAGCGTGCAGGGCAATGACTTCGTAAGCTGTACTCCAAAGCTCCTTTATTATTTGCACATTGGCGCATCTGGAAATGGGTGGCTGAATAACAAGAGCCGTATGAGTCGAGAGGTTCACGTACGGTTCTGTGAGCAGCTAAGGGGGGAGGCTACCCTTGGTTGACTCGACCTGTAGCAGAAAGCTTCTTCGGGAGTTTAAAACAAGAGCGGGTGCATTGGCGCAATTACTCAACACGATTTAACGCCCAGCAGGATATCCTGAATTACATTACGATGTGGTACAACAGCCATAGACTTCATTCGTACTTGGATTACCAAAGCCCTAATGACTTTGAAAGACAAAACAATGAATTACAAAAAGTAGCTTAACTGGGCTGGTCGTTTTAGGTTGACCACGTCAAAGCTCTGCAAGCCTGCCACGACAAAGGCGTGTTGCAAGTATGCCATTTGGTGATGACTTCAGGGGCTCACTTAGAAATGATGATAGAGCGCGCCAATAAGTAACGTAACCCCTATTCTTGTACCAATACTTTTAGACCTGTACCGATATCGCTAAAACAGGATGAAGAGCTTAGGGCCAGAACAAACAACCTAAGCTCATAACGTAGCAATACGTGTTAATACCTGAGCATCTTCAGGGTATTCCCCCGCCCCAGATAGCCCTCGGTAGCCTTAACCCACTAAAGTTAGGTTCATAGTCAAAAAGCTAAATTTTCGCCTATGGACACCAAGCCCGCACAAGCGGGTCTATTTCAAATATAATTTGTTTCGATTAAGCCGCCGACCCACATTCACAGGCGTTCAAGCTTCATGGGATAACTCTGATTTGCATTCCATTGGCCGACGTAAAGATTGCCCTCATCATCCACGCATAAGCCGTGACAATGATTAAACACATCCCACGTGGTTTGCATCGGCTGTAACACATCGTTGATATACTCAGGTGTAGTGCCGCCTATATTTGCTACCACGCGATTGTCTTTGTCAAACACGCTGATGAAACCTGAATCGTCTTGGTTTTTACCATCGATGTGCGACCAGCACACAGGTGCAAAAAAGTGCTCGCCTTTAAAAATAGGGCCGCCAATATACGCTCCGTTAGCATCAATAGTGCCTAAATACTCACCGCTTAGAGTGAAGCGCTTTAAGCACTGCGATCCTCTGGAGCTAACAATCAGTTCTGGTGTTTCTCCGCGTCTATCTACACCGATACCATGGGTATTCGATAAGTTATAATGAGCGTCAGCGTTATCATGCCCCCCCCAATGTCGTATAAATCGCCCTTGGCTGTCGTACTGCAGCAAGTAATCAGAGCCATAGCCGTCAGTCACGTACATGTGGCCGTTGTCACTAATGGTTATGTCCGTCGGTCTAAAGGGTTGATCCGGTCGATACACCCCATATGTTTGAGGATGACCAATGCTAAATATCAGTCGCCCAGCCATATCCAATTTCGCGATAAAGCCAGATTGGGCAACAACGCGGTTGTAAGGCGAGTCCCACGCTTCAGTAGAATGGCCATCCCATAAGCGGTTTTTCACCCAGCCGCTATCAACGAGATACATAAAGTCCTCACCATTCTCATTGACTATTTTAACACTGTGGCCGCCTGGCATATGTGTGCTAAAGGTATCGAGCAGTTTGCCATCGCGGTTGTAAATAACAATATTATTGCGCGGATCATCAGTGATCATCACCACTCGACCTTTAGCATCGATATCCAATCCATGGCAATTTTCAACCGGTGTTTGGCTATTATCTAGCCGGCCCCAGTGGGCGTTTACCCTATAGGTAAACTCCCCTTGGCCAACGACTAAGCCATGTGGGTCACGCTTTGATTTAGGCAGCACCCAACCTGAATGTAATGTGTCTGCTTGGCTGCTTTTCTGAGTGGTCTTCTGATTTTCTATAACAGGCATTTAAGAGGCCTTAACTTCTTCATTTTCTTGCCAATTCAATATGGCATCGTCACCCACTGGACTAAACGGATAGAACTTAGCCTCGTTTTCAGCAAATGATTGATTGCTAACGGCGTTATATGCGCAAATCATCGACCAACGTGGCTCTGCCGCTCGGTTCTGATTAGACTTGTGCAATAAATTACAGTGAAAAAACAGCACATCGCCAGGTTCAAGCTCTACGTTAACTAACGCATGGAATTTCATGGCTTCTTCTACAAAATCTAACGCTGCCCCTTTTTGATCGCCCGTTTTACTGTGATCTAAACGGCCTAAATGATGAGAGCCTTTTAGCACCTGCAAACAACCGTTTTCCTCTGTGGCGCGATTAATTGCCACCATACAGCTGATCGCTTTTGGGTACAGCATGTAGTTGTCACGATGCCAGTAACCGAAATCCTGATGCCATTCCCAAGCTCCGCCCACAAAGGGTTCTTTCATCATAATCTTAGTACTGGTGTGATAGATAGGCTCGCCTATCAAGGTTTCACACACATCCGCTAACCTGCGACTGCGAGAAAACATACTGTATAAATCGTTGCCTGTTTCTTGCCACAAACAAACTTTGCTTACTGCACCACCGGCATCCTTTTTTTGCCAGGCTCGTTCGTTTAATGAATCGTCGTTAAACGCTTTTTCTTGTAAACGCGCAATTTCATCAGCGCTATAATATTCCCGAGCGATAACGTAACCATCACGATGAAAGTCTGCAATTTGTTGGTCATTTAAGGTGATATTACTCATGGGTTTTTCCTCTGTTGTTAATTCCAATAGTAAACTGTTAACAATAATCACCTATTTCTGTTTCCATGGCAAGCATTGATTCATATAAAAATATAAGATTTAAATATAAATCATAAATGCCATGCTATTCTGTACATCAATAAAACCCTCAAGCAACTAGTTTGCTAGGCATGTTACTTAGTAAAAGGTAAAATGAAAAAAGACATTATGTGGAGTTACTTTTTTTGAACGATAAAGCAGTCACTAAGTATGCTGTGCCAGCCCTTGATAAAGGCTTAGATATTCTTGAGTACCTGGCCAGTCAGGAATTGCCCCGCTCACAAAGCGAAATAGCCCAAGGTTTAGACCGTAGTCCAAATGAGATTTTTCGCGTATTGGTAGGCTTAGAAGCCAGAGGTTACTTGTTGCGAGACGAGGTATCAGGGCGATATCGCATTTCATTCAAGTTATATAATTTGTCACGCAGTATTTCGCCTATTGATCAAATGCGTCAATGTGCGCTGCCTTACATGGAAGATCTTGCGGTTAAAATTGGCCAGTCTTGCTACCTGTGTATGCTATATCAAAGTCAAACCATGGTTATCATTCAAGCGCGCAGCCACAGCCCAGTGTTCCTCAATATTACCGAAGGGTCACTGTTCTCCACTCGCACCTCAACAGCGGGGAAAGTGCTTTTGGCCAACAGCAACCCTTCTGTTAAGAAGATGTTACTCGAACACGACCCATACTTTGCTGCCTTACCTAAAAAGCAACAGCAGATTTTACATACAGAGCTGAGCCGCATCGAAACACAGGGCGTTTATGTACAGTCAAATACCTTAATCGATGGTGTAACCGATGTAGCCACCTTAATAGGTCACCCCCAAGGTAAAGTCATCGCATCATTAGCGGTTTCTTCCCTTAACAGCACATTCGGCAAGCCGCTCGAACAAGACAGTTTGATTAAGCATATAACTCACACCGCTAGAATCATCACCGAACAGCTGGGTTGTTAGCTTTATCAATTAGCGTTGGCTTAATGAATAGCTGAATGTGTGTTGTTGTAACCTTTAACATCACGTCAACATTCAGCAGTAACGCAAAATATAGGCTTAGCTTTTTACTTTAAAAGCGTTCACATCAATTTTGTATTTAGTTAATTTGGAAAATAAAGTACTGGACTTTATTCCTATAACCTTAGCTGCACCAAACACACCAGATACTCTACCTTGGGTCTTTATGAGCGCATTGATACAGTTTTGCTTGTCGAGCTTCGCCAGATCCTGCACGCTCAATACTTTTTCGATATCGGCACTATTAACCTGATTTTGCTTTGGGAATACACTCGGAATTAGGTTGTCAAAATTGACGATATTACCCTGAGACAAAATAACTTGCCTCTCTATGACGTTCTCTAACTCTCTAATATTGCCCGGCCATGAATAGTGTTTTAGTTTCTCCAATTCGATTAACGGTACTCTGAGATTTGGCTTGTTTGTTTTGACACTAAACTTCTGAATAAAATGTTTAGCGAGTAAAGAAATGTCGTCACCTCGATCTCTTAAGGGAACCGATTCAATAGGAAATACGTTGAGCCGGAAGTACAAATCTTCTCTAAATAGGCCCTTTTGAACTTGTTGCTTTAAGTCGCGATTCGTCGCTGAAATAATTCTGACATTTACGCTGATAGTTTTAGTATCGCCAACACGCTCAAATTGCTGCTCTTGAACGACCCTGAGTAATTTGCTTTGCAAATTTAAAGATAACTCCCCTACTTCGTCAAGAAACAAGGTTCCTTCATTTGCAAGCTCAAATCTGCCGACTCGATCTGCAACAGCCCCAGTAAATGCACCTTTTACATGACCGAAAAATTCACTTTCAAATAACTCTTCGGGGATAGCGGAACAATTGACCTTAATTAAAGCATGTTTCGAGCGAGGGCTTAAATCATGGATGGCGCGAGCTATCAATTCTTTTCCAGTGCCTGACTCGCCAGTAACGAGCACCGTGGAATCAGTCGGAGCCACTAGAGATATTTGTTCTGTTATACGGTTTATTACATTACTTTTACCAATAATATGGTGGTAGTTGTAATCAGACTTTATCTCTTCTTCTAAATAATCTTTTTCGTGTGTTAATTTGTCTTTCAGTGACTGCACTTCCTCTAGTGCTGTCAGCAGTTTACGTTGATTTGCGTTGCGCTTTGTTACGTCCCTGAAAACCACCACAGCCCCGATAACAACACCAAAATCACGTATTGGTGTACTGGTGTATTCCACTACAATGGTGGTGCCTAGTTTTGTCCAGAAGATATCATCATCCACTTTATGCACAACATCCTCACGAAACGCCTTAAATATCGGGCATTCTTGCGCGCTAAAGTGATGTCCATCTTCGTGAGCGTAATGCACGGCAGAATGCATGTTTCTGCCCAAAAGCTCCTCAGCCTTATACCCTAGCATTATCTCCGCAGCGGGATTTACAAACGTCGTATTACCTTTAATATCCACACCATAAATACCGTCTCCTACGGCATCAAGAAGCAATTTATTGCGTCTTTCAAATTCATCAAAAACGGAGGCTTTATGCTTCCAGTGTCCGAGACCGGCATCAAAGTATTTTTTTACCGAGGCGCTGCGCTTTTTGCGCTCTCGTTCATTAACGGACTCCAGACTTAAAAACAACACTGATGAACCGTTATATTCAACTGCTTTGCCCGTTACTTCAATTAAGTCAGAGCTATCGTTGATCACCACCAATAAATCTCGCCAAGCGCGTTTATTCTCAATCAACTCGATGGTAAAAGAAATAAACGCTTCAAGATCAGATTTAAAATAGTCGATTGGGGATTTATGCTGAATGTTTTCAATTGAATCTCGAAGCAATTTACTGCCTTCGATATTGACTTTTATGATTCTATTTTCAATCGGGTCGATGACCAGTTGCGCAAGTGCCGAGTCTTCAAAAAACATGTCCATAACGCACCAATGGCTTACTTAATTTAATAATATTTTTACTAAATATAGTAAATTACGAAATATAGCAAATTTTATATTTTGTAAATCCACTTAAATATCAATAAAATCATATGGTTACAATAAATATCTAGTTGGCACCTTCATTGCAATTGATCAAATATCAAGTCAGCACGAATAATATTTCAAGTTAAAAAAAAGGAATAAATTTTGAACAAGATACAAATGACCGAAGACATTATCCAAGCCAAGATAGCCAAAGATTTAACGTGGGAAGGAATGGCTATTTCTCTTAATGTATCGCCTGTGTGGCTAACGTCAGTGTGCCTCGGTATGAATACAGCATCAGCAGACGTAGCAAAAGCACTGACTGAAATGTTGTCTTTACCCAGCGAAGTCGAGCAGGTGTTGATGCAATACCCAACAAAAATATGGGAGCAATCCGTGCCGACCGATCCACTTATGTATCGACTGTACGAAATCGTAGGCGTGTACGGCGAAACACTTAAAGAAGTCATTCAAGAAAAATTCGGTGACGGAATTATGAGCGCCATTGATTTTACAATGGACGTAGATAAGGTCGAAGATCCAAAGGGTGACAGAGTATTACTGTCAATAAATGGAAAGTTTCTTCCGTACAAAAAGTGGTAGTTTGCTCAGTTGTTAACATCATAAGGTGAAGGACAACACCAACTTATAGATAACAAAATTTAATCACTCGCCGTATAGCGGTACGGCAAATTAAAAAGCAGTTCAATCAACACTATTACCTAAAATGAGAGGCAACAATGTCAGTAAAAAACATGATGAAAGCAAGTATTGATTCTGCGGAATTTGAAGTTAATGGAAGAATCTCAAAGCAAGTGGTTACGCTGGATGAGGTTACAGCTGTTAAAGTCACTTTTAATCCTGGTGCTAAGTGGTCTATAGAACTAAAAGAGTATGCCGGTACAAAATCATGCTTAATTCCCCATGTTGCCTATGTGATCACCGGAACCATCGGCATTCTAATGGATGACGGCTCAGAAGAAACCTTCACCAAAGGTGATATCATGATGTTGCCACCAGGGCACGATGCCTGGACTGTTGGTGATGAGCCATGTGAATTTATTCAGATGTCTCAAGGCGACAACTACTATGCTGATGTTTGCTGTCATTAATCAGCATCAAGTAGTGAGCAGCAATTAAGCTCATTCTATTCGCATTATATGACGGCAGTGAGCAACACCATTTGTTCACTGCCTATCTTATATTTACTGAGCGTGTTTAAGATAAGCAGTGACACAAAATTCGCGCCTCCTCGTTCGTTACACTCGTACTGATTTGTTCCAGAGCCACAACCTAATTATTGTTCCGGAGTCACAACCACCACCATCTCGCCTTGCTTCTTATCAATCACTACAACCTCTTGCAGTTCCCATTTATCAGCCACATCAGTAGCGTAAACATAGACCTCGGCTGCGGATTTATCACCTTTAATGGAGTAGTTTACGTTAGCCTTACCGCCTTCACCGGAATAGGTGATATCACCTAACACAAAAAATCCAGGCTCAGGGTTTTTACCCACTAATGAAATCACTTGCGGATGTGCTTTAACGGCCTTAACGGATAAATCGTATGCCTCGCCTTTCATCATGCTGATCAATGAAATAATCATGATGGGGAAGATGACGAAAACAAGGATTAAGCCTGCATTACGCCATTTTTTTTGGGTAGATTTGAAATGAGCTATATCACGCCATGTGCGGTTCTGCCATGCCCATTCATTGCCTTTAGCGCCCAAAATCAACATCATCACCAAGTTGACCACAGGCACAAACATCAGCAGAGCAATAAAGGTACTGTTACCGATACCCCAAATCCAATTAAGTAGAAAAGCACCCCAATTCCACCCTTTGATTTCTTCGGGCACCACTGACGCTTTGCCCATGCCTGAAATGTATTGTCGTTCCATGTTTAAACTTTCTCCTTTTTACCTAGTGCCAAAAAAGGCTCATACCTGCTAAGGATTTTTTACATGGACACCCATCGTAAGATGACCGGAATTAAAACTCGTGGTTTGCCATCGGCACGAACTCGGGGGTATCCGCTAGTTTTTCCACACTAAACACCTCGTTTTTGAACAGCAACGGATAATAAAAATGCCTTAACCTTCGATGAAAATCACGTACCTGACGCTCGTATTCGAATGCCGCTATGGCATCAGTCTGGGCTAAGCGAGTCATTTTACGTTGTAACAAATGCGGTAGCGCCAACATAGAAACATAACCGGCCACTTCATATTTTTTCGAGGCTGCTTTACGATACGCCAGCGACAACTCAGCGGTACTTTCATCCCCCATTTGTTGAAACGCGTAGAACCACTTCCACTCGAACAAACTTTGCATGTCCACATAGCCTTTCCATTGTGGATACGATTGAGTAAAGGGTCCCATCGTGGCTTCTATGGGTTTGTCCCACGCGGCGTTCACAGCTTCACGCTGTGCAAGTACGATATCCCCGCCATCTACAGACTCCATACTTTGATTGATGATCACATCCCCAGCTGTTGGGATAACAAACGTCAGTAACACCCAAATACCAATCAGACCAGAAGCAACACGTGGGCTACTGGTCGCGTTTCTGCCCCACCATATGCTTAAGCCAGCCCATAACAGCAAGTACAATCCGCACCATAACGAGATAAGCGCAGTATCGCTGAGCCCAACGTCTTGCATAAACGCGCCAAACCAAAACGGAAGCAGTAAAATGACAAACAGAGATACAAAACGCACTAGACTCCTTGGCCCCCAAAGGCTCAGCGGTGAACGTGCGGTGCTAAGCAGTAAATCGTAGCGGCCATTGGCCCTTTCATTGGCAAATAAGTCATGAAAGAGCAATATAACCAACAGTGGTGCGAGCGCACTTATCACAAAGACAAAATCAAACTTACCGGTTTGCGCAAGTTCTGCATTAGCCGTATCACTTTCGTATATTTGACCTTCAAGGGCGAGCATTCGTATTCTGTGCTTCCACGGATAAATATCGCGCTCACCTAGCGCCGCAAACGCCAACGCGCTGGGCTCAGAATAGGTTAAATGAAAACGATAGTATGCTACAGAGCCATAATCAGCGTGACTGTTCAATACGTCTTTGCCATCTAGCGCATCAGCTTTTAATAACCGCTCGATGGTACTTCGCTGGTTGTCTACCTCATTGATACCACTGGTAATGGCAAATCCTGATAACAATAGACTGCACAATAACAGCATCACAACATCCCGTTGGCGCAACATAAAACGCCATTCACGCATGATTTGTTTCAACGTTATTCGTTGGGCTAAGAACCCTTTTATCCCAAGGCCTTTAGTTATACTTTCTGACATGGTAAATCCCTGAATTTGCGCACTCATTCAACGCGTCTCCCTACTATTGTGCCTAACGCGATAAGCCCAGCAAGCCAGCCGAACAATTGAAGAAACGCAACTAGGCTGCGCTGTAATCTGTCACTTGCCTTGTCTACACTAAAATTAAAGTCTTTCAGCAGCTGCCAGTTTTCAGCGCCCACTTGCGCTTCATGAGCAGAATCTTGATCCGCATAACGTTTAACATCATTTTTATAGCTGAGCTTTTGTTCATGCAACGTATTTAACGACTGAACAAAATCAAAACGCAGGGCTTCGGTTTCTCTTAAAAAACGATGATGGGTTTCAATACTGGTTCCCGCTGTCATCATGGATAACGAGCGTATTGCCACAACCGGTGAAAACCAGCCAAACAGCCTCGCCACCTGACTTTGTTCGAGTTCTTCGTGCATTCTTTTTTCAGCAAACTCGTTTAATACATCAGTCAACTTTGCTTCGGATGCTTTAATCACCGCCCCACGAAAATTCATTGGAAGCTGCTCAATCGAGTCTACGTTGTATTGCGCGAGTAATTTCGATTTCATCTGTTCAAAGGCCGGATCAGACGCGTTATGTCCATCTCCAATTTTTCGAAGTTTGGCTATTACATCAAAATCTGATTCCAATTTACCGGCAGATGGGACCACTATCGCCGCGGTGGTGCTGGCTGCACGAGGAGTGATAATACACAGTAAAATCCACACAAAAATCAGCGTGGTAAAACTCGCACTGTTCTTGGCCATTGCTGTTGAACAAAGCACAATCAACACAACCCAAACCGACAAATACACCCAATACCCAACCAAAAACCCGCTCGCGGTGAGTGCTGGCTCCCCTTGCAACACGGCAACAAATGCTGAAATAACTAACGGTGTTAGGATCATACCCACAGCGGCAAAAAGGGCCACACCTTTGCCCATCATGAGCTGATATATTGATGTGCCTTGGGCTAGAATCAAGGTTAACGTGTGTGCCTCACGCTCTCGGCTGACGGAGCTAAAGCCAATTAGAATAAGCAACAGTGGCGCAAGGTTTTGCACTATAAAGGCAGGATCTAAACTGCCCAATTTCGTCAATGACGTACCCTGTCGTTGGTCAGCAAACATAGCGCTGTTTTGCCTATGTCCTTCTAAAAAGATTGAATTTCCGGTGAAGGCATCCACACCTGGGTCTAAGCTGGCCAGCGCTGAGGGTGTACGAAATGCATAGTGACCGTAATGCACCATACGATGAGGATGACGATCAGGTTGCCCAGCAAAGCTGTCTTGTGCGCTACTTTGCATATCTTCGCGGTGGTGGTTCAATTCAGCCACGTTTATCGATGACACAATCACCGAAGAAAGTGTTAACAATAATCCTACCACTAATACCGATGTAGCCAATTTAGAACGCAACCAATATCGCCATTCATCTTTGGCGATTGTCAGCGTGGTTGAACTCATAGCACATCCCTCTGAGCAAACGCTGCATGCACTACTTCAGTGTCAATTCGCGCATTTTCTTCGGCACTAAACTCGCCGACTAGCTCACCGTTTCGCAGTAAACCAATGCGGTTAGCCACTTGGCATGCGCCGTACACATCGTGCGTCACCATTAAAATAGTAGCGCCGTTGGAGGCAAGTTCAGACACAAGTTGATTAAATTCATCAATTGCTACTGGGTCTAGCCCTGATGTAGGCTCATCCAGCAGAATAATTGGCGCTTCACGCAGAATAGCCAGCGCAATCGCTGTTTTCTGGCGCATACCTTTTGAGTAGGTACTCATGTGGCGCTCCCATGCATCGCTTTGTAGGGCTACGCGCTCAAACGCTTGGTTTATTTCAGCGTCTGATTTATCAATTTCAGCCAGCGACAAAAAATAGCGCACGTTTTCTCTGGCCGTTAAATGCTGGTACAAAGTCGCCGATTCTGGTAAATATGCGATTTGCTGGCGAACCGTTTTAATGTCTTCACTCACCAACTTTCCGTTTACTAGTGCCCTGCCTGAAGTGGGTGTCATAAACCCCAAAAACGTTTTGAGTGTCGTGGACTTACCAGCGCCGTTGCCACCGAGTAAGGCGTATATTTCACCCTTGGCCACTTTAAAACTGAGCGCTTTAAGAATGTCATTGTTCTTAATAGTGATGCTAAGGGCATCGGCCTCTATCATCAATTCACTGCTTGGTTTGGCAACACCGCTCACGTTTACTCTCCATCTTGTTGTTTTAATTCGCAACCTGCAGTTATGTTATAATATAACTTAATCTAGTGCTATTTATTCCTTCACCAGAAAGTCTATATTGGCGTTTTAGAAAAACGGGAATGACTCGGCAAGAGCTTATGAACCTTAGCCTTGTAACAAAGGTAGATTTACAGTCGCCGCTTAAGGATTTAGCAATGGGTTGTAGTACCCCATTTTAAGCAGCAGTCATTTGTAAAAAATATTTAAGCCGCTCTCAATAATTGCTTGGAGTGCACACCACCTATTGCCATACTAACTCTACCCTGCTGACGCCCGCACAATTTGGTAAAGCAGCACGAGGCAATTGGGCTATCGAAAGTAAGTTGTACTGGCTTCTAGACGCAGCGATGCGAGAAGATAACTGTCAGATATACCGTGGTGAT
>NZ_WTPY01000040.1 GCF_011378905.1 Paraglaciecola sp. 20A4 | reverse complement strand
CGCCAGCCAAGTTAATGGCTGAACACATGGTAGCAATAGCTGCTTAGCTGTTATGCACTTCAAAGTTGAATCTGCCAAACTCTGACTCAGTTGGCAAAAGAGGTTCTGACCGAACGGCCTGGTATCACTTTGTACTCATTATCTCTCGAATTGGCTAATTTACACGGGCTAACAAGAACGAGTAAAAAACAGATAGATTATATCCGTCAAATCGTTGAAAAATTTGCTGGTTTAAAAGAGACAGATGGATATTCACCAACACTGTGGATCTCACCAAGCGATATAATAGATTTGATCGAATGGCGCGGTGTTGAAGTGTTTGGTTATGAGAGAAAATGGAGCGAGTTAGCCTATGAAGAAGCTATTGGCTTGGCGCAATTTGCACTGAGTAAAAATTCAACGGCTCCAGTAGATGTTATGTGCGAAGAACTAAGGTTGAAGAGGCGTCATGAGTCTACGCTCGCACAATTTAATGAATGGATAGATAAATTACATCGGCGAGAAGAACTTAGTATTTAAGCTTTGTTGTGAATTAGTAATGTACGATAGAAAGAAGAGCACCCTAAGGTGCTCTAGAAATATCTGATTTAATCAGAAATTCGCCGTTTGGCGATGTCACATAAAAGTCCAAATAAATATATAGCTGTGATAATTAACCAACCCTGTATACCTAAGAATGGGTATGAAGGATGAGGCTCGAACTCGGTGATAAGTTGTATTATGAAAACAGCGAACAAAATATCACCGATTATTAAACACCAATTCGTAATACTTACTAAGATCACCTTTACACACTGTTGATTTGAGCTCATTTTTTCTCCTATTTAATGTTAATGGTCCTCGGCTTAAATTAGGGACAGGTAGGGAGAAATTAGGCGATTTTAGGTGTTCATTTAATTAACGTTGAGATAGAGAAATTTCAGGAAACAAGTTATTATGCGCCGCATATTGAAAGTCGTTCTTTTGGGGCGTCTCTGAGATGCTAACTAGATATTTAATGTAGCGTTTAACGAAGTTGATGCGCGGCTTAATCATTTTTTCTTTTGTCCCTCAGATAAGTCTGGGGTCAAATAGGGGACAAAACTTTAGCTATAATGAGTAATATTGAGTGATGAAAACAATGATTCAACCGCTACAATCCGCGAAATATCACACATTAGCACTGATTATTAGTAAAGCCTCATTTGGTTTCAAAATGCCGTTTTAAGGCATTGATTGACTTGTGCTGTTCGTGATCCGATCAAGGTTGTATAAATGAAACTTAGTCCTCTTATTTTAGAACTGATTAACGCGTTTAAAATATTGCCCGGCGTAGGTCCTAAAAGCGCTCAACGTATGGCGTTTCATTTATTGGAGCGAAATAGAGCGGGGGCTATGCAGTTAAGCCAAGTGCTACATAATGCGATGGAGCACGTAGGACATTGTAAGCAATGTCGTACTTTTACTGAAAGTGAGTTGTGTGAGATTTGCGCGCATCCAACGCGCAGTGCTGCTGGCACTTTGTGTATAGTTGAGTCTCCACAAGACGTTGTAGCAATTGAACAAACCGCTGAGTTCAAAGGGCTTTATTTTGTTTTAATGGGGCATTTATCGCCTATTGATGGCATCGGGCCGAGCGAAATTGGTTTAGACGAGCTTGCTGATTTACTTGATGTTAAAGAATTAACTGAAGTCATATTGGCGACCAACCCAACGGTAGAAGGTGAAGCGACAGCACATTACATTGGGCAAATGTGTAGTGCTCGAGATATTCAAGCGACTCGTCTAGCCCACGGAATGCCTGTAGGTGGTGAGCTAGAGTATGTTGATGGTAATACCCTTACCCATGCGTTTGTCGGTCGCAGAAGCCTGTCCTAGTTCTCAAAACCCACGCTTTACGTCACGGCTTAACGCTTAGGCCGTGAAATATCTGATTAATAGTTACAATTTTTTCGCGTTATGTATTGAAATGTATGCAAGCGACCTTATCTCCTTACTCACAAACAGAAACCACTAACCTTAGGAGATACTTGTCCATGGCTGACGTTGCCCATCAAGAAACTCATGGCTTTCAAACAGAAGTAAAACAGTTACTTCAGTTGATGATCCATTCACTTTATTCAAATAAAGAAATATTTCTTCGTGAACTTATTTCTAATGCTGCTGATGCAGCCGACAAACTGCGTTTCAAAGCATTGTCGAATGACAGCTTGTACGAAGGGGACGGTGATTTATGCGTTAAGTTAAGCATAGACAAAGAAGCTGGCTCTATAACAATTGCTGACAATGGTATCGGTATGGACCGCGCCAGTGTCATTGAACATTTAGGTACGATTGCAAAATCTGGTACCTCTGAATTTTTTAATAACCTATCAGGCGATCAAGCGAAAGATTCTCAGCTTATCGGCCAATTTGGGGTTGGTTTTTATTCGGCATTTATTGTTGCTGAAAAAGTTGTTGTGCGTTCACGTGCAGCTGGTGACGACGCAAGCAAAGGCGTTGAATGGACATCTGAAGGTGAAGGTGAATTCACCGTTGCTGATATCGAGAAAGCTGAACGTGGCACTGAAATTACCTTGTTCTTGCGTGATGATGAGAAAGAATTCGCTGATGATTGGCGTTTACGCTCGATCGTAAGCAAATACTCTGACCATATAAGCATTCCGGTCATGATGTATAAAGAAGAGGTGCCTGAAAGCGAAGGTCCAGACGGTGAGAAAACGCCCGCTGAACCAGGTAAATGGGAAGCGGTAAACAAAGCAACTGCCCTTTGGACGCGTGATAAGTCTGAAGTGACGGACGAAGAATACAAAGAATTTTACAAGCATATATCTCATGACTTTAGTGATCCGCTTGTTTGGTCTCATAATAAAGTTGAAGGTAAAACTGAATACAATAGCTTGTTATATATTCCGGCTAAAGCGCCGTTTGATATGTGGAATCGCGATCAGAAGCACGGCTTAAAACTTTACGTTCAGCGTGTTTTCATTATGGATGACGCTGAGCAGTTTATGCCGACATATTTGCGCTTCGTTAAAGGCTTGCTGGATTCGAACGATCTACCATTAAACGTATCCCGTGAAATATTGCAAGACAACAAAGTCACTCAAGCTATTCGCCAGGGTTGTACTAAGCGTGTATTGCAGATGCTTGAGCGTGTGGCAAAAAATGACAGCGAAAAATATCAAGGTTTTTGGACTGAATTTGGCAACGTCTTAAAAGAAGGCCCTGCTGAAGATACCGCTAACAAAGAGAAAATAGCTGGCTTATTGCGTTTTGCATCGACAGAAGGTGATAGTGACGCCCAAACCACTTCCTTGGCTGATTACGTGAGCCGAATGAAAGAGGGTCAGGACAAAATTTACTATATCACTGCTGATAGTTACAAAGCGGCCAAGTCTAGCCCTCATCTAGAAATCTTCCGTAAAAAAGGCATTGAAGTATTGCTGATGTCCGACCGCGTGGACGAGTGGCTAATGTCCCACTTAACGGAGTTTGATGAAAAATCATTTCAGTCAGTGACTCACGGTGAACTGGACTTGGGTGAATTAGACGACGAAGACAGCAAAAAAGCCCAAGAAGACGCCGAGAAAAAGGTCGAAGGGTTAACTGAGCGTGTTAAAAATGTGCTGGGGGATAAAGTAGCTGAGGTTAAGTTCACTCACAGATTGACTGACTCTCCAGCATGTATCGTAGCAGACGGTAATGGCATGACAACACAGATGATTAAATTGATGCAAGCTGCAGGTCAACCAGTACCTGAGGCTCAGTATCATTTTGAATTAAACCCAGAGCACGATTTGGTGAAAATGCTTGCTGAAGTTCAAGACGAAGAACGCTTTGGTCAGTGGTCAGAAGTCTTGTTTGACCAAGCTGCGTTGTCAGAACAAGGTAGTTTAAAAGATCCAGCAGCCTTTGTGCACAATTTAAACACCTTACTAATGAATTTGGCTAAATAGCGCTAAACTATTCAATATAACGGTAAAAAATGGGCTTTTGAGCCCATTTTTTGTGTATATTACGTATTAATACAAGTTTACAGCTGCAGCCTAAGACATCCGTCTTATATGGCTTGTAACTAAAAGGCCGAATGTGTAAAGTTCGGCACAGATTTTTTAACTTTAAACTAAAGGCGAGGGGAAAGAATATGCGTATTATTCTTCTTGGTGCACCTGGCGCTGGCAAAGGCACTCAAGCTCAATATTTAATGGGTAAATACGGCATTCCGCAGATTTCAACCGGCGATATGCTCAGAGCAGCGATTAAAGCTGGCACCGAGTTAGGTAACGCCGCAAAGCGCGTTATGGATGAAGGAAAACTGGTTTCTGATGAGTTAATCATTGGTTTGGTAAAAGAACGCATTACGCAAGATGATTGTAAAGGTGGTTTCTTACTGGATGGTTTTCCACGCACTATCCCTCAAGCTGATGCGATGAAAGAAGCCGCTATCAATGTCGATCATGTGATTGAGTTTGATGTTCCGGATGAAGTGATTGTGGAACGCATGGCAGGACGTCGCGTTCACCCAGCTTCGGGCCGCGTCTATCATTTACAATACAATCCGCCTAAGAATGACGGAAAGGACGATGAAACAGGTGAAGATTTGGTCATCCGCGCGGATGATCAAGAAGACACCGTTCGTCATCGTTTAAGTGTTTACCATGAGCAAACTAAGCCTCTCGTCGATTATTATCAATTAGAGTCCACCGCAGGTCATTGTCAATATCACAAAATTGACGGCACCAAAGCGGTTGAAGTAGTAAGCGAGCAGTTGTCGTCTTTACTTGGCTAATTTTCGGTATTTAATTGAATAATGAATAACCCACTGAAAAGTGGGTTTTTTTATGTCTATAATTAGCTTTCACAGCTAGCACAACACAGGAACAAAAATACAATGTTACATACACCTATTACCGCTTTTTACGGTGGGCTATTAGGGATTACATTCATGTATCTCTCGATTTTAGTGATAAGAGGTCGTCGTTCACAAAAAATCAGCTTAGGACATGGTGAGAACCCGCATTTTCTAGGCATCATTCGTGCACACGGTAATTTTGCTGAATATGTGCCTCTAATATTGATTTTAATGTTGGTTGCCGAGGTCAATATGGCTCATGAAGCCGTTCTACATGCCACTGGAGCTGCATTAGTAGTGGGGCGTATCGTTCACGCCTACGGTTTAAAACATCACACTGGAGCTAGCTGGCAGCGCGTTTCTGGTATGTTATTGACGTTTGCAGCGCTTATCGGTCTGTCAGTGCAGAACATTCTGTCTTTGTATTAATATACACCTAAATAGTTAACATTTTGCGAATGGATAACGACTTTCCCTGTTACAAATACAAACTAATACGGTGCTTCTCAGGCGCCGTTTTGTTTTTTGCAGACCCTACTCATTATAAAAAAAGCTATTCGTTTATTTCTAGTAAATAATTGCGTGTATCTTATATAGATTCAAAATGTTGATTTATAAATATATTTCTACCATTTTCATTCTACTATATTCGACTAATCTAACCTTATATATTGTTAATTTTAATTAACATATTGATTACATAATTTAATGTGTCTATTATAGATACTCCTTAGTGAGTATAGAGAAGGCACATGAAACAAAAAGTAATCCGCTTAACAAGACTGTCTCTTTGCATTGCTGGTGTATTAAACGCCCTGCCAATGTACGCCCAAGAAAGCAGCAGTATCGAAAATGTAGAAGTCATCAGTGTTAAAGGAATACGTCAAAGTATTACCGCTGCACTGGCTGTAAAACAGGATGCCTCAGTTATTTCTGATGCCATTTCAGCTGAAGATATAGGTAAACTTCCTGATGAAAACGTGGCTGAGACATTACAGCGGATTACCGGGATTCAAATCCAACGGCGAAACGGCGAAGGGTCTCGTGTTGCTGTTAGAGGGCTAGTACAAAACCGTATAGAGTTAGATGGTGTTAGTCTGGTTAATCCTATTGGCCGCTCGTATTCAGGTTTCGACGAAACTGTATTTCCTGTTTTGCAGTTTGTCCCTGCCGAGTTGTTATCAGGTGTCGAAGTATATAAATCAGCTTCAGCAGACCAAGTCAGTGGCTCACTAGGTGGTACAGTGAATTTAACACTGCTTAAGCCCCTATCTGTTGGAGATAAGACCTCGATATCATTGCAAGGCTCTTATGATGATCGCACGGATGCCGTCGATCCGCGTTACGGAATAACCTGGTCAAAAGAACTCATTGAAGGTGAATTGGGTGTTTTGGTGAGTTTAAGTGAGTCTGCTCGCAGTGTGGGAGAAGAGTTGTTTTTTACTCGCACTGGCTGGTCTGGCGATAGCCTTTCAGCTCCTGGAGACTTGCGCCTACAGACCTTAGATGAAGATCGGGACCGAACTGGAGCTTTGTTTAATGTTCAGTGGCGACCTACATCTGAAACCGAAATCTACTTAAATACCTTTTATGCATCTTATGATATTGAGCGAGATAGAAGCTGGTTCTCAAGTGCCGATAGTGGAGGTTCTGATCTTACTAATTACTTAGATACGCCAATGGTGTCGAACAATGACACTATCTTGGCTGGCACGTTTATATCTCAAGTCCAAGGAAATGGTGAAGCACTTGAAAATAACTCAGAGACTACAAGCATCGCACTTGGGTTTAATCACACGATTGATAATTGGTTGTTCGAAGGCAAAGTGAGTCATGGCAGTGCAGAGCAAGATGATTATCAAGACTTCGCGCGAGTGCGGCAAAATGGAGTGACATTCTTCAGAGATTTCGGAAAAGACTTACCTGTTCTTAATGTCACTGATGGCTTTGATGCAAATGATCCGAGCTTGTACGACAGCGCAAGTGGACTCATCGGCTTTAGTCAGGTTGTAAATTATGAGAATGACGAAACCACCGCAACGTTCGATACGACTTATTATTTGGAAAGTAACTTTTTTACCAGCATTGAAGCTGGTATTCGTTGGGCAGATCAAAAAGCGTCTCGGTATCAAGAAAGGGCGGGTAATGCCATAAACGGAGGAGGGGTTTGGATTGTACCTACTCTGGGAGGGCTGGAAAGTACAGTTGACCAGAACCTCTACCGTTCTGTCTCGCTATCTGATGTATATGATGGAAAAGCATCTAACGTTGAGCGATTTATAGCCGCAGCTCCTGGCGGTTTGGGCAGTACTAAAGCGTTACTGAATTATGTTCAACAAAACGCAGGTACTCAAGGTTCAGGCGTCTTTTTTGCTCAGCCTGATGGTACCTACTCAACCGCTGAAGAAATGACTTCGTTGTACATCAAAGCTAATTTTGAGACGCAGTTGTCAGATTTCCCCGTTTCAGGTGGATTTGGGGCACGCTGGGTTGATACTTCTCAAGAGAGTCACTTTTTCTTCATAGATAATACGGGTGCAACCGCCGATACATTTAATCGCGACTACAGCAACTTCTTGCCAAGCGCGAATATCAAAATTGAATTAGACAGTGATTTGATATTGCGCGCCGCCTACTCAAAGGTTATCGCTCAACCAGATAGTTCTGCATTGGCGGGGGGCGTGTCTTTGGATGTGCTCGCAGGGGCTGCCAGAGGAGGCAACCCCAATTTAGACGTTGCTGAAGCTGACGCTTATGACTTATCTCTTGAATGGTATATCAGCGAGTTCAGTGCATTAACTGGTGCTATTTTCCGTAAGGAGGTAAGCGGGTTCTTATCACCTAACACAGAAAGAAAAGCCCTTGAAGGTGCGGTGAATGCCAATGTCGGAAGCCCAGATTTTGGCACGAATAATTTCCTCGTTACCTCTACTGTTGCCGGTGGTGACTCAACGATTAACGGTGTGGAATTAGCATATCAAACGGTGTGGGAGAGCGGGTTAGGTGTTCAATCCAACTACACATACATTGATAGTGATGGCGTTTCAACCAGTGGTGATGATTCATCGTTACCCCTTGAAGGGCTATCAGAAAATAGCGTTAATCTAGTGGCGTTCTATGAAAAATATGGCTACTCGGTACGTTTTGCTTACAACTGGCGTGATAGTTATCTGGTTTCCAGAAATTTCAATGGCTCTCAATTGTTTGAAGAATCACGGGGACAACTTGATTTCTCTGCAAGTTACGACATTAACGAAAGTTGGCGAGTCTCGTTCGATGCAATCAACTTAAATGACGAACGAGTAGATCAATACTCCAATTTCGAGGAGAGAAAGTTTCGCGTAGAAAATACGGGTCGCCGATTCTTTGCTGGTGTTAGGGCTACCTTCTAGCTCAACCGAATCGAATTGATTAGGTCGTTTATCAAACAGATTGTGCTCAGCAATAGCGAGTGAAATGGTCGCTATTGCTCACGTACTAAGTGTTCGTCAGTAAATTAGGGGAAGTCTATTGGGCATTTTAGATATCACTGTTGCGGGTGTGTTCACTTTACTCATCGTATTATTAGGGTTGCAATTTAAAAGTGGCCAGGGTGACAGCAAGACGTTTTTTGCTGGTGGAGGCCAAGTTCCCTGGTGGATAAGTGGCCTGTCACTGTTTATGAGTTTCTTTTCCGTGGGTACATTTGTGGTTTGGGGGGCCATCGCCTATAGCGACGGTCTTGTGTCGGTGAGCATTCAGATGACCATGGCAATATCAGGATTTATTATTGCATTATTCATCGCGCCGGCTTGGAACCGTCAACGTGTTTTAACCGCAGCTCAATTCATTACTCGTCGCGTAGGTCTGCCGACGCAAAAGTTTTACTCCGCAACGTTTCTAGTAATGAATCTGTTTACTGCGGGTGCGTTCTTGTATCCGGTTGGAAAGATAATAGAAGTTACCACAGGGATTAACCTGAATCTGGCGATCGTGCTGCTTGGTGCTTTTATCATATTATATACATCTGTTGGCGGGCTGTGGGCAGTACTTACAACAGATGTATTGCAATTCATCGTTCTCACGGCTGCTGTATTACTGATCATTCCATTATCAATCGATGCAGCAGGAGGCCTAAATAGCTTTGTAGACTCTGTTCCAGATGATTTTTTTAATCTCGCGAATGATAAATACAGTACAGGGTTTTTAGTGGCCTTTTTGATATACAACACACTTTTTATTGGAGGAAACTGGGCTTACGTGCAGCGATATACGAGCGTACCTAATGCACAAGACGCAAAGAAGGTGGGTTGGCTGTTTGGTTGCTTATATCTTGTAGCACCGATCATCTGGATGTTACCACCGATGTTATATCGCTCGATTGAGCCGGGACTTATAGCACCTGATACCGAAAATGCCTATTTGTTGATGAGCCAACAGGTGTTACCCACAGGTTTACTTGGGCTGGTAATCGGTGCCATGGTATTTGCAACGGCAAGCTCAGTGAATACGACAATCAACATTGCCGCCGGAGTGTTTACTAACGATGTTTACCCAAACCTCGTTAAGTCACAACGGCTTAAACCTATGGTGGTTGCGCGTTTGTCCTCGGCGACGTTTGGCATTTTAGCAATACTTGTCGCTATGTCTGTGCAATCAATGGGAGGGATCGTCAACGTTGTACTTAGTGTTGCCGCGCTAACAGGAGCGCCACTCTACTTACCGCCTTTGTGGGCGTTGTTCTCTAAATATCAAACTGGTTTTAGCCTTGTGACCGTGACCATTTCAAGTTTAGTTATCAACCTTTCATTGAAATTCCTACTCGGACCTCTATTCGATATGGAGTTAAGTACTGCTGAAGAGATGATCTGCGGTGTCTTTATCCCTGGCGCTTTTTTGTTGGTATTCGAATGCACATATCGTCTCAAAACGCCGCTATGTATATTGAATAGTGTCAACCCAGCACGCCCTGAGATTACTGATGAGCGTTTTATTGAAAGTGCTACATCCGAGAATACACACGCGTTACGCGTTATTTCGGTCGGTATTTTATCTATCGGCTCCATTATTCTTTGCTTAGGGTTTCTGACCGAAGGTGGGCGTTTTGAAACATTAACTGTCGGCTTAATCGTTTTCCTCGTCGGTGTCTTCGTATCACGAAAAGTGCGTACAGCGTCTTTCTCGTCACAGCAACAAAATTAAAGGAAATATCATGTATAAATCTCAATTTATCTCTGCTGGCCGAGAGAGTCACAATGTCGAGTACCACGTTGACGTTGCTATTACGGGCGGCGGGCTAGCCGGTGTGTGTGCTGCCTTGTCGGCAGCGCGAAATGGTTTGAAGGTATGTTTAATACAGGACCGTCCGGTATTAGGTGGTAATGCATCAAGCGAGGTGCGTTTATGGTCGCTTGGGGCTACATCCCATATGGGAAACAACAACAGATATTCTCGTGAAGGCGGGATTATTGATGAGATTATGCTCGAAAACCTCTATCGTAATCCTGAAGGTAATACTCTTATTCTTGATACTGTGCTGTTAGAGAAAGTAACAGTTGAAGAAAACATCACGTTATTGCTAAACACTGCTGTTTACGACGTCGATAAGGTGGACGACGAAACCATCAGCAGTGTGACGGCATATTGTTCGCAAAACTCCACACAGTATGTGGTCAAAGCTGATTATTTTTGTGACGGCTCTGGAGATGGCGTAGTGGCCTTTATGGCGGGAGCACCGTTTCGAATCGGTGCTGAGGCGCATGATGAATTCAGTGAAAAGATGGCGCCAGCTCAGGAAGAGTCTGAGCTGTTAGGTCATTCGATCTACTTTTACAGCAAAGATGTTGGTCAGCCCACCAAGTTCATTCCGCCTAGTTTTGCTTCGATTGACAAAATGACGCTCGACAGAGTGAAGCGGATTAAGCCCTCTGATATTGGGCCTCGTTTATGGTGGTTAGAATTTGGCGGTAATTTAGACACGATTTATCAGTCAGAAGATATAAAGTTTGAGCTCTGGAAAGTCGTTTATGGGGTCTGGGACTATATAAAAAATAGCGGGAAGTTTGAAGGTGTTGAGAACTTAACGTTGGAGTGGGTAGGGACTATTCCTGGTAAACGTGAAAGTCGACGTTTCGAGGGAGAAACAATGCTCGTTCAGCAAGATCTCGTCGAGCAGCGTTCTCATGACGATGCGATTTCATACGGAGGTTGGGCGATTGATCATCATCCCGGTGATGGTGTTTACAGCGATCGCCCCCCCTGTCAGCAATATCATACCAAGGGGGTTTATACGATCCCGTTGCGTAGCTTTGTTCCACAAAAGATGAAAAATTTGTTTGTCTTGGGGCGTCTTATAAGCGCGTCGCACATAGCCTTTGGCTCTACTAGAGTAATGTGTACGTGTGCCCATGGTGGGCAAGCCATTGGACGTGCTATCGCTTTGTGCAAAGATAATAACATTGGCATTCGTGAACTATTCGAACGCGATAATATAAATGCTTTGCAACAGTCATTGCTAATTGATGGGCACTTTATCCCTAGCCTCAAAATATCACCAGCACACAATAAGCTATCAGGCTCGACCATTACTGCTTCATCTACGTTATTGCTTAGTAGTCTACCTGCCAGCGATATTTGGAAGCGCCTTACTGTTTCTGGTGCGCAGATGTTACCGTTATGTGCGAATACTAAGTATCAATTCACTACAAAAGTAAGAGCAACAAAAGCCACAGTGTTAACGATGCAGTTGCGGACGAGCGACCGATTAGCGAACTACACGCCTAATGTGATAATTCACGAACAACAATTTACGCTAACACAAGGGATCCAAGCATTAGAATTTTCATGCCCAGTTTCCCTCTCGGAAGATCAATACGCATTTTTATGCTTTATGCAAAATGGTAATGTAGACGTGATGCAGTCGGATAAACGTGTTACAGGCGTAATGAGCGTATTTAATGGTGAGAACAAAGCTGTCTCCAATACCGGGTTCCAAGGTGTTGAAGGAGATATTGGTATTGACGAGTTTGAGTTTTGGATCCCTGAAAGGCGGCCTGCAGGTCACAATTTTGCTATGGATATCAAGCCAGCTTTAAATTGTTACAGTCCGCAAAATACAGTAAACGGTATCACGCGTCCCTACTTGGCGCCGAATGCATGGGTTGCCCAATGGGGCGCGTCAGAAGCGAAGCTTCACTTTAAATTATCAGAAGCTCAGTTTCTCAATCAACTGACACTGCATTTTGATACTGATTTTGACCATGCTTTGGAATCATCGCTGATGGGACACCACGAAAACACTATGCCCTTTTGTATCGCAGACTACCGTATTTTAGATGGCAACAATAATGAAATGGCTTGTCGTCAAAGTAACTATCAGTCGGTCAATAAAATAGTGTTTGATAAGCCCTTCAAAACCGACACTCTGATCATTGTTTTCAAACAAAATGTGGGGCATGTGCCTATCTCAATTTTCGAAATTATCGCCCAATAGTCGATTAATTAAAGGAGTCATAATGAAATATTTTACTTCACCGAAATGCACGCAACAACGTAGGTTCTGCGTTTTTGGATCCGTCCTTGCGCTGAGTTTTTCGCTTTTGACCTCAGCACAAAGTCAAGCATCATCCGAAGCTAGTGAAACTCAAAAAGCTAACGGCAAACCAAATGTTATCTGGGTGGTTATGGAAGATGTCTCACCAGACCTAGCCTTCAATGGCAATGTAGCCATTAAAACACCAAACTTAGATGCACTAGCAGCTAGCGGTACGATTTTTACTAACACCTTTTCTACGTCGCCGGTATGTTCACCATCGCGTTCTGCATTTTTTACTGGCATGTACCAGACGTCGATCGGAGCGCATCATCATAGAAGCCACACTGATGATAATTTCCAGCTGCCCAGTCATGTGAAAATGGTGACCGAGTTTATGCGTGATGCAGGATATTTTACGCTATTAATGGGGCCGAAACAGAAAACTGACTTTAACTTTTCTCCTCGGGTATCAGCGTTTGACGCAACTGATGGTGAAGAAGAAACTGTCAGTGGTAGCTACCACCATGGTGATCCAAATATGAGTTTGTTGACCAAACCAGCTTGGCTAGAATACAAAAAATATCATACTGATAAGCCTTTTTTTGCCGAGATAAATTACTCAGAAGCTCATCGACAGTTTGTAAAAGACCACAAGAACCCAGTGGATCGCAGTTTGGTCAATATTCCATCTTATTACCCAGATCACCCTGTCACTCGTGAGGTATGGTCACAGTATTTAGAAACAGTGCAGCAGCTCGATTATCGGATTGGTCACCTAATTGAAGAGCTAAAAGCACAAGATGCCTTAGATAATACTGTTATCTTTATCTTCGGTGATCATGGTCGCGCTATGTTGAGAGCCAAGCAGTGGTTATATGACTCAGGTACTAAAGTGCCAATGGTAGTCGTGGGTTTACCTAACGTTGCTGCGGGTGAAGATGACCGGTTGGTAAGTTTGATTGATGTGCTACCTACGACGCTTGGGTTAGCTGGTATTCCTATCCCTCAATACATTGAGGGTAGAAATATGCTTGCCCCAAAAGGAGAATCCCGCCAATACGTCTTTGCTCAACGAGACAGGTTAGGCGCTACGGATGATAGGATACGTGCGATACGCAGCAAACAATATAAATACATATTAAATTATTATCCTAATTTACCGTACACCAATTTTTCAGCATATAAGAAGTTACAGTATCCGACCTTAACCCTTATGGAAGTGATGCACGCAAATCATCAACTTAGTCCGCTGCAAGATAAATGGTTCAATGATACTCGGCCGGCTCAAGAGCTATATGACGTTGTTAATGATCCTGAAGAAACCATTAATCTCGCGTATGACGCCAAATTTAAGTCTGTGGTAGCGAAAATGCATCAAGAGTTGATGAATTGGCAGCAAACTACCTCTGATCAAGGTCAATATATAGAAGATCCTCGTATTGCGGAGCGTCTCGATAAATCAGAAAAAATACGGTTTGAGAAAGAAATGCAGTCTAGGGGGCTTTCTAGTTCAACGTCAAATGAGGCGTATTTAGCGTGGTGGAAAAAAGAGCTAGGGTTAGCCGAATAGAAGTGTAAATGCAGAAGTTTTGCCCTAGTAAGTTATGGGAAGCTACTTTATGATCAATCGCTTCGCGTTATAGGGCAAAATTTAGCACATGAAAGATGAACACAGCAGCAGAAGACGGGATTCGCATGGTACGCAGTTGAATCAGAGTTTGATTGACGGGATCAGTGTTCTACAGGCCTTGTCGGTGAATGAAAAACCTTGTGGCGTGCGTGAACTGGCGCGCTACTTAGAGCTAGACCCAAATCGGGTTAGCCGATTACTGCGAACGTTAGCGTATTTAGGAATGGCCCGACAAACCGCTGATCGCAAATATACGACAGGCTCTTCAATGCATGTGTTGGCTGCCCAGTCGTTATTTGCTTCACAGGCCATAACCGATGCTATTAGTACCTTGGAAAGTTTATTAGAGTTTGATTTGGTTGTTGCTTACGGTGTGTTATGGAAAGACAAAGTGACCTATCTTTTTCACGCCCTACCTGGCATGAAAGCGCATGAAGCGTTAGGACGAATAGGATATTATCCAGCGACTGCTTCCGGTGTTGGTTTATCACTACTATCTGGGTTAGATGACGAAGAGATTTGCTCTATTTATATGAACAAAGACATTCCATTTTTCGACAATAATCTTGATAAGTTATTGGCTAACCTGCGGGAAATCCGGGAACAAGGCTACGCTCACGTACACACTAAGTACCAAACACACCTATCGAGTGGTTCAGTGACGATTGCCGTAAATGTGGGCCATCCAGCTTATGGTGGCATCGCCTTATCGGGGAAAATAGATGAGCAAGACACGCAAAAGTACGTGACTTTATTAAAAGGTAAGGCTCAAGAAATTGAGCTTAAGAATCAAAAAATGAGTAAGTAAACTCGTTTCATACCGCTTGATAGACTAAATGCTTATTGGTTAATGATATTCAATTTTTTTAGCTACAGACAAAAAAAAACGGCGCTCACGAGGCGCCGTTTTTATTCACAGGGAACACATATTAAAATGAAAGGGATGAATTACGCCGGTTTGTTAGCGTCTTCAATCAATTTTTCTGTGCTACTAGCAATTTGTATTGTGCGTGGTTTTTTCGCTTCTGGTACCACACGTTCTAAATTAACGTGAAGCAGGCCATTTTCCATTTTGGCATTTAGCACGTTAACGTGGTCGCCTAGCTGGAATTTGCGTTCAAAATTACGCTCGGAAATACCCTTATGAATGAATTTTCGCTCTTCGTCTGAGCCGGCTTTGTTGCCAGTGACCTTTAAGGTATTTTCCTGAACCTCAATAGAGACTTCGCTTTCTGCGAAACCCGCAACTGCCATCGTGATGCGATATTTATCCTCAGCAATCAACTCAATGTTGTAGGGAGGGTAGCTAGATTGTTTTTCGTTACGAGATGCAGAGTCAATCATTGAAGCCAAGTGGTCAAAACCAATGAATGAACGGTATAGTGGAGATAGATCGATATTACGCATTTTGCATATCCTCTTTATAAAGCAATATGAGATTAAAGTGTCCCGACTAGCGGCGACGTTATTTGTAACGCGTTCCTCGCGTAACCCTTAGGGCTTTGCAGTTAGCTGCCAAATTCTTATCCGTTGAATTTGTGTCGACCCTTTCGGCGCCGACTAATACTATGTGGGATTAGCTTTTCATTTTTCAATTAAAAATATTAAAATAAATTTTAATATTTACTTAAGAGTATGATTTTAAAGTGATTACTTATTATTTTCTTTTGACATAAAAAAGCCCACGTATGTGTGGGCTTTTGCAAATATGCGAATTTAGCACTCTATTGTTTAACGCCCTCGATGTTTAACATAAGTTCAACATGGGTAGACGCAGGCCCTAAATTAGTCATTATACCGTAATCAGCCATGGCAATTCGGGTTGTACCTGAAAAACCTGCACGATAGCCGCCCCAAGGATCTTTACCTTCTCCAATTTTTTCCGCCATGATAATGACGGGCTTGGTAATACCATGCAGTGATAGATCACCAAAAATTTTCAAGCGCTCGCCACCTAAGCTTTCCACTTTAGTACTCACAAACTTGGCTTCAGGATATTTTTTTACGTATAGAAAGTCTTCACCCCGGAGGTGCTTATCGCGCTCAGCGTGATTTGAGTCAATACTGTCGGTATTGATTCTAATATTAATAATAGACGCTTCGGGCTTGGCTGGGTCATAACTGAAATTGCCATCAAAAGTATTAAAGCGACCCGTTAACCATGAATAACCCAAGTGTTGAATTTTAAAGTTAATCGAAGCATGAGCCCCCGATGTATCGACTAAATAATCGGCGGCGAATGCTTTGCTGGTTAGCAAAGCGAGCAAACCGAACGCTAAAAGTGACTTTTTCATTTCTGTTCCTTTTGTTGTTTAGTGGTAAGCATCCTTACCAATGTATTATCGTTATCTATAAAATGATGTTTAAGAGCTGCGAGGCCGTGCACGCTGGATAGTGCAATAAGGACGTATGCGACATATTCATGCACCATACCGGAAAAATCTTCTTGATCAGCAAAGAGCCGCCCAAGGGAGCCGAATTTAAACCAGTTAAATACGTCTATACCTCGGTCGTCTGCGGTGGAAATTAAATAACCGCTGACGAACAAAGAGAATATCAGTAAGTATAAAAAAATATGGGTAATTTTAGCACTCTTTTTTTGCCATTTTTTCCCCTGAGCATGGGGTGATGGTTGGGATAATTTCCATAGCAATCGTACAAGAGTCAATGCGATTAGTATCAGACCAACGCTTTTGTGATAGTGAGGTGCGTCGGTGTACCAAGGATGGTAATAATCTAAGTCAACCATCCACCAACCCACGGTGAACATACCGATAATAATAACGACACTTGTCCAATGGAAAATGATGCTTAGCCAGCCGTAGCCTCGGGTGTTATTTCTGAGCATTTAGGCGAAACCAATGAGGGATAATGATTACTATATCCTTGGTATTAATGAATTAATATGGCAAATTTACGAAATTTTGCCGCTCAAGTTTAGAATGCTTTAGTGTGCAGCGAGACAACAAATGGAAGTTATGTAACGTAGACAAAATTCAGTTTTGAAAAGATACGTAATTAAGCGTCCGAAAGCGAGGATGAATATAGCGTGTAAACGTCACTGAGGTAAAAAGACCAGCTTAGCAATCCATTTAGTCGAACTGCTAAGCGATATTACTTGTTATTTTATTTCGCGTGGCGGGCTTGCAGCACTTCAATTACATCGCTGAGGGATAAATCACTCGCTTGCAATAATACTAACAAGTGATAAAGCAAATCTGCTGACTCATTTTTTAGCTCGTCTAAATCTCTAACGGCAGCAGCTAATGCTGTTTCAACGCCCTCTTCACCCACTTTTTGAGCAATTCGTTTAATGCCTTCGCTATAAAGGTGAGCAGTGTAACTAGACTCTGGAGATGCACCTTTACGCGAAGCAATAACTTGTTCTAATTCAGCAATAAAGCTTACTGCGGGAGTTTTGGCATCAGCCCAACAGGTTTCTGTACCGTTATGGCATGTAGGGCCATTAGGATGAGCTAAAGCTAAAATAGAGTCTTGATCGCAATCAGCACTAAGCTCAACCAAATCAAGCGTGTGGCCAGAGGTTTCTCCCTTGGTCCATAACCGTTGCTTAGAGCGACTAAAAAAGGTGACATGACCAGTTTCAAGGGTGTGCGTAATCGCTTCGCTATTCATGTAACCCTGCATTAGGACTTTACCTGTGGTGGCATCCTGTACGATGCACGGTAGTAGGTTGTCCATTTTCTGCCAAGCCAGTTGTTCGATGTTTTGTTTACTGATGATCATGTTTATCTCGTATTCGTATCGTGAAAGTTTTCAGCGCCTAGAGGGTTGGGTAAGCCCTAAGCGGCATCATTGTGTGTGATCGGTTAGTCTCGTATCGCGACGTGCTGTTCCCTCAAATAGGCTTTTAATTCCGGAATAGGAATAATTCCCTTGTGAAAAACAGATGCGGCAAGTGCACCGTCAACGTCAGCTTGCTCAAATACATCTTTAAAATGTACTTTTTCGCCCGCGCCGCCAGAGGCAATCAAAGGTACGCCACAACTTTTACGAATAGCAGCTAGTTGGGTAATATCATAGCCTTGGCGCACGCCGTCTTGATTCATACAATTTAAAACAATTTCGCCTGCACCGTACTGCTGTACTTCTTTTACCCAATCACCTGTTTGCCAGTGAGTAATTTGCGTGCGACTTTCATCGCCGGTGTACTGATGAACTTGATACTGTCCTGTTTCTTCGTTGAAGAAGCTATCAATGCCCACTACTACGCACTGTTGTCCAAACGTATCATGCAATTCTCGAATAAGTGCAGGGTTGGCTAGAGCTGGGGAGTTTATGGATATTTTATCGGCTCCCATTTCCAGTATTCGCCCCGCATCATCTACTGACTTAATACCGCCAGCGACACAAAATGGAATATCGATTACCTGAGCGATACGCGTGACCCAGCTTTTATCTACAACGCGCTGGTCACTTGAGGCCGTAATATCATAAAAGACCAATTCATCAGCGCCTTGTTGTGCATATAGCTCAGCCAGAGGAACGATTTCGCCGATGATCTCGTGGTTGCGAAATTTAACGCCTTTTACCACAAGACCGTCACGAACATCTAAACAGGGAATAATGCGCCTAGCGAGCATAGAAAACCTTTTTCATTTTAATTTTTACGAATTACCGGCATCTACTTAAAAAAGCAGATGCCTGGAGGTAGATTACTTAACGCGTTTTAACCAACCATGCACATCGGGTGATTTGCCCCATTGGATGTCATTCAGGGCTTGGCGCAATTTAGCAGTTGTAGGCCCGGCTTCACCGTTGCCTACCGAGTACTCTTTGTCATTGTAGATAAATGTGCCAACAGGAGTCAGTACCGCAGCTGTGCCCGATAACGCAGCTTCAACGCCTGGTTTCGCGGCGCGTTCGAGTAGTTCAGTAACCGTTATATTGCGTTCACTGATTGTCATGCCTAAATCGGCAGCTAAGGTCAATATAGTACTGCGCGTTACGCCGTGTAAAAAGGACGAATCTAGGCCTTTCGTGATAATTTCATTACCGTCTATTAGTAAGAAATTTGCCGCGCCAGTTTCTTGTACATCCCCATTAGGGCAAAACAAAATTTGGTCAGCGTTGTAATCCACTCGCGCCTTAGAAATAGGGCCTAGCGCACTGGCGTAGTTACCACCGCTTTTGATCATGCCCATATGCGGAGCACAGCGCATTCCGGTTTCGTCTAACAGCAAACGCAGTGCTTTAGCACCGCCGGTGAAGTAATCACCAACGGGCGATAACAGCACGTATAACATAGATGTTAATGAAGGCGCAGCAGCTTTACCAATTGACGCCTCGGTACCAATATGAGTTGGACGAATATACATTGAGCCTGGCGGTAAGGGCACTTCATCAGCGTATTGGGCAACAATATCCATGATCATTTTCGCCACTTGATCTTCGTCGACTTCAGGCAAAGACAGAAAGCGGGCACTTTGTGCAAAGCGTTTAATGTTCTGGTCCATACGAAAGACATGAACACTGCCGTCTTCATGTTTAAATGCTTTTAAACCTTCGAAACAAGTGCTGGAGTAATGCAGAACATGAGCACCAGGGTGCAAGTTTATGCTTTGTGCTGAAACTGTTTTTGCTTCGCTCCACTGATTGTTTTCAAACGTTGCCAGTGCCATTTCAGGCATGAAAACCGTACCAAATACTGCCATCATTATTTCCTAAGTCGTGGGATCATGGTTTGCAATTAAATTAAGGGTGCATCGACCATATATCCATAAGTGGTTTATATCGCCTGATTATTCAGTCACCCAATTATTTAATAAGCTTGCGAACAGTGCAAACACTTCAGCCCAATCTATTGTTAGGATTCGTGTCTTATAAGCGTAAAATTGCCAATACGCACTGCTGTTTATTTATTAACTTTGCCAACACTCTATAGCTTGCTCAACAGTGAACTTACCTTCAAGCAGCGCGCGGCCTAAAATAACCCCGCTAACATGAGTGGGTTTTAGAACTGCTATATCATCGAGGTTACCAATGCCACCCGATGCTTGCCATTCAATGGTCGGAAATTTCGCCGTCATTTCACTGTACAGTTGGTGGTTCGCACCTTGCAATGTGCCATCACGACTGATGTCAGTACATAAAACATGTTTAGCACCAACGGATAGAAAATCGTTTAATAGGTCCTCTAGCGAGACACCTGAATTTTCTTGCCAGCCGTGGGTAGCAATAAATTTATTACCTTGCTCGTCAATATTGATATCAAGGGCCAGTACAATAGACTCACTGCCATACTTAGTTACCCAACCTTTGACCAACTCAGGTTCTTTAACCGCTAATGAGCCTATAACAACTCGCTTAACGCCTAATTCTAGTAATTGCGCCACGTCATGCTCGCTACGAATACCGCCGCCAGCTTGAAATTGCATACGCCCAGTGGCGACCATCTCACCAATTAATTTTAGTTGACGTTTATTGGTATCTTTAGCACCGGTCAAATCGACTATATGTAGCCACTTAGCACCTTGGTCAGCATAACTATTTACCACATCTATTGGGTCAAGCTCATATTGGGTTTTCTGCTCGTAGTCACCTTGGTAAAGTCGAACGACAGAGCCTTCAATCAAATCTATTGCTGGTATAATCATAATATTGCTTATAACTCGATAAAGTTTTTAAGTAGCGCCGCGCCAGCATCGCTGGAGCGCTCTGGGTGAAATTGCACACCAAAGAAATTATCTTTGTGTAACGCAGCTGAAAAGGGCATTCCGTAGTCTGTTTGCGCAAGGGTATACTCACCCAGAGCTACAGCAAAACTGTGTACAAAGTAAAAATAACTACCGGCATCAATGCCTTTAAACAAGGTATTTTGCTCAACGGGGCTTACCGTATTCCAGCCCATATGGGGTAGACGTAAATCACCTACTTTCATGCGTTTTACATCGCCTGGAATAAGCCCTAAACACTGGGTGCTATCCGCTAGGCTTTCTTCAGAGCGTTCAACCATCAACTGCATGCCCAAGCAAATCCCGAGAACGGGCTGGGTAAGTCCTTGAATACAGGATTTAAGCTGTTTTAGCTCGATACTCGCCATAGCGGCATTGGCACTGCCAACACCGGGTAAAAATACCTTATCGGCTTTTTGAATAATCTGAATATCATCAGACACATCGACTTTTACGCCTAAGCGCTCTACGGCAAACTTAACCGATGAGATATTGGCACAGCCCGTGTTAACAATAACGATATTCTGTTTGCTATTAACTAAAGGTACTGAAGTGCTCACTAGAGAGTTCCTTTGCTGCTGGGAAGGGCTTCGCCATTTTTCTGTATTGCTTGGCGTAATGCACGGCCAAACACTTTAAAAAGGCTTTCAACTTGATGATGGGCGTTGCCCTCAGATGTTGATAAATGCAGAGACAAGCCCATCGCTTGAGCAATAGAGTAAAAGAAATGCGGCACCATTTCGGTTGCCATTTCGCCTACTGTATCACGGCTAAATTCTGCTTCGAATTTAAGGTGCGGGCGGTTAGATATATCTAAAATACACTCTGCTCGACATTCATCCATCGGCAGTGCAAAACCGAAGCGGCCGATGCCTCTTTTATCACCCAAGGCTTTTTTGAGCGCTTCACCTAGTGCAAGTGCGGTATCTTCAACACTGTGGTGGTCATCAATATGTAAATCGCCATCTACCCGCAGAATGAGTTCAAATCCGCCGTGGGTAGCAATTTGATCAAGCATATGATCAAAGAAACCGATACCCGTTTCAATCGTCGATTTTGCCGTAGAGTCTAAATCGACTTTAACGTAAATATTAGTTTCGGATGTTTTGCGCACGACTTCAGCGATACGGCTTGACGCCAGCAGTTGCTTAGCGATAGCTGGCCAGTTTTTCGCTTCACGATCATAACGAATACCCACGATGCCCATGTTTTCGGCAAGTTGAATATCAGTTTCACGATCGCCAATTACAAATGAGCGCGTGAAATCTATTTTACCTTGTTGTAAATAGTCTTTAACCAAACCCAATTTAGGTTTGCGGCAGCTGCAGTTATCTTCTGGAAAATGCGGGCAAATCAATACATCATCAAATTTGATGCCTTGGCTGGCGAATATATCCATCATTTTATCGTGAGGTAAATCGAAATCCGCTTGAGGGAAGCTGTCTGTACCTAAACCATCTTGGTTTGACACCATCACTAAACGAAAACCGGCGTTTTGTAATTGCGCGAGTACCGGCACGACCATAGGTTCGAAAACCAGTTTGGCTAACGTATCAAGTTGCTTATCAATAGGGGGTTCTTCGACAAGAGTACCATCGCGGTCGATAAATAAAATGGCTTGCTGATTTAGGCTCACGTTAGGCCTCCTGCGTAGATGTTTGATTAATGAAAAAACGACTGATTTCGCTCAGCAATTGTTTATTTTGCTCTGGGCTTCCCACGCTGATGCGTAAGCAGTTATCCAAATTAAGTTGTTTTGATTGATCTCGTATTAAAATGCCGCGTGCCACAAGATGCGCCATTAAGGCTGATTTTTTAGCGCATCGAAATAAAATAAAGTTAGCTTTATCGTCACCGACTAATTCTACTTCAGCATATTCGTCAATTGCGTGTTTTAATTGTGTTTTTTCTTGATTTATTACAAGCACTTGTTGTTCAAGCGTTGTTAATCCATTTGGGCTCAAGGCTTGAGCTGCAATTTGCGCTACCGGCTCTGGAATAGGATAAGGCGCAATAACCTTCATTAACGCTTGTATAATCGGTGCTTGGGCAAGAGTAAAGCCACAGCGCAAACCCGCTAGAGCGAAGGCCTTAGACAAGGTACGTAAAATGGCAATATTAGGATAGTTATTGAGTTTATCGGCCCAACTGTTGTCCCGGTCAAACTCGATATAAGCCTCATCAATGACGACAATGGCGCTATCGGCAAAGTGTTCGATTACGTCGCGTAATTGGTTTTTATCAACTGAGGTACCTGTTGGATTATTCGGCGAGCAAATAAACACTAAGTTCACTTTGCCCTTGAAGGCTTTTATGGCTTGCAAATCCAGTGAAAAATCTTCTTTTAGAGGCGCTCGTTCAATTGCTACATCGCAGGTTTCTGCGCTAATCGCGTACATACCGTAAGTAGGAGGGCATATCAATATGCTGTCTTTACCTGGGGTACAAAATGCACGGATCAATAATTCAATTCCTTCATCTGCACCGCGGCTAACAAGTAACTGGTCGGTTTCAATGCCTGCGTATTGTGCGTATGCCTCGATCACTGCCGGGGGTTGGCAATCGGGATAGCGATTAAAGCGCTGGGCATCGATATCATAATCATTGGCAAACGGTGACTCGTTAGCATTTAGCCAAATTTGCTGCTTGTTTCCTGCTCCGGAAAACAACCGGCGAGCAGATTCATAGGGTTTTAATCCTTTGATATTTTCATTTAAAAGTAACGTGACTAAATTACTCACCGCTGTCTCCAGATCCTGAGTTAAGTGCTTCAAGGACGTCTAGACGAAGTGCTACAGCTTGTCTGTGGGCGTCTAAACCTTCCGCTTGTGCTAAATCCATTATGGCATTACCAATATTTTGTAAACCGGTGGCACTGAGTTCCTGCACGGTATAGCGGCGAATAAAGTCAGCGAGCCCCAAACTTGAATAATTGCGTGCGTAGCCATAAGTGGGTAATACGTGATTAGTGCCGCTGGCATAATCGCCGGCTGATTCTGGTGACCATTGGCCAACGAAAATAGAACCTGCATTATGCAGTTTCGGCAAACACGCGCGAGCTTGCTCAACTTGAATAATCAAATGTTCTGGAGCGTACTGATTACTCACTTCAATAGAGCTGTCCAATGAATCTGTTAAAATGTAACGACTATGGGACATGGCTTTACGCGCGGTATCTTGACGACTCAAGTTGGCTAATTGACGCTCAACCTCTCGTTCGGTCGCTTGAATAAGCGCGGGGCTGTCGCTCACTAAAATAGCTTGCGAGTCAGCACCGTGTTCCGCTTGAGAGAGTAAATCCGATGCAACAAATACCGGATTAGCTTGACCATCTGCTATCACTAACACTTCTGAGGGGCCTGCGGGCATATCAATAGCAGGACCCGCTGGAATGCGGCTTACTTGTTGTTTAGCTTCAGTAACAAAGCTATTGCCGGGACCAAAAATCTTGTCCACTTTGGCTATCGTGTTAGTCCCAAGGGCAAGAGCTGCAATGGCTTGCGCGCCACCGACTAAATAGATTTCATCGATATCACATAAGCTGGCTGCGTAGCGAATTTCGGCCGGTATGTCACCTTGCTTATTGGGCGGAGTGCACAACACTTTACGCGGGCAACCGGCTACTTGAGCCGTAACACCTAACATTAATACGGTAGAGATTAGCGGCGCACTGCCACCTGGAATATACAAACCCACAGACGCTAAAGGGGCGTGCCTTAACTCACACACTACACCTGGCGCAGTTTCAACTTTTACATCTGTGGGCTTTTGCGCACTGTGAAAAGCATGGATATTGGCATAGGCCGTATCGATTGCGGCTTTTACTTGTTCGTTAATGTTATGGTGTGCGTGAGCAAGTTCACTTGTTGCCAAGGAGATTTCGCCAAGCTCAACGCCATCAAAACGTGCTGTTAATTCCCGTAAGGCGTTATCACCGTTATCGGCAACCAGCTGAATGATCTCAGCGACTGTGTTACTGAGCGCTTTGTTATCCACCATTGCAGGGCGGCTTAACAATGCCCTTTGTTGACCTTGATTAAGGCTCGACCATGTTTGCATTTTCGTTCGTCTCACTGACCAATATTATGTATTGCGACCTGTATTGAAACTGAGCTGGCTTCTTATGCCTAGCCGTTAGCCCATCATTTTTTCGATTGGCATCACTAAAATTGAGCTACAACCCAAGGCTTTAAGTTTTTCCATGGTTTCCCAAAATAAAGTTTCCGAACTAACCACGTGTACTGCAACAGTTTCTTCACTGCCAGCAAGGGGCAATACTGTTGGACTGCCAGAACCTGGCAATAAACTTTTTACTTGTTCAAGATACGTTTTGGGGGCATGCAACATGATGTATTTGCTTTCTTTCGCCTGCATGACACCATCGATACGCGGCAAGAAGCGGCTCACGAGTTGCGCCTTGGCTTCGGGTAATTCGCCCGCGCGTTGGATTAGTACTGCTTTTGATTGAAAGATTTCTTCTTCTTCTTGCAGACCATTCGCTTCTAGGGTGGCACCGGTTGATACTAGGTCACATATGGCATCCGCTACACCCGCACGAGGAGCAACTTCAACCGAACCAGTAAGCATCACAGCTGTCGCATTAACATTGTTTTCTTTAAAGAAGCGTTCAAGTAGGAAAGGGTAGGTGGTGGCAACCTTTTTGCCTTCTAAAGATTGAACACCTTGATAGTTAAATTCGTTCGGTACAGCGATAGACAAACGACATCCACCGTAATCTAAACGGCGCAGCGTTTTAAATTCGAATTTCTTGCCAGATGCTTGACGCTCAAGCATTTTTTCTTCTAATTCATTTTCACCGATAAAGCCTAGATCAACAACGCCGTCCATAACTAAACCTGGTATGTCATCATCACGCACGCGTAATAGGTCGATAGGTAGGTTGGTTGCGTGAGCAATTAATAAGCGGTCACGAATTTGTAATTTAACGCCAATGGCTTTTAATAACGCAATACTGTCATCGCTTAAGCGACCTGATTTTTGAATTGCGATACGTAATCTGTTGTTGTCACTCATAAGTTGTTCGTCCTATTGTCATTTGCGTTAAGTCATCTAGCCGATGCTCATGAACTATAATTTTCAATGCCTTAAATGAAAAACCCCCGGAAGTTTCCTTCCGAGGGCTTGTTAATCGTTACGCCGCAGGAAGGAATCAATAGACCTTCCAGCACCAACCTGAAAGGTTATGCTATATGATGGTGATGATTTACTGGCGTAATTGAGATAAACATTGTAATTCTTGGGCCGTGTTTCGACTGAGGGCGCAAACATTAGCTAATTGGCTTGCTTAATGCAATAGTAAATCTCTAACTTTTCGCACAAAATTGTTGCAAAGTTAAATGGGAATAAGTTACTGCTAAAAAGCCTAATCCAAATTTGTCTATTTTGGCATAGCTAGGAATAAACACTTGCACTGATTGAAGGTTTAGGTTTAGAACAAGGTAAAATGAACCAGTGAGGCAGTTAAGTATCTAATCGTGTGTGATATCCGTCAATCACCAAGCCGTAAAATGCTTAGGTAGTTAATGGTCAAGGCACTATTTGAACTACTAACTAAATTATAGGGAAGCGACTCATGACCAGTGATCTATTGTTTTCTATACTTCCTCGAGAAGGCAAAGAGCCCATTTCTCGCGATGAACTTAAAGTCAAAAAAATTGATAAAAAAGATGCACTGGGCAAAATAGATGAAGACGATGAGCCCTATCATCCAGATAAAGACGATCCAAGAGAAAAGAAGCGTCTGCGCCAACATAAAGCAGACCACTCTGGTGAGCTTCTTGATGAAGAGCAGGCGGCAAAAGAACAAGCAGCAAAAGAAAAGGCGCTGATAAAAGGAAAGTCGGACGATCCTAAATTTATCGATATAGAGGTATAAAAATCATGGCCTCAGCTATTTGCTGGAAATGCGGTAAAGACCTATCCAATATCATTACCCCTGTTTCGCGCCGCGAAGAATGTAGTGCATGTAGAAGCGATATACACGCCTGTAAAATGTGCGTTTATTTTGATGCATCTAATCGCACCGGATGCGATGAAGAACGTGCAGAATATATTGTAGATAAAGAGCGTGCTAACTTTTGTGAGTATTACACGTTATCCAGCAGAGCCTTTGATGAGACTAAGTTGGATAAGCAACGTCAGGCAAAAGCACAATTGGCTGCTTTATTCGCAGACGAAGACTCTGTGGACGAAAAGCAACTGGATAAATCGGTTATTTCTAGTTTTAGCGATGGGAATGTCGAAGACAGTAATACTCAAGCAGCAGATTTACACCAAGAGGAAACCCCCGCTCAGGCCGCCGAGCGAAAGTTAAGAGATCTTCTTAATCAGTAACGACTTACATCACTCTAGTGACAAGTTTATTTCGACCTTTAAACTTAAATTAACCTTTAGTTTACAATTCATCTCCTTAGTGCTTGCAGCCTAAATCATTTTAAATCAATGCCTTATAAATTTATAAGGTTATTGATTGTCGATGTTGCACACAACTATTTGACAAATAACACACAGTGCCTTAACTTATGTCTTATATAAGATATAACATTGAAATTATTTTCCCAATTCATCTACCGTAGGAATGATTGTATGTCACTTAGTCAGAGCAAAATGCCAAAAGTCGGATTCGGCCTTTGGAAAATACCCCAAGATATATGTGCCGATGCCGTTTACGAGGCCATAAAAGCGGGCTACCGCCACCTTGATAGCGCATGTGATTATGGTAACGAAGTACAAGTTGGCCAAGGAATTAAGCGCGCCATAGAGGAAGGTATTTGTGCTCGTGAAGACTTATGGATTACATCAAAATTATGGAATACTTATCACGCAAAAGAGCATGTGCAACAAGCTATAGAGCGTTCGTTGGCGGATCTTCAACTTGATTATTTAGATCTTTACTTGATCCACTTTCCAATTGCTCAACCGTTTGTCGCTTTTGATGACCGTTATCCGCCAGAGTGGATCACTGATCCAAGTGCCGCTAATCCAAAAATGGAATTGGCGCCAGTGCCGCTTTATCAAACGTGGGAAGCAATGGAAGCTCTCGTTGAGAAAGGCTTAACGAAAGAAATTGGTGTGTGTAACTACAACACCGGTTTACTAAACGATTTAATGGCATACGCCAAAATTAAACCGGCTATGTTGCAAGTTGAGTCACATCCTTATTTAACCCAAGAACGCCTGATGAAGTTAGCCAATCAGTATGATATTCAAGTCACCGCTTTCTCGCCTCTTGGAGCACTATCATACCTTGAACTAGATATGGCAGGCGCTGCTGAATCAGTTTTAGAGCAAAGTGTGGTTAAAGCAGCTGCGCTGCGTCTGGGCAAAACGCCAGCACAGGTAGTGCTTCGTTGGGGTGTACAACGTGGTAATGCGATTATCCCCAAAACGTCTCGTCCTGAGCGGTTGGCAGAGAATTTAGCCATTTTTGATTTCGAACTTTCGCAACAAGAAATGGACGATATCAATGCTCTGAATAGCAATCGTCGCTTTAATGACCCAGGTCATTTCTGTGAAGAAGCATTTAATACTTTTTATCCAATCTACGATTAGGGTGTAATCATGTCAGTACAAGCGATTAATTATGTTGACGTACCGCATCAACTCAAAAGCGGTGATTCGGTTTTTCCTCGGGTGGTACTTAACGACGGTTCGGTAAAGACGTTGGATGATTGCGCCGCTTGGGTGGAGCAAAATAAAGCCGCTTTGGAAGCTGAACTTAAAGAGTCGGGGGCTATTTTATTTCGTGGTTTCCCTCTTGATTCGGCAGAAACGTTTGATGAGTTTTCGAATGCTTTTGGTTACCCAAATTTCACCTACAAAGAGTCGTTATCAAACGCGGTGCGTATTAACTTTACTGAGCGTGTATTTACGGCCAATGAGGCCCCAAAACACGTTGAGATATTTTTGCATCATGAAATGGCGCAAACGCCTATCTCACCAAGCAAGGTGTTCTTCTTTTGCAAAACAGCTGCCGATGAGGGCGGTGCTACGCCTTTATGTCGCTCTGATTTACTTTTCGCGGAGCTTAAAGCTCGGGAACCTAAGTTAGCCGAAGATTTTATTAATAAAGGTTTGAAATACACCACCCACATGCCAAATGAAAATGATATTGCATCTGGTCAAGGGCGCAGTTGGAAAAGTACATTAAGTGTCGAAAGTCATGAAGCTGCTGAAGCCAAATTAAAAGAGCTAGGTTATAGCTGGTCATGGACTGAAGACGGAGGCTTGCGTGCTACCACGCCGGTACTACCGGCAGTTGTTACCTTAGATAATGGCAAAGAAGTATTTTACAACCAGTTGATTGCTGCATTCATGGGCTGGAAGGGCGTGCGCGAAAATCCATCAAGTGCTATTACCTTTGGTGATGGCAGTGCTATACCGGCAGAAGGGTTACAACTCGCCACGGATTTGGCTAAAGACTACACCTTTGATCTGCCATGGCAGGATGGTGATGTAGCTTTAGTCGATAACTACATGAGCATGCACGGCCGTCGGCCATACTCTGGAGAGCGTAAGCGCGAAGTACTCGTTGCTTTAGCCATGAATTAATCGCATAACAATCCCCGAGAATAGCTCGCCTTAACGTCAGGTAATGATAATTATGGATAGAATAAAAACATTGCTGCCTGGCATTATGGTGGCGACAATTGTAGGCATGGCGGCGCTTTTTCTGAGCGAGCATTATGGTGCACCCGCTATGTTATTTGCCCTTTTACTGGGTATTGCGATGTCTTTTTTACACAATGGGACGCAATGTAAGACGGGTATTGAATTTACGGCCAGTACTGTCTTACGTATCGGCGTCGCGTTACTCGGCTTGCGTATAGCCTTTGGTGATCTAGTCGCGTTAGGATGGAAAACCGGCTTATTATTAGTTGTTGCCATTATGAGTACCATTTTATTAGGTGTAGTTCTTGCCAAGGCGTTTGGATTACAGAAACGTTTCGGTGTACTCACCGGTGGTGCGGTTGGCATTTGTGGCGCATCAGCAGCCATGGCAATCTCAGCTGTGTTGCCTGAAAGCAAAGACAAAGACCGCGATACTTTATTAACCATTATTGGAGTAACGGCGTTATCTACTATGGCAATGGTGGTTTATCCGATAATTGCCGGTATGTTGGAGTTAGACGAAACCGCTACCAGTATTTTCCTTGGCGGCACAATCCATGATGTAGCACAAGTCGTTGGTGCTGGGTATTCTGTATCTGAACAAACAGGCGTTTTGGCAACCTTAACGAAACTGGTTCGCGTCGCGTTATTAATGCCCGTGGTCGTGTGTATATTACTTGTATTGCGGATGAATCTGGATAAAGGCAGTCATGCCAAAGCACCAGGTATTCCCTTGTTTTTAATCGGTTTTGTTATTTTGATGAGCATTAATAGCATGGTAGCCTTACCCGAGGCACTGACCACAATATCGACCGATATCTCTCGCTTTGCACTAGTGATAGCCATTGCGGCTATTGGCATGAAATCGAATTTAAGCCAATTACTGACAGTGGGTGTTAAACCCATTTTATTACTTGTGCTGGAAACGGTTTGGATTGCTGGATTGATATTAGTATGCCTTCCTTATCTTTAAATTTATCTTAATGAGGTGATGTCATGAAACCCACTCAGACCAAGTCTGCGTCTGCTTTTTCTTCTGCCGATGAGTCATCGGCAATTTCCAGTGATTCTCATACCGATTCTGTTTCAGATACACCTAGCTTAGGTGCTTTGTCTTCCACACATAATACAAATTCACGAAGTGGCCTTTCCAGACGGCGCTTTATTTTAGGACTTGGTGCAATCACAGGTGCACAAACCTTACTCGCACCAATATTGCCCTCGGGCATGATTTCCAGTGCTTTGGCTCAAACGAATAACCCTACAACGATTATTGGGAAAAGTGCTGGGCTGGTGGTATTAAATGATCGCCCAATCAACGCCGAGACACCCGCCCATATGCTTGATGACAAAATTACCAAAGCAGAAAATATGTTTGTGCGTAACAACGGCATTCCGCCAACGACCATCGACGTGGCGAACTGGGTGTTAACCATCGAAGGGGAGTCAGCGCTGCAAACCAAGCAATATACACTGGCCGAGTTAAAGCAAAAATTTACCCACCACAGTTACCAATTAACATTGGAATGCGGTGGTAACGGACGCGCCGAATTTAGTCCTGGGGCTAAAGGCAATCAATGGACAACAGGTGCCGTAGCTTGCCCCAAGTGGACTGGGGTAAAATTAGCCGATGTACTTAAGGACGTCGGGATAAAAGATGATGCGGTTTACATCGGTTATTATGGAAAAGACACCCATATCAGTGGCGACCCAACTAAAGAAGCTATTTCACGTGGTGTACCAATCTCCAAGGCGCTTGAGGACGAAAACCTTATCGCTTGGGCCATGAACGACGCAGATATACCAATTATGAACGGTCATCCGTTAAGGTTAGTCATAGGTGGCTGGCCAGCATCGACCTCAGGTAAATGGCTTGAGCGCATTGTGATACGGGACCGAGTGCACGATGGGGCTAAAATGGCAGCGCCTGCTTATCGCGTTCCTTGCGAACCGGTAGCCCCTGGTAGCGAGGTTGCAGCGCAAGATATGTGTATTATTCACGCCATGCCGGTTAAATCTTTAATAACGTATCCAAAATCTGGTGAAAGCCATAAAAAAGAAGCTAAATTTGTTGTGCGTGGTCATGCTTGGGCTGGGGATAAAGCCGTCCGTGGTGTTCAGATTTCTGTCGATTTCGGGCAAACGTGGCAATCCGTTTCGCTAGAAAAACCAGCTAATCGTAATGCTTGGCAACATTGGCATAGTGAAATTCAATTCCCTACTAAGGGGTACTTCGAAGTATGGGCGAAGGCAACCGATAGTGACGGTGTGAGTCAGCCGATGATATTGCCAGGTTGGAACCCCAAAGGTTATTTAAACAATGCATGTCACCGCGTTGCTGTACAAGTGGTGTAATGATGAGTACATCACTTTTTACACTTAGAGATTTAAAGCCTTGGTGGTGCAAAATACTCGCTTTACTGACGGTTGCTTTATTCAGTGTTACAAACGCTATGGCTGAAACTATTGTTCCACAAAGTGACGTCGATCCCGCTTCTGGCTTCGTCATTAAGCCCGGATTTGAAACGGTACGGGCCAATTGCACAGCCTGTCATTCCGGTAAATTAGTGACGCAAAATCACATGAGTCGAGAACGCTGGTTAACGACTATCCGCTGGATGCAAAAAACGCAGAATCTGTGGCCTTTACCTCAAGAAAAACAGATACTCGATTATTTGAGCGCTAACTATGGCGAACGAACAACAGGCCGTAGAGCACCATTACCCGCAAATTTGATGCCTGATAAGGTTAAATAACCTGCCCACCTCTAAACGCAACAAGCCTAGTGATTACTGGGCTTTTTTAAGTCTGATATCAAAGGTGTTATAACGATAAATTCATCCAATGTTATCGAGTGAGCACAACGGGGCGGGTAGCGTATGAATCAGGTCAGTGACGCGATGAGGAGAGGTATAAGCGGATTTATCAACGCCTAATTTTGGCGCCATGGCTTGTTCAAACAACATGAAATGGCGGACTAAACATTCTTCAAATTCATTTGTTTCGTCCGCCCAGGTTTCTGTTAGAAAAGGTGTTAGGGATACGGGCGCATGCGCGTACATAATTATCATCCATTTGGTGTCCCACATTCGTATTTGATTCTCGGGAAAGTTGTGATTGTGGGCATCAACCAAGCCAACGACAAAATCTTCGATATCTTCACGATTATTCATAAAATAATCAACTAATCCATCTTCCTGGCGAACGGCATCAGCCAGTAATTGAATTGGCTGCTTAAACGTAAGCATATAGGCCAACATCCGGCGAGAAAATTCGAATAGCTTTAAATTTGCTGGGTAACTTTCAGGGATATTTTTATATACAACAGACATATACTCAGCGATCGAGTCGTGAAGCTCATCGATAATCGAATGCCAGATACTCTCTTTGCTACCAAAATGATGGCGGATCAAGCTATGTGATACGCCGGCTTTATCGCTAATATGGCGCAATGAAACTCGCTCGAACCCCAATTTACTAAATAAATCAGCCGCTACTTTTAATATGTCTAATTTGGTTTTCTGCGCATCTTCGGCGCTTCTACGCCCTTGCTTCCGCTCTTTCATTTCAATTTCTCACTTATTCGATGGCGGTGTTGTAACAGACATTTACATTGTTTACATCTCTATAATGTACCGAGTGGTAAATATAAGTTGATCTTAACTAAGTTTTAAATATACTGCACGACTGTATAGTATATTACTATACAAGTGGGCAATAAAATAGAGATGGTGTAATGTTAAGTAGAAATGTCAGTCGCATATTGGGCTTCCTTGGGTTTATCTTGCTAGTCAGCGCAGGTTTGACGGGGTGCAATAATGTTAACTCTCAGGAAGTGAATCGGGTTGTTAAACCTGTAAAGTTAACTAGGGTGCCAGACCTTAGTAGTCAACACACTGATAGCTTTATCGGTAAATTAGATGCCACTGAACGAGCTGTACTATCATTTAATGTGGCGGGGGAAATAGACTCTGTTATGCCTCGCATGGGCAAGCAGATCACAAAAGGTGAATTGCTGGCAGCGCTAGATCCCACTGATTATCAGCTCGCTTTGGACACTCGTCAAGCAGAGTTCGATTTGGCCGAAACTCAGTTTTTAAGAGCCAAGGCGTTGATTAAAGATTTGCTGATAAGCAAAGATCTATTCGATCAAACTGAAACGAATTATAAAGTGGCCAAGGCCCAATTAGCGCAAGCTAAAACGGATTTAACTTACACTAAAATCATCGCGCCATTTGATGGCACTGTGTCATTAACCAATGCTGAATCACATCAAGTGGTGGCCGCAAATCAAGCTGTGATGAAAGTACTAAACAATACGGTGATGGATGTCATTTTTACTGTACCGGTGAGCTTTGTTTCGCAATATGGTGTGGGTGCGATTAATCGCTCACAGGTGTGGGTGACGATGGATTCTGCTCGTGATCAAAAAATGCCTGCCCAGTTTAAGGAAATATCCACCCAGCCGAACACAGATACTAATACCTACACAGCTCGGGTAACGGTTCACCGTCCTGCTAATGTGACTTTGCTATCTGGTATGAGCGGTCAAGTGCATGTTGCAAATCCTGAGAAAAAACGTCAATTCACATTACCTAGAACGGCATGGATCAATAGAGACGGTGACAATGGTCACGTGTGGAAGTTTGAGCCTAACGAAAAACGGGTTATGAAAACTGCTGTTGTTTTGGATAATAATGGGATTATTCGTAGTGGGTTACAACAAGGTGATCTAATAGTTGAAACCGGTATTGCTGGCCTGGTGGAAGGTCAACGTGTGAAGCGTTGGGTTGAAGAGGACGGTATTTAATGAGAGCGACAAAACTAAGTGCTTTGTTTGCCGGTTTGATTATGCTGCAGGCCTGTACGCCAAATATTGAACATAGAGAAAAACCACCGCTTATTTTAGATACGATCACAGTGCTAGCGCCGATTGAAACACAATTTAGGGCGTTCAATGGCCAGGTGATTGCTCCCGAACTTACGCCACTTTCATTTCGCCTTGAAGGTGAAATTTTAGATGTGTTGGTGCAAGAAGGCGATGACGTTAAAAAAGGCCAAACATTAGCTATTTTGGATGATAGTAAACGCAAAGAGACACTAAAAGATGCCCAAGCGAAACTCGATTTAGTGGCCCGCCAATTGGACAGAGGAAAGGGGTTAAGAGAAAGAGAAATGTTGTCTTCCTCTGAATTAGATGAGTTAAAGGCCAATTATAAATTAGCCGTAGCGAACACTAAATTAGCTGAAGTGCAACTTGGCTACACGCTAATTAAAGCCCCTGTAGATGGCATTATCTCGCAAGTATCAAAGCAAGACTTTGAACGTATAGGTGCGGGTGAAACGGTGCTGAGTATTTACCAGAGTAAAGATGTATACGTGGAAATTTCAGTTTCAGACACCGTACTGACTCGACTAATGCCTTTATTGCGCGCACCTAGCTACAAACCGGTGGCGCATTTCAATGGTTACCAAGGACAGTATCAGCTAGATTATTTAGAACATACTAGCGAATTAAATCCTGGAACTCAGACTTACCAGTTCTGGCTTAAAATGCCTCAAGTTAGCCCTAAGATTCTCCCTGGTACTAATGTACAAGTCAGCGTAGACATGGTTAAGGGGCAAATGTCGTTGCTACAAGGATATGCCTTACCAATGACCGCGCTAGACAGTGGTAATGAGCATGGTCAATTCAAAGTGTGGAAAATCCAAGATGGAAAAGTGTCATCAATACCAGTACAGGTGAGTCAAGTTAAATCCAATGGAGTAATAGTCACCAGTGGTGTTCGAGAAGGCGATGTTTTAGCCAACTCCAATTTAAGAAAATTACGACAGGATATGACGTTACCAGGAGCAGCACAGTGAACATCGCCGAATACTCAATTAAACACAAAGTTATTAGCTGGTTATTTGTTGCTATTTTAACCCTGGGGGGAATATCAGCGTTCAATGGTTTGGGACGCTTAGAAGACCCTGCATTTACCTTAAAAGATGCCTTGATCATCGCTACGTATCCTGGTGCAACGCCACAAGAAGTGGAAGAGGAACTGACGTACCCATTAGAACGCGAGATTCGCCAGTTGCCTTATATCGATAATATTACCTCGATTTCATCAACAGGCATGTCGCAACTTAAAGTCAGTATGAAGTCCATCTATGGCCCAGAAAGTCTACCGCAGATATGGGATGAAATGCGCCGTAAAATAAACGATGCTCAGCCCACACTGCCTTCAGGTGTGAGTTCACTGCAAATCCTTGATGATTTCGGTGATGTATTCGGCATTATGATCATGATAACAGGCGATGGCTACGATGCCGTTGAGCTTAAACGCTACGCGGATCAGTTACGACGTGAGCTGGAGTTGGTGCAAGGGGTAGGCAAGGTATCGGTTTCTGGCGATCAACAAGAGCAACTTTTTGTAGAGTTATCGCTAGAGCGCTTAGCATCTCTTAATTTGGATATGAGCACAGTCACGGGGTTACTTAATCAGCAAAATAGCGTGCAGCAATCCGGCCAAGTAATGGTCAATGGGCAGTCACTAATTATCCGCCCAAGCGGCACATTGAGTTCAGTTGAAGAACTAGAAAACTTAATTATTCATGGACGAGACACAGGTAATCTTATTCGCTTAAAAGATGTTGCCAACGTTTCTCGAGGCATTGCCGAACGCCCAAGCAACGTGGTCACCTTTAATGGTAGCCAAGCTATTAGTTTAGGCATTTCATTTGCCCCTGGGGTGAACGTGGTTGAAATCGGAAAACACATCGAACAAGAGTTTACTACTTTGCAAAGTATTAAACCTGCGGGTGTTGAGCTGAATTACTTTTATAATCAAGCCGTTGAAGTAGATAAGTCAGTAAGCAATTTTGTACTCAGCCTTGCTGAGGCGGTGGGAATTGTTATCTTAGTATTGCTATTTGCCATGGGCCTACGCAGCGGCATTATTATCGGTAGCGTACTGCTACTGACGGTTTTCGGTACATTTATGCTAATGAGTTATAGTGGTATTGAATTGCACCGTATTTCTCTCGGCGCTCTTATTATCGCCCTCGGTATGCTGGTGGACAACGCCATCGTCGTGGTAGAGGGGATCCTCGTTGGCCTCAAAAAAGGTCGTACCCGGATGCAAGCTTCAGTGGATATCGTAAAGCAAACCCAGTGGCCATTACTCGGAGCGACGGTAATAGCAATAACGGCATTTGCGCCCATTGGTTTGTCTGAAGATGCTACTGGTGAGTTTATGGGCTCACTGTTTTGGGTATTGTGTTATTCGTTATTTTTAAGCTGGATCACAGCGCTGACGTTAACGCCATTCTTAGCGAACTTATTACTTAAAGAGAAACCACAAAATAGCGATGGCAGTGCTGATAACAACGAAGAAGACGACGACGACGCATACAAGGGCGCATTATTCGTTCTCTTTGGTTCGTTATTGCATTTCGCCCTGCGTTTTCGCTGGGTAACGGTTGCAGCAATGGTAGTGATGCTTGTGGTTGCAGTCATTGGTTTTGGTAATGTTAAGCAGTCTTTCTTCCCTGCCTCTAACACGCCTATGTTTCATGTTGATATTTGGATGCCGCAAGGCACCGATATTCAGCAAACGATTAAGCAAAGCGCCGAAGTAGAAAAATACTTAGGCACACTTGAGCATGTAGAATTTGTTGCCTCATCTGTGGGCCAAGGTATGCAACGCTTTATGTTGACCTATCAACCTGAACAAAGTTATGCAGCGTTTGCGCAGATAACGGTGCGAGTCGATACCCGTGACAATATGTTTACGTTGCTTAATGGCCTAGAAGCAGACCTAAACAAAACATTTTCTCAGCCAACATTTCGCCTTAGGGTGATGGAGTTTGGGCCTACGCCTGCTTCAAAAATTGAAGCACGGATCATCGGTTCTGACCCAGAAGTATTACGCAGCCTTGCGCGACAAGTTGAAGACGTGTTTAACGCAGACCCAGGGGCACGCAATATTAGGCATGATTGGCGCGAACGCACCAAAGAGCTAGCGCCACAGTTTAATGAATCAAAAGCACGACGTTTGGGAATTTCTAAACAGGACTTATCAAGCACCCTGCAAATGGCATTTGGTGGTAGCACCATCGGAATTATTCGAGATGGTACTCATATGTTGCCTGTGGTAACGCGCTTACCGGAAGAAGAACGGGTTGATTTTGAGTCTTTAGAAAATTTGAATATTTGGAGTCCGACTCTACAAACGTATATTCCCGTTGAGCAGATTATTGACGGGGTAAAAATGGATTGGGTTGAACCTCTAATTTTACGTCGTGATAGAAAGCGGACGCTAACGGTGATGGCCGATCATGATGTGCTAGGGGATGAAACTGCCGCTGCTTTGTTTGCTCGTGTACGCCCTAAAGTTGAGGCATTAGTGTTACCTGAAGGATATGAGTTGTCATGGGGTGGTGAATATGAGTCGACCAATGACGCGCAGTCCGCCATGTTTAAATCGTTGCCTTTGGGCGCATTGGTGATGTTCATTATTACCGTATTTTTGTTTAATTCAGTGCGTAAACCACTGGTCATTTGGTTTACTGTGCCGTTGGCGATTATAGGTGTATCTATGGGATTACTGGCCACCGGCATGCCATTTAGTTTCACGGCTTTGCTTGGGTTACTTAGTTTGAGCGGTATGATCTTGAAAAATGGCATTGTGCTGATGGATCAAATCAATATTGAATTAGATTCAGGCAAAGCCCCGTATGAAGCTGTATTTGATAGTGCTATCAGCCGTGTGCGACCGGTTAGTATGGCAGCAATGACGACTATTTTAGGTATGATACCGCTAATGTTTGATGCATTTTTTGGCTCAATGGCCATTACTATCATGGCAGGACTCGGTTTCGCCACCGTATTAACGCTAATAATGGTGCCTGTGTTGTTTGCGATTTTTTATAAGGTGAAACCTACTACGGCATAAACCCGTAGCAATTTACATTTTTTACAACGTTATTAACGTTAAGCTTAGCAGCCTTCCTAGGCACCTTTGGCCCTACATTTTTTGTAGGGCTTTTTTTATGTGTTCTGTGAAGGGTACTCAACTTGCTCGCAAATGACTGAGTATTTTACAGTCTTTTATTTGTTCATTTTCACAGCAATTTACTAACGATTGTAAGTTCTGCTCTAATAGCTGCAGCTCATATTGGGCAACCTGTATTTTTTCGAGTTGTTGTGCAATCAATGCATCGACTTGTGAACAGGAGGCATTACTATCACTTTGTACTGCAACCAATGTCTTAATATCAGCCAATGGCATTCGAAGCTCTTTACAGCGACGTATAAAGTTTAAGGATAAAACATCTTGATGTCGGTAAAAGCGGTAGCCATTTTCTCCGCGCTTGGGATTTGGTAGTAAACCGATATCCTCATAGTAGCGGATCGTTTTTGTATTTACGCCAGTGACAGTGGCTAATTGTTTTATTTGCATGCGATTTTGACCTTCCGGTTACTGGAAGGTTTATTCTACGCCTAATAACCCGTAATTCAATGAGAGTAATATGCGTGAATGTTGTGGTGTGAACGTTCAAGATAAAGAACAGCGTACGTTATTATGGACGGTACTGGGTCTTAATGGTGGCATGTTTTTGTGGAATTTATTTC
>NZ_WTPY01000004.1 GCF_011378905.1 Paraglaciecola sp. 20A4 | reverse complement strand
GGGTTATATGCGGTAGGTAAAGCTATTCAATACAAGGCAAAGGCGGCATTATTTAATGGTAGTTTACAGTTGGTACTTGCTGGATTGATATTGATCGACGTGGTCATGCGTATTGTGGGGGGCAGTGAACCGCAAACAGGCATTATGCTATGGATTTCGTTGCTTGCATTGGCAGTGAATCTATTCTGCTTTATTTTGTTGTCTCCTTATTGCACTGGCGATATTAACATGCGTGCCAGTTGGATTTGCTCACGAAACGATATGATAGCTAATGTGCTTATTCACCATCGGCTCCTAAGTCGCTTAATGGTGTGTTGGCAGATAATACGCTTTTACAGCAGGCCGAATTGTTGGCCTTAGGAAAGATCAATAGCCCTGAAGAGGTGGCTGTGGACAATCAAGGGCGAGTGTATGGAGGCACTCAAGATGGCAAGATTATGGTCTTAACCCCTGATGACAAGTTAACTGCTTTTGCCGAAACCCATGGGCGACCTTTAGGCATGCAGTTTGATAAAAACCAGAACTTGATTGTTGCTGATGCGTATAAAGGTTTATTGTCGATTAACCCTCAAGGTAAGATTACCGTTTTAGCTACTTCAGTTAATGGTATGCCTTTTAAGTTTACGGATGCCTTGGATATTTCTAGTGATGGGATCGTCTATTTCACTGAGGCGAGTTTTAAGTATGAGAATAATGATCGGATCGGTAAGTATAAGATACCGTCATTTATAGTAGAAGATCACTGATCCTGCTGAGTTTCCCCTGGTTCTGCCAAAACCACTTTGTCGCGGCCGTTCTTTTTACCTAAATAGAGTGCTTTGTCGGCTCGTTTGAAGCATGAGCCTAAAGTGTCTGCTTTTTCAAATTCTGCTACGCCAATGGTAACTGAAACTGGTATGCCAATGCTTTTGGTGAGGGTTTCCTTAAGGCTGTTTTTTAATTTGTTGGCGATAATTACGGCGCCTGTTAATGGGGTGCTTGGCAGTAATATTAGAAACTCTTCTCCACCCCAGCGAGCCACTTCATCTTGGTCACGTAACACTTGACGCATTAGGGTGGATCCTTCAGATAAGACTCTATCGCCCTCTTCATGTCCGAGCGTATCGTTGAGTTTCTTAAACTTATCAAAATCAAGTATTAATAAACAAAAAGGTGTATCACTTTGACGATGATGAATAATAGATTCTTCAATAAAAACCATCATGCCGCGGCGGTTCGGGAGTCCCGTCAGCATATCTTTATGGGCTAACTCACCCAGTTTTTCATTTGCATTGGCTAATTCATCGGTGCGTTTCTTGACTTTTTCTTCCAGTGATTGACTGAAGTTTTGTAATTCATTATTTCTTTCTTCGAGGATTATTGATAGATACTTGTTCTGCTTACTTGCATTAATAAAACGTGTATAGGTGAGGTAATTTTGACAAAGTATAAAGGTCACTAGGCCAAAACTAATCATGATGGTTGTATCAATCATATCCAAACTAAAAAGGATATCGTTGAAAATGAAGGCGAATAGAAACATTGTTCCCATAGTGAGTATGCGTGCACTATAGCGCTTGTTTTTTACTGCCTTAATTAATCCCCAGAGAACATAGGGCATAACCAATATTATCAAGACTTGGAATAGTGATATGGTTTGACTGAATATCTCCGGAGGCGTGAATACCACGCACAGCGAAGCAATAGTGCAGAGTGCATAAATAACTGCCATCAGTTTTTTGTTGTACTCTTGCCAAAAGGTTATGTGGAAATAGGCGATGACAAGAGGACTTGCAGCGTAAAAAGACAGGAAATTAATTCTAGCATTGGTAGCAAAAGACCAGTGCGCTATTCCAGTAAAATACAGAATTTGACTAGATTCAATTTCTCTTAATCCTAATAGTATGCAGGTTAATGCGATCAGAATGGGTAAAGGATCGGTTGTTCGCAGAGTAAATTGAATCAAATTAAATATCGCAACCGTCAGAAAAACCGCTAGCAAAAATGAGGAACGTAATATTTGCCGGTATTGTTCTTGATGAATGTTGTGGCTAACACCTAAACGAACGGTGGTCCAAGTTCCGCCCCAATAATAATCGTGATTTGATACCTGAATTGTAATTGAGAATTTATCTGATTTAGGTTCGAATAAAATAATTTCAGGGTTGTACCCAGGTTCAGAGGTTTTTTGTGTTAAGCCTACTTTTCCACCTTCAGACACTAAATTATCATCAATATACAATTTATAAGCTGTGCCAATGGTGGGCACTTTCAGGGATAAATTAGCATATTTTTTATCGGTAAAAATATTAACATGGTAGGTGGCCACACCGTGTGTTGGCAAAGGTTGACCATCTAATGTTGATCTAACCCAAGCATGGGGAACATCAATATATGTGGGCTCATTTTTGCTGTTGTCGATTTGCGAAGGAGTCAGCAATTTTTGCCAGTAAAATTCCCAATTACCACTAAGAGGCACAGAGCCGATTTCTGATAATTCAATAGTTGTTAAATCAATCTTACCTTGTATCGCTTGAGGTACCGATTTATCGCTTAGTACTTCAGTCATCAGGGTAGCGATATTAAATACGACAGCTAATAAAACACATACCAATAACACAGCCGAAGCACGAGGTATTGATTTGGTTATGTCCATTGCTTGAATATGCGATTTACTGCTTGTTGGCAAGATGTCATCCTTTGCTCTGAGTATAGTAAGAATAAACGCTAACCCTGATCTAATCAACGAGTTCCAGGCTGAACTTGGGCTGCAATTATGAAGCAAAACAGGCTATTCAAATAGCGTGTGGAGGATGAAAAAAGAAAAGTGAGTGACTTAATTGAATGAAATGGGCAGGTGTGGCTAGCCTTGCCGCAAAATCGGTCTTAATGGCACAGCCTAGCCACCACTATTTTGCGCGTGTTTATGTACTGAAAAAGACAAGGCTTAACTTTATGGCTACGCTATGCGCTCCAGTTGAAAGTATGATGTGCTGGGCCGGCCACCGGTGGGCCATGCTGCGGCGGTATTAAGTGGTGCGGCTGTGGTATGAGTGAAATTGATGCCTGTTTATCTAAGTGTGACAATATTTTTTGGATAACCATGGGCACGGTGATACAGGCGACAATTCTCACATTGTGTTTTTCACCTCTTTCACATTCAGTGATGTCAATGTTGAATACCCGTTTGACTGGCCGGTTACCGGTCGTTGCGCCCAACTCATACTTTTTGCCTGGTAGGGCTTGTCGGACTCGTTCATTTCTTTGAGGGTAAGTTGGGACTGTTCTTTCCTCTTTGTGACACGGTTACTACCGCCCTAAGGTTACTGTTAGGCGCAAAAACGCCGTAAAATCGAGTGAGATGCAGTCTCGGGTGTGGTACCAGCGCGGCGAGTTTGCCGATGAAGTCGATGGGAGAGAATAAGACGTGTGTAGTGCCATCACGATAAGGGGTTTTTAGCTCATATCTAACTTGTCCGTTTTTTGTCATGCTTAAGCGCTGCTCGCTTATTGCGGGGCGACTAATGTAGCGGCACAGGCGTTCTAGTTTTTCTGTCACGTGAATATTAGCAAACACCCCCGCATGCAGAGAAAAACCCGATACATTGGCTAATTGCCCATACTCGTTATTGTCATGGGCAGGGAAAATAATAGAAAAGTTCCCACGCCTGAACCGATTTTTAACCGGTTACGACTTAGAACATACATTAAACGATGACTTGTCTGAACTTGATATTAGTCGGGTGATCACCGGCTCTGAAGGCTCGTTAGTGTTTGTGGCTGAAGCCAAATTAAACATTACGCCCATTGCCACCTATAAAGCATTAGTTAACGTAAAATACGATTCGTTTGAATCAGCATTAAGGCATGCACCGAGTATGGTGGCCGCCAATGCAACTTCGGTTGAAACCGTCGATAGCAATGTATTGAATCTAGCCAAGCAAGATATTATTTGGCGTTCGGTCAAAGATCTAATAACAGAAGTTGAAGGCAAAACAGTACTAGGCCTGAATATGGTTGAGTACAATAGTAACGATGAAGCCGATATCGAACAAAAAATTGCTAGTTTATCTGCCAGTTTAAACAATGCTAGCGACCTTGGCGTGATTGGTTTTCAGGTGACATACGATAAAGCCGATATTGGTAAAATTTACGCCTGGCGTAGAAAGTCAGTAAGTTTGTTAGGTAAAACCAAAGGTGACAAGAAACCCTTAGCATTTGTTGAAGACACGGCTGTACCTCCGGAAAATCTTGCCGATTTTATAATGGAATTTCGTACCTTATTAGACGGATATGGCTTGCACTACGGTATGTTTGGTCATGTAGATGCGGGTGTATTACATGTGCGCCCAGCGTTAGATATGTGCGATCCAGAACAAGAAAAGTTGATCCCGCAAATATCAGATAAAGTAGTCGAGCTGGTGGCTAATTATGACGGCCTAGTTTGGGGCGAACACGGGAAAGGTTATCGTAGTGAATACTCTCCGCAATACTTTGCCAGAATCTACTTAGAAAGCCTCCTAAAGCCAATTACTATCTAGACTGGGGAGTTTTAAAACCTGCATCGGTCACAATAATTGGTTTATCTCTAGCACCTGATTTATATTAATTGTGGTAGTGATTTAAAATCAGCACCCTCCTGAAATGCCAAGATATCAGTTTGGACGTTAAAAAAAGATGCTAATGTAAACAATATATTTTATCCCAGTGCTAGTGTATTAAAATATCACACTTTATACTGTTGGCAATTCCAAAGTATTCCTAGCTAAGCGAGGGTATTTTTTGATGCAAAAACTTTATTTATCACACAGAATTACAACCTTTATCTTTGGCATTTGTATAGGTCTGATTTTATTTTTTTTTTCCTATTCCCACATTTTGCAAAACCAGTTGTCTGAACAAAGTGAAAAAATATTTCACGATTTACAAAGTGGCGTTTCTAACGGATTTAACATAATTAATGGTTTAAGTTCAAAAGGCTTCACTCAATGCTCCGACGAAAACCTCCTACAAATGCGCAAAGCGCAATTTAAATCTAATGACATTAGAGATATTGGTTTCTATCAACAAGGACAATTATTTTGCACTACTGGCACTGGAAAATTACCCAACCCAATTATAGATTCACCGGAAAGTTTTGAATTTGATGGCTTCAAATTTTGGTTCGCTCATGTGTTAGAAACCTTTGATAAATCTATTAAAGGGATTGTTATTAAGAAAGGTAGTTACAACATAATACTAACGTTTCAAGGACTATTAGGTGAGTACTCTGTCTTCAAAAATTATGAAATAGGTGCCAAAATAAATGGTAGTTGGTTACATTTATATGGCGATAGTGGCGTATTTCAAAATCTAGCCACGGATGACAAAAAACATTTTAAGACTACCTTATTCAGCCATTCTTTAGAGTTTTGTCGCACTGGCAGTGTGTTTTGCATAGCCATGAAACACAATAATTTTTCAGAGTTTGATAGTTCTTTATTTATACTTTTTGTTTTTCTATTCGCTTTATTGTCAGGTATTAGTGCTTTATATATTTATGACCTGATATTTCATTATATGTTTGGTATTAATCGAAGAATTATATCAGGTATAAAAGCCAAGCGTTTTACGCCTTATTACCAAGCGATAATTGACCTAGAAACTAACAAAGTAATTGGTTGTGAGTTACTCACCCGCTTTAAGGATAAAGTGGGGCCACTTTACCCCGACCAATTTATACCTATTGTTAGTAAATTAAACCTTACTTGGCAACTGACCGAACATCTTATTTTAACTGCGTTACAAGACTTTAAACACATACAAAGCCAAGATGTGCCATTTTATTTATCGATTAACATTTTTCCCAAAGACATAAATAATCGAGATATTTTAAAAGGATTGGAACGGTTGAAAAATATACCTCCCAATCTAAAAATTGCCTTTGAAATCACTGAAGATGAAGAATTACTTTTTGACAAGGTCGGCAATACTCTTGAGACTCTCTCTAACAGTCACATTCAAATATCTATTGATGACTTCGGAACCGGTTACTCTAATTTGTCTCAACTAAAGTTATTAGACATAGACACCTTGAAAATAGATAAATCTTTTGTCGATGAAGTAGAAACAGGTTCTATTCGTTCGACGCTAATCCCCAATATTGTGGCAATAGCAGATAAGTTAGAAGCTAACATTATTGCGGAGGGAATAGAAAACCAACTACAAGTCACAGAATTATTAAAAATGAACATTAGGTACGGCCAGGGTTGGTATTACAGTAAAGCCTTACCCTTTAGTAAATTTAAAAATTATGTAATAAATAATAGTAGTTTCAAGTTTAGCGGTAACGCCTTCGGTAATAATTTAAATTAAAAGTAAAACATGATTTTAACTCTCACCACAATCGACAGGTAATTATTGAATTGTTGGTACTGCCAAAAATAATCAAATATCTATGACATTTCCCGACAAAGAAATCTTTTTTACCACAGGCGCTTTAAAGTGCTTGAATACAGCGCTAATTTAAAAATAACCAAGGTATAAATAAGTGCGTCCAGTTTTAACTAACTTCGATTAATACTGGATACAATATTATTATTATTCATTTACTGAGCATGCGATATTGACCTTCCGGTTACTGGAAGGTTTATTCTACGCCTAATAACCCGTAATTCAATGAGAGTAATATGAGTGAATGTTGTGGTGTGAACGCTCAAGATAAAGAACAGCGTACGTTATTATGGACGGTACTGGGTCTTAATGGTGGCATGTTTTTTGTGGAATTTATTGCTGGTTGGTTAGGGGACTCAAGCGGACTAATGGCCGATTCGTTAGATATGCTTGCCGATGCCATGGTGTATATGGTGGGTTTATACGCCGTCGGAAAGGCCATTCAGTATAAAGCTAAGGCGGCATTATTTAATGGTAGTTTACAGTTGGTACTGGCCGGTTTGATATTGGTCGATGTGATAATGCGACTGGTGGGAGGCAGTGAACCGCAAACGGGCATTATGTTATGGATTTCGTTGCTTGCATTGGCAGTGAATCTATTCTGCTTTATTTTGTTGTCTCGTTATCGCACTGGCGATATTAACATGCGTGCCAGTTGGATTTGCTCACGAAACGATATGATAGCTAATGTGGGTGTGATTATATCAGCGGGCTTGGTTGTTTGGCTAGATTCAGCGATCCCAGATTTAATCATTGGTACGATTATCGCCTTGGTGATCGTGCAATCATCAGTGAAGATTGTTCAAGAGTCTAGGGCGATACTTAAGGGCGAAAATAAACCCAAGCCTTCTTGTTGTGGTTAATTAAATAAGTGACCCAAATCAACAAAAAAGCGACTAGTAGGTAGTCGCTTTTATTCGTTCTCAGTGCAAATAGCCTAGCCCATTAATCGTAATGTGCGTGAGAGTGGCCTTTGCTGGCATCGGTCCAGTGCCCTTCCGAGAGCGATAATATCACCGCATCAGCTTCGTTCAACAACTCAACAGATTCAGCCGTAAAACAGCCTCCAATCACCACTAAACTTTGATCAGACAATTCCCCTAGCTTAGTCAATGCTTTGTGCACTAAGCTGCTTTTCACTACGTTTTTACGATCGTGAGGAAAGGTAATCAAGGTGCAGGTGTCTTCAAGATGTGATTCACAACTCAAGGCTAACTTTCTGTATTCCGTAGGTACACGTTCTTTTACTAGGAACGACTCTAAATGCTTTTGAATATGAAATTTCATAATTTACTAATAGATCATCAATAAAAAGTAACAATATGGCAGCGCCATATCAATTTAGGTGTTTCAGCACTCACGGAATAAACCGCGAGGAAAACACAGTTTAAAGCTAACTACTTTGAATTTAATCGGCTAATGACTCGTATGTAGAATACGTAAAAGCTGATTATGAATAAACTTACCCTAGCAGCCAATGGAATTAAAGCGTTGTTTTAAATTTGTGCATAATAAATGTAAGAAATATCTACACAGGCATAAAAAAGGGCGCCTGAACGGCACCCTAAATACATCATAACTCTCTAAACGCTTAAAATTTAGCCCGTAATTGCACGCCGAAGTAACGGTCAGCATCGCGTGGTATTTGATAACGGAAGTTATCGCCACTGTAAGTGGTTACAAAGGTCTTATCGGTTAAGTTCTTACCGATTAAGCTAATGCGGTAGGCATCATCCTCAAACGAAAACGCTAAGCTTGCGTTTAAAATGCCGTAGTCTGGTAACAAATCGACTGCTGTCGCTGTGCCGCCCGGCGCGCCTGCATACATCTCGTCAGTGTATACATAAGAGCTATTTAAGATAACGTTCATGTTATCCAGCTCCCATAGGTACTCGCCTGTCACTGAGTATTTAAGATCAGGTGAGAAAGGTAAGTCTGCACCAGAGCGGCCTGTACAGTTTGCATCAGTCACTGGGCATTTAAACTCATCGACTTCAGCATCAACTCTTGATAAACCGCCGGTTAAGGTGAAGTTATCGGTTGCCTGCCACATAACGTCAAACTCAATTCCTTGCGTAGTGACCGAGCCCGCGTTAGTTAAGCGGGTGATTGTTACGCCATCAAGTAACTCTGAGTTATTCGCTTGGAAACCATCGATGTTAGTTCTGAATATTGCGGCATTAAATATTAAGTCATTGCTCGCGTATTTATAGCCTAACTCGTACGCATCTGATGTTTCTTTATCGATGGGGAGTGCATCAGCATCAGCCATGTTGTAGAACACGTTAAACGCTGGGCCTTTGTAACCTTGCGAGAAAGTGAAATACGCCATGCTGCTATCCGTTAAGTCGTACTGTGCACCAATTTTACCTGAAACATTGGTTTCATCTGTTTCACCTTGATAATTGGTCTCAAAGCTACGTACACCAACACCTGTGCGCTTGTATTCGTCGTTACTGCGACGGTCATGTGAGTAGCTCACCTCATCGTCAGTGTAGCGAATACCGAAGAGTAAACGTAAGTCGTCATTAATGTGGTATTTACCGTCAGCAAACAATGCCCAGTTATCGAACTGTGTGCGCATAAAGGCAGTCGCGCCAACGATATCGTTAGCATTACAGCTTAAGTTTTCATCGGCAATAAACTGATTAACTTGTGCTTCAGATGGGTCTGCTATACCAAGGCTTTCTGTTAAGTATGAGCCAATTGCCGCAGGGAATTGACCACCGTTGTTTTGACAACTTGCATCACGGGTAAAGTTACGCTCTGATTTTTGCGTCCACCAGAATGCACCTAATTGGTAATCAAAATCACCGCCAACAGGAGACGCTATACGAAACTCTTGAGAGGTTTGTTTCCAGTTTTGTACACCGGTGTCGTGCAGTTGAAATCCTACGCCGCCGTCAGGCACACTGCCAAAGTCAACAGGTAATGGAATAGAGCCCGTAGTAGATGTGAAATCACCTTCGCGGAATTCGGTGTTGTCCCAGCTACGGTGGGCTGTAATTGAGGTAAATTCGTGATCGCCGATCATTTTGTCTACTTGCACTGAGAAACCTGTGGTTTCATCTATGGTGCGGGTTTCAAAATCATGGTCGATTTTACGTTGGTCTAAATCTAGATCGCCGTTGCCTGTACTATTTGGTGCGGCATCAGAGGAAAGATAACGGTTGCTCGGTGCCAGTTCTAAATCGGCACAACAGTTGTCGTTAGACTTTACATTTTCAAAAATAAATAGAATGTCGGTATCGTTGCCGGCATCAATGTCTAACATACCGCGAATACCTTCTTTGTCGTATCCGTTAGTCGTTTCATTGTTATAGACATTGTCGATGTAGCCGTCGTACTGAGATTTCAATACGGTTAAGCTACCGTTTACATTATCGTTTAGGGCACCAGTAACACTGGTTTTTAAGCGGTATTCGTTACCCTGAAACAAAGTGACTTCGGCGGCACCGCCAAACTCATCAGAAGGGCGTTTGGTGGTAATGTTTACCACACCGGCAGAGGCGTTTTTACCAAACAACGTACCCTGAGGGCCACGTAATACCTCGATACGTTCTAAGTCGTATAAATCAACGAATGCTTGCCCTGAGCGACCTAACACTACGCCATCGACTACGGTCGATACGCTTGGCTCTGCGGCCACACTGAATGAAATAGTTCCGATACCACGTACGGTAATTGCGGAGTTACGGTTGGTGTTACCTTTACGGAAGCTAACAGAAGGTACCAATGCTTGTAGGCCTTCGATGTTCGCAGAGAATGCAGCGTTAATTTGATCTTCACGTAACACCGATACGGCAACGGGAACTTCGTTGAGGTTTTCTACGCGTTTTTGCGACGTAACGGTAATTTTCTCCATTAGGCCTTTATCTTCAACTGGCGCTGCTTCTTGTGCGCTGGCAGCAAAGCCGATTGTCATACACGTACCAATAGCGAGTGCGCGTGTTATGCCTGAATGTAGTGTGCTAGGTTTTAGTAACATGGTGTTCTCCACGATCTCTGTTTAGGGGTAAGTCCAGCTTTCATTCACCGTGTGTCCAGACGATGAATAAATTGTGCGTTTATGATCTCGGCTTACCATTCTTCGTTTATAGGTAATTTCTCTCGATGAGCGAAACTGTCATTGCGATGACTTATAGGGCATCTTGTGTCATACATTAGATGTCTTATATAAGACAAAAGATAGACAAAATTTAACTATAAAGTTAACTAATTGCAATCTTTTTGTTAAAACTGTTTAATATGAAGATATACGTGCTTAAAAATGTAATAAGCCACGCAACGCCCGAATTAAAGGCCATGTAGGGTAGGGCTAACTCATAAAGTTAGCCCTTAGTTATAGTGGGTATAATTATAATTGATACAATTTGATAACAGGCTTAGGGTACGTTCGCATCACATTGCGCAACTGAGGCTGTTAATAACTGAAGCCAATCACTGCCGTAGTTGTCTTCAAACCATTGACGCATATTCCCCGACGCGTCTTTGAATGCTTGTTTTTCGGCTAAAGTCGGGCGATAAACCGTACCACCGGCTTTTTCAAATAGTTTGTAGGAGTTTGCTTCTTGATTGAATACGAGATCGTTAGCCGCTTTTTGCTGATGCTCAAAACCTTTGTCAATAATGTCTTGTATCTCCTTAGGTAAAGATTGCCAAACGGGCTCTGAAAACCACCACAAAGCCGCCATATACGAGTGGCCATCTAGCACGATGTATTTTAAATGCTCTTCTAATTTGGCACCGATAATATCTTGTATACCGTTCTTACTGCCTTCGACCACACCTGTTGCTAGCGCGGTATATAACTCAGCCCACGACACAGGCGTTGGGTTAGCACCAAGTTGGCGGACTAATTCTTGTTGTATTTTAGCTGGCGTAGTGCGAATTTTTTGACCGACTAAATCACCAGGATGATGTATCGGTTTGCTGGTGGTCGCGAAGTTACGCCAACCGCCAGTGTTGGTAACGCCCATTAAGCGAATTTGCAGATTTTGTTCTAAAACAGTGGTACGCATCTTATCTAGAATAGGCCCTGCTAATACGCATTGTGCTTGAGCATCGTTATCAAATACATAAGGCAAGTCGAGCACTTGTGCAGGGGCGAAAAAGTTACCTGTGCCGCCTGCGGTAGTAGGAAACATCTCCAGCACGCCTTTTTGCAAGTTCCCTATGCACTCAGGTACACCACCACAAAACTGTCCCGACGAATAGAGCTGAACTTGTACTCGACCTTCGCTGGCTTTTTCTACGTATTCTTTAAAGGCTAATAATCCCACGTAGTCTTCATCTTGAGTCGAGGCTTGGATCGCCGCCTTGATAATAAATTCGGCGCGATCAGAATTTGAGTTAACAATCCCAACAAGGCTGGCAACAGCAATAAGGGCATAAACGGTGAGTAAAACGAGGCGTTTCGTATTCATATCAAGCAAACCCAAAAAGGCGAGGTAAGGTCATAGTGACCGCTGGGAAATAGGTAATAATGAAAATTACCAGAACTTCTACTGCCAAGAAGGGCAACATCTCATAAGCAATGTTTTCAGTTTTTTCGCCAGATACTGACGCGGCAACAAATAACACCAATCCCATAGGCGGGGTTGCCAAACCCACGGTCAAGTTAACGCACATGATTACTGCAAAATGCAAAGGATCGATACCTAAAGAGATAAAAATAGGCGCAAAAACGGGGCCGAGTATTAAGATTGCGGGCCCGGCATCTAAAAACATACCGATGGCGAATAAGAACAAGTTGATGATAAGCAACAGTAATAAAACATTGTCAGTAATACCGACGATTTGTTCGGCTAACGTATCAGCCATTCCTGATACGGTTATGATCCACGCGAACGTAACGGCCGAGCCAACGAGCAATAAAATGGTTCCAGATTGCACTGCTGCATTCACCAATATATGCGGTAATTTATCCAGTTTAAGGGTGTTAGTAACAAACAAGGTAATAATGAGTGCATAACCGGCTGCAGCTGCTGCCGCTTCAGTTGGGGTAAACACGCCCAGCACAATGCCACCTAATAAAATAACCGGTGTTAACAAAGGCAAAAACGACGTTTTAAGAGCACTGCCACGTTCATACCAAGTGGCTTTTTGGTTGGCCACAGGGTAGTTACGCTTTTTGGCGATACGGCTAGTCACAATCATTAAACCAGCGCAAATCAGCAACCCTGGGGTGATACCGGCTAAAAACATACCTGCAACGGATACGTTCATGATAAACGCATACAAAATCATGATCCCAGATGGTGGGATAATTGGCCCAATAACGGATGAGGCAGCAGTAACCGCCGCGGCGAAACGTCGGCTATAGCCATTTTCTTCCATGGCGGGGATCAGCATTTTACCCAGAGCTGAGGTGTCAGCTACTGCAGAGCCTGACAGACCAGCAAAAAGTACTGATGACAATATATTTACTTGGGCTAAGCCACCACGATAGTGACCAATCAAGGTTTGGCTAAAGCGTACAATAGACTGGGTGATACCGCCTTGATTCATTAGCTCTCCAGCCAATATGAAAAAAGGAACGGCCATAAGAGGGAATGAATTCATCCCCGAATATAAGCGCGTTAACAAGGCTGAGAAAAATACTTGGTTGCCATCAAGCATCAAGCTTACACCCGGGCCAATTAACAGTGCGAACACCACAGGCGTTCCAGCGGTTAGCAACAGAATGAACACCCAAAAATAACTGATAGACATATTATTCGACTTCCATGGGGGGAATGGTTTGCTCGGTGAGATAGTGTCGAGCAAAAAGTTGTTTGATCAGGTTCTCAATAGCGACCATAAATAACGCAGCAAACATTAAAGGTGCGCACGCATAAAAATAAGCCAATTTGATGGGGATTGAGGAAGCATATATTTCCATTCCCCCTTGCCAAAAAGCAACGCTCTCTTTAAAAAATATGGCGCTGATCATAATAACCAATATGGTAATAATGACTTCAGTCGTGCGGCGCAATCCATCCGGTAAAGCATCAGCGAACATCTCAATCGATACATTTAGATTTTCGCGATAGGCCCACGGCGCGACCAAACACGCAACCCAAACCATAAGGTACTTGGCGAGTTCTTCGGTCCAGGCCAATGAATCATTTAATACGTAACGATAGAATACTTGGGCTAATATCATAAGTAACATGGCAGCCAGTAATGCACCTGCAACATTCTTACCCAGTGAGCTGACCGCGTAATTGACCTTGCCGAGCGGACGATTGAATGCCAATAATCCGCGACTGACAGCATTTTGCATGAGATGTTCTCCGGCTGTGTGGCGTTATTTGGGCCAGTAATGGCTTATTTGTGGTTGTTGATCCGTTAATGCATTGGTGTGTTCAACATCGGGACCTAAGGGGATACGTTTACCTTTAGGTACGAACACGGCCATTTCTTGCAACCCTAAGGTTAAGCTATAGGTTTTCCCACCTTGGTAGGTTTGCTCACTTGGAAAGCGCTGCCACTCACCTTCAGGCAAGTAAAACTCTACTGAGCCGCCAGGTTTTAAGCTCGGCACCACCAACATATCGTCACCGAACATAAATTGCAGTTCAAAGGCGGCGGCTAAGCGATCTTTTGGAAAGGCCAATGCCATCGCTCGCATCAGAGGCACACCGGTTTGAGTCGCTTGTTGCATGGCGCTGTAAATATAAGGAAGTAAACGATAACGCAGCACTAATGCTTGATTTACCGCTTCTTCAGCTTCAACGCCATAACTCCAAGGTTCACGTTGGCCAATGCCGTGTAGACGCATGTGAGCACTGAAAACTGCGGCTTGTGACCAACGAATAAAGAGTTCTTGGTCTCGGGTATCTTTGTAGAACCCGCCGACATCGGTGGCAAAAAAAGGTGCACCTGACATACCCCAAGATAAGGCGCCACGTATGCTAGCACCTAAGCCGCCCCAATCTGCCTGTGGATCACCGCCCCATTGACTGGGAAATCTCTGGGAACCAGTCCAAGCTGAACGACTAAATAAGAAGGGACCATTTTTGGAATACTTCTCAGCCGCTTCGTACACGCATTTGTTGTACAAAAAGCTGTATACATTGTGCAAACGGTTACCTGAGTCACCGTTGTATGCCAACATGTTGTCGTCTTCCAATTGCTCACCAAAGTCAGCTTTGATCATGTCTATGCCTAAATCAAATAGCGGCTTGTGCGACTCTAACCAAAAGGCATAAGCATCTGGGTGAGTGAAATCGACAATACCGGATTCTGGTAACGGGGTTAAGACTTCGGCAAATGCACTCATATCCCATTTATATTGATACGCCTTACCGGTGCGCTTGTCTTTCAACAGCCAGCCTTTTTTGGCCATTTCGGCAAATAGGGGGTGCTGTACCGATACTAACGGGTATTCCCAAATACAGACTTTGAAGTTATCGGCTTTGAGTTGATTGATTACAGCCGCAGGATCGTCCCAACGTTTGGGATCCCATTCGAACGCGAAACGCGTATCTGTATCTTGCCAAGCACGGCCATCAAGGGTGATTACATCGCATGGCATTTTGTGATCGCGTACGTCTTTCGCTGTGGCTAACAATTCTGGTACATCTTTGTAATACGCTTTGGATAAAATAACCCCCAAACTCCATACTGGGGGCGTGGGAGCTTTGCCCGTTAAATCAGTGTAGGTGTTGATTATGGCGTTACCGTCGTCACCGTGCATGATGAAGATGTCTAAGGTTTCATCTTCTACCAATACACCATAAGCGCGTTGTGACCAGGTGGCGTAACCGATTGCATGGGTAACTGGCGAAGGAGTATGCACAAATATACCCCAGCCATTCGGACTCCAGCAAAAAGGTGTATTTTTATACGAAATTTCAGCATTAACGCCAAGAGCATCGTGGTTATACGAACGCACGAGTTGACCTCGTTTATTCAGATTCCCCCACTTTTCGCCCAAACCGTATACGGCTTCTTCGGTGGCTAGCTCTAGGCTAATCAACCAACCTTTATCCACTTTTGCTAATGGCGGTAAGCGGTAACGGCGGACAAAGTGACCATCGTTGGCCGTTTGTTGTACCGTTTTATTGTCTTGAATAAGCTCAAACGTGAAAGGGAAGTGTCCAATGACTAACTTGCTATCGCCTGCGATAAGGGTTGTTTGTTGATCGCCGTTAATGATTTCTGCGCTGATGATATCGGGTGTTGTAACCAATAAACCATAATCAGGTTGACCGCTTGCACCGATACGCAGGCGTACGCCAAAGGCATGAAAAGCAATATGTAAATTACCCTGTGAGGTAGGCAACAAGATACTACCATCACTTGATAAACTGGCCTCCCCAGTGATTTCGGCTTGTTTTATTTGGTTCCAATTTGGGGCGGTAACATCAAATGTAGACGTTAATTCAGACATGAACTTTTCTCACTGGTGATAATGATACGACTAAGGCTAAACACGATAGGTAGCTTGGCCTGATGTATTTAAATAATGCAATCTTATATAAGATATAAGTTATAGTAGTGTTAATTTCTTGTCAATCATTGTTGCGTTTAAGTTGAAGAGGTGACTCGGCGGAGACACGTTGCAGGAATTTTAAGTTATTGATAAGTTGCTTAAAAATTTGTCAATTAAGACTAAAAATAGTGCCAAGGTATGACAATAAAATTTATCGAAAATAAACATTAATGTTAACAAATCGGTATTATCTTGTATAAGATACTTAGTTAATATTACTCTTATATTTTGCTTTGAGAAATTTGCCGTATATGAATGAAAATCGCTTCGACAACAAACTCAGCCGCCCAGGCTTGGCTTTTCAGCCGTTATATAAACAGGTTGAAGAACAAGTCACTCAGCTTATTGTAGAGCAGCGCTGGAAACCAGGTGAGATGCTGCCTAACGAGTTCCAGCTTGCCAGCGAATTTGGCGTAAGCCAAGGTACCGTGCGCAAGGCATTGAACAGCCTAACCAGTGCTAAAATTCTGACCCGACGTCAAGGTATCGGTACGTTTGTTTCAGAGCATACTGGTCATCATGGTCTTTATAGATTTTACCCTTTGATAGCAGACGGTAAAAATCCAGAGTTACCCAAAGCTGAGTTATTGGCTATATCAACTCAAACGGCAAGTAAAAAAGTTGCATCTGCATTATTGCTTAAACCTAAAGAGAAGGTGATTGTACTAAGCAGAAGGCGCATTTTGGATAATGAATTTTGTATTGCTGAAACCATATATTTACCACATAAATGGTTTAAGGCATTACTGGATGAAAAAGAAGTGCCTCATACCCTGTACCATTTTTATCAAACCAACTTTAACCTGACTGTGCATACCATTCGTGACAGTATCAAAGCGGATCTCGCCACGCAAAATGACGCAGACACCTTGGATATAAAACTTGGTGAGCCGTTGCTTGAAGTCACACGCATCGCTCAGTCACTAAACGACAAACCGATGGAATATCGTGTGAGTCGTTGTCGCAGTGATAAATATCATTACTTGGTAGAATTAAATTAAGCACGTATGAGGTGCGCTTATCTACTTAGGTCACGACTAAGATGACGTGTGCGTTTCTCGTACTATTTCTGTTAACGCGAAGAGGACTTTCATTTTAATAAAACACTAAGATAGGACCACATAAATATTGTGTAGACACCTGCCTAAGATTATTAATTTACGGTTATCTCCAGATTATAGGTTCGAATCTTGTCTGATAGGTTCGAATCTTGTCATTTCTGCCGTGGCTCGGTTGCTCCAGCGTAATAGGATCTAAATTCTGTACATTTCGCTAGTGTTGTCTTTACGGACTAACGCGTCCGCTAAAATAGTAGTCATTCCTCTTAAGAATTATCGCGATAATGGGCCTTTAAATCAGAATTTGGGACAATATACACAGTTTGAATACCATTTTTCTCAGAGATATCAGACGTTTCAATACAATAGACTAACGGGTTGCGTTTAACGGCTATTTAGATACGTACTTCTTCTATGCGTAGGTGGACCTCAACGAATTTAATATCCATCGGCATGTTTTGCTTCGTTAGTTATATCCAATAAACGCCTGTTGCTCATCATACGCTCAGTGGCCCTAGACCAAATCCTTTTTTAGGTGTCAAGCCGCGTAGGCTCACTTATTTCTGGGTACGCATCAGTTGCCCTGATTTTAGGTGCATACCACTAACAGCATGGCCTACAGTTTATATATCTTCGCGCAATAGCACTTCCATTTAACGATATAAAGAAAAGGAATTTATTTAATTTAACTCCACAGTATTCGTGGGCAAATCCCTAGCAAATATAAAAACCATATCATTAATATGGAACGCTTCATCAGTGCATATTGGCGCATATATAGATTTGACGGTTGATCATTTATTAGGTGTTGAATGTCCTGATTGACGCATTAATACACAATCAAAAATCTGCTGAAAAAAAACATGAGGGTGACAATCGAAATAGGGGGAGTTGGTGCACCGACCACGTTTATTACTAAGCAAATTTTTCTTGGCCAAGATCGGCTTGATTTTATCGAACAGGAACTTGCCCGCGAGTACAATTGGTGTTCATTCGCTCCGCTAATTTTGCTTGAATACTCAGTCATCCAAGATGAATTTAATTTGCTCATCAGCGAGTATTTGGCTGATAAGTACTGGTTTACCGACTTCGTCTAATTCAACCAAACCTATACCCGAACCGTTAACCAATCGCTCACCGGCAGAGGCATGTGAAGGCTTAAGCGGTGTAACACGCATGTTACGCCGTTTGGTTAAGGCATTTAACGGTGAGTAGGGCGCGTATAACCAGCGGTTTAATCGGTCTAGCCAATTGAGCAAATTTTCGGGGAAAGTATTGCGCAGGCCGCTACTGGTAATTTGCCAAATATCTGGGCTGTTACGTCGACGTTTTATTTTCACGTGATAAGCGTACGAATAATGCACATCACCGGATAAAATCACAAAGTTTTGCGGTGTTTGCCGATGGGTAAATAAATTTAATAAGTAATTGGCACTACCTGGATGGGCCATCCAATTTTCTGCATCGACCATCAACGGTTTCCCTAATCGTGTAAACACCCTTTGTATGGCTTCAATAAGTTTCACTCCAAATATAGGCGCAGGGGAAACCAATACCACGGCGGGTTCGTTGATAAGAGTTTGTTGTAATTCGGTTAGTGATTCCCAGTCCATCAAGCCTGACGGTTTGTTTAGTTTAGACTCCGACCACCAACGTTGAGTACGCGTATCAAGTACCAATAACTTAGGGGAAGTAGGCCAGTGGTAATGCCACTGCTCGAAATCTATTAACTGATCGATAGTCAGATTGTGTTTTGCGGCGCCCAAATCATTCAGGCTTAGTTGGATATTATCGAGTAACTCATCACTGAATTTTTCAGGGGCATTCCCCCAACCTTGACACAATAGATAAGCCATTAAAGCATTGCCTATAATGCGTCTTGAAAATGCATTGCCATAGGCTGTTTGTTCCCAACCAGCGGTTAGATTCCAGTCATCGGTAACATCATGATCATCAAACATCATGGGACACGGCAGATGCGCCATTACGCGCCTAGTGCGATGTAAACCGCTGACAAATTGTTCAATTATGACTAATTCTGCTTGGTAATTCCCCGCGTTTTGCTCATCGATTGTTTGCGGCATAATCGTACTTGCCATGCCCCAGCACTCGGGTGACCAGCAAAGCAAGTACATGGTGACCATTTCTGCAAACGAGACTAGATGATTATTAGCATGCACGGTGGTAAAAACTGGCTTTTCAGCGGATTTGAACAATGGTATACGCAATGTCTGGCTACTTGCATCGCTAGGTAATATTTGAATCCGATGATTATATAAGGCTTGCGCGTTGTGTAGCGCGTGGCTGTCAGGCACATTTGATTGAGTAAATGTCTCGTTGCCGATACCTAATGCAGGAATAATACTGTGAATGGCTGTCAGCATTGGGGCGGCTACATCATCTGCGTAAATTTGATCGCCTGACATCATTAATAAACTTGGCCATTGCATTACGTCATCCGCTATTTCTGCCAGTAGTTCGTCAGCAATTACTAACCCATCTGGGCTTTCATGGTGAGGTTTTCGGCACGACCCATGCAGAATTTTTCGTAAGCGTGAATGAATTACAAAGCCGGGTGTTGACCGCTTTGGATAGCAAATATCAGTGAGTAAATCGGTCAGTAAAATCGAGGTACTATTCTCGCAAATAAAGCTTAATTGATAGCCAATCCAACAATCCGCTGGCAGAGGGGTGGCAAGACGTAAGTGCATCAAATGAATATAAAGGTGTTCGCCTGACTTGATACACCTGTGCTCAGGATTACTCACAACTTCGCTGTCACGTTTGTTCTGGCTAAGATTGTACGTCTGCGCTACTTGCCCATCGGGTGTCAAGGTGAGAGATATGTCAACGGGCGCAGTAGTGACTAACCATAAGGTGACTTGATTGACCGTCAACTTTTTTAAAATAGGACCAGCCAGTACCTTTACATCTGGTTGTTGCAAACTGTCTTCCTAATCAAGAGTGTGGGTATGCTAATGAGGATTTATTCTAACAATTTTCCTTTAGGTTAATCTAGCAGGTCATGGGGTTTAGCCTAACGATATGACTTTGCTGCTTTGGGTGAGCAGGTTAATGACTTTAGCTTTGTATAAAAGGGCATTCATTATTTATAAAGTCAGCCGATATATAGAAAGTCAGCCGATATATAGAAAGTCAGCCGATATATAAATAAAGCAGGCTTGGTAGACCTGAAAACCAATGATTATGCTCGATTAATTACGATAAGCGTGCTGATATATGTCTTTTACATTACTTCAGTCGTGTATATTTTTTATATCGACTATATTTGAACCGTTAATTAACTATTTGGTTTGTAGGTTAATTTTATTCATCATCACTTTTAGCCAAGGTTTGAGTCATTATTTATCTAAGCGGCTTTCGTTTTTCAATATTAAACGATGTTGTGCGGTGTTGGTGCTGTTTTTAGCATGTTTGGGCGTGCATGGTTTGATGATTTATTTGTTTAACGTTTAATACGTCGGATTGTCGTTTTTAATAATATAATTTTTTGTTTTGAGTGGACTGAAAGGATTTAAATGAATTTTTTTAAAGATTTATCGATTAGATATAAACTTCTTTTGTTAGCATTAACGCCATTAATCATCGCTTTAGTCTTTATTTTGAACAGTGTGCTTAGAAACTATCAGGCGCTCAGTGTCATGCACAAGGCACAACAACTAGGTATTTTGGCGACAACAGCCAGTCAATTAGTTCATCAATTACAAAAAGAGCGCGGATTTTCAGCAGGTTATATCGGTTCAAAAGGGCTACAATTTTCGACCGCGTTAAACACTCAGCGTAAAGAAACTGATTTGCAGCTAAACCAGTATCAATTGTTTATTGAACAGCTTGAACGTGATCGTTACGATCAACGTCTTTCTACGCTTCTAACATCATTAACTCAGCGCTTTGAAAAGCTCAATAATATGCGTCAACGAATTAGCCAGCAGGTTGTTCCCGTAGGTGAAGCCATTGGTTATTACACCACAACCAACGCCTTATTATTGAGTATTAGCAGCGTTATCTCTACCACTATTGATGAACCGAGCATCAGTAACCAGACCTCTGCTTATTTGAATTTCTTGCAAAGTAAAGAGCGCGCAGGTATCGAACGCGCAGTGCTAAGCAATACGTTTTCTGCTGGACAATTTGCGGACGGAGATTACATCAAATTCATTACCCTGATATCGGAACAAACCACCTATATGAACGTGTTTTTGGATTTCGCTTCTGAAAATCAAGCCGCGTCTCTTGAAGAGATAGTTGCTGGGCAAGATGTTGAAGAAGTTGAACGTTTACGCGGTGTTGCTTTGCAGCAATTAGATGACTTTAGGATTGAGGCAACACACTGGTTTAAGGTCGCAACGGGACGGATCAATAAATTAAAGGAGTTTGAAAATTTATTAGCCGATGAACTTCTTACCTCTATCGACAACGCTGAGGCTCAAGCGAAGAGAAACTTGTTGTGGCTTATCGCGTTATCGGCGCTGACATTAATCATTAGTTTGAGTTTGAGTTTTGTATCGATACGCCAACTTAGAAAGCAAATCAGTTCTCTTTCAAAAGCGATGATGGAAGTGCAGCAAGAGTCGAAGCTTACCGCCAGAGCAAAGCAATTCAGCAAGGACGAATTGGGCATTTTAGCCGTCGACTTTAATAAAATGGTGATACATGTTGCTTCACTCACTAGCAATGTACGTAATGCTAGTCATGCGCTTGCTCAGATCGTATCTGAAATATTGAATATCACGAACACCGTAGATGAAGAGGTTCGTTCAGGTTTAAGTCAGACTGAACAGGTGGCGGTTGCCATTAATGAAATGGAAGCTGCTGTGCAAGAAGTTGCAGCCAACTGCGCGGGGACTGCCGATAAGTCAAGGCAAGCGAGTGATGCTGCCAATAATGGAGAAATGCTCGTCAATGAAGCGAGTGAAAAGGTAACAAAACTCTCTAGTGAGATTGATCATTCTAAGAGTATCATTCAATTGGTAGCCGACGACAGTGATGAAATTGGTAGTATTTTAGATGTGATAAACGGTGTAGCAGATCAAACTAATTTATTAGCGTTAAATGCAGCGATTGAGGCCGCTCGCGCTGGAGAGCAGGGCCGAGGTTTTGCCGTTGTCGCTGATGAAGTGCGTTCATTAGCGAAAAAGACAGCCGAGTCGACAGCGCGTATTAAAAGCATGATTGAGCAGTTGCAAAGCCGCAGTAAGCAAGCCGTTCAAGCCATGTTAAATAGTCAAGAATCAACCAACCAAACCGTTGTAGGATTTAAAGGTGTACTTACCCAACTAGAAAACATCACCAGTCAGTCAGCGTTGCTCAGTGATATGAATTTACAAAATGCAGCGGCGACTGAGGAGCAGTCAGCGACGGTAGATGAAGTTAATAGAAATATTATTAATATTCAACAAACCTACCTAAGCACCAACGAAAATGCTGTGTTATTAAAAAAGAGCGCCAGTACTCTAGACACGGTAGCCAAATTGCTAGATGAAGAAGTCAGCCGCTTTATTGTCTAATTTCTGAGGGATACACTACACAGTTTAATAGTGCGGCTCTCCAGTAGAACAAAATATTCAAATATTGCATGTTCATATATAGAACATGCTCAACCTACCTATTACTACGCTAGATCTTTGATTAGTCGCTAGTAAATTATAAGGGCTGAATTGTTAAGTTTTTTTAATTCTACCTAAATATAAGCGCTCTCAAAGCACTTTGTTTTTTGTCATCCGTTTATTGATATGCTCTATAAATATTCTGCCCACAACAAGGTTATTTAAGTAATCTTTGCATTGAGTAACCGCATTTAAAATTCCAACAAACTAAAATAATGATAAATTGCATTGCGACTTTTATTACCCGATACTCTTAGCTGTAGAAGGATTGCCAATGACTTCTTATGGGATGAATTGTATGCGAGAGAAGGTCTAGTAGTCAGCTCATTACTGCGGTCTCAAGAAAAGGATTTATATGCTTAAAAGCACTATTGTTTTACTCAATGTTAGCTTCTTACTATTCCCTAAAATGGCTTTTTCTAATGAAGCCGAATTATTTCAATTTTACCCTGATTGCGATTATGACGTTATTGATACCGTTAATGTTAGTGGAAGATTGCGCTTTTCAACCGGCAGTACACTTGAGGAATCATTAGATAAAGCGCGACTTAGTGTGATTGAAGATATTTTACAACTAGCACGTGAAAAGGGAGCCGATGGGGCAATTCTAACTGAGAAATCGACTTACTTAGATAATAAAACTACCGAAACGCGTATTTCTAGAAATCGCGTCATATTCAAAGCTGAATTAGTCAATAATTGTTATGTTGGTGCACCGTTATCTGAAAATGCCACTCCATTTGACGAAAAGGGCTTTAAAAAACGAGCGATAAATTTCTCATCTAATATTATGGCTGGTGCTCAGCATGTTATTACTTATGACATCGATACTCAGCGTTCTGCGCCAGCCGTAGCATCACAATCGATAAACTTCACGCAAGGCGCTTTCGGTTTACCGCTCAGCAGCACTTATCAGCAAATGTTGCAGCACTTTGGCACGCCTACAGGCACTTTTATATTAGGAAATAAGCGCAAAGTTGTTTCTTACGGTCGCGATTTCTGGTTAACTTTTCAAGATCAAAAGCTTATCAGTGTTACAAATAAAAATGTTTGGTTGAGCAATGAACTCTTAAGTATGATGGCGTTTGACCGACGGTTCGAGCTTCAAAATTGGCAAGTTTTAGACAGCATTAAATTTAATATGCCAATGACAGATATCGAATTATTGTTCAAGACTAAGCAAGATACTCAACACGTTGTTCGCATCAAACAAGATGGACTTTTGATAACCTTACACGGTGCAGCTAGTCGAGTTGTTTTAAACGAACTACCAGAATACGGCGCAACATTTTACTCCTTATCAAACGCTACTTTCACAGTTAAAAAACTAAATATTTTAACCAACCAAAGCGCAACTGACGAGCTTTCCAAATTTATCGAGGTTCAAGGCGGTAAAATGGACATTGAAGCATTGAAGTCCCAAGCTTTAGGATCAGTGCGCAGCGATAACGACAGCACAATGTTAATCATGGACAATCATATAGTGCTAGATGTTAAAGGTCAGGCACTAAATAAAGTCTATTTACTCGATTCCGCGTTTTCCAAAACGCTACTCAACACAGATTTTCCGTGGCAAATAGGCAAGTTGAAACAAGGATCATCTATTGAATACATTAAGGGGTACTTAGGGGATGATATTTTTGGCTTTGGCGATATGCTCGAAGTGAGTAATGAGCGGTATATACAAGAGCTTTATTTCAGCGACTATGACACAGGCTTGGTCCTTGATTCGTCTGAAATCACAGTATTTTAGGTTCTTCCAAGAATACCGAAATAGTGTTTTATTGGTTCAAGTGGTTGAACAGCAAAAAGCCGGCGTACCGGCTTTTTAAAATGATATAGCGAGGTAAATAAAAGTTTATTTTTTAAATCTTCTACCTAAACCCAAACCTAATAAACCCAAACCTAAAAATGCTAGGCTGGCTGGAGCAGAAACGGGGCGTTGATCCAAGCCGACTACGATGTTGTCGAATTCACCTGCAATACCTGAGGTAATCACACGGAATTTGTTAAAAGATTCATCAAAACTAAAGTTAATATTCACATACACGTTAGATGAATCAGCTACCTGATCACCAGCTTTACCATTTAACTGAGCCAGTAATTCAGGGCCAGTAATTTGTGCGACTAATACGTCATCTGAGTAAAATTCAAACGAGTTGTAAGCATCAACTGAGCCCCAATAGAAACCCAAGTAATTGATACTTGAGTTGGCTAAGTTTGGCGATATATTACCAATATTAGCTAGGAAGTCTTTGTAGTCGATGTCTACGTAACTTGCCTCGCCTATTGTGGTAGGGGTGGTATACGCGTAACAGGTAGTATCACCTGCAGGAGCTGCTGCAACATTCCCATCAGAACCTTTTCTAACGTTTAATACATTCATCTCACTGGGTGAAATAACCAGCGGTGAGTTGATGGCACAACCGTCAGATTTACCCGCTACATTATATTGCGTATCGCCGCCACCAGGAATACCTGGTATTGCTGTTGCTGTATCAAAAGTAGAAACGAAAAACCCATCACTAATAGCGTTAATTGTGTTATTTGCGTTTACATTCAAGCTGGTTTTGTTCGAGCCATCAGTCGCCGCTTGGCCACCAAAAGTAATTGTTGCTGCACCTGCTTGTTGCGCTATTGCTAGCATTAAAAGTGTTGCGATTGAAACTGATTTAGATTTATTGATTAACGCGTACATATTGTTTATTTGCCTTATAAGACAGTTGGGTTGTTGATGCTACTGAGAACGCCATAGCACAACTTGAGCCAACTTGTAAAACCCATATAAAACAAGTGGTTATGCTAAATTCTAGCTGATGTTAGATAGAAGTGTAAATTTTTTGATAGTGATTATTTTAAGGATCAGCAGCAACGGAGATTAAATGTGATAAAAATCAATCGATTGTAAAATTTACCGACTTGAAAAAGACTAAATTAACTGTAAATAAGATATTTTAAAAATTTGTAAAATCGGAGTGAATTTACGTTAAATATCAATTTAATCAATATGATATTTTTTAAGCTAGGTTAAGTTGATTTTAAAAAGTGTAAAATTTTTCGTTACAGGGCGATTAAAACCCCTCATGAATATGATCAGCAAAAAGAAATGTATCTAGTAAAGCAAGCTGAGCTAAATGCCTCATACTTGATGTGATCATTATTTAAGATTATACGACTAAATTAGCCGAAGTATGGAGGCTGCAAATCACATTAATCAACTGTGCATTATGTTAAAGAGAGTATCCTGCGGATGAAATAATCTTGTTATCTGAATTATGGAATTAAAGTGAAGCGGACATCGGCGTTTTTACATTTTTTTTCAACTATGTCGAGCCAGCCCTAACACTTCTTAGGGCTGGCTTTGCCTACGTCTAAAACGTTGCCATATCTGTCGCCATTTTCACTTCTCCAGCGAAATTCTGACGAATATAGCCAAGGGTCATTTCATTATTATTTTTCGTTCGATTCATAAAGTGCGATAACACCACAGTCTTAGCACTTGCTTGATTGGCTATTTTACCGATATCCAGTGGGCGCATATGCAGATTTATGGCAGCGCCAGTTGCGCCTTGTGGCACAGCATTGTGCATAACTAGAATGTCACTGTCTTTAGCCAATGCTGCTAAGGTATCGTTTTTGTTACTCATATCCCCTGAAAAGGTGATACTGCAATTATCTATATCAACTCGCCAGGCGAGTGCTGCAACTGGCCCATGGTGCACTGGACTGGCGGTGATGGTGATGTCGTCGCTAACCTTTTGGCTGTGCTGTTTTATCGGTGTAAGAGGAATGTTGTGCGCTTTGATGTGATAAGCCGCTTGGCTGCTGGTGTCAGTGTAATCACTTAAATAAGCAAAGGCGCCCTTATTGCCCAGTAAGCTGGCTAAATATGCGCTGGTATCGGGCATTAAGGCATTTCCGCTTGGACCATATATGGTTAAATCATTGGTGCGCTGGGTGAAGTACGACCCTTTCACATAGGCAGGCAAATCGGCACTGTGATCAACATGCAAGTGGGTTAACAGTACCGCCTGTAAGTCGGCGAAATTCGCCCCAGATGCGCCAAAGTTAACACTGCTACCAGGTCCTGCATCGATTAAGACCCGCGGTTTATTGTGATGCCAAATAAGATAACTAGCAGAGGCCCGGCCGTCGCTTAACTCAGGGCCGCCAGAGCCTAATACTTGCAGCGTAACATCTTGTTGTTGACAACGTTGTGTTTGCGCAAAAACCGAGTGAATACTCAGCGCTAATGTGAGTGTTAACAAGGCCTTAAGGCTTATTTTCCTTTTATATGAATAGCCTGAATTTATTGGGGGGATGAGCATGATAATTCCTCGGAAAGTGGCTTAATGTGTGAAAATTAGTCGCTGTTATGTGCGCGTATTCACAAATGTGATGGATTTTGTAGCATAAAAATTTCACTAGCTCCCTATAATCGTTCAAGAATTTATCATAGCTTCTTTTACAATAAGGACACATCTTATGTCAGGCGACAAGCTCAACGATACACAGATAGACAGTACCGAGGTTTGGGTAAACAAAGCAGATGTTGCACAAACCAAAATCGTTCATGGCCAATTAGACACGACCCAATTACTGGAAGGGCAGGCTATATTGCAGCTTAATCATTTTGGTTTTTCGGCGAATAATGTTACTTATGCCGTGACAGGGGACAAGATGGGATACTGGGGCTTTTTCCCGGCTGATGATCAGTGGGGCATTGTACCTGTCTGGGGATTTGGCACTGTTATCGCATCTAAGCATCCAAAGGCACAGGTCGGCGAAGTCGTTTATGGGTACTTCCCCATGGGGACACATCTGGTCGTCAATGTTGATAAGGCTAACGACGTAAGCTTTTTTGATACTCATCCGCAACGAGTCAGTAGTTCACCTGTGTATGATAATTACTTACGTTGTGCTCAAGACCCTGCTTACCAGCAAGATTCAGAGGCTTGGCTATTAAATTATCGCCCATTATTTATGACATCATTTGTGCTAGATGATTATGTTGGTGAACATATTAACGATAACGTCACCACCGTTTTACTGACGAGTGCATCCAGTAAGACCGCTTATGGTTGTGCGCATTTATTGATGAAGCATAAAGCGCAACGTGGTGGGCACTACCGTGTAGTCGGATTAACCAGTGCAACGAATAAAGCCCTTACTGAGTCATTTGGTTGCTACGATGATGTTCTTGAATATACGGATATTGATAAACTAAGCAAAGACGGCGAAAGCTGGGTGTTAGATTTCGCGGGTAATAAACAGTTATTACTCGACCTACAAGATTTGCTCGGCGATAAGCTCACCAAAGAGGTATTTATTGGAGCAACAGATGTTAAATCTCAATCTAATAAACCTAAAGGTAAGTTACATGGAGAATTGTTTTTTGCTCCTCATCAAGTAAAAAAACGCACTGAAGAATGGACGCGAGAGGGGTTCAACGAACGTTACGCGAAGGCATGGGGAAGTTTCAGTGCCCATATGCAGGACAAAATTAAGGTAGTCGAGTATAACGGCGCTCAATCAGTTGTTGACCTTTATAAGTTAGGATTAGCAGGTAATTTGAATAACGAAGAAATCAATGTTGTGTCCTTTTGAGCTATGTTGTGTCCATTTAATCAATAGGATTTCAAAAGAACAGTAGTTACTCAAAGGTGGTGAGCTATGCTTGCCACCATTTATCGCTTAAAACTGTAACTGGCAACGCTTTTATATATTTTAGGGCTATTATTCTATCTGCCTGATTTAAGAACTCCCCGAAAACGACTCGCCGCGTATCATCTATCAAACTCATTTGTATGCAGTCGAACGACCCTTGTGCTTCAATCAGTGCCACATGCGTGTAGTTGCGATCAAAGACCCAATCTTTTTGTGGTCGGTAAGTACCTGATTGCAGTTTTATTGAAGCGTCAGTGATGGTAATGACTTGCTGCTGATAAGTGTAAAGGGAAACTCGATAAGAAATAAACCACAGTAAACCTACCTCTATTCCTGCAAACGGGAGTACGAACCACGCTCCAATAAATGCCCATGCTATTGATATAATAAGCACCAAAGAAGCCACTATAGATACCAGTAATTTGGTTTGTGCCCAGTTTGCCGAGCGGTTAGGTGACAGGGTTAATACCCAATGATGATCTGATTGATCGAGTTTAACCATGATATTGCTTCTTTGTAGATTGGTATCGGGTCTGTGGGACTAATATAAGCGTTGAATGCCAATTCAACGGGTCAAAATCACTCAGTCTTAGGCTTAAATTACGTCCATCAATACCAATACCAATACCAATATCAATGCTGATAATGCAATCGTGTTCTCTAGGACGAATGAATATCATTATAATTATATTCCTATCAATTGTTTGCTTAGCCATTTTAGCTGGTAATTTTCAGCTACATAAGTCGCTATATTGCCAAGACGATGACTTTCTAAACGCGCTCCATTGTAACTAAGCAATATGTGAATGCTTGTTTTCGCTGAGTATTACCTTATTCGAATATTCGATAAATAATAGGAAACGGTAAACAGTAAACAGGGTAGATTGGTCAACGGTTTTCTGGCACAGTTCTGCCGATACAAAAATGTAGTGTAAATTTAATGTTTTCTCAACTTACTACTGTGCAAATTCGCAGGCTTATATTCGTCACTTGGTGCGTCGTATTTGCCACCTTACAAGACCCTTTACGGTTATTCGTCGACTATGCTGCCTTTGCAATGCTTGGTGTCATCGGGGCGGTTTTTGCGAATGCAACAGGTGCAGGCGGTGGCGTGGTCTTTGTGCCGTTTTTCCATCAGATGGGCTTTTCGCCAAGTGCGACCGTCGCCACCAGTTTTGCCATTCAGTGTTTTGGAATGACAGCGGGCGCGTTTACGTGGTGGCGCTTTCATAAAAAACAAAGTGTCAGCCAAGATGAAAATCTAAGCATTGAACAATATTCGGCTAAAGGCTTAAGTAAATTTGCTCTGCAAAGCGCTAGGCAACTACATTTAAATCAATGGCAGAGTTTGTATTCAGTTTTGTTATTGTCGATCCCGGCGTCGGTTGTTGGTTTACTCATCGCGCAGTTTAATCCCATATGGTTTGGTCCCTTAGCCAAAGGGGATATATTACATATTGGCTTTGGTGTGTTCTCTATTTTGCTCGCCATTTGCATGTTTTTAATGGTGGCCTTAACGGGACGCAAACTGCCGATAACGCAATTACGACCGTTAGATAGCATTTTGTTACCGATTATTAGTATTTGTGGCGGCATTATTACGGCATATTTATCTATTGGGGTAGGGGAATTGTTAGCGGTGTATTTAATTATGCGCGGTTTTAATGTGACCTTCTCTATTGCTTGTGCAGTGATGTTAAGTGCGGCCACTGTGTGGTCGGGCGTGATACACCATATTGTGCTGACTCAATATATTTATTGGCCTGTGGTGCTGTTTGCTGGGCCAGGAGCTATCATCGGGGGTGTTTTGGCTAAGCGTTTAGTACTGCATTTTTCGCCGAAACACCTAAAGCTATTTTTTGCTAGTTGGATCTTGATTTTGGGTTTATCGGGCTTAGTACTATAAGTATTCGTGCAGACCAATTTAACTTAGGTCTAATCCTTATTCTATCGCCCTTAACCAATGGGCTTGGGTTTTTATCGTTTTCGACAATAGGAGTAATCAGTGCTCACTCGGAACTTATCAGTGCGTATTTTGGATAGAAACCAGTCTTATGCGATACGAAGGTGAATAACGTTAATTCATTTCCAATTACACGGTTAACGTCACCTAGCTCAAAGGCTTGGTCGCAAGAACCGGGACAAATCGAGCAGCATATGCTTGACGATAACATTGCCAGTGAAGAGCCTCTTGAAATTTGGATTAAACACCCATTAAAAAATAACGCTAAAGCTAACTTGTTGCTTACCACAATGCGCAGCCCAGGTGACGACATCGCATTAGTGACAGGCTGGTTACACACCAGTGGCTTAATTGAAAATAGTGCTGATGTGCAAAGTGTTACTCACACTGGAAGCCAACGAATAAAAGGCACGGGGGGAAATCAAGTATTGGTTAGTTTGCATCCTCAAGCTGACTTCGATTTTAGCGCCTCCAAAAATCATGCTGCGAGTCATATTGAGTATGTGAATTCAGGTTGTGGTGTATGCGGTCAGCGCTCAATTGATTTACTACTTGATAAACGGCCTCCTAAAGCGCAAACCAACTGTCACACACTATCAGCGCACTCTATCTTGTCGTTAGCGAGTGCGTTGAGGCAAAGACAAACAGCTTTTTCGCTAACAGGCGGTAGCCATGGAGCGGGATTATTTAGTCTTGAGTCATTACCCGTTGCCGGAGGGGGGATTGCAGAAAATGACTGGCTGTTAGACGTGCGCGAGGACATAGGACGTCATAACGCACTAGACAAGTTGATTGGTGCACAGTTGCCTGTTTTATTGGGTGCCGAAGAGCATCACTACGGCGTAATATTAAGCTCTAGGATCAGCTTTGATTTGGTACAAAAAGCTGCGATGTCCAATTTGCATTTCATTTTGGCTATGGGGGCCCCGTCTAGCTTAGCCATTGAATTGGCAAAGGAATACGACATCTGTTTAGTGGGTTTTATTCAACAAAAACGCGTCAATATTTATACCTGTACACAGCGTATTAGCACGTAAATATGAGTGATGGGTTGGTATTTATTTTTTACCGGTTATTAATGAAATAAAGAATACCGGCTGTAAAGCGAATATCGACAGCTAATCGACAGGCTTATACATTTACTTTCGAGCGATTATTTATCAAAGGAGTCACCATGAAAACATCTTCGACAGCCGACAGTCAGGCTCGCTCATTTGATCCATCTGATACTCAGCGCATTGAAATCAGCCAGCCAAAGGAGTGGGCGGCTGGCATCCCTGCGGTGCTGTCAGCTTACAAAAATGTTACCAGCAAAGCTGGGCCTATTAAAGGCACGCGTTTATTATCCGATTTAAATCAGATCGAAGGCTTTGATTGCCCTGGCTGTGCTTGGCCTGATCCATTAGAAAAGCGCGCCACATTTGAGTTTTGTGAAAATGGTGCCAAAGCGGTGGCTGATGAGGCCACGACTAAGCGTGCTGATGCCGCGTTTTTTGCCGAGCATAATGTGAGTAAACTTCGAGGGAAGTCAGACCGTTGGCTAAATGACCAAGGGCGTCTTGTTCAGCCAATGTGGTTACCTGAAGGTGCAGAATATTATCAGCCCATTGACTGGCCGCAAGCATTCACCCTTATTAGTGAGCAGCTCAAATCATTAGATAATCCTAATCAAGCCGCGTTCTATACGTCAGGACGTACGGGAAACGAAGCGGCATTTCTGTATCAATTATTTGTACGCAAATTTGGTACTAATAATTTGCCTGATTGTTCAAATATGTGCCATGAATCGAGTGGCGTTGGCTTAGGAGAAACCATAGGTGTAGGCAAAGGTACTGTGAGCCTAGAGGATTTAGAGCACGCTGAAGCAATTTTTGTATTTGGCCAAAACCCAGGTACTAATCATCCACGAATGTTGTCATCGTTGCAGGCGGCTAAACGCCAAGGTGCTAAAATAGTCGCGGTTAATCCACTTGATGAGACCGGCCTTAAACGCTTCAAAAACCCTCAAGAAATATCTGGCGTTATTGGTAGTGGCACTGCTTTGCGTGATTTATATTTACCCGTCAAAATTAACGGTGATGTTGCACTGCTTAAAGGCTTGTGTAAGGCACTGATTGAGCGCGACAGCGATCACCAACCTGTTCTTGATCATCAATTTATCAAACAGTATTGCCACGGGTTTGATGCATTTAAAACTGATATAGAGCAAACCACTTGGTTGGACATAGAGCAAGGCTGTGGGTTGACTCAAGCCTTGATTCAGCAAGCCGCAGATATCGCTTGTGAGTCAAAAAAGACTATTTGTTGTTGGGCAATGGGGATGACACAACATAAAAATGCGGTGGCAAATATCCAGTTAATGACCAATTTTTTAATGTTGCAAGGCAATTTAGGAAAACCTGGCGCTGGTGTTTGCCCGGTGCGTGGTCACAGTAACGTTCAGGGTGATCGCACTATGGGTATTTGGGAAAAACCTGCCCCCGAGTTTTTAGATGCCTTAGGCAAAGAATTTGCTTTTAATCCGCCTCGAGATAACGGCGTGGACGCCGTTGAAACAGTTCATGGTATGCAAAAAGGACAGATCAAAGTATTGTTTGCTTTAGGGGGGAATTTCTTTAGAGCGATGCCCGATCACCAAGCAAATGATGCAGCGCTTACTCAATGTGAATTAACCGTGCAGGTTTCTACGAAGTTAAACCGTTCGCATTTACATACGGGTAAACAAGCGCTTATTTTGCCAGCACTAGGGCGAACTGAAATCGATACTCAAGCAAGTGGTATTCAGACCATTACGGTAGAAAATTCCATGGGTGTGATACAAACTTCTCATGGCAAAATTCCACCTGCATCTGACCTACTTAAAAGTGAGGTCGATATTATCGCCGAACTGGCACAGCATACCCTGCCGAATCATGGGATAGACTGGTTAGCGATGAGGGCCGATTATCGTCTTATTCGTGATCATATCGGTAATGTTATCCCTGGTTTTGAAAATTTTAATCATCGTATTGATACGTTAGGTGAGTTTGTATTACCGAATGCTGTCCGTGATGCGCGTCAATTTGCAACGGCCACCGGTAAAGCGAATTTTGTGGTCCATGATATTGAAAATATTGATGTACCAAAGGGGTGTTTGTTGATGATGACCATACGCAGCCATGACCAGTTTAATACTACGGTTTATACCAATAATGACCGCTATCGCGGAATTCATGGTACACGTAAAGTATTATTTATCAGTAAAGAGGATATCGCAGAATTGGGTTTAGTCCCAGATCAACATGTGAGCATTCGCAGTCACTGGCCAAATGATAAAGCAGCCCTTAGAGAAGTCAGTGATTTCGCACTGGTGGAATACGGTATACCAAAAGGCTGCGCGGCAGCTTATTACCCTGAAACTAACGACCTAATTCCTATTGGTAGCGTGGCCGATAAAAGCAATACGCCTGCGTACAAGTCTATTGTGATTAGCTTACACGCTAAAGAGATAAGTTGAAAAGTGCGCGCTTTAACAAAGAAAATATAAGGTGAAATGTGTGATAGACCCTAATGCACGAGATAAGATCAATAGACGTGGTACTTTGTTACTGGCGATACTATTAGCGGGTAGCTCGACATTACCAAGTTTAGCTTTTAGCCAGCAGCTCAGTGATGAAACAAGTAAAATTGTTGATAGTCGGGATGCCCAAAATGACGGTCCAGGTCTTGTCTTAAGCGTATCGCCTAAGTTACATGCTCTGCAACAGCGCTGGGCAAAAGTGAATTACACTTTACAAGGTGATGAACAACTCGCCGCGTTTGAAAGTCTTATTTCCCAAGCACGCGCGCTGACGCAAGAGCAACCGAATAATGCCGGTTATTGGGCTTGGCTGGGTATATGCCAATCAACCTCAGCGGCTGCAATAGGCGGCACAGGAGCGTTAGCTTTAGCCAAAAAGGCTAGAAAATCTTTGGAAAAATCAATAAAGCTTGATGATAACGCGTTAGATGGAGCTGCGATGACAACTTTGGGGGCGCTTTACCATAAATTGCCAGGTTGGCCATTAAGTTTTGGTAGCGATAAAAAAGCTAAGAAGCTGCTGGCCGAATCGGTCGAACGTCATCCAACAAGCATTGATGCCAATTTCTTCTTTGCTGAGTTCCTGTTTGACGATAACGACAATAGTGCCGCTCGGGAATACTTACTGTTAGCGCAGCAAGCTCCGACTCGCCCCGAACGGCCTATGGCTGATAAATATCGTCGAATCGCTGTTGAAACGCTGCTTAAGGAAATAGATAAAAAATGATTTAAGCTACTTGCTGAGGCTAAATTATTTCTTTAAAAGATATTTCCGTATTTAAAATACCTATGCCACACCCATATTGTCGCTGAGGTATTCTTTGCAGATCGTTTTATTGTTTATATATTTGTAGCACTTGTGCGTCGGCAGATAACCCTGCCGTAAATGCATAACATTGTGCGAGTAGCTAAAATAATCTCTGCTTAAGGGCTGTGCTTATTTATGCTGTTGATATACCACTAAGCCATTTGGATGATATCTGGCTGTTCACGTGTTCTGCTACAATACCCATGTTAATTAACTAGCTAGGAGAGAAATTTATGAAAAAAGGATTAGGCTTTTTGGTTTTGTTAGTATTGCTTATTGCAGGCGGTGCTTGGTATCTGTTAAGTGGTGCAGGGGACTTTATTCGTGCGCAAATTGAAGAGCAGGGAAGTCAATATCTTGGCTCCGCCGTATCGGTGGCCAACGTAGATTTAGCGCTGACCGATGGGCGAATGACCATCAGTGATTTAAGCGTTAAAAATCCGACAGGTTTTAGCACGGAAAATGCGTTCAGTGTAAATGCAATCACACTTGATTTAGGTGAAGTCCTTAATGAACCCTATATTGTTCAAACGGTTAACATAAGTGCACCGGAAATTTTATATGAAGTAGATGCAAGTGGGCAAGGGAACTTACTCGCGCTCAAAGACAATCTTCAAGCTAATCTACCAAAGACTCAAGATGAGCCCTCGCCGGCAGCAAAAGATGGTCCTAATCCGTTAGTTATCGTCGAAAACGTCACGGTAAGTAACGTTCGCCTGAAGCTAAATTTTGAGCAACTGCCTACAGGGGATTTAAATATAAAGACAAAGTCCTATGAGGTGACGTTACCTACTTTTAATGCAGGACCTATCGGCAAACCTAATGGTATGCCGGCTGACCAAGTTGGAATGGCCGTGGTCAATGCAATGCTTGATAACGTAATTGCCTCAGCTAAGTTAGAAGCGAAAAAACGTTTAGAAGCAGAGGCTAAGAAAAAAGTGAAAGAAGAGCTCGATAAACAAAAGGAAAAGTTGTTAGAAAAAGCAGGGGACAAACTTAAGGGGTTGTTCAATTAGGCGAGCAATTGAATGTCGTTTTGCCCCAAACTTGCATAGTGTGAGGACGGTGCAGAACGACACGTTGTGTTTGTGCCAAGAGGGTATGTGCTTTACCGACGTTGAAGTTGACGTTTTCGATTAAAAATCATTATATTGTGCAGATAAAACAAGATAAATATAAGAAGCAGAATATTTAGAATCAATATGATAGTGACTGATATTTTTACAAAATAAAGCAATAACGATTGCCTTAATCGGAATTTTCATACTATCTACTATTATTACTGGGTATTAATGAAGGCTTTAATTTAATCGATTTTTTTCAAAATTATTTAGAAAAGGTACATGAGTTTATTTTTTAAGACTAGATAAGATAAGCGCTATTATTTAAAGCGAGTTAAAAAACCACGCGTGATTTTTGCATCTTAATAATTTCACCATAGTAAAAGTCAATAATGCCATAACAAATTATTTTATTCATTCGGTCTTCATGTTCATAACGCTAATGGTATTCAATATTTGTTACGCATCTTTTATAATTTCCTAAATAATTCCTTTAATACATCCTATTAAAACCCAAGATAATAATACAGTTTCTTATCTTTGGGATTACCGCTATGCAGCCATACGATTAGTCACTGTTCGAGTAATTATACCAACTCCAGTAAACCCGAATTCAGATAATAAGTGCACCACTCAGCGAAAATGTAAAAGGACTTAATCAAGGCGTTTGAATGATAGCCATTTATTAAAAATTACATGGTGCTCTTTCAAGTTAGAGAAACACAGAGTCGGTCCTTTTAAAATTTGCCCGAAGGGAATTCCCCAACGGGATTTGTACTACGTTCTCGGTATTTGAAAGGGAACAACCATTACTGCGCACCGACGCCTTGTTCAAACCCGCTGGTTGAATTCCCAGAGGGCAATTGTTTATTGGAATTGGTATTAAACCTTGAAATGGCTTACAAGGGTTTGCAAGTTAGCGCCTAAAGTGGCGACCTTTTCACTAGTTTGGGTGGTTTGTACTGCACCAGCAGAGCTTTCTTCGGTAATTGTTTTGATGTTGTTAATACTGCGGCTCACTTCTTCGGTAACGTGAGTCTGTTCCTGAGCAGAGGTAGAAATTTGAGTACTCATATCCAATATAGTATTAATGGTTGAAGATATCGAAGCAAAAAATTCTCCTGTTTGCTCTGCTTGTTGTAATGTTGTGCTTGCGTTGGAACGACTTGATTCCATAACCATTACGGCTTCTTCTGCACCCGACTGTAACTGAGTAATAATTTGTTCAATTTCAGAGGTTGAGTCTTGAGTTCGTTTTGCCAAGGTTCTTACTTCATCTGCTACAACAGCAAAACCTCTACCTTGCTCGCCAGCTCTTGCCGCTTCAATGGCGGCATTAAGAGCGAGTAAGTTAGTTTGGTCAGCGATATTTTTAATCACATCTAGCACCGACCCTATGTTCTCACTATGTACTTTCAGTTTATCTAATACATCGGCAGAGTTGCCCACATCAGTGGTTAAAGTTTTGATTGAAATAAGCGTATCATTTACCATTTTATTGCCTGCAGCGACTTCATCATTTGCATTTGATGCCGCGGCGCTGGAGTTTTCGGTATTGCGGGCGACTTCTGCTACGGCAGAAGACATTTCGTCAACAGCAGTGGCTACTTGAGTGGTTTCACTGCTTTGTGCAAGTAAGCCTTTAGTTGATTGGCTACTAACGACAGTCATTTCTTCCGCGGCTGTTGCAAGTTGATTAGAGGAATTTACGACTTCTGAGATAATATTATGCAGTTGAGCAATAAAGTCGTTGCAGTAACCCCCTAATTCGCCAATTTCATCTTTTGTCGTCACATTAACACGTTGGGTTAAATCCCCTTGTGCGATATTCCGCAAAACTTTGTTAGTTGCTTTAATTGGCAACGTAATGCTTCGTATAACAAAAAAAGCAATAAAGCCGCTTATTACTACCGCGATTCCAGTGCCCAATATACTGAATGATTTAGCAAAGAAAGAAGTGGCATGTTGCTCATCTCCACGCGTTATTATCAACAGCTCTTCAGCATTGACTATATCTTTTAATACACTACGTATTTTATCCATCAGTAATTTACCCTTACCATTCCTCATCATATTAGTGACATCATCAATGGTTAAAGGATAATTATTCATTTCTCTACGTGCGTTAATTTCAGGTTGGGCGGCCAAATTAATCCAATCATCAATTTTCTTTTCAATCTCATTTATATTGCTAACGCTTACAGTCCCACCTTGTAAAATATTTCGCGCTTGATCTAAATGTACTTTTAAGCTTTGTTGGCCACCAATATAGGGTTCTAAGGAGGTATCTTGGCCTGATAATAGAAAACCTCGTTGCCCCGTTTCCATATAGACTAAATCCAAAGTAATGAGGGTTACAAGCTGAATACCTTTGGTGTTATTTGTTTGTCTAAATTGGTTGTCTAGGTCAGCTAGCATGGCACGAATACCATCAAAAATATTTTTTCCAATAAGTCTTTTTGAAATGTTTTTAAAATTAGCTTGGGCCTTTGCTCCTAAGGTAACTTGGCGTCTTGCCTCTATTTCGGGCCTCGCTACTTCTTTAGCCCACTGTGACTCTAAACTGTCTATTTCTTTCCAACGTTCAACCTGAGGTAAGTTATCACTTGTGAGCTGTTGCCCTTCGATTATCAATTCTTCAAATACAGCCCTTCCTGCGTTGTAAGGGTCCAGATATTCATCTTCTCCTGCGATGAGAAACCCTCTTTGCCCTGTTTCCATATCAACCATAACAGCCTGGACCGATTCAGCCTTACGTATAACCTCGTAGGTGTGGTTGACCCAACGAGAAGCATCTATTATGGATGATATGCTTATTGAAACAACAAGGGATGTGACCAACATTAATATCAGTATCACACCATAGCCTATTGAAATTTTGTAACTTACTTTCATCTTATTTAAAATATTCATTATGCTTCCATTTTAATTTAATGCATAAATTTAGCATCGATGTTCGGTGTTCGGTGTTCGGTGTTCGGTGTTCGTCGGTCAGTTTGTTATATGTTTTCATTGTTGCGTCTATTGCCGGCGAAAAAACGATAAGCATATATTCAGCTTATCGATTCTGTACCTATTCAAGTTTTGCATTTATTTTTTGAATGGCTAACAACGATATTCAATATTTGTTGAGCATCTTTCACGCTACATAGTACTTGGTATCGATTATTAAAATAGTGCACTAATATGCAAGCCGGCCCAGCTGTGATCGTTATTTTCACCTTCTGCACTTTTTAAATCACTACCACCAATATTATGTTCAAGGGTTGCACTTACCGAAAAGATATCGTTTAGCATATGGCTCGCAATTGCGCCAAAATATGTATGATTATGGCCGTTGTATTCTTTACTGGCATAGCCGAAATCGAAGGTCACTCTAGCGTAAGGTGTGATACTGAAATACGGGTTGATTTGGTATTCTTGTTCTAGCCCTAACTCTACAAATGAACCGTCGGCTTGGGTGCTATAGACAACATTTATATTTGGCGTTACCCAATCATTACCTGACCACGCAGCGCCAGCCCCTAATTCATTGTCAAAGCTGTTATCTTTAAAAAATTCCAAACGAGTGTAATTAGCAAATAGAGCAAAATTATTCCATTGATGGCTGTACTCTACTCCAACGTTGAGTTCATCATACTTGTTGCTTTGACCTTTTCCGTAGGCTGTACTTAGACTAATCGCATCCGTTACAGGATGGCTGAAATTAACCCAAATAATACCACCTTCAGGTAAGTTATTTCTCCCTTCAGATACATATTTGCTGTCATAACCGATATCTAATTCTGCAGCTAAGCTAATAAATGCTAGTGGTGTTGACATTAAGGCGATAAATAGTCGGTAGATTGAACTCAAATTGACGTCCGTGGTTAAACGGTAAAAAACAGTACCCATATTGTAGTTTTTATTATTGGTTGTACCATTAACCTAAAGTATCGTTTTAGTGGCTGTTGAATGTTTTTTTACTGATTGCCAGCTCTAAGATGTCTCGTCTCGCTGTATTACTTTCCTTGGATGAGTGCGCTGCTTAGGTCGACGAGTTCATCGGATAAACGGAGAACTTCGTCGCCGGACACCTGTACGTTGCGCACAGATGCGGTTGTACCCGCTGCTTTTTCCTGAATACTGTGAGTACTTTTCACCTGTTGCTGAATCACGTTTTTTTGCTGCAAAATCGCAGTAGATATATTAACCGTGCGTTCGCTTATATCATGTGCTGACACAGCCGCATCTTGAATATTATTCAAAACTCCCATTACGTTTTGAACCGCAGTAGTCGAGGTAGATTCGCACTTTATCATATGCTCAATAGCCTCTTTAACGACACCTTGAAGTAATGCAATGATATCGGTAATTTCAGTGGTGGAAGATTGAGTGCGTGAGGCAAGTGCGCGAACTTCATCAGCCACAACCGCAAAACCACGCCCATGCTCTCCAGCTCGCGCAGCTTCAATAGCCGCATTCAAAGCCAGTAAGTTAGTTTGATCTGCAATAGAGCTAATAACACTTAATACCTTTTCTATTTCATTCGTGCGCTCTTGCAGGCTGCCAATAGATTGAGATGCTGAGGATATGGTTTGGTTAAGGCTTTCAACTTCGTTTACAGATTGCTTTAGCTGAACGAACCCGTTTTGTAGCTGCTTAGATGACGACTCTAACTGATTTTTTGCGCTTTCAGTATTGTCGTTTATGTGCGAAACAGCACTAAATAACTGGTCTAAGGCAACGCTGATAGTATTGGTTTCGTCTTCCTGAACGGTAGAGTTATCAATCGAAATTTTAGCGTCAGTAATTAAATTTCCTGATATTGTTTTAAGACTACTGGAGGTATTGGTTAAGCGATGCGCAATATCTGCAATTTTACTAACAAACGCATTAATTGAAGTGAGTATTTCGCTAAATTCATCGTTATGTTTTGACACTAGCTTGCGATTTAAATCAATCTTACCTGTCGCTAGGCCATTAAGCATTTCAGTCACATTTGCAAGAGGCTTTAAAACTGCACTCTTAATAACGTAAATGATAATTCCCAGCAAACATAAGTTTAAAAAACTGGCCATAAAGACCACTGATTTCATATTGCTAAGAGACGCGGAATTGTCGATCGCACCTTGTTTTAAAGCTTCGGTGTTTTGCACTAAAATATTTTCGACTCGCTGGGCAATATTACTTGCAGCGGAATCAAATTTTTCCATTATTAAATTGCCGCCAATGGGACCCTGTGCAACATACGATTGCGCCATGGTTTGACCAATTTGATAATAATCAGCAAGGTCTTTTTTGGTCGACACTAACATATTTGGTGTAATGGCATTTAACGCAGCAAGGCTATCGAGATTTCGGATAGCCAGTTGGTAATGACTTTCGGCTACTTCGAAACCGTCGTCTAAACCATCTAGGCCCCTAGTTGCACTAATGTCAGTTAGCCACTGCTGAATTTGAACCACATTAAACTGAAATTTATAAGCTTCTTCTGTTGCTGGCGTAATGCGACCAGATATCTTTTCCACATTACTAGAGACTGTTAGGGTCAAGTAAGTAAGAGCGCCGCTCTGAGTCAATAGAATTGAGGCTACAGCGAAGATTAAAAACAACAATTTTTGCTTAATTGACATTGAGTATCCCGGTAATAGTAAATATATCGTAATGTTTTGCCGCTAAAATAAGGTATCGGCTTAAACATCAATATCAAGACATTTAATGCGAAAATATATTCTGTGTTATTTCGATTTCATATTTAAAGTAGCACAAAAAGTAAAAGGCAATGAATGGCTCTACTATGTTGTTATCGATAAACGGAGGCGGGATAAGGGTAGGCGTTGATTATTTGTTATCGAGTTAATTAAGTAAAATGAATATCATCTTGCTCTATGGAGTACATAATAACTGCCAGATTTAACGTTACTAACACGTTAAATCTAAGACGTAATATTTCGAATATGCCCCCACTTGTGTGTTTATCGGCAACTTTTTCGCGGTTTTCTTATACAGCAATTAAAATGTGCATCGACAAAAAACATAAAGTATTGAACCGTATTGTATGAACACTATTTATTCGAATATTATAGGAGCATCGGCAAAGTTTGGCGCGTGGAGCACTGCTATTGTAACTGCTCTATTCTTCTTAGGGTTTCTTTTAATTCTTCGCTGTCAGGGGATAGCTCTAGCGCTTTGGTAACAATGTTTTTTGCTTGTTTATACTTTTTTAAGTGCACATAAACAGTGGCGAGCGTATCCAAGTAATTACTATTCTCTGGCGAGTATTCAACGGCCTCTTTGGCAAATTTTAATGCTTCAAAGGGTTTTTTTTTGTGCCTCAACTCGATGTAAACCATATTATTGTATGGTTCAGAATACCTTGGGTTAATACTGATGGCTTTTCGATATAAAACTTCGGCTTGTTCGTAGTCACCAGCCATGTGATAAACATACGCAAGTTTGGTTTGGATCACCTCATTTTCACCATATTGTTCTATAGCTTGTCGATACGTACTTATTGCTTTTTCTGAATTACCTGATTCAGCATACACATCCGCCAAAATTACATAATCCATTGCTAAAGGATTTAAGTTCTTTTGAAGAGCAAGCGTAAAGTTGGTAATCGATTCAGTATACTGTTGTAGTTGCCGATGATAATTACCCTTAAGTTTGTAAGGTAATACCAACGCCGGCGAAGCATTAATTATTATGTTCAAAGGCTCAAGTGCTTGCGTTATGTTGCCAGCTCGTTCCAAAGCTAAACTTAATCCGTATAAGTACGAAATTTCCTGTGGTTTCGTTTCGAGCGCTTTTTTATATAACGTAATCGCGGCCGCGGCATCCCCAAACCTAGACAACTTGATGACAGCTAGTTCAACATTCGCTTCGGGCAAAGCAGGATTGATGCTTAGTGCCTTTTTGAAATCGTTGACCGCTTCATCAATGCGATTCTGCTTTAGTAAATAGCGCCCATGGGCAGTGTAGAGCTCTGCGCTATTGATTGTATGTTTAAATGCTGTAAGAAAATAAGCCTCGGCTGATTTTGAATTACCGAGGTTGTCTTCAATTTGGGCTAGGCCGATCAGTGCATTAATATTTTTTGGATCCCGTTCTAGCAATTTTAGATATTGCTGTTTAGACGACGCAATATCGCCCTTATTCCATTTTTCTATTGCGCGACTAAGTAATAGTTTGTCACCATCGAGGGGCTTAGATGTAATGGGGGCAGTGAGAGCTGGAACTGAGTATAAGGCCATGGCTATTGACGCCAACATAAATAGGTATATTTTCATAACGTCTATCTCTGAATTAAAAAAGCCTATAAACAATTTACAGGCTTTTTGTTATTTTATGCGATGACTAGCTAGGCTTACTTGCTTAATAGCATTCCTCTAGCTTTGCGACCCATGCTAAGTAAGGCTATTCCAAATATTGCAAGGGTACCTGGTTCAGGCACAGGGTTCGGGTCTACAGGTTTATTGTCGATAGAGGCTTCTGCTGTTATGGACAAGCCTGCGAAGAAGATATTGTCATTGTCGGAGGGATTTTGTGTATCGATAGTGACCAATGAGTCCCCGACATTTAAAAACGGCTCTAACGAATACAGCTCATCATCGCCATTTGATAAACTACAATCATGGTTGTTTGCCCTGTCATCGCCAATACCACCAATGGTAATGAGACCACCGTTTGACGCGAAACCATCATTCTGTCCGCCCGCACACGTAGTCAATGAGTTTCCATTTATATTTACAATTGAACTTTGTGTATTATTCGTCGATTGAAAACCGTAGCCAATGCCAAGTGAAAGCGTGGCTTCAAATCCCGGCGTAGCGAGATCTGCTGCCGTTAATGGATCTGCTAGGGAGATGAATGCACTGTCACCCGTTGTTTGACTAAACCCGTCTAAAAATGCGATTGAGCGCAATGTTTCAGCGGGATTACTATACACAATAGCAAGTGCTTCACCATCGATACTATTTGTGGGGTTTTCGCTTAAAATATCAAAGCTAAAAGGAGCTGCACTCCCCCCACCTACAGCAGCGGAGACTAAACTAGTGACATCTACTCTATAGGCCTCCAAAAATGCATTGTTAGCTCCTAGCGATGTCCAATCTGCGCCGCTAAAGGTTGTTCCATCGAAATTGACTGTTGGTATCGCTGAATTCGGGGTACCGGTTGAGTATAAAAAAGCAGCTTCAATTGTTGAGCCCGTAGGTACAACCGCATCAATTGAACAAGTCGGTGTACTGTTGCTTCCACATCCGTCTAGCGACCAATTACCATTGCCGTTAAAAGAATATGAAGGTGTTAAAGCGGCTGTGCTTGTAAACGATATTGCGCTTAATGTGGCTATTGCACAGAGTGTGAGTTTGGAATTATAAATATTCAAGTAAATCTCCTTATTACTTTTTATTCACCAAGACATCAAAACGAGGTGCGCTTAATAGAGCTTATTCTACTGCAACAGGAGGAAAGCATAAGTCAGGCCAAAAAAAATAGTTATATATTTCAGTAAGATAAAAAATTTACCGAGTTGAGGTTGTATAAAAAATGGACACTTTAGAAGGGCGGATATCGTTGTGATTTAACTTGATTGGCAAAAAATAACTATCGTTTTTTGATCTGGTCATTGATGGTTTAGTCATTCGACCGATAGAAGGTTCGTGTTAAATGGGCAACCAACTGATAGTCCGAGACTGAATAATAAAGTTAGGTTGTTAAATTTGCTATAATTAGGTTTTGTGCCGTCGACACGTAACTTGAGATAATGACCGTTTTTATGAATATACCTCAGAATGATGCGCCACTGTGTTGTCCATTTTGTAAGCAAGATAACCAATGTTCGGCTGTAGAATCAATTAGTTCGGCTCCTGTTGTTACTTCTGGGTCAACTACGCCAGATACGTTTAATAACGCGACAGTTTATCAGGCTAAGTCAAAGGCAAACTGTTGGTGTTTTGTGCAAAAGATACCCCAAGGATTGATTGACTTAGTCCCACAGGCCAATAAAGGTCAACAATGTATTTGTGCAGACTGCGCCGCCTATTTTATCCGCGATCCTGCAGGTTTTAGTGCCCAATATGGTGGCGCGGCTTGCTAACACTATTTAACAACTTAACCCTAGACGGTACATAGTCATTCACCCGTATTTCGCCTCTTAACATTAAGTAATTAATGTTATATAGGCGTCTTCTTATATGCCCTTAGTTCTTGAGTAGAGGTCAGCGTTAATAACCGGCTAGGGGACTGACAAGATCAAAAAGATGGCTGTTATCGAATAGACTTGCATTATCGCTTGTTAGAATAGCGGTTTGCGCATCCACACTAATGACCGTCAATACATGCTTTGTTTCACTGGTTAACATATTAAACATGTCACCATTTTGCGCGGGCACTGATTCACTCTTTATTAACTGGAATCTATCGCCCTCGGCTACGCCCATTTCACTACCAATATTAATCACTACATGTTGTGTGTTTTTATGAATAATCTGGCCGAGTGTTTTTTGGCAAGTAAGCGTATTGCTGATATCAATGACTGCACTGTTTACTGTGTTTAATACAACTCGGCCATAATCACTGCGCCAAAATAGGCTATTGTAGGTGTCAACGGGATAGGTTGCTTTAAAGTCCCAATCTGCTTCGCCATGATAACTGTGATTAAGTAGCATTTTGTTATTAAATGCATCGAATAAATATAACTGAAAGGTAAAGTTACGCCTAAGGGCGACATCGTCATTTATCAGTCCTTTAGTTGTTTGTTCAAAGAGGCTGATATCTCTAATATAACCAAAGAGTACAAACTGGCTGTGGTACTCATTGGCAAGGTAACGAGCGGTGTCCGAAATATATCCAAAGGTGGGTTCTTGCAGCACACTTTTTGGCATAAAAACCTGATTGATTAACTGTACTTTAGCCACAAGTTCATCTGATAGTAGCTGTTGCTCGACTCGCCGGCTAACCTGTGGACCTAAATCGAATATGGCGCCATAACTGGCTTGTGTTGGTTTCAACACCGGTAATTGTGTTACCAGTAGTGCTCGCATGTAATTGTCATGATTACAATCGAACAGAGGCTCAATATCTACTTTGACATAGACGTGCAGCACATCATCGATCACTTCTTCACTGAGAATTTCTACCCGTCTTATCTTACCTTCACTGCGTAGTTCGGTTTTACTGCTTTGCAGCAAGCCATCTAAGGAAATATCTTTGGCCGTGATCATTATCCCATGTTGAAATGAAGCATCGGCGATAGCATTTTTAATCGCAACTACCCGAATCGCATTTAAATCAGCTCCATCAACGGCCAGTTGGGCATTACCTTGATACCAAACAGCCGAAGCTTGGCTACTGCATAGGGCAAAGGTTAAAAACGATATTAAATAAATGAAGGTGTTTGCACGTAAGGCCATCATTTACTCAAGTATACCAAAGAGCTTGCCTAAAATGGACGACTCTTGATTTTCCTGTAATTCGCCTTTGCCGCTAAATTCGATGCGTGAATTACCGACTTTAACCGAACTCACTGTATTGTCGTTGTCGATATCACTGGGGCGTATCTCACCCGAGAAACGTATGTACTCTTCGCCTTTGTTAAGGGTCATCCATTTCTCACCCGCGACCAACAGATTTCCGTTGGGCATAATCTCAAGCACGTACACTGTTACGTCACCTTCCAGAGAGTTGTTTTGTTTGGTTTCTGCTGAGCTGTCGAACTCGTTTTCTTGTTCAAAATCAGCGTTGAGGTTGTCACCGGCAATTTTTAACGGGCCAGCATTGACCGTAACGGGATCGAGGGTGAAGTTTCCACTTTTGTCTCGTTTAAAGTTGAGAGATTTCTTTGACGAGGTTTTCTCCGACAATTGCACCAAAATCATGTCGCCAACCCGGTAGCGATTGTTACGCTGATATAGGCTCACAAGGTTATCGGGATCAAATAATGAACCGTTAGGCACTTTTACCGCTGGGAATGGGTCAACTCTGACAGGGCGAAACTCTGGGTCGCCGCGCTCTGGTCCTGAGCTGGAATCTTTGGTTTCAATTGCCCGTTGTTGTACGTTTGGGTTCGTTGGGCTGCTAGCTATGACTTGCTCGTCATTGGGTACAGTGGTGCTGCAAGCAGTGATCAGAAGTATCACCGCTGCAGTTAAGATTCTGATTAGCATGACTTTAAATTCAAATGAGTAAGCAAAGAATGATGGTCGCATATTCCTTTGAAGCTTGTCTGTATGGCTTGCGTCAAGGTTGTGTAATGAAAAGTCAACTTTGCAAAGTTACGTAAGTTTTCTGATTTATCCTCATAGGTTCTGATAAGACATTGATATTAAGGTTAAATTTTTATAAACGTAAATTCAGGGGACACGGTGAGCATAATCGAACAATTTTCGCTAAATAATACTCAAGGGGTTGATACGTCTTTATTACTGGGGGCTGACGGCAAGGCAGGTGTTAGCGCCGCTGTCGACTCTGCGACATCGGCTTCTCTTGAAAGTGTGACTGGGGTCGGGGCCTATTTCGCCGATATATTAGCGAGCATGCAAGGGGCGGCAACTGATCTTATTGGTTCTGGCGCAAATAGTACCAGTACCGCTCAGTCTGACTCGGCCACCTCAACTGAGGCTTCGAGTGTCGCCGCAACCGGTTTATTTGCTTCGCTTATTTCATCTGATGATGAGGCAAGTAGCACATCGACTCTTTCATCGGATAAGTCAATAATAGGGACGGCGTTGACGGCGGACGAGAGCCTTTCACAAATTCAACAGCAGTTAATGGCGTCGCTTAATGCTAGCTTGTTTGGTGGGTTATTAGGGGACACGGCAGGTACTGACGGTGCGACTAGCTTGCTATCAGGTATAGGCTCATCTTTTTCTGATGAATCACTCTCAGTTATGCAGTCTAATTTGCTGGCTAATTTACACAGTAGTTTATTCAGTGGGCTGTTAAGCGCTGATGGCACAATGTCTGAACAAAATGTTACCAGCACTCAAGATAGCACTGCAAGCAGTGAAGCAGAGTCAGGTTATTCGTTTCTACAAAATATGAGTCAGTTTTCATTCGGTGATGATGGATTTGGTTTAAATGAATTATTTGATACAGTAAACATTGCCCAGCACGTGCCAGTAGTTTCAAGCTTATATCAGGATATGACTGGCGAGCATATGAGCGCCGCGGCGAGCTTAGCGGGGGGCTTTTTGTATGGTGGCCCAACAGGGTTAGCACTGTCAGCTGTTGACTTAATGGTTGAAGGTTATACTGGCAGTACCGTAAGCGATGCAATCGTTGATTTTGATTATGCGGGTTATTTTTTTGGTAATAATCCTGCTGCCACAGCAGCTCAAGAAGCATTAAAAACTAATGACGAACCCATCGAAGGTTCGACTAATGCTTATCAGTTTGTGTCGCGGCTGTTTTAATAAAATCATGACGATGCGAGAGAAGTTAAATAACCATTATTCTAACTGAAATCAGCTTTTATTTGCGCTACTGTGGTCACTGGCCGTGTATATGAAATCAGGATCTCTCATGCATACTAATGATACGTCGAATCATTCCGACTATGCTCCTAAACCATTGGTCAATATCGATGCGCCCCAATGGAGCAAGGACGCAGTCATTTATGAAATTAATTTGCGCCAGTTTACTCAGCAAGGCACTTTGCAAGCTGCTATCGAACATTTACCACGCTTAAAAGCATTGGGGGTAAAAATATTATGGTTGATGCCGATTCATCCTATTGGTCGAAAAAATCGTAAAGGAAGCCTTGGTAGTCCTTATGCGGTGCGAGATTATTTCGGGATAAATACTGAATTTGGCACCCTGGAAGATTTACGCGAATTTGTAAACTCGGCACATCAGCATGATTTGTATGTGATTATAGATTGGGTCGCCAATCATAGTGCTTGGGATAATGGATTGGTTACCCAACACCCTAATTGGTATGCACGTAATCACCAAGGTGAGTACACTTCGACCCCGTGGTGGGATTGGGACGATATTATTGATTTTGACTATCGCCATGTTGGGCTTCGTACTTATATGGCTCGTGCTATGCGTTACTGGGTCGAAGAGGCTGATATCGACGGCTATCGTTGTGATGTGGCGGGTTTTGTTCCGCAAGATTTTTGGGCCCAAATACGTGTTGAACTAAGCCAAATAAAGCCCGTGTTTATGCTTGCTGAGTGGGAATCTCGAGATTTGCATTACGATGCATTTGATATGAGTTACGCATGGAGTTGGAACGAGGCCATGCATGGTATAGCCATGGGTAAATTGCCGCTGACTAAGCTTTATAAATACTATTCATGGAATGAAAAGACTTTTCCAAAAGCATCTATGCGAATGACGTTTGTGAGTAATCATGACAAAAACGCTTGGGATGGAACGCAATTTGAACAGTTCGGCGATGCACTAGAGTGCGCTATTGTTTTGTCTGTACTGGGGGAGGGAATGCCACTGATTTACAATGGGCAAGAAGCTGGCAACCCAAAACGTTTAGCGTTTTTCGAGCGAGACCCTATCGATTGGCAACCCCATAAAATTGGCGATTTATATGCCGCTCTTATTTCATTGAAAATGGCCAAAAGTGCGTTACACAATGGTTTGTGGGGCGCGCGCATGTTGCTAGTTGAAAACTCCCATCCACAACAAGTTTTCAGTTTTGTTAGGCAAGACGCAGTTGGAAAAGTATTTGTCCTGCTAAATTTTTCTGCCATGCACTTAACGATAACGTTACGCTCTACATTGGGTTATGGGCAATGTCAAAAATGGCCTAATAGCGAGGCCGTGATGCTTAACGCCAACAGTGCGATCACTTTAGAACCGTGGGATTGGCAGGTGTTTATTGGCTAAATTAGAAACCAAGAGAGAGCTGCCAATTATGTCTGTTTAGCGGCTAATCACTGGGCATTTTTCTGATCGTTTTTTAGTCGTTGGCTTAGGCGGTTGCTAAGGCGTGAATAATTTATCAATCAAAGAATAATTAAACTCTGAAAACTAACCCATAGTTTGGCATAATCGCTCTCTTTTTATCTCAAGGTACTTGCACTGCGCACTATGTCGAAGTCTTCTAAGCTGTTTGCCCCCGATGGCATTTTATCCCAAGCGATCCCCGGATTCACAGTGCGTCAAGCGCAAACTGATATGGCTAATGCGGTTGAAGAAGCAATTGAGCATAAGTCCGCTTTAATTGTTGAAGCCGGCACGGGAACGGGTAAAACTTTTGCCTATTTGGCACCTGCATTACAAGCCAAAAAGAAAACGATTGTTTCTACGGGTACCAAAAATTTACAAGAGCAACTGTTTCATCGAGACTTGCCGCTTATCAAGAAAGCCATTGGGGTAAATGGCAAAATTGCTCTGCTTAAAGGCCGTTCTAACTACTTATGTTTACACCGTTTACGCCAGCATGCTAGCAGCACTACCTTGCTTGATAGCACAACTATGGTGGAGTTATCAGATGTTCGGCGCTGGGCAACATCGACGAAAACCGGTGATATGGGTGAAATGAAAGCCCTAGCCGAAGACGCTAAAGTGCTGCCATTTGTCACCTCAACGATGGATAACTGCTTGGGCAAAGACTGCCCAGATTACGAAGATTGCTACATGATAAAAGCACGACGCAAAGCGTTGGATGCAGATTTAGTGGTGGTTAATCATCATTTGTTCTTTGCTGATATGGCCCTAAAAGATACCGGCTTTGGAGAGCTTATTCCTGAGGCTGACGTCGTTATTTTCGATGAAGCACATCAGATACCTGATATTGCCAGTGAATATTTTGGTGAGTCGTTATCTAGCAGACAGTTACATGATTTGAGTCGGGATCTGGAGCTCGTCTATCGTACTTCGCTCAAGGATGCTAAACAACTGCATACCGCAGGCGAAAAGTGCAAGATGATCTCTGCGGATCTTCGGATACTGTTTCCTGAAAAGGCGCAAAAGGGTAATTGGCGTGAAATGCTTTCCCGCGACGATGTGCAAACCCAAATCAGCAAACTGAATGATTCTTTAAATGTGTTGTACGAGGTGATCAAACTCCATCTTAGCAGGGACAAAGATTTAGACAGCATATTTGAACGTGTCAGTGACGCCCGTGCAAAGCTCACTCGGCTTACAGATTCGAATCAAAAAGGTGTGAGCCTTTGGTATGAAACGACCATGCGTCATATTGTATTGCATTTGACCCCGTTAAGTATTGCTGCGAAATTTTCGAAACTTATTTCTACCCCAGAGCGCACGTGGATTTTCACGTCAGCGACGCTTATGGTAGGCGACGGTTTTGAGCACTTTCAGCGTCAAATGGGTTTACAGCAAGCAAAGACACTTGCGCTTGATAGTCCATTTAACTACCAAAAACAGGCGATGCTCTGTGTGCCGCGATTTTTACCGGAACCCAATGCCAGAGAGATGCGCCAGACTCTGCTAGATATATCGATAAAACTGATTGCCGCCAGTGGTGGGCGCTGCTTTTTATTGTTTACCAGTCACGCGACATTGCGAGCTATTGCTGGCATGCTCGAAGATAAAGTAGATAATCCAATTTTAGTGCAAGGCACGACAACGAAGCGAGCCTTGCTCGAATCTTATGTAAATAGCGATAATGCGGTGTTATTGGGTACGGGAGCATTTTGGGAAGGTGTCGATGTCCGTGGCAACGATTTGACCTGCGTGTTGATTGACAAACTACCGTTCGCATCGCCAGATGATCCATTGTTGCAAGCCAGAATTGAAGATTGCCGTAAAGCAGGTGGTAATCCGTTTGGGCAGTTGCAGATCCCTCAAGCAGCCATCGCCCTCAAACAAGGGGCAGGGCGCTTAATTCGTGATGAGACTGACAGGGGGGTGCTGGTTATTTGTGATAATCGACTGGTTACCAAAGACTATGCAAAAACTTTTTTACGCAGTTTGCCTGATATGCGACGCACGCGACATTTACCCAATGCGTTGGCTTTTTTAGAAGAAATACACGCTGATGCGCAAGACGCTAAGAAGGCCGATAAAATTGTTAAGCGTAACGCTAACAATGTGGCTAAAGCTGCCGCACAATCTGCTGCAAATAAGGTTACTCAGCAGCTAGCGGAGCAAAACTTAGATAAAGAAAACGTGAGCCATTTAGGCGAGTCGACTGACGATAAGAATTTACCTGAGCATAGTGGCTTAGACACACCAGATATGTTTAACAAGGAAGCACAATGAATCTCTTGATCATTGATACCGCGACAGAGGCTTGCTCAGTCGCTTTACAAGTAAACGGACAGCGTTATCAACAATTTGATATTTGTCCCCAGCAGCATAGCCAACGTATTCTACCCATGATTGATGGTCTGCTTAAAGAAGCCAGCACATCTTTAGGTCAGCTTGATTATTTGGGATTTGGCCGTGGACCAGGCAGTTTTACCGGTGTGCGTATCGCCACGGGTATTTTACAAGGGCTAGCTTTAGGTACGGGTTTACATGTGGTAGGTATATCAACTATGGCTGCTATGGCGCAACAAGCGATTGACCTGCACCAAGCTGATGAAGTGTATTGTGCGATAGATGCGCGTATGGGCGAGGTGTATTTCGCACATTATCAAGCCGTTGACGGCTTAGCGACTTTAATTAACGAAGAACACGTATTGCCGCCTGAAGAAGCAACTGCAATATTGCTGAACAATAAAAGTAAACAAACCGCCTATGGCGTCGGAACAGGATGGGCCGCATACGATGCTCTGCTAGCCCCCCTTAACGAACAACAACGGCCACATATACTGACAGATATACTCTATCCCGATGCACAATTCATGCTGGCTTTGGTTGAAAATGGTGTGCAAAAAGGCCGAGCAAAAGAGATTGAACAGATTGAGCCAGTGTATTTACGCGACAAAGTAACGTGGAAAAAATTACCCGGTCGGGAATAAAGGCTAATAGCGCAATAGTACAAATTTGTGCTATAAGAATATTATTGAGTAACTGAATTAACGTCTTGTGGGAGTATCTGTGAGAGTCGAATCGTCCGTTAGCGCTTTACAAAGTCCTTTAAACGACAAAGCGATTAAGCGTAATAAACAACAAGATAATGTCGATTCTGCTGTGGCATCGGCTCTTGGTGGCGCTAAGGATGTACAGGACATTATTCGCAAGGGTTCAGTTGAAGTCTTTAGCCAAGCGGATTCATTTCGTCAACCGGCTACCTCAGACGATACCTCAACTTTTAGCTCACAGAACGCTATCGATACCTACCAAGGAGTATCGCGTGAAGAACGCCGTAGTGAAATTCAACAACTTCTCGGGGTTGATACCTTCGCCTGATGTATGTACCTCAGTTACGTTTAGAAACAACCCAGTCACAAAATGTTAAGTTAATATCTCGTTTAATCTGTAGTATTGTAAGTTCAATATGGTTTTTTTGAGGTGGTTATGTATTCCAAATTAGGCATCCTATTAGTGACGCTTTGGTTAGCGGGGTGTTCGACACTGCCTAAGCAAATTCAATTGCCTGATGATAGCAACTTGATTTCCTATCAAGACGCAGCATCGAAGTCTAAAGAGGTACTCGGGCAAAAAGCGCGTTGGGGCGGCATTATCGCCAAAATTGAAAATAAACCTGATAATACCTTAATTGAAATGGTTTATTACCCGTTGCGTAGTTATGGTCGTCCATTGCAAGCAGATGAAAGTATTGGTCGATTCCGCGTCTATGTGCAAGGGTTTTTAGATCCTATGGTCTATAAAAAAGGACGTACCATGACATTTACCGGCGATTTTGTTCGTCTGGAAAAAGGCATGGTAGGAGAACATGAGTATGTTTTCCCGACGCTTGCATCCACTGGTTACTACTTATGGAAAGAGATTCAACAAGTTGATGTGAATATGATCAACGTTTGGCCTTATGATTACTGGCGATACGGTTGGTATAATCGCCCATTTAATAATCGGGTCATATTACGCAGCACGCATCACACCAGAAGTAGCCCTGCAAAAATAAAGCCGGCGGCTAGCAAAAGCAATTAGTTTATCGCTACCTGCTTTAGCTCAAAGCAGGCAGTTTAAACGGCTACTCATGTCATACCTTACTCGGTATCTTTGATAGCCGTTTTTTTATGGATGAATTATGCAAGAAGTAGAATTTCCGTTACGTAATATCACTATTCGAGGTTTGGCGTTTGGCGATCCAAGTAAACCTCTTATGCTTGCATTACATGGTTGGTTAGATAATGCAGCAACCTTTATTCCACTGTCTGAGTATTTAAAAGAGTATTATATCGTTGCCATCGATTTTGCCGGGCACGGTAAATCTGACCACAGAAGTAAAGATGCGCATTATCACTTGGTCGATTTCGTTTATGATTTACATGAGTTAGTTGAATCTCAGAATTGGCATGACTTTATCCTATTAGGTCATTCTATGGGCGGTATTATAGGTTCTATGTATACCAGTTGTTTTCCGCAGAAGGTTAGTAAGTATATAACCATTGAGTCCTTAGGACCGGTTACAAAAGACAGTGAAAGTAGCCCTATACAATTACGCGAATCAATTGAGAGTCGCTTGCAGGGGGCCGCGAGCGAAGGAAAACACCCTAACAGCAAAAAAAGCGTTATTCGTGCTAGAGCGATTGCAGGGGGATTTTCCGATGCATGCGCGTCGTTGCTGGTGGAGCGTAATCTGCTAGAAGTAGATGGAAACCTACAATTTACAACTGATCGCCGCCTGCGTACTTTTTCATCCTTGCGCATGACCGAGTCTCAGGCAGCGGCTTTTTTGCAAGCCATTACTTGTCCGACCATTGTTATCATTGCAGACAACGGCTACGAAATGATGAAGAAAAATGCAGAATTACGGTTAACTTTGATTAGTAACGCTAAATTGGTTAATTCTCCGGGCTCGCATCACCCGCATTTAGATAACCCTGAGGCTGTATCTGTACATATTTTGCGCTTTTTACACGAAAATTAACTATATATAGGTAAAATGTTAATTATATGTAGTGATCTTCGTTTATCTTTATACTAGGTTTGGGTATTATGCGGCGCATTAAGTAGTATAATTGCCGTCGACCCGCACATGTCGTGCCTTTTCTTAGTGGTCGAGGTTGCGCCGAGGAGGCAAAGTGGAAAAATCTTGGTTTAAAAGTTACGACGCACGCGTGCCACAAACAATTAATCCCGACAGCTATTCGTCTATTGTTGATATTTTCGAGCAGTCAGTCAAAACCTACGCAGATAGCGTAGCCTACATTAATTTGGGTAAGTCGATTACCTTTGCACAGCTTGATCAGTATTCTAAACATTTCGCAGCTTATTTACAAAATTCAGGACTAAAAAAAGGTGACGCTGTTGCCATTATGATGCCGAATTTGCTGCAATACCCTGTTGCACTGTTTGGTGTGCTGCGCGCGGGTATGGTCGTAGTAAATGTTAATCCGCAATATACAGCCCGAGAATTAAAGCATCAGCTTAATGATTCAAATGCTAAAGCAATTGTTATTGTTGAAAATTTTGCCTGTACCTTAAGTGATGTACTCAGTGAAACGACATTAGAGACCGTATTACTAACGAAAATTGGCGATATGTTAGGTATGCCGAAAAAATGGCTAACCAACTTCGTTGTTAAATACGTTAAGAAGATGGTTCCGAGCTATTCTTTGCCCAAAGCAATACCGTTTATGGATACATTGAAGCAAGGCGCCACACAAAGCTATACGCGACCAGGTGTGACTGGCGACGATCTTGCCTTTTTGCAATATACTGGTGGCACCACAGGGGTGTCAAAAGGGGCAATGTTAACCCATAGAAATATGGTTGCTAATTTAGAGCAAGCTTCCGCTATCTTAAATACTGTGACTGTGCCAAATAAAGAGTTGGTGGTAACGGCGTTACCGCTTTATCACATCTTTGCCTTGCAAGCGAATTGCCTGCTATTCTTAAAGTTAGGGTGTGCTAACTTATTGATCACAAATCCTAGAGATATGGCTGGCTTTGTATCTGAATTAGCTAAATATCCGTTTACCGTTTTAACGGGTGTGAACACCTTATTTAATGGCTTGCTTAATACCCCTAGTTTTACCGAATTAGATTTTACCAATGTGAAGTTTTCACTCGGTGGTGGCATGGCGGTGCAACGCGCCGTTGCTGAACGCTGGTTTAAGTTGACGGGGCACGTACTACTTGAAGGGTATGGTCTTACTGAGTGCAGCCCGATAGTGAGTGTTAACCCGCCGCAACTTAAGCATTATAACGGTTCTATTGGTTTGCCTGTACCCTCTACTGACATCCGTCTGGTCGATGATGACGGGGTGGATGTTAAGCCCGGCGAATCAGGCGAGTTGTTGGTCAAAGGTCCGCAAGTCATGCTTGGTTACTTGAATCGACCAGAAGCGACAGATGAGATATTAAAAGATGGTTGGCTTGCTACGGGTGATATTGCTCGGTGTGATGACGACGGATATTTTTATATTGTTGATCGTAAAAAAGATATGATTCTAGTCTCAGGATTCAACGTATTTCCCAATGAAATAGAAGAAGTGGCTGCTATGCATGAAGACATCGTAGAAGTGGCTGCGGTTGGCATTCCTCATGAAGCGTCTGGTGAAGCTGTGAAGGTATTTGCAGTGCGTCGTCATCCGGGGTTGAGCGAGAAAGATGTCATCGATCATTGCCGCAAACATTTAACTGGTTATAAAGTTCCGAAAAAAGTTGAGTTTAGAGACGAGCTTCCAAAATCGAATGTTGGTAAGATACTGCGCAGAGAACTTCGCGACGAGAAATAGTAGAAGCCTTTAAGGCCTTTGATACTGTTTTAATGATAAACGCCGGCTTTTGCTGGCTTTTTTATGTGTTTGGAAAGACGTGCAATATATTTCGATTACCACAGATGAAGCATTGAACGCCTACTGCGCTCAATTGGCAAAAGCCCAGGCAATTGCCGTCGATACAGAATTTGTGCGTACGCGCACTTTATATCCACAACTTGGTTTGATTCAAATTTACGATGGGCAGCAAATTGCTCTAATAGATCCTTTAGAAATTAATGACTTTAGTGTCCTCAAGGCTATTTTTACTGACGCTAATATCATTAAAATTTTGCATTCGTGTTCCGAAGATATTGAAACATTTATGTGTTCACTTAATATTGTTCCAACGCCGATATTTGATACCCAATTTGCTGCGGCCATTGTGGGCATGGGGGCCTCTTTGGGTTACGCAAAGTTAGTCGAAATCATGTTGGATGTGCAAGTTGATAAAGGCGAGTCTCGGACAGACTGGCTTGCTAGACCGCTTTCACCACAGCAGTGTCAATACGCTGCTTACGATGTGCTGTATTTGTTTCAGCTTTATCCTGCACTGCGTGATAAAACGGTGGAGCAAAATCGTCAAGCTTGGGTCTTTACCGAAATGGATAACCTGACACGCAAAAAACAAAGCCAAATCCCCTTTGATTTGTTGTATCTGAATATTAAAAACAGTTGGCATGTGACGGGAAAATCACTTTACGTGTTACAGCAATTAACTGCGTGGCGGGCGAAAGAAGCCCAACAGCGAGATTTAGCGCTAAATTTTGTGGTACGTGAAGCTAATCTATTAGAAGTCGCTAAGAAGCTGCCCAGCAGTAAGAATGCGCTACATCAAATATCAGGACTCACTCCTCAGGAAATTCGTGTCAATGGTCAAGCCATGCTCGATATTATCGAAGCCGCGCAAAATGTTGATGAAAGCACTTATCCGCAGCCGGTAGAACGGCTGGTTGATTTTCCCCGATTTAAAAAAGTCACCGCTGCGGTTCGTGAAGTCTGTGTACGAAATGCTGAAAAACTCGGCGTGCCTGTTGAATTGATTGGATCTAAGAAGCAGATTAATCAGCTTATTAAATGGTGCTGGTTCAGTGTTGATGACACACGAGCACAAGGGCTACAACCCGATCTGCTGGACGGTTGGCGAGGAGAATTCTTGCAAGCCGAGTTGGCAGGGGTTGACGGTTTGAATATTCCAGAGTCTGCTAATGCTTAATTTATTGTGTGCAGTATATAAAAGTAGCAAAAAAACCGATACGTATTTATATGTTCCTGGGCGCGACGATTTTTCTCGGGTACCAGAAGCATTAATGAAGATGTTTGGTGCGCCGCGTTTTATTATGATCATGCCAATTAAAAAGGATCGCCTCTTAGGGCAAGTTGATATTCAGACTCTACGAGACGAGTTGACGAAAAACGGTTTCTATTTACAGTTACCGCCACCTGAAGAGAATTTACTCAAGCAACATTTGGCAGCACACCCCCCCAAAATATAAAATTATGGGGTGGCCATTTAGCATTATTTTCTATTCGTTAAGTATTTTTTTATGGGTCTAAGATGACTTAGGTCCAACCATGCTTATATTTGAGTTATTCTTAGGAGGATATTATGTCTCGCTTTAATGCTTATTTGATGCTTTTTATTGGAACACTGATGTTGAGTCCACCTGGTCTTGGGCAAACTGAAAAATCACAGCAAGGCTTCGAACTTTATCTGCAAAATTTTAAAACCGAAGCCATTACTAAAGGCTACGAAGCTGACTTTCTTGACCGCGTTTTCATTGATGCGACCTTTCGCAAACGTGTCGTCAAAGCAGATAAAAACCAGCCCGAAAGAAAAATAACCCTCGATACATATTTAGCCACTCGAGTACCGGATTGGAAAGTACAACAGGCCGTTGCATTATATCAAAAGCATAAAGCGCTACTTAGCCAAGTAGAGAAAAAATTCGGCGTGCAAGCGCGTTTTATTTTAGCGCTTTGGGGGAACGAAAGTAATTTTGGAAAAATCACCGGTAATTATCCGGTAATATCTTCATTGGCTACCATGGCCTATGAAGGGCGCCGCGAAAGTATGTTTAGAAAACAGCTTTATGCGGCGCTTGATATTCTGCGCCAAGAGCATATTAGCCAAAACGAATTCCTTGGATCTTGGGCCGGCGCGATGGGGCAAAGTCAATTTATGCCTACTTCGTTTTTGCATTATGCTTATGATTTCGATGGTGATGGTAAAAAAGATATTTGGAACAATCCTGCCGACGTGTTTGCGTCTATCGCTAATTTTCTTAAAACAGAAGGCTGGGATGACAGCGGAACATGGGGTCGTCAAGTTCGATTAAAGGAAGGCTTCGACCTTTCATTAGCGGGTTTAGATAAAGCAAAAATGCATACCCTAAAACAGTGGCAAGAATTAGGCGTTAGTCGTTATGATGGAAGCGCATTACCTTCAGTGGCTGTGAAAGCATCGTTAATCATGCCTGATGGTGAGAAAGGGCGTATTTACTTGGTTTACAATAATTTTCATACTTTGATGGGTTGGAACCGCTCTAGCTATTTTGGCGTGGCAGTGGGTTATTTATCAGACCGTATTAAAAAGGGCAGTTAAATGTATCAGCATCATTTTATAAGTGGCGATGCCATTGATTTACCGATAGGCAAGGTGGTGTGCGTTGGACGTAATTATCTTGAGCATATAAAAGAATTAAATAACGACGTACCCAAACAGCCATTGTTATTTATTAAACCTAGCACTGCACTTTGTGATATTCAGCAACCCATATATATCCCAAAAGGGCACGGTAGTTGTCATAACGAGCTGGAAATCGCTGTTTTAATCGGCGAGCGGTTAACTAATAGTGATGAAAAATCTGCAAAACAGGGCATTTTAGGTCTTGGCTTAGCCTTGGATCTTACGCTTCGTGATGTACAAGACCAATTAAAGGCCGATGGCCAGCCTTGGGAGCGAGCGAAGAGTTTTGATTCAAGCTGTCCTATGTCCAATTTTGTGCCTGTGGGGGACATCGATCTTGAACGAAATATTCAGTTTAGTATGGCTGTAAATGGTAAACTTAGGCAACAAGGGAACAGTGTACATATGATGCATAGCATTTTGTCTTTACTCGTCAATATTTCGCAAACATTTACCTTATTACCCGGTGATATTGTATTAACGGGCACGCCTAAAGGCGTGGGCCCATTAGAGGTTGGCGACGATTTAGACATAATGCTGATAGATCACTTTTCCGTTAAGACTAAAGTTATTTGAACACAATGCGTGCATTAGCTAGCATTTAAAGTAGTTTTTGCGCCAGAAATTAAGAGTACTCGCTAATGGCATTCACCCAACAGCATCGCTTAGATTTAGCCAATAAGTTGGTCGTTTTCGAAGCATCTGGTCATGTTGATCATGTGGACAAGATGGAAATAGTCATCAAAAAAGCGATTAATTTAGCGCATATGCACAATCTAATAGGAATACTGTTCGACCTTCGTGAAGTGAAGTTAAGTTACCAATCGATGGATATTATTAACCTTTTAGTGCGAATGCGGGACGAAGATTGGTTGGGCGGGCTAAGACTGGCGCGACTGGTAAGTGGGTTAGATCACACCAATGATTTAGTTGCTGAAATTTATGAAAAGTTTAATTTACCCGTAAAGAATTTTGAATCTAAAAGTAAGGCAATTGCCTGGTTACTATATAATTATGAATGATAAGTTTTGGCTAGATACGCCACTAGAAAAAATGAACGAAGCACAGTGGGAATCAATTTGCGATGGCTGTGCAAAATGTTGTCTTCACAAGTTTATAGACGATGAAGCGACCGAAAACGCTGGGCCTACGGCACATATCAATACTGGCGAACAAATCCACTACACTAATATTGCATGTGGTTTATTAAATACAAAAACATGTAATTGTACCCGATATGATGAACGGACAGTGTTAGTGCCAGACTGCGTCAAGCTAACCAAAGAGAATATCAGCGATATATTCTTTATGCCAACCAGTTGTAGCTATCGACGTTTGCATGAAGGACGCGGTTTGCCCTCTTGGCATCCACTTCTGAATAAAGGCAAGAAAGCCAAGATGCATAAAGTCGGTATGTCAGTGCGTGGTAAAACAGTTTTTGATCACGATGTTGAGTTAGAAGACTTCGAAGATTATATCGCCGTGTGGCCTTTGGAAGATGTAGAGTAGTTTTACTGAGCATCTAGAGAAGACAAAAATTGCTCGGCAGTCCTCAGATAGGCTTGCTTCTTACTTTCATCCATCTTATCAACTTGGTGGCACATCATCGCCCAACGATGATTTTTACGTAATGAATTTTGATTTTTAATTATCCATCGCCAATAGAGGGCATCCCAAATATCAGACCAAGGCCCCTTTTTGTAATGACTCATTTTAATGATGTAATTTGAACCACTAAAATACGGCTTGGTTGTGATTTGGCCCCCATCGGCGTTTTGGCTCATTGCGTAAACATTGGGCACCATAACCCAGTCATAGCTGTCTACAAACATGTCCATAAACCAGCGATAAATGTCATTCGGTTTGAACTCACATAGAAAGAAAAACCCACCCAAGACCATTAATCGCTCAATGTGATGACAGTATCCGGTGCCTAGAATTCGTTTTATCGTATCATCAACAGGCGTGATCCCTGTGTTACCTTGGTAAAATGACGCTGGAATGGTTCTATGATGTTGCCAGTCATTGCGGCTACGCATTGCCACACCTAAGTCACTATAAGTTGCTCGCATAAATTCTCGCCAACCAATAATTTGCCGAATAAACCCCTCCAGGCTGGCAAGACTTACTTGATATTCATTGGCATAGGATAAGGCCTGACCGACTACTTGCTTAGGTGTGAGTAGACCGACATTCAACATCGGGGTCAGTACGCTATGATAGAGCCAGTGCTGACCTTCAACGATAGCATCTTCATAAGGGCCAAATGAGGCAAAGCGTTGCTCAAAGAAAGCTGTTAACCAGTCTTGCGCTGCTGCATGCGTGACGGGGTAAATAACGCTATTACCGTCACCGGGATGGTGAGAATATTCGCTATGTATACGCTTAATGGCATCCGTGTGATATTTAGTTTCTTTTGCTAAAACAAGTATGGGCAGTTTAGTGAGCTCTTTTTTAGGGATTTTTTTGCGATTATCTTCATCTAAACTCCAACGCCCTGAAACAGGTTTGTCGCCATCGAGCAAAATATTCAAGCGGGTTCGTTGAAATCGATAAAAGTCAGCCATAAACCAACGTTTTTTGCCAGCACGATAAGCGTCATTCTGGCGTTGAGTATTAATAAATCCTGGATTTTTATACCATTTTATCTGTATTTTTTTCTCTTCTGCATGACATTCGAGACGTTGTTTGAGTAAGTAGTCGACAGGATCTAAGGTGTGAATTAGCGTAATACCTTGCTCAGTAAGCGCGTCAAATAAACGCACCAAACTACTTTTACTTTGCTTATGCTTTGGTTGATAAGCAATATAATGACATTCAAAACTATCTTTCTCTAAACGTTCACGATAATAAGCCATTGAAGCAAAGTGTAATTGTAGTTTTTGCTGATGGAAGCATTGAGGGTAATCATCGTCACCGAAAAATAGATCGTCTTCAACTAACCATATTCCATGGCTTTGAGTTTCTAAACACGGATGCTCAGCAAATAATTGGTGAGGGAAAATAATACTAACTGATCGCAAGGTTTTGCTCACTTTAATGAGTGAATAACGTTAACTATTCACTTCTACGCCACAGAAATATTTTAGATCTATTCTTACACTGCCCGGATAGTGTCAATTTAAGCAAAAGCGCTTTTATCTGCGTGGGCAACTGCAGGATTGTGCCCCGTCTTTCTACAACCCGTAAAATTGAGTTTGCTAAGATTGAGTACAACTATCTTGTGCTGCATATAAAAAGGGAGCAATGTGCTCCCTTTGATTAAGATGTAAATCGCTGTTTAAAGCGCACGCTTTACTGCTAATCGGCTCAATAGCACCACTAACCAAATAACACTGTAAATGGCAAAAACGACCATCATCCATTGAGGCATGCTCATATCCATGAATTGCCAATCGATATTCCCGCAATCGCCAGTGGCAGCAAATATGTTGGGTAACCATTCGTGTAATGGCAACCAAAAGGGAAAGTTTGGCACGATCTCGCAGGTGGCGAAAAATGGATTAGCCGCAGTTTGAATATCATAGTGTTCAAATGCGATTAACCCACCCCAAATAGCTGACACTCCCCATAGGGTAAAGGCCAGTAATCGCGTGAGTAGATTATTCGTTATCAACACGGGAATACAGGCAAACATGATCCCGAATATTGCCGTTCGTTGATAAATGCACATAATACAGGGCTGTAAATCCATAGCATGTTGACTAAATAATGCATAAGCCTCTAACACTAGAGTCGATAAAAACAGCAAGCTCCATGCAAGACGGTTCTCGGTTAAATTTGAAATATAATTCATGGTATTACTCTTAAAATATTCACTTCAAAAACAAAAAAGCACCGCTTTAAGGCGGTGCTTTCAAAGCCAATACAGCCTTAGTGGGCGACTGCGGCAGCTCCTATCGTGGCACTGTGATGCTGAATAAAGCCCATATCATACAACCAAGACGTTAAATCAGCTAAGCCAAAATAGGTCGCAGCTAAACCAACGATGGTCAGTACAATCGTATAAGGCAGTGCCATGTAGACCATCGTACCGTATGACAAACGCAATAGCGGTGCAATTGCTGAGGTTAGCAAGAACAAGAATGCTGCTTGTCCATTAGGGGTAGCAACACTTGGTAAGTTAGTACCTGTGTTAATGGCTACGGCTAACATGTCGAACTCGTCACGCGTGATATGACCATTGTTTAATGCGGCGGTTACTTCAGTAATATAAACCGAGCCAACGAATACGTTATCACTGACCATAGATAACGCCCCGTTGGCTAAATAGAACATCACCAGTTGAGAGCGGCCTTCGAAGGTCAGTACCCAATCGATTACAGGCGTAAATAATCCCTGGTCGATAATAACGGCGACAACACCAAAGAACACACATAACAGGGCGGTAAAGGGCAAGGCTTCTTCAAATGCTTTACCAATCGAATGCTCGTCGATAACACCATTTAAAGACGTCGCTAATACAATGATCGATAAGCCAATTAAGCCAACCGCTGCAAAGTGACCTGCGAGACCGATAACTAACCAGACGCCAATAAATCCTTGAACCCATAATTTAGCAGTGTCTTGCTTGGTACGGGTTGTTTCTTGTTCTTCACTGTGAGCAGTCAATATCTCGCGCACTACTGTGGGTAACTGTGCACCGTAGCTAAACAACTTAAGCTTTTCTAACATAAAAGTTGTGGCAATACCGGCGAAAAATACCGGAATAGTTACGGGTGACATACGCACAAAAAATTCGGCGAAATTCCAGCCCGCTTTGTCAGCAATAATTAAATTTTGCGGTTCACCTACCATCGTCATAACACCGCCAAGGGCAGTGCCGACTGCAGCATGCATCATCAGGTTTCTAAGGAAAGCTCTGAAATCTTCTAAGTCTTGACGCTTGGGCTGAGCCACATGGTCATCACTGGTATGGTCATGATCTGCGTGAAAGTCTTTGCCTGAAGCGACTTTATGGTAGATGGAATAGAATCCCATGCCCACAGCAATAATAACCGCAACCACCGTTAGGGCATCGAGAAAGGCTGACAGAAACGCTGACGCTGCCAAAAAGGCCATGGACAGCGTGATTTTATTCTTTAATTTAAGCAATAGCTTGGTAAACATAAATAACAGCATGTCTTTCATAAAGTAAATACCAGCGACCATAAAGACCAGCAGTAACACTACTTCAATGTTAACGACAATCTCGTGCTTCATGTGCTCAGGGGAGGTCATGCCAATAAAAAGCGCCTCGATGAGCAATAATCCACCTGGTTGCAATGGGTAACATTTCAACGCCATCGCCAGAGTAAATATAAACTCTAAAACTAATGCCCAACCAGCTAAATAAGGGTCCAATATAAATAAAATCGGATTGAAAATAAGAAATGCGAGAATAGATTTTTTATACCATTCAGGGGCTTGGCCTAAAAAGTTGCTGTAAACAGCACTAACGATTGATTGTTGCATAGATTGAAACCTTTAAAATTTTCTAGCTTTTATAACTACTTTGTAAAATTTGTAACCGAAAAATGCAAGGGAAATCGCATGCTTAGCTACATTTAACTTAAATAAAGTGATTAAAAGTTTACTTATTGATTGTGACAGTCAGTATATAACTTAACAACTTGTTAAAGATTCATTGTTCCCAATAAAAATCATCTGGTACAATCAGTTTATAACAAAATAATCTTGATAAACTTGCGAGCAATCAAATGATTTATAAGGCACAGAGTCCCGCTGGATTTGCCGAAGAGTACATAGTTGAGTCTATATGGAGTAGTCGTTTTCCTCCAGGTACTATTCTTCCCGCTGAGCGTGAACTATCAGAATTAATCGGGGTAACCCGAACTACATTACGCGAAGTATTACAACGTCTTGCTCGCGACGGCTGGCTAACCATTCAACATGGTAAGCCGACCAAAGTGAACAATTTTTGGGAGACCTCAGGACTAAATATTCTAGAGACTTTGGCTCGTCTAGACGAAGAAGGTATATCTGAACTAGTTGATCACCTTTTAGCTGCGCGCACTAATTTAAGCGCAGTGTTTATTCGCGGCGCCATACGTAACAATGCCGAGAAGACGATCGAGATCCTCGAAAAATATATTGATGTTGAAGGTGATGCAGTCACCATTGCGGTAAATGACTACCAGTTAAATCACGACCTTGCGTTTGCTTCGGGTAACCCAGTATACGTGCTTATGATGAATGGTTTTAAAGGTCTATACTCACGCATTGGGGGCTATTATTTCTCAAGTGAAAAATGCCGTGTATTAACCCAAGGTTACTACAAACAATTGTTATCTCTTGCCAAACAAGGCGACTATGAAAGTGTGCCGTTAGTTATTCGTAATTATGGAATTGAAAGTGGCAAATTATGGAATGAGATACGTGACGATATGCCAAAAGGTATAGCGGACTAACATCACTGTGTAGTTATCTACGTAAATAAAATCGTCACAATAAGCCGCAATTTATGCGGCTTATTTGTTTTCACAAGGGGGCTTACATTAATCTGACCTACACAGCTGTTTATCAGTGTCGTTACTTACATCAATCTAATCGTTCGTGACCAATAAAATTAGCAATAATGACGTTATTTCGTTAAGCGGTAAAAATTACAAATCCTGGGAAAATCTATCTAAGTGATGCTTTTCATTCATATGGCAGTATACCGAGCGTCAGACCAAATTGTTTCTCAAAAAATACAATCAAAATAATCCGTTAGCTAGGCTTAAGCTAATGAATTTTATGTGATTTTTTATCGAAATTAACGGGTGTCAGTAAAAAGAAACAGTTTTAACCCTAATCTTGTGCAGATTTACTGACAAAGTCTTATAGGCGGGACTATTTTGCGACGGATAATAATACCTGTTAGTTTTTCACACTTTTTTTAATTCCTATTTCTCTAGGTTATTCTCAGCTTATAGCATGGCTTTGAAGGTTGTCTTTTATCGCTAAATTCGTTGCATCTAATCTTACTGTTATCGCCGCTTGCCTATATTACTTGCAGTCTGAGTCCTTTTTAATAATTTAAAATGGAAATAATAAATTAGCTTATTACGGGCTGCCCGGCAACGCAATTTGCATTTCAGTACCCATCAGAATTCGGTTAACGACTTCTTATACTTTTGTCTAATACTGGGTTGGTTTGGCACAAATCTGATTTTTGGATCGAAATTTGCAAATTCATACACACAAGTTATGCCCAGTGTATTGAAACGCTACAAATCAGCAAAGGAAGTCAAAGCCCAATGAGAATCCAGAATTCCTTCAATAAGCAGCATCCCAAGACACGAGTATGTCAGTGGAATAGATTGTCGCGTCTCTCCGGTTTAGTGTTTTTAGTGGTCAGTGTCGGCGTATCTAGCCAAACGCAGACGCCCGTGCAAGAGCCTATCAATAGCAAAGAGCAGAAGGTCAAACCGGTTACCGAAAAAGTCCAGCCGGTTGCAGAAGACGTGATTGTGCCCGTTGTGGTTAAAACCAGTGAAGAGCGGGTGTTCGACTTAGTCACAGAGCAAGCGAAAGCCGCAGCAGCAAAGCCGTACGTGCAACCCAATCAAAATTTACCTGCTGAATTAGCGGATATGACCTATCAGCAGTACCGTGCTATTCGTTTTAACCCCGAGAAAGCGCAATGGAAAGACAAAGCTAAATTTGAGATGCAATTATTTCATCCTGGCTTTCTCTACCGAACGCCCGTTGGAATAAAAGTGGTCGACGATAATAGCGGTACTAAAAATATGCTGTTTGAAACGGACCGCTTTATTTACGAAAAAGATGCCGCGCCCCTTAAGGGGTTAGTGCCTAAAGACGCTGGATTTGCCGGTTTTAGAATTCATTACCCGTTAAAGACAACTGACTATAAAGATGAAGTAGCTGTTTTTTTAGGAGCGTCTTATTTTCGCTTAATTGGGCCAGGGCAGATATTTGGGATTTCTGCCCGTGGTTTAGCGGTTGATACGGCAGAGGCAAGTGGTGAAGAGTTTCCTTCGTTTACTAAGTTTTGGGTTTTAGAGCCAAAATCAGACGATAGTAAGTTAGTATTTTTTGCTTTATTAGACAGTAAGTCAGTTACCGGTGCTTATCGTTTTGAACTGGTACCCGGCTTGAACACTGTTATGCATGTACAGAGTGCCGTTTTTGCTCGTGAAGATGTGAAAAAACTTGGTGTTGCTCCGCTTACCAGCATGTATTTAAGTGGCGAGAACGATACACGTAAATTTGATGACTTCAGACCTGAGGTTCACGATTCCGATGGTTTGTCTATGCACACCTCACGCGGAGAGTGGATTTGGCGCTCGTTGAATAACCCCAAAGGCTTGCGCGTAACGTCTCTCCAAGACAATCAACCCAAAGGATTTGGTTTGCTGCAACGAGACCAAGATTTTACTAGTTATCAAGATACAGAAGCGAACTATTATGCTCGCCCTGGTATGTGGATAACGCCTGATAATCAATGGGGTAAAGGTCGAGTTGAGTTAGTCGAAATTCCAACCAATTCTGAAACCAATGACAATATTGTTAGTTACTGGGTTCCCGAGAAGCCATTCAAAAAGGGCGAAATGCGTGAATTTGATTACACCGTAAAAACTGTCAATGGGGGACTCAATGAAGACGTCACTGGTCGGGTGACACGGGTATTTAATAGTTGGGCTGCATTACCGGGGCAAGATAATGCGCCGAGTAAAAGTGAACGACAAATGGTTGTGGATTTCAGCGCTGACGCGTTTGCTAATTTAGGCCAGACAATCCGCTTAAAGCCACACTTAACTTTGTCGTCTGGTAAGTTCAAAGATTTAGAAGTCATGCAGTTGCCTGATAAGACGACCTGGCGGGCACAGTTTAAGTTGATACCTGACAGTAATGAAGCTATTGACATGCGCTTGTACTTAACGCTTTCAGATGAGCCAATCAGTGAAGTGTGGAATTACGTTTGGAGCGCCAATGAGGTCGAGTGATTCTGCCTTTAGGGGCAATCAACATAACAGTGAGGGTGGAACTATGTTTATCGATATAAAAGCTAAAGCAGCCCGCAAATGGGCATATGCTGTGATGGTATTTATCACTTCCATTGCTGGTAGCTGGATGATGTACGAAATTTTCTCTGAGAGTGGCGTCACCACGTTAGAGGTTGTGTTGCTAGTGTTGTTCAGCATTACATTCTTGTGGATTTCGGCGGCATTTTGGAGTGCGTTCATTGGATTTATATTGCAACTTTTTGATATAGACCCGCTCAAGCTAAGTCGTAACAAGCACAGCGTTGGTCAGGTGGATAAAGTGGCCATAAAGAATAGACACGCGGTAGTTATGCCTGTTTACAATGAAGACACAGATCGTATTATGGCTGGCTTCGAAGCCTGTCTTATGGATTTAGAAAACACTGGGCAGCTTGAGCATTTTGACTTTTATATGCTTAGCGATACGCAAAACCCAGATATGGCGCAAGCAGAACTAACTGCATGGCATGAGTTGTGCCAAAGGGTTGGTAACTTATCTGAAAATATCTATTATCGCCGTCGTGAAAAAAACGTTCATCGTAAAGTAGGTAATCTTGCTGATTTTTGTCAACGCTGGGGTTACCAATATGATTCGATGATCGTACTTGATGCGGATAGTATTATGACGGGGGAGTGTATGTTGACGCTGGTTAAAGCGATGCAACAAAACCCCATGTCAGGTTTAATCCAAACTGTACCTATTCCGGTTCGTCAGCAAACTTTATTTGGTCGTTTTTTGCAATTTGCCTCTTGTTTGTATTGCCCGATGCTGGCCACAGGACAGGCCTTTTGGCAAACCGATAGTGCTAACTATTGGGGACACAATGCCATTATCCGTGTCGATGCCTTTATTCAACATTGTGGGTTACCCACCTTAGGCGGCAAAGCCCCTTTCGGTGGCGATATTTTAAGCCATGACTTTGTTGAAGCTGCGCTGCTACGAAGAGCCGGTTGGGATGTATTATTATTAGCTGACTTGGAAGGGAGTTACGAAGAAATACCCAGTAATATTATCGATTACGCTACGCGAGATAGACGTTGGGTTCAAGGCAATATTCAGCATTTAGGCATCATAAACGGTAAAGGCCTTCACACCGTCAACCGATTGCATTTTTTGTTTGGTGCCTTGGCATATATGTCGTCACTCGTTTGGTTAGTCATGTTAGTGCTAAGTACTATCGACGCGGTAGTGCGAGCTACATCTGACAAAGTATTCTTCGCTTCGAATTATTCTTTATTTCCCGCTTGGCCCGTCGTTAAAACCGATTACATAATCATGCTGCTCAGTGCCACTGCCATTATGCTGCTTGGACCGAAATTATTGGGTGCTATCGTTGCTTTAGTCCGCCGTCGTGATCAATTTGGGGGCGGAATAGCGCTTATATCGGGTGCGATAATTGAAGCCGTTGTCGCCATTGTTATAGCTCCTTTAATGATGTTTTACCACGCGTATTTCGTCTTAAATGTGTTAATTGGTAAGAACGTAAGTTGGGATGCCCAAGGGCGAGAAGGGCGTATGGTTCCTTGGAAAGAAGCCTTTAAACGTACATGGGTAGCCAGTGCCATCGCTATAGGCTGGGGCGCGGTAACGTTAGCATTAACGCCCATTCTATTTTGGTGGTTGGCTCCAGTGCTATTTGGCTTATTATTAGCTGCGCCCATTATACGTTTTTCCAGTAGTTTGTATTTGGGCAAGCTTAGTCGCAGTTGGGGTATGTTTGTTAGTCCCAGTGAAGTAGAGGAAGTACCAGCACTGAGAAAACTGAGGATCCGTTTGGCCAATATGCAGCGCCAAGACGAAATTGTGTTATCAACGTCGCCTATGCCCCCTGAAAATTGGCAAGATATGCCAGAACAGAGTTTTGCTTTTCTATCGTCAAGTGTGGAGCTACCCACTCAAGGCTTAGCGAGTGAAAACAAGCACAGTTAACCTAGACTCACTGAGCGCAGAACCTCAGTGAGATAAGCCCTTGTATCAGACTAACCTTGGTCCGATAAACCAGTAACACTGCGCTTTGTGCCGGCCTTATGGCCGGCATTTTTTTATAAAAATCGCCGATAATTATCAATAGTTGAATCTACTTTATCATGTGGGTAGTTTAACAGTATTACCCAGTCTTAATTGTGCAAAAACCAATAGCAAAGGACGATATGACACAAGATCCGATGTTCAACTTACTCAGTGCTACGGCGCAAGGTGATAAGGCAGCATTCGCCAAACTTTATCAAGCGTCAAGCAAACAGCTATACGCCGTTAGCCTTAGAATGCTGAAGCGCAAAGAGTTAGCGGAAGAAGCTTTGCAAGAAGCCTATGTACGAATTTGGCACAATGCCTCTCAGTACCGAGTAGGAAAAGGTACCGTGCTAACGTGGATGATCAGCATCGCTCGTTATCGCGCTTTGGATATAATACGCTATCACGCTGTTCGCAAAGAAGAAGACTTCGAAGACAATGATGCGGCATCACCGTCCTTTGGCGAACCGATGACTGAAACCCAACAAGGTCTGTTGGAAAAGTGCATGCGAGCCTTGGACGTACAACAAAGGCAAGCTATTCACTTAGCCTATTTTAACGGTATGTCCCATCAAGAAGTAACGTCCCATTTAGATCTTCCTTTGGGGACCATTAAAAGCTGGATACGCCGAGGATTACAATCACTCCAAAGGTGTTTAAAGCTATGAACTATCTAAACCCTGAATTATATAATGCCCTTGCAGCTCAGTATGTTCTCGGTACGCTAAGAGGCCCAGCTCGCCGACGTTTTAGTCGGCTTATGATGGAATTTAGCGATATTAGCGAAGCGGTTAATCGCTGGGAGCTGTATTTAAACTCCCTTGGTGAACAATTGGCAGACGTAACGCCTGACGAAGATGTGTGGCATAAAATCGAACAGCGCCTGGGTTTCAGTCAATCTTCGGCGACGGGCACAGTCAACCCTGCACAAGACGATAAACATAAACAAGCTGAAATAATACCGCTTGCGCCTAGGAAGCCGCGCATATGGCAAAGCTTAGCGGGATTAGCATCAGCTGCCGCCTTGGTGCTTGCGGTGTTATTGGTTCAGATGGAGCTTGCGCCTACCCCTGAAGTAAAACAGTTAGCCATGTTCAGTAATCAACAAACAGATCTGCTGTGGAGTGTTGAGATCACCGATGAAAATATTGCAGTACAGGCCACCAAAGCGCTGCAAGCGAAACTCGACGCGGATTATGAGTTATGGATCGTGCCCGAAGACGGGAGTGCACCCATTTCATTAGGATTGTTGCCCAAAAGCGGGGCGCTTATTTTGGCTAAGCCGGCGTTGTTCGCACGGATCAATATTGCAGCATTGGCGGTTAGTATAGAGCCATTAGGTGGTTCACCGACTGGTGCACCGACTGAGGTATTATATACAAGTAAATTAGTGCTTCTTTAATTTAAGCATTCAAGTAATAAAATTCAGTATGTTATAAAAAGCGAAACGGCGGTTTCGCTTTTTTTTAATCTTTTTTTAGTGTTCTTGCATCCAGTGTCCTGACTTACCCGTTTAATTTAATTCAACAGGTACATAAAAAGGAAATGTCATGCATAAACCACAATTAACATTGATTACCGCTGCCATACTCAGTCTATCGATGAGTCACGCAACACAAGCTTCTAGCCACAGAGAGGCACCTAACGTCACACGCACGCCAACAGTTGATTCCACCGATTTCTACGCGTTTAACAGTTATGAGGAAGGCCGCGGCGACTACGTAACCCTGATTGCCAATTATATTCCATTACAAGATGCCTACGGAGGGCCTAATTATTTCGCCATGGATCCTGCTGCTATGTATGCGATCCACATTGATAACGATGGTGATGCCTTAGAAGACATGAGCTTCACGTTTAATTTTAGCCAGTCGTTGCCTAATGACAATGCGGGTGTTGCTCTTATGGTCGGCCCTGGAGGTGCACAAAAGTCAGTAGGCGTACCACTAAAAAATGTGGGAAGCGTCAGTGCTGGTGATCAAACGAATGCCAATTTCACGGAGAACTACACCGTTAATTTGGTGACAGGCCCCATGCGCACAGGTACGAGTGCTTCGGTAATGAACGATACGTCAGGTAGTGCAAGCTTTGGTAAGCCACTTGATTACATCGGTAATAAAACCTTTGCTAACGCTGAACAATACAAGGCCTACGCAGATAGCTTTGTATACAGCGCGACCATACCCGGATGCGATAGCCCAGCGAAAATATTCGTTGGTCAGCGCAAAGATGCGTTCACGGTTAACCTAGGTAAAGTGTTCGATTTAGTTAACTTTGTGCCCGTTGAAGGAGACAGCGCACCGAGTGCTGGAGATGCGGGGGGATTCCCAGATGGTATTACGCAATCTGCGGACAACGACGATTTAGCGGGTAAAAATGTCACCAGCATTGCCATTGAAGTGCCTAAATCTTGTTTGACTGGTTCGGGTAACGGCAGCATAGGTGCATGGACTACTGCGAGCTTGCCACAAGCACGTATTTTAAATCCAAATGCCAGTTTCGATAATACCGAGGTAAATGGTGGCGCGATGACACAAGTGTCGCGTTTGGGTTCGCCTTTAGTCAATGAATTGGTTATCGGTCTTGCTGATAAAGATACATTCTCAAGTGCTGCGCCAAAAGACGATGGGCAATTTGCTGATTACGTTACTCATCCAACATTACCAGCGTTGCTCAACATCTTATTTAAAGATGCGGTTAACACAACCTTAGGCGCTGAAATTGAGACTCTAGCTCCAACTAACTTCCCACGTACCGATTTGGTAACGGCATTCTTGACGGGTTTTGAAGGTGTGAATCAGCTTGCAATGGTTACGCCATCTGAAATGCTACGTTTGAATACCGCAATCGAAGCCAAATCAGCTGATATGCAGTCGCCGTTTGGAGTGGCAGGTGATGATTTAGCCGGATTCCCAAATGGTCGTCGTCCAGGCGATGACGTGGTCGATATTGCACTTCGCGTGGTAATGGGGCGTTTATGTTATCCCATTCCAGTTAACGGCACAGATACAGACCTAGGTTTGTGTGCGCCTGAAGATGCCAGTGTTGGTAATGTGCCCTTTACGGATGGCGCACCTAATAATGCATCTATGATGGAAACAAGCTTTCCCTATTTAGCGATGCCACTATCAGGTTCTGGCGCAGAATAAGGAGCATAAAATGAGCAACAAAAAAACCAGAAAACTGCCTCACCAAACAGGTATGAGCCAATTAAAAGTCTTAAGCTTCGGTTTGGCGGTAACGGTTATCTTAGCTGGTTGTAATTTTGGCAGTGACGATGACAACAAAAATGTCGCACCCAATGCTGTGTCTTTGGATTTAACTACTCAGACTGAGATCGCGATTACGGACATGCTCAGTGCCACCGACGACGATGGCGACGGCTTGATATTTAGTTTGGGCGAGGCGCCCACACAGGGTAGCGTAATGGTTAGTGATAACGGTGACTTTACTTATCAACCGAATCCAGAAGTAACGGGCAGTGATAGTTTTACGTTTTCGGTGAATGATGGAATTAATGAATCTGCCAGTGGCACAGTGAATATCACCATTGAAGCGCTAACGGTCTCGTTTAACACACAAAGCAGAGCTGCTTTCGCTCAGCAGTCACAAGACGAGCCGCTGGTTACAAATGGCCGTTCTTTTACTCAGGATGCGGACGACCCTGATGCTTACAACGATCTATTGCCTAACTGAAAAATAGTTTACGTACAAATCAACCGTTTGACAGCGCCAAGGAAGGCCCCCCTTCAAGGAGATATTAAAGGTGAATAAGCAAGTTTCTGCCATACGTGCAATAACGCTCTTTGGGTCGTTTTTGCTATTTATAAACACATCTTTAAGTGCCAAAAGTTATGTGCCAACATCTTTAGATACTGTGGTATCTAAGTGGACGGCGGTAATACAAATTGACTCTCCGCGGGAGAAAGTGGCCAGTTTATTAGCGCAAGCCAATATGCCCGGTTTAGCCAGTCGCTCTTATGGACAAGCCAGTGCATTAACCGAACAATTGCTCGACACATCCCCCAAAGATCGCCAATTATTATTTTATAAAGCACGAATAGCCCAGCACTATCACAGGTTCGATAAAGCCATCATACTGTTAAACGACATATTACGTTTCGAACCAAATCACGCTTCTGCACTGTTATTAAAGGCCAATATATTATTAGTTCAGGGCAATTTAGCCCAAGCAAAGCGCACGTGTCTGCAACTGCTTGGTGTCACTGAGTTATGGATAAGCGGCGCTTGTGCTTTGGAGGTAAATGCACAAGAGGGAAAGGGAAGCGATAATGCTGAGGTGAGTTATGTTCATCTGCAAAGTCTGATGCAAAACAGGTCATCAGGCAGTCATGTTGAAATTGAGCAGCAACTTTGGCTGACACAGATTTTGGCCGAACTGGCGGCTAAACAAGGGTTGTATGACATTGCATTGAAGCATTTGTTAGCATTTGATTTAACACAGGTACCCGTGAGTTATCTGGTGTTATGGGCCGATATTCAACTTGCAAAGGATTCTGCTCACCAGGTAATGAAAATCCTAGGTCCGATTGTTGAGCAGGCTGACAGTTTCGATGATGCATTATTACTGCGCTTGGCGTTGGCTGAGCAGCAGATAAGCAAAAAGACACACGTATGGGCTCAGCGTTTATCCCAGCGGATTAGCGTGCGCCTGCAACGTCAAGACACCGCTCATGCCGCTGACATAGCGCGCTATTACTTGGACATTTCACCGGATCGCAAAAAAGCACTTTTTTGGGCCAAAATTAACTGGCAACACGCGCGACTCGATGCAGATAAACGCTTGCTAGAGCGTGCTATGAACGTACAATATAACACGCAAGATGAACCCCAACAGCCAGCAGGAATATAATAGTAGTGAAGAATAACCATAATAAGATCAGATCCTTATTTATTTCTTTAGGATTCATGGTTAGCCTAATTAGTTTGCCCATTACCGCCCACCAACTTAGTACAGGTTACATCATTGCCACCCTAGATCAGAGTGGACGTATTATCGGTGAGTGGCAGTTGGGCTTAACGGATTTAGAGTTGGTTTTGGGCCTAGATGCTGACCAAAATGGTCAACTCACCTGGGGCGAGGTGACAAATAGGCGGGCCGATATCGCCAGTTATTTAGCAGAGCATATGCATATTAGTCGTGGACAGGCAGCCTGTACCACGCAATTCCAAGGTTTAGAGCGCTTAGAAGATCACGCTGATGCCGTTTATGCTGTGACAGACTTCAGTGCACAATGCCCTCTAAAGGGCACGCTTAGTATCGATTACAGCGCAATATTCGACAAAGACGACAGTCATGAAGTGGTGGTAAACATCAGTGACAAAGACAACACCCAGAGCTTTGTCCTGAGTCACTCACAGCGGCACATTAAGGTCGAGTTGGCTGATGGCAGCGGTTGGATAACCTTTAAGGAGTTTGTGCATCAGGGGATCATTCATATTTTGATTGGTACCGATCATATTTTATTTTTATTGGCGTTGCTGTTGCCTTGTGTACTGATTCGCAAAGACGGACATTGGCAGAGTAACCCAGAATTAAAAAAAGTACTTAGCACGACCATTTGGATTGTGAGTGCGTTTACGCTGGCGCATTCGGTTACATTAACAGCGACCGCGGTAGGTTGGTTAGTACCAAGTAGTCGTTGGGTTGAGTTCGGTATTGCGGTTTCAGTGCTATTTGCTGCACTGAATAACATCAAGCCGCTTATTCTGCGTTTGGGTTGGTTAACCTTTGGTTTTGGTTTACTGCACGGAATGGGTTTTGCAGGTGTGTTAGGTGAACTTGGTTTACCTGGGGATCAAAAGTTGTTATCGATTCTGGCATTTAACCTCGGTGTCGAAATTGGCCAGTTAGCTATCGTGCTGGTTGCATTACCTGTGCTTATTATGTTGGGAAAAACGGCACTGTATCGCAAATGGTTGATGCCTGGGGCTTCTATTGTCATTGCGCTGGTGGCATTAAATTGGGCGGTTGAACGCTTTTAAGCATGTAACAAAGACTACGTGATCTCATCGTCTACGAAAAGGCTAAGTATTTTTGTTATATAAAATACTCGGCCTTGGGTTACATGATGGCTAAAACGTTGTCGTTTAGCAAAAGCGATTATCCGCTAACCACTAAAGCGAAATTTGGCTTTCGGGACTGCCCCATAACATGTTTTTAAGCGGCTGCATTACGCCTTCGTTAATATCAAAACCATTTTCACGGTCAGTTTTGATTAATAGCGGGCCATCTAAATCAACGTATTTGGCACAATCGGTTAGCAGTGAAATAGGCGCCATGGCAAGTGAACTACCTACCATACAACCCAGCATTATTTCAAATCCCATGGCTTGCGCCTCTTGGGCGAGTAAAAATGCTTCACTGAGACCGCCTGTTTTATCAAGTTTAATGTTTACTACGTCGTAGCGATCCTTTAAATAGTTAAGTTCTTCTCGAGTATGGCAGCTCTCATCTGCACACAAGGAAACGGGAGAAGAATAATGAAGTAGGTCTTCATCTTCACCGGCCGGTAAAGGTTGCTCAATAAGCACCACGTTCAACGCTTTTAAGCTATCGCCGCACGCTTTTAAATCATGAATAGACCAACCTTCATTGGCATCGACAATAAATTGGCTGTCAGGGGAGGCCTGATGAATGGCCGACATTTTGGTGATAATGTCTTGATTATCCAACTTCACTTTTATCATTGGTGGGTGGCCAAGTGCTTTCGCTGCTTCGGCCATAGCCTCAGGTGTATCAATGCTCAAGGTTTGTGCGGTGACGCAAGGAGCAGGTGTATTTAAAGACAGCATATCGGCTACTGATTTACCCTGTTTTTTAGCTTTTAAGTCCCATAGGGCGCAGTCTAGAGCATTACGTGCCGCGCCAGAAGGCAGGGTATTAATCAGCGCCGATATACCAGATACGTCACCCTCAAAATCGGCTAAGCTTTTTGCTACTTCGTTGACTTGCGCTAGCACACTTTGAACGGACTCTTGATAGCGAGCATAAGGTACCGATTCAGCCCATCCTGTATGTGCCTCGTCACTTAGCGTGACGACCACTACATCAGCTTGGGTTTTCGCGCCCCGAGCAATACGAAAAACACTTTTAAGGGGAAACGCTTGTTGATATGCCTTGACCTGATAACCCATCTTGTTCACTCCAGTATTCTTAATTAACGGCTAAAGCGCTGCGAGAGCGTCGACAATAGCGGCAGTACCATCACGAAGCGGATCCACACAAGGTAGTGAAAATTGCTCACTTAACTGCTGACAAATTTCTCGGCCCTCTTCTACACTGACCGCAGAGGTATTTACACTGATACCAGCGATAACGACGTTAGGGTTCGTAAGACGTGCGGCTTGCAAATTAAGTGCAATGGTTGTTTCAATGCTGGGAAAAGCTGTGTTTGGCAAACCACGCATGTGTGTGCGGTTCAGTGCGTGGCAAATCACCAATGCATCGGGTTGAGAGCCATGCAGTAAACCCAGACTGACACCCGCAAAAGCTGGGTGAGACAAAGAACCTTGACCTTCAATAATATCCCAATGATCTTCACTCGCGTCGGGCGATAGTGACTCTGCGGCACCAGAAATAAAATCAGCTACCACACAATCAATCGCCACACCTTCTCCTGCTACCAATATGCCGCATTGGCCCGTAGCGCGAAAATCAGCCGCAATGTTTTGATCACGCATGGCTTGGTCAATGCTCAAGGAGGTATACATTTTACCCACGGAGCAATCGGTGCCCACGGTCAACAGGCGTTTGCCCGAGCGCTTACGGCCTGTACCTGTATTAAATTGCGGGTTTGGATGGCGTATATCCAGTAGTTCAACATTGTATTGCTTGGCGCATTGGACTAACTCAGGGTAACTAGTCAATTTTTGGTGAAGACCACTGACGATATGCATACCTTTTTTGATAGCGAGTTCAATTAATGGCAACCACTTTTTGTCTAAGATCCCACCGCTATTGGCGAAGCCCAAAACAAGACTTTTGGCCCCTTGTTTAGCGCCTTCTTCAATGCTTAATTTTTGCAGGCCTGTGCTGACGGTACAGCCTTCCACGCTGAGCTCACCCACACACAACTCTGGGCGCCAATGAGCGACACTTTGCGCCATTTTAATAGAAAGTGCATCGGTGGCATCACCAATAAACAGTAAATAAGGAGCGTGAAGAACCATGGATATTACCTTTTAAAAGAGCGCATCGTGATTAGATATGCTGTATGTAAATAAAATGCACGTTTTAATAGAGCGTGCTGAATATGGCATATGCTAGCGCGCTAGCAGGGAAAATAAAATGACTAAGTATTGCAGGGGTATAACCTTAGGTTATGTGTTTTTTTCACTTGTTGATTTTTGCTTAAAAATAAGGCGAAAATCCCTGAATGGCTATTAATAACAGTCAGTTTGGCAAATGCATCACAGCAATTAACATACCCGAAGTGCCTGCAAAAGACGCAAAAGCGATGTCGCTGGTTGAGATACTTATGCGGCCCAATACAACAATATTAGTTGAGCTAAAGATACTCACGGTGAAACGCCTTTATTAAACGCGGCTTTTAGAACTTGCGAGCTCGGCTAGCTCGTTGCGCTTATTTCATGCTAACGTGTGGCTCACAATACCCATTTAATTTATCTATCTGGCTGAGCCAAAAGACTTTTTTAGCTCGGAGCTAAGACCTTTATAATAAATAACACCAATAAACAATATAGGAGTGCATATGAAATCACCGCAAATTTTGACTCGCAGTCATAACAGCATTACGAGCTGTCCGACTATGAAAAAAACGCTATTAAGCTTGTCAATGCTCAGTGCTGCGTTACTTAGCAGTGCATTACTAAGCACCAGTGCAAGTGCTGATAGTGTGAGTGATAAGGTCAGTGCTGATATGCCTAAATTAATGGCTTTGTACAAAGATTTGCACGCACACCCAGAACTGAGTGGTTTTGAGGTCAATACCGCCGCTAAACTTGCCAAAAAAGCCCGTGATTTGGGTTTTGAGGTAACTGAAAAAGTTGGCGGTACTGGCGTCGTTGCGGTGCTTCAAAATGGCCCTGGACCTGTTTTGATGATACGCGCAGACATGGATGGCTTGCCCGTTATCGAACAAACAGGCTTAGCATTTGCTTCAAAGGTACGTGCCACCACTGAAGACGGGATTGAATCAGGCGTTATGCATGCCTGTGGGCATGATACTCACATGACCAGCTGGGTAGGAACGGCGCAAGCCTTGACTACGATGAAAGATAAATGGTCTGGCACCTTGGTGATGATCCTGCAACCAGCAGAAGAACGCGGTAAGGGCGCCCGAGATATGTTGGCGGATGGCCTATACGAACGTTTCCCTAAACCTAATTATGCCATAGCATTTCACGACTCAGCTGGTTTACCAGCAGGCACAATTGGCTATACCCCAGGCTTTGCTTTGGCCAATGTAGACAGCGTTGATATTATTGTAAAAGGTCAGGGCGGTCATGGCGCTTACCCGCACACCACGAAAGATCCTATTGTATTGGCAAGTCGCATTGTCGGTGCGCTGCAAACGTTAGTCAGTCGTGAGACAGATCCGCAAGATCCTGCAGTGGTAACCGTAGGTAGCTTCCACGCTGGTGCTAAGCATAATATAATTTCTGATCAGGCAACCCTGTTACTTACCGTCCGTAGTTACTCTGACGAAACTCGTCAACGGTTATTGGATGGTATTGCTCGTATCGCTAAAGGCGAGGCGATCACAGCTGGTATACCTGAAAAATTGATGCCTGAGGTCACGATTAAAGACGAATATACTCCGGCAACCTATAACACGCTTGAGTTTACTCAGAAAATGGCAAATGTACTTACCCAGCGTTTTGGTGAGAAGCGTGTAGTGGAAACCCCTGCTGTTATGGGCGGTGAAGATTTCAGCCGTTTCTACCGAGCGGATAAAAATATCGAGAGTTTGATTTTTTGGGTAGGAGGGGTGAAAGAGGCGGATTGGAAAGATGCCAAACAAAATGGCACGTCACTGCCGTCTTTGCATAGCCCTTATTGGGCTCCGCAAGCGGATGCCGTTATCGAGACCGCCACTGAAGCGTTGACCACAGCTGCTTTAAATATCCTGGCCAAAAAATAGCGGCGTACCAGATTATGACGCTTCATTAATAATTAAACGCTAGAAACAAAAAGCCCCGTGAATAGTATTTCTTCACAGGGCTTTTTTTATTGGTTGTACTTTTGTTGTGTAGCTTTAGGGCTTTTAATTAATCAAACCACGGCGTTTTAATAGCGCGTCAGTTGTCGGTTTGCTACCACGGAAATCGATATAATCTTGCATTAAATCTTTGCTATTACCCAATGACAAAACACTATTGCGGAACTTATCACCATTTTCACGATTTAATCCATCGTGTTCAGCCATATACGCAAATGCATCTGCGGCAAACACTTCGGTCCACAAGTACGCGTAATACCCGGCTGAGTAGCCACCGGCAAAGGCATGACTAAAATAGGCTGATTTATAACGAGGAGGAACAGGCGCGAAATCAATCCCGTGTTTGGCCAACGCTTTTTGTTCAAAGTCTGCGACATTATCAATTTTGGTGTCTGGGGTAATTGAGTGCCATTCCATATCAATTAACGCTGCGGCTAAATACTCAGTGGTATCAAAGCCTTGATTGAAGTGATGCGCCGCAAGCAGTTTATCGAGTAAAGGCTTAGGGATGGCTTCACCAGTTTGATAATGCTTAGCGTAGTTAGCGATTACTTCTGGGTTGATATCCCAGTCTTCGTTGAACTGAGAAGGGAACTCGACAAAATCTCGGGCTGTGGCAGTACCAGCCAAACTTGGGTATTTAACTTGTGAAAATAGACCATGAGCAGCATGGCCAAATTCGTGGAATAGTGTCGTGACTTCATCAAATGTGAGCAGCGTCGGCTGCCCAGCGGCTGGTTTAGGAATATTCAGTACGTTATATACCACAGGTTTTTGTTTAAGTAGTTCACTTTGCGTGACGAATTCGTCCATCCAAGCACCACCACCTTTGCCTTCGCGGGCATAAGGGTCAAAGTAGAATAAACCAATGCTACTGCCGTCTTGGTTAAATACTTCGAATGCTTGCACGTCATCGTGATAAACAGGTAAGTCTTTGCGTGCTTTAAACGTAATACCGTAAAGTTTTTGCATCGCAAAAAACAAGCCATCGTGTAATACCCGGTCAAGCTCGAAATAAGGCTTAATTAAACTTTCATCAAGGTCGTATTTCGCTTTACGCACCTTTTCCGAATAGTAAGCCCAGTCCCACGGTTGAACACTAAAATTTTCGCCACTGGCTTGAATTTGATCTTGAATGGCTTGAGCTTCTACTTCGGCTTTGGCAACGGCTTTAGGGGCTAGATCGTCAAGAATGTCGTAAACAGCAGCGGGGTTCTTAGCCATTTGGTCCGCGGTTACATAAGCTGCCCATGTTGGGTAGCCGAGTAATTTTGCTTTTTGAGCCCGCAGTTGTGCGAGTTTGATAAGCACTGGGCCATTTGTGCTCATGGCACGCTGAGAAGAAGCCTGCCAGATTTTTTTACGCAAGCTTCGATTCTCCAAACTACCCAAAATAGGCTGACGAGTGGTGTTAACCAATGTAATTAGGTAGCCCTCTTTCCCCGCTTCTTTTGCTGCACTGGCAAGGCTTGCTATTTCACTCTCAGATAAGCCAGCAAGCTGTGCTTTATCGTTGACAACAATAGTATCGTTTTTAAAAGATTTTAGAATATTTTGTGAAAATTCAGTGGCCAAGGTTGAAAGTTTGCCGTTAATTTCCCGTACAGTCGCTTTATCTGCATCATTGAGCTTGGCGCCAGCACGAACAAAGTTGTTGTAGTAGTGCTCAACTAAACGCTGATCCAGCGGGTTTAGCGACGCTTTGTTAGCATCAATCGTTTGAATTCGAGCAAACAAAGTGGGGTTAAGATAAATATTATCTTCATGAGCGGTTAGCTTAGGGCCCATGTCTGCTTCAATTCGTTGGTAATCGTCGTTTGAAATCACGCTGGCTAGGTTATAAAAAGTTTTACTTACTCTTGTTAGCAATTCACCGGATTTCTCCATGGCGACAATGGTGTTATCGAACGTTGGGGCTAATGAATTCTTAGTAATAAGCGCTATTTGTGCATTGTGTTCGGCTATACCAGCAGCAAAAGCAGGCTCATAATCATCGATGCTCAACTTGTCGAATTGAGGAGCTTGGTAGGTTAGGGGGCTTTTATTCATCAATATATTGTTAGTGGGTGACTGCATCGTTTTTACTTGCTTGGTATCGGTTTGGTTTTGATTAACTACATTACTCGAACAGGCGCCTAAAACAAGGGTCGCACCGACGGCAGCGGCAATAATTGAAATACGCATTAGAACTCCATAAATTGGTGGTATGCCATGCCCAAAATTGGGGGGGGAAAAATAAAATACGGTCGGCATATAAATCCAGAGTACTCTAACAAGCCTTTTGTATCGCTAACAATCCTTTCAGACCGAGAATTTGTAAGCGTTGGTGCAAATAACGCATTTAAATTGCGAGTATTTGTAACAAGTGTGTCAGATGAAACATCTTAATTGTTAACATGCTGTTTTTAATAGATTTTAAGCTATTCAATTGCAAGGCTTATAAATAGCCCTTACTCTGTGCCTTTATGCTTCTTTAAACTAACTTTGCTTGCCAAGGGAATGCTGCTTTATTATGCCAATTCAATCACTGCTGTTTGCTATTGAAGTTACCCTGCCTATTAGTTTATTGATTGTGCTGGGGATAGTGTTTAAACGTATTCGTTGGATAAATGAAGAATTTGCTATTGTAGGTTCTCGCTTAGTATTTAACGTCACATTGCCGTGTCTTTTATTCGTGAATATCGCTAAAACTGATTTAAGTGTCACGGCCCCTAGTGACTTATTGATTTTTGCTGTTGTCGCTACCACCGCCATATTTTTGTTATTTAACCTTTTGGCCTTAAATATTAAACAGCAAGAAGCAAGAGGGGCATTTGCTCAAGGCGCATGTCGAGGCAATATGGCGATAATTGGGTTGGCCCTGTGTGTCAGTGCTTTTGGGGAGTCGGCACAAGCGTTGGCCTCTATGTACTTAGCCGCCATTGTTATCTTGTATAATGTGTACTCAATTTTGACGCTTTATTACCATCAGTCGGCTACCGCTTCAATGAAGTTAGTCGCTTTAAGTGTGCTGAAAAACCCATTAGCGATTGCGATTGTATTAGCCATTATTGTGGCGCTTGTGCCGATTCAACTGCCAGAGTTACTGTATGAATCGGGTAGCTATTTAGCACAGATGACCTTACCGCTAGCGTTACTTTGTGTGGGGGCTTCAATTCGATTACAAGAGTTTAAAGCATCAAAACTGCTATATATCGCTATTGCTAGCAAGATAGTATTTATCCCGCTGGTAACGACGGTTATTGGCTACTTATGTGGTTTTAGAAATGAAGAACTGGGTGTGTTGTATATTATGATGGCAACGCCCACCGCGGCAGCTGCATATCCTATGGTGCGAGCGATAGGCGGCGATCATCATTTAACCGCCGCGATCATTGCCGGTAGTACCTTGTTTTCAATGTTTAGCACCACCCTTGGGCTGTTTTTATTGCATTACCTAGGATGGGTTTAGAAATACAACTTAACCTTGCACGGCTTTTAAAATCACTGGGGTTAATGATTCTGGCAGGGTTATTTTGCCAGCGAGGACGAATGCGTGGGCGTCTTGAGACATTTTTGCCCAGGTTTTACGGATGATATCAATCCATTTCTGTTCTGTGTACTCGGGGTGTTTAGCGGCAAAATTCAGCATATAATGTTCAATAAATACTAACCCAACGACATCTTCAAGTAGTTGAGTATCTGGGTTTGATTTAATGCCTACCTTGGCGACAGCATTTTTTGCTCGCTCAATATCTTGCTCATTAAAACCTGCTTGGGCCATGACGCTTGCGACTTTATCAGCATGAAACACATAAAGATCGCTACGCCATTTATGATAGCCCTCACGATCCATCGGGTAAGCACTGCGAGGCGACTGCCAACGCTGAATGTGTTGACCGCGAATAGCCAATTTCACCACGTGATCAGCATCACTTCTATAACGTTCTAACATGTTGGACATGCGCAGACTATACAATAGCTCTTTGGGCCAATCTTTCCCTTCTGCTTGCTCAACATTAGGATCTTCACTGTTGGCGCTATCGATAAGATTGACAGCTTGTTCAAAAGCGGCTTGGGTCATGGTGTTCTCCGAGAGGATGAAGTGGCGCAAAAATAGGATGTTAACCAACATTTTAACCTGAATTGAACCACTTTGCGTACGGATTTTAGCAACGGCGTTCAATGAGTAAAAGGGCAGGGCAATTAGGCTTATTCTCAGCAACGCATTACTTAACGAAAAAGGCCAAGGCTTACATGAATAATGCATGTTTGCCGTGGCCTTCACCTTGTCAAAAACAGGATTAAAAATAAGGATTAAAAAATTAAGTGAGTTGAATCTACTTAACCTTAATCCCCATATTATAAAGAGTGAAACCAAATATATCGGCGTACTCGTCTATGGTCTTGCTAATCGGTGTACCTGCACCGTGGCCGGCATTGGTTTCTATGCGAATCAGCATCGGATTCGACCCAGTATGTTTGGCTTGTAACTCAGCGGCGAATTTAAAAGAGTGAGCAGGTACTACGCGGTCATCATGGTCACCAGTGGTGATAAGTGTAGCGGGATAATTCACACCCTCCCGTACATTTTGTACGGGCGAATAAGTCATCAAGTAATCGAACATTTCTTTACTGTCTTGTGCTGTGCCATAGTCATATGCCCAACCCGCGCCAGCAGTAAAGGTATGGTAGCGCAACATATCCAACACACCTACCGCAGGTAATGCGACTTTAAATAATTCTGGGCGCTGCAACATAGTCGCAGCAACCAGCAAGCCACCATTAGAGCCGCCACGGATAGCAAGATAGTCAGGGCTCGTATAGTTTTGTGCAATTAGATACTCAGCCGCCGCGATAAAGTCATCAAATACATTTTGTTTTTGCAACTTAGTTCCCGCGTCATGCCAAGCTTTACCGTATTCTCCACCCCCACGTAGATTAGGCACGGCGTAGATCCCACCTTGCTCTAGCCATGCAGCATTGGTGCTACTAAATGAAGGTTGCAGGCTGATGTTGAAACCGCCATAGCCGTAAAGCATGGTCGGGTTAGTGCCATCAAGTTTAAGTCCTTTTTTATAGGTAATAATCATAGGCACTTTAGTGCCATCTTTTGAGGTATAAAATACCTGTTGGGACTCAAAATCGTCACTATCGAACTTCGCTTTCGATTTTAGGTATACCGATGACTCACCGCTTTTTACATCTAGGCTAAAGATGGTGCTGGGGGTTTTATAGTTGGTAAAGCTGTAGTACAGAATTTGCTGATCTATTTTGCCCTCAAAGCCATTGGCTGTGCCCACGCCAGGTAAGGTTACCTCACGGATCAATTTGCCGTTTTTATCTAGCTGTTTGACACTTGAAATAGCATCTACCATATAACTGGCAAAAATGTCTCCGCCACCGGTTGATACGTCCAATACGTTGTCAGTTTGAGCGATAAAGTCTTGCCAATTTTCAGGTTGGGGTTGGCTTGCATCAACGGATACTACGCGTTTATTCGGCGCATCTAGGTTCGTGACGAACAGTAATTTACTGCCCTCGTTATCTAGCAGATAGGTATCTGAATCATTGTTATCTAAAATGGTAATGAGTTGGCTATCAGGCTGCCTTAAATCTTTTAAATAAAGTTTATTACCTGAAGTAGAAACAGCCGCACTTATCAGTAAGTAATGGTTATCTTCAGTGACTTCACCTGATACATAACGATTCTTTTGCTCGGCTGTGCCGCCAAACACTAATGTATCATCAACTTGCTTATCGTTTAAAAGATGAAAATATAATTTATGTTGATCTGTTTTCGCAGACAATTCGCTGCCTTGTGGCTTGTCATAACTGGAATAATAGAACCCTTCATTACCCAGCCATGAGATACCGCTAAATTTTATATCGTTTAGGGTTGCACTGACGTTTTTTTTTGTTTCAATATCAATGGTGATCGCCTTACGCCAGTCGCTGCCACCTTCTGAAATCATATAGGTGACTAAGCTGCCATCTTTTGAAAAATCTAAGCCAGCTAATGAAGTTGTGCCATCTTCGCTAAACGTGTTGGGATCAAGAAACACCTGAGCTTTGCCGTTGCCTAATTGGCGATATAGTACCGCTTGGTTTTGCAAGCCGTCGTTTTTGAAAAAATAGGTGTACTTACCTTCTTTAAAAGGTGCGCTAACTTTTTCATAATCAAGCAACACTTTTAAACGTTCTTTTAGCTTATCGCGTGAGGGAACTTGGGCAAGATATGCTTGTGTTACTGCATTTTCGCTTTTAACCCATTGTTCGGTTTCGCTGCTGGTATCGTCTTCTAACCAACGATAAGGATCCGCTACTTGAGTCCCAAAATAGCTGTCGGTTGTATTGTCTTTACGGGTCTTAGGATAAGAGATATTCATTTTTTTTAATTGATTACTCGCGATTGAGGTGTCACGTGTTGGTGATACATGAGTAGAAGAGTTGGTGTGCGTACAGCCCATCAAAAGGGTACTGACGGTCACAGTTAATAACATTAGTTTCATTTTTTACCCTGATTATTGTCGTTTATTATTTATTATGGATACGTCTTTATCGCGCATTGGGTGCCGATAATACCTTATTCTTGGACGTGATGAGAAACGAGATAGATTGATAAAATAACTATAAATATTAGTTATGTTTTTTTATTAGTTTTAGTAATGACTAGATAAAACAAACGGTTATGTTAAAAAGCAGCTGACATTCGTTAACAGTTGGTTTACATTGTTTGTGCTTGGCGAGCTTAATGAGCCAAGCAGCGGCGGAAATGTCGAGGTAATAAAAGCACAATAAGAAGGCTCTTTTACCTCGACGCCTTTCTAGTCTGAACGCCAACAAGTTAATAGCGATCCTTGATGAATACATTTTCGTTTGTGGGAGTGTGTTAACCCAATGCGGAAGCATTTGTTATGTCACCTATACAGTCTGAGCAGTTCGATTTCATTATTGTGGGTGCAGGCTCTGCTGGTTGCGCATTAGCCGCCCGTTTAACCGAAAACAGCACATTTCGTGTTTGTCTAATTGAAGCCGGTGGCAAAGACAGCAATCCGTTTATTCATATACCTTTTGGTTTATCTTTACTTTCTCGCTTTAAAAATATCAATTGGAATTACAATACCGCTGCCCAACCACAGTTAAATAATCGAAAATTGTACTGGCCGAGAGGGAAAACCTTAGGTGGGTCTAGTGCGATAAACGCCATGTGTTACGTACGAGGCGTACCTGAAGATTACGATCGCTGGAATAATCAAGGTGCCGAAGGCTGGGGCTGGGATGCCGTACTGCCGTATTTTAAGAAGTCACAGGATCAACAACGGGGTAGTGATGCTTATCACGGTGTCGATGGGCCACTTTGTGTGGATGATTTGCGCTATGTTAATCCCATATCACATACCTTTGTCGCTGCGGCAAATGAGGTCGGATTACCCATTAGTTCAGACTTTAACGGTAACGAACATGAAGGGCTCGGTCTATATCAAGTGACCCACAAAAATGGTCAGCGTTGCTCGACGGCTAAGGGTTACTTAACCTTGGCGCAAGGGCGAGAAAACTTCACCTTGATTTCCCGCGCTTTGGTCGAAAAAATTATTATTAAAGATAAGCGAGCGGTGGGTGTCGCTTTACAAATTAATGGACGCGCACATGTTCTTAGCGCGAATAAAGAAGTCATACTGAGTAGCGGAACGATTAACTCCCCCCAATTGTTAATGTTATCGGGTATCGGCCCTAAGCAACATCTATCAAACAAGGGCATTCAGCTAGAAACTGACTTACCTGGCGTTGGGCAAAACCTTCAAGACCACTTGGATGCCATCGTGCAATACCGCTGTCAGTCTAAGGAAACTTATGCTGTCTCTGTAGGGAAATTACCACGCTATATGCAGGCTGCGGTTCGTTATTGGCATAAACGTAACGATATTTTTTCATCTAATATTGCTGAGGCGGGTGGGTTTGTAAAAAGTCAGTTTGCAGATGGGCTACCTGATATTCAGTATCACTTTTTACCGGCTATTCTTCTTGACCACGGCCGGCAAACTGCGTTTGGCTATGGATATGGACTGCATGTATGTAATTTATATCCTAAAAGCCGTGGCACAATTTCACTAGCCTCGGCTGATCCTGCTCAGCCCGTTGTAATCGACCCTCAATATTTATCTCATTCCGATGACCAAAAAGTCATGATCGATGGTATTCGTCAAGGCCGAGAAATACTGCAATCAAAGGGTTTTATACAATATCGAGGCGAAGAAGTCTTACCTGGTATTGATATGCAAACAGACGAACAGTTACTGACGTTTTTACGGGAAAACGCACAGACCATTTATCACCCCATAGGCACATGCAAAATGGGCGCGGATATAGATGAAATGGCGGTGGTAGATAATCAACTCAATGTGAGAGGAATTGAACGATTAAGAGTGGTTGATGCATCGGTTATGCCTAGCTTAGTTGGTGGCAATACTAACGCTGCGACTATCATGATTGCTGAACGAGCGGCTGATTTTATTAAAGCACATTATAGACAGGACTAAGTTTACGGTTTTGTACCGAGCACAGTGCGATTAAGTAACGTTTGTTTTTGGCGCAATTTTTTCTCTATTTTTGGTAAAAGGTTGGCATGTTTGTTACTGATAACATGGTAGAGAAAGATGCGCCTAAGATTTAGCATTTTTAAGTCATCGGGGATGATTTGGCGCTGATCGATCATAAATGTCGCATAATTGACGCGCTTACTACGCAGCATTTCTAGTGTGTTCGAGATAACCTCTTTTTTTAAAAGCCTGGCGCGTATATCAAAATCCGCTAAATAAAGCAGCGTTCTTTCGTTGGTTAATATGACATTTTTTCTGTTGCTGAGCACGGTAATATCACAGCTCACTTCTTGGCGACAGAGCAAGACTGTTGAGCCTCGGATTAACTCAGGTTTTACCAACGTTACGTTCTTATATTGTGTGGCAATTCGGCCGAATCGATATGCATCGGCATCGACTTTACCTTTGTCTAACATGGCTAATCCACGCAATGCTGGCGCTGGGATCAGATGTACTTTGAAACCTAACTCCGTGTAGATTTCTTTTAAAAGTTGTAAGTATTTTTCAGTTTGAGGATATTCTACATATGTGATTAAAAACTGTTTCTTGAACGCGTCAGAGGATGTAGTGGGGACAATTGATACTTGGTCGTTAGGTTCAGCTTGAGCAATGGCATTGATTGACAGCAGACAGTAAATCCAAATCACTAGGCAACTAACGGATATAAGTCGGGTTCTCATGTATTCAATAACATAAACGGCCATTTGAAAAAATGTAACATATTTTACCCGCTTACTATAATATTGTTGGTGAAAGAATGTTTATTTTATCCAGCAAAACCTAACACTTTTTTAATATTGTTGTGACTTTTATTCTTAACCAAACGTCTACTAAATTCATTCACTAAAAGAAGAAAAAATGATGAAAATCGCCATTTTATCTCGAAACAAAAAGCTGTATTCCACTCGCCGTCTACAAGAGGCGGCTATTGCCCGTGGTCATGAAGTCGATATCATCGATACACTTCATTGCTATATGGATATTTCAAGTAATAAACCGTCGGTACGTTTTAATGGTGAACCTTTGCCCGAGTATGACGCGATTATCCCGCGTATTGGTGCATCAGTGACTTTTTATGGTACGGCTGTGGTGCGTCAATTTGAAATGATGGGCAGCTTTAGCGTGAATGAATCAGTCGCTATTAGCCGTTCTCGAGATAAGTTGCGTTCAATGCAGTTGCTATCGCGCAAAGGTATCGGTTTGCCGCGCACAGGCTTTGCACATAGCCCAGATGACATCAAAGATTTGATCAGCAATGTAGGCGGAGCACCAGTGGTGATCAAGCTACTTGAAGGCACGCAAGGGATTGGCGTGGTATTAGCGGATACCAATAAGGCGGCAGAAAGTATCATCGAAGCTTTTATGGGCATAAAAGCCAATATACTCGTGCAGGAATATATTAAGGAAGCTGGCGGCGCTGATATTCGCTGCTTCGTCATTGGCGGTAAAGTGGTTGCTGCCATGAAGCGTCAGGGGGCGCCTGGGGAATTTCGTTCGAACCTACATCGTGGCGGTAGCGCTACGTTAGTCAAGTTAACATCAGTTGAACGGGCGACAGCAGTGGCAGCCGCCGGCGCTATGGGTTTAAACGTGTGCGGCGTGGATTTACTGCGCTCAAGTCACGGTCCCGTAGTGATGGAAGTCAACTCATCTCCTGGTCTTGAGGGAATAGAAGCGTCGACTTCAAAAGACGTTGCTAACATGATCATCGAGTTTATTGAAAATAAGAAATCTAAGCCTCATAGCACGAAAACCCGAGGTAATGGTTAGTTATGGTAACCGGTGCTCCTTTGAAAATAGGAAATCATGATATTGCACCTGGGGCGCGCATCAAGCTGCAGCTATCTGCTGCTCGCTTGTATACGGACACAGATATGTCTATTCCGGTTGAGGTCATCAGGGCTAAAAAAGATGGCCCTACGGTGTTTATCAGTGCCGCTATTCACGGTGATGAGCTCAATGGCATTGAAATAGTGCGCAGATTACTTGACTCTCCGTCGTTTAAATTAATTAGCGGCACTGTTATTGCTGTACCAATTGTTAATGTATACGGTATGTTGATGCAAAGCCGTTATATGCCTGACCGGCGAGACTTAAACCGCAGTTTTCCGGGGTCAACGAATGGTTCCTTAACGTCACGGTTGGCGCACATGTTCTTAACCGAAATTGTGTCTAAGTGTAATTATGGCATCGACTTACATACCGGGGCTATTCATCGCAGTAACTTGCCGCAAATTCGAGCGAATTTAAAGGATCCTGAAACGGCCAAACTTGCCCATGCATTTGGGGTGCCTGTGCTGCTTAATTCAGATTTACGTGATGGCTCATTGCGCCAAGCGGCAGATGAATCAGGCACCAAGGTGCTGTTGTATGAAGCGGGCGAAGCCTTGCGCTTTGATGAGTTGTCTATTCGTGCTGGTATAAAAGGGATATTCAACGTGCTCGTATCTTTAGGAATGGTATCGAAACGACGTCGTACTGAACCGAAAATAGAGCCGTTAGTCGCGTATAAAAGCTCATGGCTGCGTGCACCTGAAAGCGGCATAGTACGTGACCGTAAGAGCTTAGGGGATTACGTGAAACGGGGGGATTTACTCGCGGACGTATGCAGCCCTACCGGCGCCTACAGTAAACCGCTGCTGGCAAACCGTTCAGGGATCATTATTGGCAAGCAGAATATCCCCTTGGTACAAGAAGGTGATGCGATGTTTCATATAGCGTTGTTTGATGATCCAAAAGATGTGGTAGACAACATGGATCAGTTACACGAAAATTTGATGCCTGAAATGGATCCCCAAAGCATCGTGGTCTAAATTATTTGGTCTTTAATAGCCAATGTTAAACGCTTAAATTCTAAAAAAACGTCACTTTTGTGACGTTTTTTATATCTGTTATTTATACCGTTTGAGCGGTGATAATTACGATCATTATTGCAGCGCTTAACTGCCATCATGCTTTGAAACAACAACTTTAGATAACTTTACATTTCCCTGACAGCATTTGTACTTGATAAATGCTTTAATTCTCACATTATTCCAGCATTTAATTAGATTTTGCAGATATCACACTATGAAGAATACATCGTTAATAAAGGGACTCGTTATCGTAGCTGTTATAGCAGCCGCATTTTGGTGGTTTACCCAACCATCTCAATCTAGTGAGCGTATTGTCTATCACACTCAACCTCTGTCAGTCGGCAGAATTGAAAGCACAGTAAACTCATCTGGAACTATTTCTCCTGTGGTGACGGTCGAAGTTGGTTCTGAGTTATCAGGATTAATTTCTCAGTTAAATGTGGACTTTAACGACGAAGTAACCAGCGGACAGATTATCGCCCGTATTGATGATCGTACTGTGGTATCAAAGCTGCGCCAAAGTGAAGCAGATTTAGCGTCGTCGGATGCTAGCCTCGTGCAGCTTAAGGCGGCTCGTAAAAAGGCGCAAACCGAAGAAAAACTCGCCGAACGTGAATATCAGCGAACACGCGAACTGCGCAACAAAAATCTGGTCAGTGCCTCTGAGTTAGATATCAGTGAAACCTCCTACGAACTGGCTAAAGTCGCGATTGATACAGCTGACGCGGCTATTTTGGTTGGCAAGGCCAAAATACAACAATCTCAATCTATGTTAGAGCAAGCAAAATTAGATTTGGATCGTACCTATATTCGCTCTCCCGTGGACGGCGTGGTCATTGACCGACAAGTAGACAAAGGCCAGACCGTGTCGGCCAGTCTTTCTGCACCAACGTTATTTTCGATTGCACAAGATTTAGCCTCTATGCAGATAGAAGCTGACGTGGATGAGGCGGATATAGGACGCATCGCTAAAGACCAAACGGTTAATTTTACCGTCGATGCTTTCCCCGAGCGTAAGTTTAGCGGTGTGGTCACTCAAGTGAGAAAGTCCGCTACGGTGACCAATAATGTGGTGACATATAAAGTGATTATTGGCGTAAAAAACGACCGTTTGTTACTGCTGCCCGGTATGACAGCTAATGTCGATATCGTGCTTGGGCAACGTGATAATGTACTGCGGGTGCCTAACTCTGCATTACGCTTTTCACCCGATAGCGGGTCGAGTTCTGCCAATAGTAGCGCAGGGCCAAATGGCCGATTAGCTGAATTATTTGAACAGCTTGGGCTAAATGAGGCACAGCAAAAACAGGTGGCTGACGTGATGAGTAAAATGCGCGAATCAATGAGCGCAGCACGTGAAGCTGGCCCTGGTGGACCCGGTGGTCGCCCTTCAGGAAATGATGCGATGAAAAAAGTGCGTAGCCAGATGAATATTGCGCTGCAAAGCATCTTAACGCCAGAGCAAATGGAAAAATATAAAGTGCTTGGTCAATCACGCAGTGCTCAGAGCAAAGCGGGGGGAGATAAGCAAGATTACCAGCGTGGCGCGGTTTGGGTGTTGCGTGATGGCCAACCAAGTAAAGTAGATGTGGGCATTGGTATTGCCGATCTTGAATACAGTGAGATCCAATCTAAGCAACTCAGTGACGGTGACAAAGTTATCGTACGTGCCCAGAAGGTGACCGAATAATGTCTGAGCCGCTGCTTCGAGTTCGTCAGGCCAAAAAAGTATATACCATGGGTGATGAGTTGGTTTGGGCTCTCAAAGGCGTTGATCTCGATATATATCAAGGTGAATTTGTAGCGATTATGGGCAGCTCAGGCTCGGGAAAATCTACCATGATGAACTTGCTGGGCTGTTTAGATATCGCTAGCGAGGGCAGTATTGCCTTTGCTGGTCAGGAATTATCGACACTCAGTAAGAATGAGTTGGCGAGCGTACGTAATCAGCGTATTGGATTTGTCTTTCAACAGTTTAATTTACTGCCTCGTACTAGTGCGTTAGACAACGTTACGTTACCGCTACTGTACAGTAACGTTCCTGAAGCGGATTGGATCTCTCGTGCCAAACAATGCTTAGAAAGTGTGGGTTTAGGGTCTCGAATGGATCATCACCCAGGTCAGTTATCTGGTGGCCAACAGCAACGTGTGGCGATCGCTAGAGCATTAATAAACGATCCGCTGATGATTTTAGCTGATGAACCCACTGGTGCACTAGATACCCATACAGGGTTAGAAGTCATGGCGCTTTTTCAGCAACTTAATCAACAAGGCAAAACCATAGTGCTAGTGACTCATGAACCAGAAATTGCGGAATTTGCGAGCCGTAAATTGACGTTTCGTGATGGGGAATTGATCAGTGATGAACGTAATCAACATATACGCCAAGCAGCAGACGAGGGCGTAGCATGAAAATTGTTATTTTGCTTAAAACAGCGATAACCGCTCTTCGAGTCAATGTGCTGCGCAGTTGCTTAACCATGTTAGGTATAATTATCGGCGTGGCCGCTGTGATCATAATGGTCGCGATGGGCGCGGGGGCACAACAGAAAGTCGATGAGCAGATAAAATCGTTGGGGGGGAATGTATTTTTTGTGACGGGAGCATTTCGTCAAAGCGGCGGCGCGCGCTCTAATTCCGTGGTGAAAATAAATGAAGACGATGCCAATTTAATCGAAAAACAAGTACCAGGCGTGGAGGCTGCAGCACCCTATTTGTCCGCGTCGGGGCAAGTCATATATGGCAACTTAAACTGGTCCACAGAAATTGATGGCATCGACAATCGCTACTTCGTGGTGCGAGATTGGGGCATCGCCAACGGGCGTGAATTCACACCAGCGGAAATTAGTCGCGGCAGCAAAGTGGTGATCATCGGTGAAAGGGTGCGCAGCGAACTATTTGGCGCCAGCGATCCCATCGGCCAAACCCTGCGCGTGACAAATTTTAATGCCATTGTTATTGGAGTACTTAATGAAAAAGGCCAAGATGCCAGAGGAGAAGATCAAGACGACGTAATCTTTTTACCCATTAAAACGGTGCGCAATAAAATAACCGGTGTGAATGCGACTAATCCAAAATCTGTGAGCTTTATTCAGGTCAGTGCTTATGACGGTGAGGACATGGATTATATAGAAGATGAAATGTCGCTTTTACTTCGCCAGCGCATGCGCATTCCAGTTGGCGCAGACGACTTATTTCGTATTCGTAACGTGTCAGAAATGATTGCTACACGCGCTGAAACCATTCAGGTGTTTAATACCTTACTCGCGTGGGTTGCATCGGTTAGCTTAGTTGTGGGCGGTATCGGTATTATGAATATTATGTTGGTATCAGTGACCGAGCGCACCCGGGAAATCGGCTTGCGTATGGCGGTGGGAGCGAAGCCTTCCGATATTCTATATCAGTTTTTGATTGAATCGATAGTGTTGTGCGGTCTAGGCGGATTTATCGGGGTTATGATTGCTTATGGCTTTGTGTTTATTGGTAATCAATACGGCATTGGCGCTGGTGGAATTATTGAAACCAGAGTGGTGTTATTGAGTCTAGGTTTTTCCGGCTTGATCGGCGTGTTTTTTGGCTACTATCCTGCGCTTAAAGCGTCGCGCCTAGCGCCAATAGATGCGCTTAGGTACGAGTAAGGCCATAAAATAAAGTGTTTATACGCTTGCGTGAAAGAAATATTCCGTTATTCCTGTCTCATCAGTAGAGAATAGTAATCGAAGGAATTATTATGTGTAGCTCACCTAAAGGTGGACGTGGAAGTCGACCTCGTAGCGCGCCAAGTAAGAGTTTTTCCGAAAGCTTTACGGCACAGCAGAGGGCCAGATTTACCGATGTGGCGAATCGTGCTCAAGAGCGACGTGAACAGCGTTTAGCGACGAATAAACGCTGGCAAAAAAGCCAACACAGTGACATTAATAATAAAGTCGAATCGACCGGAAATCATTCACATAAAACGGGGATGCTTAGCTGGTTTACTGAGATATTTTCGGGGCATTAGCCAGCAAGTTTTATCGCAGCTTCTGTTAGCTTAGCGCTGGGTAATTTAGCTTCGATGTACCATGTATAAACAGTTATCCAATGTTATTTTAGTGGGATAATTTTCAACCATAAAGCCTAGTTTTTCATATGCCGTTATCGCACGGATATTATGACTAAACACAAAAAGTGAGCTAGTCGATACGGCTAACTCTTGTCTACCTACTGCGCTGAGCTTTTCAATTAATTCCGCAATAAAACCTTGTCCTCGAAACTCAGGATTAACCACCAACCGTCCTAAGTGGCATTTTCCTTCACGTAAATAGTATTGACCAAATGCCAATAATTCGCGTTGTGCTGATAATCCTGAGAATGATTGAAGGGACGTTAATTTTAGATCATATTTAAACGACGATAAGTCAAAAGGGTAGCGAAAGTTAGGACCTGACCAGATTGCCAATTGCGCTTCATCTTCGAACCACGTCATGAGTTGTCTAATATGTTTATCTGATGGGGCGATAAAGTCCATATTTGCTCCTGTGTGCCTAGTAGGTTAAACAACAAAATCGTCCCACCAATATCCATTTATCTTATCGTTGCTAGATGAAAAATACCCCATGCATACGATTATTATCAAATTCAAGCTACACTGAAATAAGGCAAATACTACATGCTAAAACAGACAGTTAGTCATAATTATGCACCTCAGTGTTAATACCTAAGATGGCTAGTACAACGTTTCAGGTTACAGAGCTGGAGTGCGATTGCCAATTTGTGATTGATATTGCACATTACCCACATGCTTGCGCCACTCTGTTTTGGCTTCTTGTATCAATTGAGGCTGTTCAAATAAGCGTATTGCACTTAATGCCAAGGTTTTGCTCGCTAGGTGCATGCCTTTGAAGCCGATGCTCATTCCGCCAGCAGCCACGGCTTGCCAACTATGAGGTGCTGTACCAGGTACCCAAGTAGCAGTAACAAATCCCGTAGTGGGCACGTTCCAGCTAATATCACCCACGTCAGTTGACGCTGTAGCATGATAAATATCGTCAGTGAATGGCATGATTTTTTGTTCGTTACCGATTTGGCGGACTGCGCGTTTACTGAGTGTTGGGCGAATTTTGTCGGCAAACTCTTGCTCTTTTTGTGAATATTCAATACCACCAAATGCCTGCATCGCTTCGTGCGTCACTTTGGCTAATGTCGCATTAGGCAGTGTGCTCCACACGCCTGACATAATTTCCCAGTCGACAGTGGTTTCTGTACCAAGGGCAGCTGCTTGTGCCGTTTTCTCTAATCGGGCCCATAAGGCAGGTAAATCTGCGGCTGAGGGGGTGCGCATATAATAATAGACTTCGGCAAATTCAGGCACCACGTTAGGTGCCCCGCCACCATGGGTAATAACATAATGAATGCGCGTATCAGACGGCACATGCTCACGCATCATATTGACCATGTAATTCATGGCTTCAACCGCATCTAAGGCTGAACGACCACGCTCTGGTGCAGCGGCTGCGTGAGAGGCAATGCCATGAAAACGAAATTTGGCCGTTTTATTGGCGAGGGTTGTCATAGGTTGCGTCGTGTTTTGATCGCCTGGATGCCAATGCAATACGCTGTCGACATCATCAAACAGACCCTCTCGGACCATATAGACTTTACCCGAGCCGCCTTCTTCCGCTGGGGTGCCGTATAAACGAATTTCGCCGTTTACCTTGTTCAGTACCAGCCAGTTTTTAATCGCTATTGCAGCCGCTAGTGAGCCTGCGCCAAATAAATGATGACCACATGCATGACCTGCGGCTTTACCTGAAATGGGGGCTTTGTGAGGAACTGCTCCTTGAGATAAGCCGGGCAGGGCGTCCATTTCTGCCAAAATGGCGATCACTGGCCCGGTGACTTGGCTTACTGAGCTAAGATGCTTCGAAGCACTACCTAAGCGATAACGAGCGACAAACGCGGTGGGCATACCTGACACGCCGACATCGACTTCAAAGCCATGCTCAATGAGGATGTCTTGCATGGCTTGACTGCTTTTTTGCTCGTGAAAGCGGGTTTCAGCCCATTGCCACATATTGTCAGCGAGAGTATTGCTCATTGTTTGTTGTTGGTTAACCTGCTGTTCAACAAATGCCGCAGCATCGCTGTTCGGGTTTAACGGGTTAGCTTTGGCCAACGTCGCGCATGTGTAAACGCAAGTCATGGCCAACAGGGCAGCTGTGCTTACGGAATAAACACGCTTTGAGTGTGCGCGTAATAGCGCCGCTAGGCTGTTATTTTTGGTCAACATAAAATGCTTCTGGTTCAACGTCTAATAGGTTTTCTACCAATGCTTTGGCTGCTTGCTTTGCAACGTAAGGAATAAGTTGGCGATTGGTGTTGTCACCCACTTCGTATGTGACGGCGTGAACTTTGTAATGATCAGCGATGTACTGCTTAAAGATGCCGCGATCTGGTGATGAGGCCGACTTATTCACGGTTTTGAAAACCCAACCTGTCTCGGCATCTAAATCGGATAACCAGCCTGCCATTAAAGGGATAGGCGCTAAATCATGATCATCTGGCATGGTGTAAAAGACATCATGAAAGGTAGAGTGAAAATCTACTGCAAATACAATTTTACCACCGTTTTGCACTATGCTGGCTATTTTGTCTCGCACCAGCCGTGTTTCTGCCTGCGCGAAGTTTTTCCAGTCGCGGTTTAGATCTATACCATTGGCGTTGTGCCGCCAGTTGCCGGTTTCAACGCCGTCTGGATTTAAGTCTGGCACCATCAGTACATTGAAACGCTCGAAGAAAGGAGTGCTCAAAGCGTCATCTAATAATAAGGCTTCACTGAAAGTAAATAGCGCCATGGCACCTGTCACTTCTGGCGGGTGTTGACGGCCTATGATCACCAGCCATTCTTTATTCTTTGCTGATTGCTTCACCAAGGCTTTGATAGGGCGGCCTTTTTCTGATTGCCCTAGCGTTTCAATCTCAAGGGTGGGTTGCTGGTTTTTGAGACTGGCTAACCAATTGTCATACTCTTGATTATCAATGGCTTCTTGAGCTGAAATCCAAATCGGCTCCTTGCCTGTGTTTAGGCTGATCCACATTTCTTTGCCTTTAGTGTCAAACGGAATGTTTTGCCACTGTGTGCCATTCGTGCTGAGTTTGGGTAGGTAACGAGGGTTGTTGCCATTGAATGTCAGCTTGATTTTTATCTGGGCATTTTGTTCTGATTGCACCTTAAAACCAAACCAAGGGCTAGGATTGACCGGCTCATTTTCTGGCAAAATACCAATATGGTATTCATGTTTAGCTAACCGTTCGCAGGTGCTTAAACGCGCGGTGCTGAAGTCGTTATGAAAAGTGACATCGTCAAACCGGCAGTCTTTGGCCTGACTTAACGCTGAAAAAGAGGTCATTAGCAGTATGGGGAGAAAATAGCGAAGCATGATAATTGTTGTCCATTCTTTGAGGGTAATAAGAAAAGCCAATCAGAGCGTTTCTGATTGGCTGAATGACTAGAACTTCTTGTTTAAGGTCATGTACAAGTAGCGGCCTGATGAAGAGTGAACACTGCTTTCATAGCCAAATGTGCCAGAAGTGAAAGGTGGCTCTTTGTCACCAATATTACGTACACCTAGGGTTAGCTTGCTATTCTCTAGCAAGCTGTTCTGCTCTTTGAACGAGTAGGAAGCGTAGGCATCAACGGTAGACCAATCGTCGATTTGTTGATAAATCAAATCACCGGCATCATCAAAGTAAGATAAGAAGACGTTTTCTAGCTCGCTGATGTATTTGTATTTAACCCCAGCGCCCCAACTGTCTTTTTGCCACTTAATACCTATGTTGCTGCGCCATTCGGGGCGACCATTTTTAGTGAGTAGGTCGCCAGCTGAACCAGGGATACCAACCGATTCACCATTGAATAGTACCGCTTCGTTACCGCTTTCTTGAGCATTGACAACCTGTTGAGTCACGGAGTCTAACCCTTGGTCAAACTGGGTTAAATTCGCGGCATTGGCGGTGAAGGTAAAATCGCCTAATTCAGTATTCATCTTGTATAAAATGCTGTAATCGACGCCTTTAATTTCACGAGGCAGCAGGTTGGTATAGTCGTTCGTAACATACAAAATTTCATTGTTTTCATCACGAATAACGTTGGCATTGCTGCCACCATTGGCACGAAGTAGCGTATCGTACAAAATCTGTGTTTGACTGCTTAAAATTCCCACCACGTCTTTTTGCTTTATGTGCCACCAATCTGCGGTTAACGTTAGGTTTTTCATAGGAGTAAACACAATGCCAGCAAAGGTGTTGGTACTGGTTTCAGGTTTTAAATCATCGCTACCATTACGAATTTCAAGGGTGCCTTGGCGAATGCCTGATATAGGATCAGAGCGGGTGTTTGAACGTGACACGTCAACCGCGGTCGTTTGCGGTAACCCCGGGGCTTTAAAGCCTTCGGCATAGGCAGCACGAAGCTGAACCATGTCATTAACTTGCCAAGCGAGGGATACTTTTGGCTTGGTAATATCACCTACGTCTGAAAAGCGTTCATAACGAGCGGCCAATTGCATGTCTAAGCTTTTTACCAGAGGTAAATCCGCTAGCAAAGGTACGGCAAATTCCACGTAGGTGGAAAACACATTGCGACTCCCAGACGAATCAGGCGTTGGGCTACTGCCTAGCACTGTACTGGCAAGAGCCGATGGATTGCCGGTGACCACATCAATAAAACTATCAGTGCCATTTAGAGCATCACTGCGGGCGTCAGAAAAACTTTCGTAGCGGTATTCGATACCCACTGCCATGCCGACGTCCCCAGCGGGTAACTCGAAAATGTCAGGGCGGGATATTTTAAAGTCATACAGGGCGAGCTCGGTTTCTGATTCGCGCTCGATATTGAACATAAAACTGTCGATAACGTCCTGGTCGTTACCTGTGTCATCGCCAATGTTTGGCAAGGTTAAGCTGCCACCGTTAAACAGGTCATAGGCTGTGCTTTGATCTGTACTGTTCACTGCTTGCTGAAACAAAGTAGTATTCACCCGATTCGCAGAGTCTAGGGTATGCGCTTTTGAATAAAGCAGTGCGGTGTCCCAATCCCAATCTTGATAGTAACCTCGCAGACCAGTTAAGAAGCGGTAGGAGTAATCTTCAACATTGATTTTACGCGGGCCAGTATCAATAGGGCGATAGCGTCTAACGGTAACGTCTTCGCCGAATGGATTGTAAAATGCATCGCTGGCGACAGTGAAACGCTGAGCGGTTAAGTTTCCGCTTTGTTCGCGTAGGCGGTCAGCTTCAGCTTGGTAATACAGAGCTTCGCCATACAATTCAACTTCATCGGTCAGGTTGTGGGTGAGCAATGCATATAAATTCACCCGACTCACTTCTGAGCTTAATGAGCGTTCTGAATTTGAATCGTAACGCAACTCACGATCTAAGCTGCCGCCGCCTGCGCATATGCCATTGCCAAGCGCTACTTCACAACCATTAAATGTATCTGGCTGAATGTGAAATGTGCCCAAGCTTTCTGAGCTTAACTCTGCCCAAGGCGTTGAGGTAGTGCGACCATCTAACGAAGTGTTGCCGACAAATTCAGGGTTCAAACCAGGATAATTACGGGTGTCTGAACTGGCTGCATATTCTCGCTCAGATGCCATAAGCATATCTTGCTCATACAGGCTGGCGCTGAGTGTCAGGTGGGTTTGTTCGTTGTTAAAAAACCAGCCGCCAGAGCCAGATAAACTGAAGGTGTCTTTGTCAGTGCCATCATTTTTACCGTATTGGAACTGCAAGTCGCCACCGGTGTTTTTGTCTTTAAGAACGTAATTAATAACGCCTGCTATGGCATCTGTACCGTATATTGCAGCGGCGCCGTCGCGTAATACTTCGACGCGTTTAAGGCCGCGTACAGGTAGGGCATTTGAGTTGACTGTAGTCACGGGCACTAAGTCTTCTGCTTGGGTACCAGGGTGCAATACTAAACGCCGGCCGTTTAGCAGAGTTAAGCTATAACCCGTACCTATACCGCGCAGATTGACCGAGGACACATCGCCACGGGCATCGTTTACACCGCCCACTACTCGCTCACTGTTAAAGCTGACTTCCCCTTGCTGGGGCAATTCAGCCAGCAAATCTGCACCGCTAGTAATGCCTAAATCTTCGAAGTCTTCTGCACTGAATGTGCTGATAGGCAATGCGCCAGAGTCTTGGTTGACGCGGATATTTGAGCCCACAACTTTGATGCGCTCAACACTGGCTTCGCCGTCAGCCTTTTTTGAGGGTGTACCTGCAGCGCTTTTTACTGGCTCAATAGGCGCAATAGTATCTTGCGTACTGGTGCTTGATGAGGTGCTCTTGCTTTTTTCGCGAATGATAAACGTACCCGCAGAGCGCTTAACGAACTCTAACGAGGTGTTTTCAAGTAAAATATTTAAGGCTTCTTCTACCGTTAGCGTGGCTGATATTCCACGAGTGGTAATGTTTGGGGTAATAGCAGAAGAAAACAAAATCTGCGTTTCACTTTCTTCAGCGAGTTCGAGCAATGCCGCATCGAGTTTTTGTGCAGGTATGTCTATGTTTTGTTGCTGTGTTTGAGCTGCAAAACTGTTCCCTGTTTGCAGCATGAGCATAATGCTGCAAGCAAGGGTGCTAAGTTTAAACGACTGATGTAATTTCATATGTGTGCCTCTATTATTATTAGAAATGACTGTTCCTATTAGAGGTATACGCAAGGCATTAAATGATCCTCCACAAAAAGTGAAAATTAGTGTCTTGCGCTCAATTCTATGTACTCAGGGTAACGGTCAATCTCAACAGGTAACGCGGCTTCAAGGGCGGACAAAATACTGTCTCCGTCTTTTAACTTAAATACCCCACTTATTTTTAGTTTGCCAAGATCTCGATTTTGAAGGGTGATTTTCTTCATGCGATAGCGATTAAATTCAGTGATAACGTTCGCCAGCGGCTCATTATTGAAACGAAATATTCCTTGCCGCCATTGTTGGTTGGCCAGCACTTCCTTAGAGGTTACACGGGTAATTACTTCACTGGTGCCGCTAAAAGCGCCGACTGAGCCAGCGGGGAGTAGGGTTTCTGCTTCTTCAAAATCTATATGCTCACTCGAGGGCAACGCCGATGGCTGTATTGCTACTAAACCTTCTGTCACAGATACCTTTAAGGTTGCATCAGACTTTCGCACATTAAATTTTGTACCAATGACACGAATGGTTTTCTCGCCTGTGTTAATGCTAAATATTCGATTTTCGTCTTTCGCTACATCAAAAAACGCTTCGCCGCGCTCTAACCATACTCGGCGCTGCTGACCCGTGAAATCTATTCTGATCGCACTGTCGGTGTTGAGTGTTACGACACTGCCATCAGGCAAGCCCACCGTACTTAATTCACCTACGGCAGTGTGATAGATATTTGGCTTAGGGATAGACGCTTGATACAACGGCGTGGGGCCAGGGATAGCTAGATACCACATCGCTAGCACGGTACACACTAAGCTTGCAGCAATGCCCGTTAACCAGTAAGCGTTTTTCTTCTTTGGTTGTGCTGTTTGAAACAGTTGATTACTGGTGTCCCAAATAGCAAGCATGGAGTCAAACTCCTGCTGGTGCTCAGGCGACCTATCGCACCAAGCGTAAATTTGCATTTCTTCTTCCGCGCTAAGCTCACCTGAATATAGACGGGCAACGTAAGTCGCCGCCTGCTTTTGTATTACTTCTTGATTCACATTGCTGCTCATACGGGAGACACCTTCGCTCTGATGGCAACCAACGCCGCTGAAATGTACTTTTCTACTGTGCTGACTGATACACCTAATGCGTCACTGATTTCCCGGTAACTCATGCCTTCTACTCTGTTTAACATAAATGCCTGTTTGTGGCTGGTTTTAATCTCTGCTAATGCCGTCTCTATTTCCCGCAACTGCTTTCTATTTTGCAGTGCTCGCTCGGGGGAAAATAAGGATGAAAAAATAGCCGTGTCTTGATCGCTTACATGGGCGTCTTTGCAGCGCACTTTAGCGCGACGGTCACGGTCGATTAATATATGGGTGGCAATTTGAAATAGATAATTACGTACGGTATCCATTCTACCTGACAGCTTTTGAGGTAAATCTTCTAGCTTCAACAGGCGCTCATATACTTCTTGCATCACATCTTCACAGTCGCTTTCACTCAATCGTGAGCGCACGCGAATAAAACGGCGCAATGCACTGCCATATTCATCGTACAGTTGTTTTACTAGCTGGCTGTTTTCATCTCTGGCAATGAGCTGTTGTTTTGCCCGATGTAGTTGGATGACTTTCACGCCTTATCCATTAAATAACCTTATGTTACTACGTATACGCAGCGAAATTAAAATACCTCAATAAATCTCGGAAATACTTTTGTATGCAATGTGAAAATATCCATGCTTTTACGCTAGGATAGGTCCACTCAGTGCAGCGTGACCTAACGACTATTCTACGAGGATGAACAGATGAGCGATGAAATACAGACATTAACCAGCACGGTTGTTTATGAAAACAAATGGATGCGCTTAAAAGAAGATAAAATTCGCCGCAGCAGCGGTAACGTAGGAATTTATAGTGTGGTTGAGAAACCTGACTTTGTGGTGATTTTAGCTGTGCAAGACGGCTTTATTCATCTAGTTGAACAATATCGCTATCCCATTAAAAAACGCTGCTGGGAATTACCCCAAGGCGCGTGGGAGGAAAACCCTGATGCTGATCATGCGCTATTAGCAGCGGGGGAGTTAAAAGAGGAAACTGGTTTGGTCGCGAATAAAATGCATTATCTGGGGGAACAATACTTAGCCTATGGGTTTTGCAATCAGATGTACCATATTTACCTTGCCACTGAACTTACCTTTACCCAAATTAATTTGGACCCAGAGGAAGAGGGGTTAATTACTAAAAAGGTGACCCTAACTGAGTTCGAACAAATGATTTTATCCGGTGAAATTAAAGATGCATCAACGGTGAATGCTTACGGGCTGGCCAAACTAAAAGGCATGCTTTAATTAAAATTGGCTAAGTATCTTATTTGTGACCACGTTTGAGATGTCTCGGAGAGCGCTTTGATTGAGTCAAAAAAACCTTGACCTAAAGTGGGCTATAAGTGGCATGATGATGTTTGTTGGCTTTTATAAAGATTTTACAAAATATTGATAAGAAGTCGCAAGACTATTTAAACGAAGTGATGGAGTAAATATGCAAGCGAGTTATTGGCATGAAAAGTGGCAAAAAGGCGAGACTGCTTTTCATCAATTTAAAGGGAGCCCTTTGTTAAAAACGCATTTTCCTGAGTTAGGATTACCTGAGTTAAGCCGTCTATTGGTGCCTCTTTGCGGTAAAACCAGAGATATTGCTTGGCTGGTGGCAAATGGTCATCATGTGGTTGCAGCCGAGTTGCATGAGCCCGCTGTTATTCAACTGTTCAAAGATATGGAAGTTGAGCCCAAGGTCATGCATTTGGATAAATTTGACCTCATTCATTATCAGGCTATGGTCGATGAGCTGACAATTGATGTTTACGTGGGGGATATTTTTCAACTAACCCCAACCTTAATAGGTCGAATTGATGCAATTTATGATCGCGCAGCGCTGGTGGCATTACCATTAGATATGCGTGAAAAGTATACCTTGCATATGCGGGAATTGACTGGTGCAGCTGCGCAATTATTGATTAGCTTCGATTATGAACAACATTTGTTACCTGGCCCACCGTATTGCGTAGATGCCGGTGAAGTTGCCAGTCATTATGGCGAGCACTATGTTGTTTCACAGCTAGCAAGCGAAGATGTTGTTGGGGGACTAAAAGGTAAGCTAAAGGCGAATGAAGAGGTTTGGTTGTTGAAAAAGAAAACCTGAAGGCGAGTCATAATTCAGGCTCGCCGCAGCTGATCGCGCAGCTAGTTGTCCAGCGGTTCGATTAGAATTGTGTTAATGGGCTGATTACGCACACATATCTTATTGTGTGATATCTTTTGGCAGAACCCGCTGTAGAGCTTGGCCGTTTTATCGCTTGTTTCTTTCACGTATTCACATGATTCGCGTAAGGCTTTTTCCTATACCAATTCCAATAAATAATTGCCCTCTCAGAATCCGTCCAGCGGATTTTGAACAAGGCGTCGGTGTGCAGCAATGGTTGTTCCCTTTCAAATACCGAGAACGTAGTGCAAAACCCGCTGGGGAATTCCCTTCGGGCGAATTTTAAAAGGACTTACTCTGTGTTGCTCGAACTCGAAAGAGCACCACTATTACGTCATTCAAGCGCCTTGATTAAGTCCTTTTAAATTTTCGCTGAGCGGTTAATTATTTACTGGAGTTGGTATTGCAAGCCAACTGAGCGTCTCTATCTACATGGCCTTCGTGCCCTAGGGCCCTGTAAGAGACCGATAACAGTAACGCTAGTGTTGCTACACCAGTTACGATTTGTACTATACGCTTGTGTTGACTGTTTTCATGATCTGAGTTCATCTGTTCGTTCTTGCTGATGTTCATAGATTGATCACTCACTGCCTATCCATTCACCTTGTTCACCATGAAAACAACCGATAAACATATTTTCACTTGGGCTGGCAACGTGATAGTGATAACCACGAGAGTCATCGGTATGACCGCGGCACTCGCCTAAGTCGGTTTCTTCAAATCCGCTGGCGTCTAACATGGCGTAAATACCATAACCGTCCAGTGCGTAACCAATCAAGCTGGCGTGCCCATCTTCCTCATCAGGACCGGTTGAGCATCCAGTAGCGGCATGATAGTGATAACCATCATTCGGGTTTATATGCCCGCCACAATCATCAAACGCCGCAATGGTATAATTGCTAAGTATTGCGTCAACTGGGGCTTGGGCTGCTAAAATAACGCCATTTAAGGAGATACCCATATTGCTGTTAACATAACTTGGGTTGGCTAAGGGAATGGGCGTAACTGGTAGCAGCAGGGTTTCATTAATGCCACCACCGTAATAGTCTAGATCACACTGTACACAATAGTTTTGATAAGCTGCATCCACGTTCGGACGTGCTGCTGCCTCGCAAGCTGTTTGGGTATCAGTGATATTAACCTCACCTGTACTTGGATCGTAAAGCAGCCATCCGTCCCCGTAAAGCGAGTCTAGGTTGCTGATAAATTCACCGTCTATGTCGTAAACTTCACCCGATCCATCAAACCAAATGCCTCCTTGCGATGCATCAGAATCAATGTTCGGTGGGCAAAAAGGACCGATTTCATCGACTACGGGTTCACCGGCAATTGTAATGCGATAACAGGTTGTTTGTGTACCGCCAGACAAGGTGCAACTTTCTGTGGTAATGGTTTCGATAACCGCATTATCGAAGAAAAAGGGGGGATCAGCAGCTTCTACTATTGTTTCAGTTTCAGTTTCAGTTTCAGTTTCAGTTTCTGAATCTGTATCCGTGGTGCTTTGTTGTTCCGTTGAATCCGTTACGCTATCGCTACACGCCAATAATAGAAACATCAAGGTGAAAATCAGCAGAGTTCGAAAATGGGGTAAGATTTGTTTCATGGCGTTATCTTTGTCTATTAACCTGATGTTACTTTAGGTTAATTAAGCGCAGATACTGTGCAGATATTCAGCAGATACTGCACATATTTAGCTTGCTGGAATTTGCAGTCACATCAGTTTATATCCGACGCCATAGACCGATTGTAATATTGGTTGTGGATCATCCGCTAGAGTGATTTTATTACGTAGGTTTTTCATATGACTGTCGATCGTACGATGGCTCACGATACGCGAATCATCATAGCAACTGTTCATCAATGACTCTCGAGAGAGAACCGCGCCAGGTCGGCCAAGTAAGCTTCTCAGTAAACGAAACTCAACGGGCGTGAGCTCTATCGGTGTGCCATTTCCCCTGCACTCGAATCGCTCAGTATCAATGGTGATGTGCTTGAAACTCAATATATTTGATTGGGTTGATGGAGTAGCAATAGAGGCTCGGCGCAATACTGCCTGGACACGTGCGACAACTTCTCGTGGTGAAAAAGGTTTGCAGACATAGTCATCAGCGCCAAAACCTAATCCCATCAATCTGTCTATCTCATCCACACGGGCTGTCAACATAATGATCGGTACTTGAGAAAATTTACGCACGTCTTTGCAGATGCTTAAGCCATCTTTACCTGGGAGCATCAAATCTAATATGACGCAATCGGGCATCTCTGATTTTATAGCGGCTTCGGCTTCGTCACCATGGTGAATAACGCGCGTTGAGTAGCCTTCTAAAGTGAGGAAGTCGACGAGGATTTGTGCAATCTTAGGCTCATCTTCAACGATTAATACGTGTTGTTTGCTGCTCATATTTATTCCTTCGCTGCCGGTAATTCTACCCTGATACAAACCCCGCCTAAAGATGAAGGCGATGCACTTATTTTGCCTTGGTGGGCGGTGACAATATTTCGACAGATTGTTAAGCCTAAGCCTGCGCCGGGAGCTGCGCGATTTCGTGAGGCATCCTGCCGATACAAAGGGTCGAACAACTTATCACAATCCGCCAGCGGTACACCGGGTAGGGTGTCGTTTATTTCAAATATTACTTTATTACCAAGTTGGCTCAGGGATAAAACAATTTCGCCCCCAGTATCGGTATACAAGATGGCATTGTTGAGTAAATTTATAAAAAGCTGTTCTAACCGCTGTGGATCCACCAAGCAATATACAGGCTCGGCAATTGAGGTTGATATTTTCAAACCTTTTTGCAGAGCTTTAGCATTTAGCGATGCCCGCACGTTATCGACGCTCTCGCTAATATCAATCAGACTAAAATGGTATTTCAGACCACCAACATCAGACATTGATAGTTGATAAAGATCATCCACTAAACGATGCAAAAGCAATGCTTCATGCTTTAATGATTCAACTTGTTCTGGACCAAAAGGGCGTATGCCTGCTTCTAATGCATCAAGCTCGCCGATTAAAATTGTTAAAGGGGTGCGTAGTTCGTGGGAAATATCGGCAAACCAGCGATTTTTTGCACTGCGCGTTTCATTCAATATATGACTTAATCCGTTTAGATTTCGCATCAGTGTGCCGAGTTCGTCTTGGCGCAGGGTATCAAGGTTGACATCATAGACACCGTGGCTTAGCCGCTCTACGCCATGCAGCACATCCTTAACGGGGGCGGTTAAACGCCTTGCAAGTAACCAAGAGGCAGCGCCTGCGATGAATAAACATAAGAAGCCGATGGCGATACTGGCATAACGTTGTTGCATGGAAAATGATGATGCCAACGAGCGCTCAGGTATCGTATCTAACCAACTACGTAATTCGCCTACTTTCTTACCTTTTAAGTAAATCGCGTGATTTAGTACCTCTTTGGCATCTGACTTTGGTTTACTACCCGTTAACCACTCTCCCTGTGCGTTAAAAAGCGCGGTAGGTGGGGCATCATTCCCATGTTCTCTTGGGCGAGGTGGCGGGCGCGCACCTTGATTGCGTGGTGACGACATCAAAGGACTTGGTTCAGATAATCTAGGCGGTCTACCACCTCTGGTCGGTATTGGGTCAAGATAATAGTCTAAGCCTTTGTTGATAACGGACTGCCAATCGTCCTTACGGGAGTAGGTCTGTGCCAATGTATCACCGAGTAGGCTAAGGCGTTGCTGCTCTAGCCCAGCAACAAAGTTGAGAAAACCTTGGTCAAAGCTCCAACGCGCTAAGCCTAGGGTAATCAGCAGCGTCAAGGCGGTAAGCCCAAGGAATGATAAAAAGACTTTACGGAATATATTCATACGCCGAGTATACCTGCGTGCAAGGAGCCTGCACTAGCGGCTTTAGGAAGATTAGCCAACTTCTCCATGTTATCTCCATCATTTCTGCACATTTGATCGTTAGAATCTGATGTAGACCTATTATTGGAGTAAAAAAAGATGCAATTATCAAAATTATTTTTCGTAACTAGCATGTTGGTTATTGACAGTACTGGCGTTCACGCACAAGAGGGCCGTGGGCAGGGTGAACGTCGTCCACCGCCTGAAGCATTTGAAGCATGTGTTGATAAATCAGAAGGTGACAGTGTGACGATTGAAACCAGACGCGGTGACACACTGAGTGCTACGTGCAAAATGATGAACGATAGTTTGGTTGCTGTCCCAGAAGATGCGAAGCGAGATTAGTCTCGCGTTTGTTTTAATACAACAAATCAAAAAAGGATAAATGAAATGCAAATAAATACTGCAAATCAATCTGTTAATACTCTCGTATCGCAAGATATTGGGCGACCCAAAGGGCCTCCGCCACCCCCTCAGGGCGGCGTGCCTCCTGGGTTAGAATCTGCCGTCTCTACTTTGTCTGATGATGAGCAGAGTTCTGTTACTGATATGCTTGCTAGCTTGAGTAAAGATCAGCAGTCATCGCTAAAAACGCAATTAGATGGATTGCGTGATGGTGCTGAAAGTTTGTCTGAAGAAGAATTGGGCGCAGCATTTAAAGATATACTAACGTCTTTATCGACTAATCAGTCTGGCTCGAGTTCACTAAACTTAGTGGACACTTTTGCCTAGATTAAGGTTAGATTACTATGTCTAGCTCATATCTTCAGTTGTGCCGATGTGGCTATTCGGCATTACTTTTTTAATTATGCTAAGTCTATATTTCGCAATCAGCAAATATCTCGTCAATGCTTTACCAACTGATGCGCCTCACGCTGGCCCTAAATCCGCTAAATAATTGCTCCGTTAACTGACAACTGTGCTTATCTAAAAAGTGAATAGTTAACTGAGAAGGTTGGAAGAAGTCTTTAATGGTTCGATTGCTATTCTTATTTCCTTGAAAGGTTGATATACCGAACGCCTCAGACGCTTTTTTACCACTATGAGACTCTAACGTTGGGATCAATACAGTGTGTAATATCTGTGCATCGATGTGCTGACAAAAGACCAAATTGTGATAGTGCTCTTTATAACGCAAACTCATGCCTATTTGCTCGCATAAGGTTTTAAGTTTTTCGATGCTTGTTGCTGAATCACTTTCTACATCGTCATTAACGCAAATGAGTGAAGAGTCAGAGCGTTTTATAGCATTAAAACCATCATCCGTTGCCACCAAGTTATGGAAAGAACTGATGCGGGCGAGTAACTCAGGTAAACCGCTCTCATCAGAAAAAGTTCTACCCTGATTTAATGCATTTATTCTGCGTTGATCCAAGTCTACACCGATGACCTTATGACCCAATGCAGCCATACAAATGGCTGATAATGCTCCTGCGTGGCCTAAACCAAATACACTGATGCGTTTGCTGTTTCGACACTGTGGCAGTTGGTAACTTTGCTCGCTTCCATTACTGAACGAAACTATGCGGTTATAGCCACGCGTATTGTCGACTGTAAGTTGAGGTTGATTAGAATAGGCACTAAAGGTTTGTGTGGTACTTAATTGCTGAGAATCAAACATGTATGGGTCCTTTGCTATCTTACTGCTGAATTTTGACGACTTATCTGCCACAGAGTAGCTAATGATTGGTAATTTGCAGTTCTTGTTCCATAATAAATTTAATCATTTAAAACATAGGCTTAAAGAATATAGCTGACGAATACATGCACCGAAATGTTGCAAATTTAAGACAACATTACACACATATATAGACTAATTTACGTTGAGCTTGTTGGTGAACTTCGACTATCTTGAGGTAGCACATTATCCGTTGGCTAAAATTGGCCTGTTGCCGGGAATGGCGCGTATTGAGGAATATCCTATGAAAGGCATTATCTTTGTAAAATTAAACCAGTTTGTTGATGAATTGTGGGGCGACGAATTTTGGGATGAGTTGCTTAACGTCGCCGATCTACCTAGTCACGGTATTTATACGTCCGTGGCCACGTATGACGATGAAGAGTTATTTACGTTAGTTGGTCTTATTATGGAAAAGAAAAACCTAACCGCGCAAGAGGCGCAAATAGCATTTGGTCAATGGATGTTTGAACAACTATTGCAAGCGGCTCCGCCAGAAGCCCACAAATTTACCGATGTGTTTAAATTTCTTTATGGTGTGCAGAATGTGATCCATGTTGAGGTTAAAAAACTTAATCCAGAAGCGATATTGCCAGAATTTGAATTTCTTGAGGAAACGCCAACCACATTAAGTTTTCATTATATTTCACCGCGAAAACTGTGTTACTTTTGCGAAGGAATAGTACAGGGGTTAGCTTCTCATACCGGCCAACAGGTAACCGTTGAGCAAACTGAGTGTGAACATCAAGGTGATGAACGTTGTGTCATGAAGGTGACAAAAGTTGTCTAAATCAATATCGGAACTAGAGGCAAGGATTGGTGTACTCGAGCGCAAAATAGAGCGTGAAAAAAAGGCTAGAGTGATGTCTGAACAACATTTAGAGGTTCACTCTAGAGCGCTTTATGAAAGCAATCAGTCACTGCAAACCTCTCTGGCTATTGCGAAAAAGAAGCAAGCTGAACTTGAATTCTTACGTCAAACATCGGGTGATGTTTCATCAGATATTTCGCTGCAAGAATTGATCACAAATACCGTAGAACTAACAGGCCAGTTTTTTTCTGTTGAATGTGGGCTATTTATTGTGACCAATAACGGTCAGGCACTTGAATCTAAAGTTGATAATATTTGGCGTGCGCCAAACAAATGGGTGAGCGATCCGGTGTTTTTCAATCAAGCAATTCAATTCTTACCGCTTGAGCAACAAGAAAGCCTCAGTATGTGGCTGGTGTCGTCTATTGACGATGAAGCCAGTCAGGCACTTTCAGGCTTTAAATGGATCGTCTTTGGAAACTTCGCTTTGCTTGGAGGGAAGATTGCCTGGTTGGCTTTTTTTAGTCGTGCGGAATTCTTAGATGAAGAAGCGTTATCTGTGCTCGGAACAGCTCGGGAGCACTTATTGAGCGGCATTACTCGCCGGGTGACGGATGTGAGTATTCGTAAGCGCACCGTAGAGCTACAAAACACTGTGGACCGTTTAAAGCAAGCTGAGAGACAATTAATCCAGTCGGAAAAAATGGCTTCGCTGGGCCAACTTGCCGCTGGTGTTGCCCATGAAATTAATAATCCAGTGGGTTTTATTCGTTCAAATATAGAAATGCTAGAAGAGTATTTGCAAGATTATCAAGGTTTACACTGCAGTATTGCCGAGGCGTTAACAGCTGAAGGTCAAATAGACACGCAGCAGTACAATGCGCTTTGCGATAAATATGATTTGGCATATATTCAACAGGATGCTCAAGACCTATTGATATCGAACTTAGAAGGCTTGGATCGCGTAAAGGAAATCGTAGAAAACTTGAAAACGTTCTCTCATAGTGGAGATGGCAAGTTAGAAAGAATAAGTCTTAATCTGTGTATTGAAGGGGCATTAAAAATTGCATGGAATGCGCTTAAATATGAGCACATAGTGGATAACCAACTAAATGCTGACTTGCCGCAAATTCTAGGAAATAATGGACAGCTACAACAAGTTTTCGTTAACTTATTTGTTAACGCGGCGTATGCCATGACAAACGGTGGAAAGCTGAGCATAAAATCTACGCTGACTGCTGACAGACTGATTATTGACGTCAGTGATACAGGCTGCGGCATGGATAAAAAAACGTTGGAGCAACTTTTCACCCCCTTTTTTACGACCAAGCCCATTGGTGTTGGGACAGGCCTAGGGTTATCGGTTTCTTATGCCATTTTAGAGTCGCACAATGTGCTGACACAAGTGCACTCTGCGGTGGGTAAAGGAACGCAATTCTCCCTTAGTTTTCCCCTTCCTGAGTAGGCACTTCTGCTTGCTCAATGAAAATAGTAAAACATTCAGTTCGTTGCTGTTCATACTGAGCCAATTGTTGAATTGATGTCTTTGAAAATACGTGGCCTTGGGGTAGAACCAAAATATGATTCTCAGTTAGAATATCCTCTTTCAAGCGCATGCCCTCTTGTAGATCTTTGACCTGTATCGCGCTTTCAATAAATTGACCGCTGATAACATCTGGATATTGGAGCAGAATGTCGATTATATTTGGCGCATAGCGCAAACCTCGATATTTTTTAAGTTCAGTAATTGCCTCAGCGTTTGACAGCGATGTTTTGCTTATTCTGCCTAATTTGTAGCGCCAAAAATCCCGTGCAACCGCTAGTATTTGCGCACCAATTGGAATTTGTTCCTGGCTGAGTTTATTGGCTCCGCTACCATCAATATGCTCATACTGGCAGGTAATAATATCTAATTCTGCACGTAAATGCGTGGCAGGACTGAGTATTTGCTCGGCAAATTTAGTTTGTTGCACAAAGATATGTTGCTGATTGAAATTGAGTTCGCAAAATGGCTTTGAATATAAGGCTGTATCCAACCCTAATAGCCCAATCTCGCCCAGTAACGCGGCAAAGCTGATTTGTGCCTGTTCTTTATCCGAAAGTGATAAGTGCTCCGCTAATTTATTAGATAAGTGACTGACACTTTGCGCAAATCCCCCGTCTAGATTGGGATTAATACTGATAAAATTATACAACACCCGTTGAGTCGCCAACGTATTGCGTTTTAGCTTTCTCATGGCGAGGGTAATTTGTTTGCTGCGTAGCTTTACCTTTTCATCTAAGTTGTGATTTAAGTCTTTGAGTAGGGCATTTTGTTTATTAATCAAACGGATTAATCGTGCGTTTTCAAGTTTAAGTTTAATTTTGGCCAGACCATCGCCGATGGCACATGTTAGCTCGGTATTGTCCCAAGGTTTTTGTAAATATCGGTCGATGTGGCCGTGATTAACCGCGTCGATAGTGGATGACATATCGGAGTATCCGGTCAGTAGAATCCGATAACAAATGGGCACTAAGGCGGTCGTTTTTTGCAAGAATTCGGCTCCCGACATAGCAGGCATTTTCATATCTGATACGATCACGTGTACCGTTTTTTGTTTTAGTATTTCAAGTGCTTCGGCACCACTTTGCGCTATTAATAATTCGTAATCCTGCTTGTGCAGAACGCGTTTAATCGCCTTGAGAATATTGATTTCATCGTCGACACACAAGACCGTATAAGTTTCTGACTCTTTCGGTGTTAATTCACTCATGGTGCTGTCTCCCAAATAAGGTTTTGCTAGTTGATTAGCGTCTCAATTGACGGTTTCTCGCTTTGTGATGATGCGGCAGGTAAGGTCAATATAAAGCAGCTACCTTTGGTTAGTTCACTGGTAACGGTGAGATCGCCGCTGTGTTCTTGAGCAATGCCAAATGAGATAGCCAGACCAAGCCCTGTGCCTTGTCCTTCAGGTTTGGTGGTAAAGAATGGATCGAATAATCGTTTAAGATTTTCGGCTGGAATACCATGCCCCGTGTCGCAGATCGACACATAAATCAGACCATTGTGGCTATATGTTTCGATAGTGATTGTGCCTCTATCACCAATTGCTTGGCCGGCATTGATCAGTAGGTTAGTTAAAACCTGACAAATTTTACCGACATTTATTTCAACTCGACTGACTTCTTGAAGCTTAGTAACAATATCGCAGTGATATTTTAGCTCATTACTGACCATACTTAAGGTTGTCTTAATACAATCGTTGATATCAAATAATTGCAGCGCTTTGCGGTCAACTTGGGAAAATTGTTTTAGTCCTGCGACGATATCTTTCACGCGGGTTAAACCTTCGCTTGATTCGCTGATAAGTTCGGGCATATCTTCTTGCATAAATTCTACGTTTTCATTATTGAGAAAGTCACCAATTTGAATTTCTAGGTTTTTTCGCTGTTCTGGGGCATCAGTTTTTTGCCAATCTGCAACAAGTTGGGTGAGCTTAACGTAAACTTTTGCATAATCTGATAAAGACGCTAAGTTACTGTTTACAAAACCTATTGGGTTGTTAATTTCGTGTGCGACACCAGCTGCGAGTTGCCCCAGAGATGCCATTTTTTCTGATTGAACTAGCTGCTCTTGAGCACTTTTTAGTTGAAAATTAATAAGGGTTAATTGCTCGTTCTTGTCTTCAAGTAATTGCGTACGGGCAACAACGCGCATTTCTAATGTTTGGTTTAGAGATTCCAATTCCGCTTGATAATTTTTTACGCGCACGCATTCAGCTTTAAGTGTTTCGATCATCTGATTAAAGGCTTGTGCTACTTCTCCCAATTCATCATTTGAAGTAATAGGGATCTGTGTATCAGTAAAATCTCCAGAGATAGCACTGTGAGATATTTTTTTTGCCCCAGCCTGAAGTAATTTAAGCTGATGGGTTAAATAATGGCCTAAGCCATAAGAAAATAGTGCGACCAGTATCAGCTCTATAAGTGCGATAGAGGTTGTCCATTGTTTTATTTTTTGGATAGCACTTAGTGCATTACTGACGCTTAAGCCGATTTCAACTCGGCCATATACTGTATCGCCTTCTATGATACTGGCGTATGTATCGAAGACTCCGTCGTTGACATCGTCCATTTGTTGATCCGCGCTAAAGTTACGGTTTAACGCTTCTTCTGAACCGCTTTGCGACAATATGCCATCACTACTGCTGATGACGCGTGCGTATACAATTCCAGGGTTTTTCAATGCTTCTAGAACAAAGTCGTCTAATGACGCAAGATCATAAGACAATACTGCATCTTTGGTAGTGGTAGAAAATAAGGTAGCCGTAGTGAATGCGTGTTTAACCAAGTCTTTGCTCACTGAACGACTTAAAAAGGTCACTGCGGTTACTACTAATGACAAAAGCAAAATAGCCTCGATAGTAGCGATCCCGATAATGGTTTTACTGCGTAATGACATGTGAATCCCCTTTATCTAACCTTGACCAGTCTTTTTCACTTAAGCGAGTTGATGCCAAGGATGCGAATATCTTCCCAGTCACTGTTATCAGCGCCCTCAAAAGCTACAAAATTGATTGCTTTTAATGCAGCTCTACCTTTTACGGTACTGTGCAAATTGACCAGGCTGGTTTGGATTTTTTGGCGTGCATCCGATGATACATCTGGATGACTGGCGATGGCGTGGGGGGTATGAGGTTGGGTTTTCCACAATATTCTAAGTTGCTCTCTTACATTCGCTGGCGCGTTATTAAATGTGCGTAAGATACCCCCACCCGCAGGAGATAGGCCTCGGGCTACACTAAGGTAGACTGAGTCATGTGACGATACGTAGCGACTCTTTACCGTGACATGATGCGCCGACAAATCAGCTTTTGGTAGTAGCGTTGCTGCGAAAGCAGCTGGAGCGGGAAAGGCCATCGTTATATCATTCAGTTCATTAATAGAGGCATAGGGTGCGTCTTTTCTTACGACGATAATTCCTTGAATATGTTTATCTTTTTGCTTAGCGAGCGCTTGGTAACCAGGGGATTCATTAAATACAACAAAATGATATGGGTTCATATAGGCAAAGTCATATTGACCTTGCGATAAACGACGCTCAAAAGTAGGAATGTTTGGTGCAGTGGTAAATATTAGCTTTACACCGCTGTCATCACTTATTTCCCGCAATAATGGTGTCCAAAGTTTGGCTAGCTTTTTAGCCGATTGTTGTGGTACTACGGCGAACGTTAATGTCTCTTGCGCGTGTGTTTGCGCACTTAAAATGATCATGCTTAATGCTAAAATTATAAACTTCATACTGTGCTCCTAAAGCAAATCACTAATGCGTTTAATTACGTAATAGTGCATCGATGGCGCTAAGTAATTCTTTATTGGCAAATGGCTTGGCTAAAGCCGCATCTGCGCCTAGATCTATGGCTTTTTGACGTTCGTCTTCTCCTAGCGCTGAAATAATTAAAATCTTTAAGGACTTGTCGGCATATTCTTGGCGAGCAAATGTCACGATGTCATAGCCATCTACGCCAGGCATGCTCAAATCGAGGGTCATTAATTGAGGTTTATAGGTTGTCAGTAAGGCGCCTGCCATAAATGGATCGGTGGCAATCACACTGTCGTAGCCGGCTCGCTTAGTTACACGGCTTATCGCTTTGGCTACCTGCAGTTCATCGTCGACGATGAGTACCCGTGTCTCGGGAGAAGCAAAATCAGCAGGAATAGGCAGCTTGTTTTCAGTTAAAAACGCAACGAAGTCTTCTTCTTTAACCCGATTGTTACCCCCTCCTGGAAGTTTGTAACCTTTTAACCGTCCGCTATCAATCCAGCGTATAACTGTGCGCAAGTTGACGTCACAGTACTTAGCTATGTCACCGGATGTTAAAGTTTTCATAAATATCTCTTAGCTGCCAAAAGTCGATGGATAAGTTATAACATCAAACGCAAAAATGACAAATAGGACTAAAGTGTAATATGTGACAATGGTGACATTGTGTAATTATTAGTCTCAAGAAATTAGCCGACATCATTTAAACGATAGGAATACTTCATGAGACAGTTAATGGCAGCTATTATATTGACGCTTAGTTCGACTGCTTTCGCTAGTAATGTCGATGTGTTTGGTGATGCGGTGTTACGTTACGAGAATGAAAGTCAGCATGTTAATTTGCCAGATAGAGAACGCTTACGCGCTATTTTCCGTTTAGGTATCAAAGGTAGCATTACCGATAACTGGACTGCCCAAGGCCGTTTGAGCACAGGATTAAAGAATAAACAGAACGTGCCGGCGATAACGCTAATTCGCTTCAATACTCAACCTCAGCCTGATAGGGATGTATTTGTTGAGCGCTTATATCTAACCGGGAAATTTACTGATGTAAATCTGTATATCGGGAAAATACCATGGAAAACCAAACACATAACAGATGTATTCTGGGATCGTAATTTAAGCCCTATCGGTGTGCATCTAGATTATCGTTTATCTGAGCGGCATCAACTGCAACTTGCTTCGCTCAAACCACTTGACGGGAATAGCGATGTGGTGGGTTTACTGAACATAGTTCAGTGGAATATGAGGTTTAGCTTTGACAAAGTAAAAGTAACATTTTCACCTTCCTATGTTGATTATAATGGCCAGTCAAATGCACAGTACGCCAAAAAAGATACCCAATTGGACAATCGCTTTTTACGTTTATCGAGTAGTCTTAGTTTTAAGGGATATCAATTGGGCGTGGATTTAGGTCAGTCCTTGAATGATTTTAACCAATTTGAACAATTCAGCGATCAGAAAACGAGTGTAGCGGTGCAATTGAAGCATGGAAAACTGGCTCAGCCAGGTGATTATTCTTGGCATTTACGCTATTTACATGTTGAGCGTTTCGGCGTTATCACTGAATTCGCCCAGAATGCTACTGCCCGGTTCGCTACATCCAACGTGCAAGGTCTAGATGTGAGATTGCGTCGAAAAATGGCAGATACATGGTGGTTGGGTGCACGCGTAAGTGATATGCGAACGATTGAAGGTCCAGAAGAACAAGGGCTGCGAATTCGTTTCGAAGGTCAGTACAAATTTTGAATCTTATTATTATGCTTTACTACACAACTTTAGAGGCAGGCCGCAATGAATAGCCAGCAAGTACACGTTACTCCAACAACAGGCAAGTTATTAATTGTCGATGATGAACCCAATATTTTATCGTCTTTAAAGCGCTGTTTAGTTAAAACACAGTTTGAGATTTTTATTGCCAATAGCGCCCAAGAGGGGTTAGCCATTATGCAAGAGCACAGCATTCAGGTGGTGTTATCCGATTTCAGAATGCCGATGATGTCTGGTGCTGAATTTATCCAACAAATTAAAGCAAGTTATCCTGATGTTATTTCCATGGTACTCAGTGGATTTGCTGATTTCGACTCTGCGATTAGTCTGCTAAATAGTGGCGCAGCCCATAAGTTTTTGCGTAAGCCGTGGAATAACCAACAGTTAATTGAAGAAATTGAGCAAGCGTTTGCTGAATATCATGCTCGCTTGCTTAATCGTCGGGTGTTAGAGGGGGAGCATAATCCAGAGTACTACGCTTTTGAACAAGCAGTGCGAGACAGGTTTGCTGAGCAACAAGAATTTTGCTTAGTGTCACTTAAAATCAACGATTATGACTTTCTAGAGCAACATGCTGGGCCAACGATTTTTACGGGCTTATTAACTGAGATTAGGGGGTTAGTACACAACGAGTTGCCTCAAGGAAGTCAAACCTTTGCTTTTGACAGCGGAAAAATCTTTATTATTATTCCGGACTATGAAAGTGAATCGATGATCCGCAAGCGCTTAACGATCATTAATCACAAGTTAAACGAGCCTAACACGCAACGTAAAGGCTGCGTGAAAATTAACAGTGTAATGGGCTATGCCTTAGCGCCCGCTGATGGAGACGACCCAAGTAGCTTGATGGAAAATTTGCGTTGTGCATTCTCTGTTGACAGCGTCGCTGTGGAGCATTTATGTCGTTTCGATTCAGCCTTAAGAGACTTACAACAACGCCAGCTCAAAATTAAAAACTCAATTAATGGGGCATTACGCGACAATCAATTTTTACTGCACTTTCAGCCTAAAGTACGCTTGCCGGATCAACTGATTGACAGCGCTGAAATTTTAATCCGTTGGCAGCACAATGAACTTGGTTGGATACCACCGAATGAATTCATCAACTTAAGTGAGCTCGATGGGCAAATAGAACAAATTGGGGAGTGGTTGATTGCCCAAAGTGTTAAAAAAATCGCTGAGCTGCACCGTTTTAGCAAAGATTTAAAGCGGGTAGCCATCAATATTTCTGCGCGCCAATTAGCGAACCATAGTGTGGTAGAGCAATTCGAGAGCTTGTTGGATCAATATGGGTTGCCGCCATCATTAATTGAAATAGAAATTACCGAATCGTGCTTGATACAAGATTTTGAGCAAACCTTAAAGGTGCTTTGGGAGCTCAAAGAGCTAGGCGTTAGTATTGCTATGGATGATTTTGGAACGGGGTATTCGTCATTTGCTTACTTAGCTAAGTTACCAATAGATGTCTTAAAGTTAGATAAAGTACTAGTGGATGGCATAGAAGACTGCAAAGAAATTCAAAGTATGATCGCAGGCCTAATAACTATGTGTCATGAGTTAGGTATTTCTGTTGTCGCAGAAGGCGTTGAACTAGCAGGACAAGTTGAACTATTGAAACAGTACAAGTGTGACTATATTCAAGGTTATTTCTTCAGCAAGGCACTGCCTAAACCTGAATTTGAAATGCTACTTTTACAACAACCATTTAGGAATTAGTACTTGCTGTTTATTTGGGGCAAATCAATCAATACCAATACCGCGCCTTGACCGCCCCATTCTAATGGTGCTTGATGGAAACCTTTAACACTGGGATGTTGAATTAACCAGTTCGGCACGTTCTTTTTCAGCACGTAACTGCCTATGCCATGTACTATACATACACAGTGATAATGCTGTTTCTGTGCGGCGTAAATTAAAGCCGCAATTTCCAGTTTCGCTTGCTCTTTATTCAGACCATGTAGGTCAAGGATGAGGTCTGGTGGGTATTCACCCCGTCGTAAGCGTTTGACCTCAAAGGTATCTGCGCCGGGTTGCACGTACTTTAGGGGTTGGCTCGTGTCAAAATATCCTTCGAAGCCATCTGAAAATTGAAATGTAGCATTCTGTTGCTTAAGGTCGCTTTGCGGACCGCGCTTTTTATCTATCAAGGTAGATTTAAGCTTGCTGGAAAAGCGTTGAGGCGGTATTTTGTCCTGCTTTAATGGCTTTACATCGGTAAACTCACTACGAAATAGTGCCGTATCGGATGAATCAGGTGTGGCATTTTTTTTCATAATGTTAGGCAGTGTGCTGAATATAAGGCGATCATGACGGCAAGTTTAACAAAGTCTTGGTGTTGAAACTATGTAAGGCGCTTGTTTAGGCTAAACAAATTTAGGTAAAAAATGAATAATAGTGTGGATATTGAACAAGCGGTAACTGATATGCATTCGATGTTAGATATGGTGCGTTGGGCGGTCAGTCAGTTTAATCAAGCTGGCTTGTTTTATGGTCATGGCACTGACAACCCTTGGGATGAGGCGGTATGTCTTACGTTATACTCACTCAATTTACCGCAAGATATGCTCAAACAAACTGGTGAGCAACTTTTTCAAGCTCGTTTAACTGAGACAGAAAAACGTGAGATAGCGGCATTAGTTCAACGTCGAGTCGAAGAGCGCATTCCTTTGGCTTACTTGATAAATCAAGCATGGTTCTGTGGTTTACCCTTTTATGTAGATGAACGTGTACTGATACCCCGTTCGCCTTTTGCTGAACTCATCGACGACAAATTTGCTGAGTGGCTATTAGCGCCTCCAACTCATATTCTAGATTTGTGCACTGGCGGTGGTTGCATCGCTATTGCCTTAGCAAATGCCTTTGACGGGGCGACCGTGGATGCTGTGGATATTAGCCCTGAGGCACTTGAAGTGGCCGAACTCAATATTATTGAACATCAGCTAAGTGATCGGGTCTATCCAATAATGTCAGATCTGATGGAGGCCCTACAAGGTCAGAAGTACGATTTGATTATCAGTAACCCACCCTATGTTGATGCTGAAGACATGGCTGATTTACCTGATGAATTCCATCACGAGCCTGAGCTAGCATTGGCTGCTGGGGTTGATGGTTTGGATCTTGTGCATAAAATGCTTCGCCAAGCGCCCGAGCATTTAACCGACGACGGTTGGTTATTTGTAGAAGTAGGCAACAGTCAATTTCATATGGAACACGTTTATCCCGATTTAGACCTACAATGGGTTGAGTTCAAGCGGGGTGGTCACGGTGTGTTTGCCATCAGTAGAGCAAATTTAGTGGCTTACTTTGCCCAATAGCTGCCCGAAGCAGCGATGAATAGCATGTAAAGCAATATATATAAATCGAATACAAGGAACACACTATGGCTGGCAACACCTTTGGCAAGCTTTTTACCTTAAGTACCTTCGGCGAAAGTCATGGTATTGCAATCGGCGGCGTGATCGACGGTTGTCCTCCTGGTTTAGAAATTAGCGAAGCGGATCTGCAGATAGATTTAGACCGACGTAAGCCTGGAACATCGCGCTACACCACTGCGCGTCGTGAAGAAGACGAAGTACAAATTTTATCTGGAGTGTTTGAGGGTAAAACAACGGGTACCAGTATTGGTTTACTGATCAAAAATACCGACCAGCGCAGTAACGATTACTCAAAAATAAAAGATACTTTTCGTCCAGGCCACGCTGATTATACCTATCAGCAAAAATACGGACTGCGAGATTATCGAGGTGGTGGTCGTTCTTCAGCCCGTGAAACGGCAATTCGTGTTGCCGCGGGTGGAGTGGCAAAAAAGTATTTGAAAACACATTTAGGTATTGAAGTACGTGGTTATTTGTCGCAACTTGGGCCGATTAAAATCGATAAAGTGGACCACAGCATTACCAACTCTAATCCATTTTTCTGCCCAGATGAGAGTAAATTAGACGCATTGGATGAATACATGCGTGAATTGCGCAAACAGGGAGATTCTATTGGGGCGAAAGTTTCAGTAGTCGCAACGAATATGCCGGTAGGATTAGGCGAACCTATATTCGATCGTTTAGATGCAGATTTAGCCCATGCGATGATGGGGATAAACGCAGTTAAAGGCGTTGAGGTTGGGGATGGTTTTGCAACCGTAGAGCAAAAAGGAAGTGAACATCGTGATTTGATGTCCAGCGATGGTTTTAAATCAAACCGTTCAGGTGGTGTATTGGGGGGGATTTCAAGTGGACAAGATCTAGTCGTACATATGGCTCTTAAGCCCACATCGAGTATTAGCGTGCCCGGAGAAAGTATTGATATTCATGGTCAAAGCGCCGAGGTTATCACTAAAGGTCGACATGACCCATGCGTTGGTATTAGAGCTGTGCCAATCGCTGAAGCGATGATGGCGTTGGTATTGATGGATCATTATCTGCGTCATCGTGGTCAAAATGCTGACGTGCAATCTATGACGCCTGTTATTCCCGCCCAAGCTAAATAGGCTTTTTGGTGGTATCTACTCAGGCAGCATTTTCCAGAGGTAATTTGGTGATGCTGTCTTTGACCTTCTTTTTATATTTTGGCCAACTCGGCGTTCTGGTGCCCTATTTAGGGGTTTTTCTTGATGGTCGCGGTTTTAGCTCCGAAGAAATAGGCGAACTGTTCGCGCTGATCACCTTGATGCGTATTATTGGGCCTAATTTATTTGCGTCCTTTGCAGATAGAACGGGAAAATCTCTGCGGATACTGCAGTTTGGCTCTTTTTTAACCTTCGCTACTTTTTGCTCAATTTTTTGGCTAAATAGTTTCTGGGGACTGACCCTCGCATTTGGTCTGATGATGCTTTTTTTTACCGCCATAGCACCCCAAACTGAGGTCATCACGCTAAGCAGCGTGCGTGGAGATGCAACTAAATATAGCCATGTGCGTCTGTGGGGGAGTGTTGGCTTTATTGTACTCACCGTATTAGCTGGCAAACTCATCGATGTGTTCTCTAGCGAAGCGCCGATTTACATTAGTGGCGTGGTATTACTGAGTTTATTTTTAATTACCTTGGGATTAAAAGAAGCATCAACCTCAGAAAATAAACAAACATCAGAACACTCCATCTGGCAAAAGGTACGCAGTAAAGTTTTCATTGGCTTTATTTTATCATCCATATGCATACAAATAAGCTTCGGGCCATATTATAGCTTTTTTGCTCTGTACGCCCGAGACCTCAATTATAGTGGTCAAGAAACAGGGGCCTTAATTGCGTTGGGCGTGGCAGCTGAAGTCGTAATTTTTTTATTGGCAGGGAGGTTAATTAACCGCTTTGGTATTAAATGGACACTCTTGATTAGTACGCTGCTTACTGCTTTACGTTGGTATTTATTAGCTATAGCAGCACAGTATTGGCCGACGTTAGTTATTAGCCAACTATTACATGCCTTTAGTTTCGGTTTAATTCACGCTGCATCAATTAATTTCATCCATCATTTCTTCGGAGGGCAATTTCGAAGTCAGGGACAAGCACTGTACACGAGTATTGGATTTGGCATTGGTGGTGCGGCTGGTAATTATGCGGCAGGTTTAATATGGCAACAGGGGCAGGGGGCGGAATTGGCTTTTACTTTGGCCACTGGGTTTGCCTTATTAGGCGCTGTGTTGGTGGCGTGTATTCCAAGTCGTCTTATGTCCAAATAATTACGCTATTTCACCTGCTGAAATTATGGAATATGGTGGTGATTTTAACATTTTTTTTACATGCGGTTTATTTTGTATGTATTTGATTTGATATTGATAAAGAAGGTCTTGTTAGACCAGTAGAAGTGATAAAAAATGTTGACGTAGGTGTGAACAATGGTATCCTAATTGCGCTTGAAAGTACGTTTGATATTTATGCACACTGTTTCGATGTTCCATTGTAGTACCTCGTCTTGTATATCATAAGTAATAGCAACACGCTTCAGCAAACCTCGCCTTGAAAAAGGTTTTTAATTACTCTTGAAAATATAGGAAAAGACTATGTCTACTACTACTGGTACAGTTAAATGGTTCAACGAATCTAAAGGTTTTGGTTTCATTCAGCAAGAAAATGGTCCTGACGTATTTGCTCACTTCCGTGCAATTACTGGTACTGGCTTCAAAACTCTAGCTGAAGGCCAAAAAGTTGAGTTCACTGTAACTCAAGGCCAAAAAGGTCCTCAAGCAGAGAATATCGTAGTACTTTAATTCAAGCTTGCTTGATTGAATACGAATTCCAAAAAAAGGCAAACTTATAGTTTGCCTTTTTTTATGCCTGACATTTAGCATGATAAATGTCAGGCATTGTTTACTTTGCTGTTGTTATTGAGCCTTGAGGTAAAGCGCAATTTTGATAAAAAAGCTAACTCAACGGATGCTAAATTGTTAGCTCGCCCTTAATATTACTGACTAATTTGCATTTCATTTCAGCGGTGCTTAAATCTTTACTTAACAAATAATGTAGTTTTGCTAAAGCGGCTTCGGGCGTCATATCGCCGCCTGACAATACGCCAACATCTTGCAAGACGTTGCCGTTAGCATAACCAGACATGTTGACCTTACCTCTCAAGCACTGAGTGCAATTTACTATCAAAATACCGTTATCATTCGCCTTTTTCAGCTCGTTTATTAATGCTGCGTTTTGCGGCGCATTTCCTACTCCGTAACTGAGTAAAATAAGGGCTTTAACGGGCTGCTGAAGAATATTGCGTATTACCTCCGCACTTATCCCTGGGTACAAACTAACTACGCCTACCGGCTGGGGGGTTACGTTGCTTACCACAAGTGGCTGCTGACTGATGGGGGTAACATTACCTGCTTTTACTTCGATATTAATACCGGCCTTTAGCAACATGGGAAAGTTAGGGGAACCAAAAGCATCAAAACCATCGGCGTCTAACTTACGGCTGCGATTGCCGCGGAACAATTTATTATTAAAATACAAACCAACTTCAGGGATTGGATAGTTAGCGGCTAGATACAATGCATTTAATAGATTTTCTTGGCCGTCAGAGCGCAACTGAGCTAACGGAATTTGTGAACCTGTGACGATCACCGGTTTACCTAGGTTTTCTAACATAAAAGACAATACCGAGGCGGTATAGGCCATAGTGTCAGTGCCATGAAGAATAATAAACCCATCGTAATCTTGATAATTCCGTTGAATATCGTCGGCGATCTGCTGCCAATCTCTGGGGCTCATATCAGCAGAGTCTATCAAACTCTCATATTCGTTAATGGTAAAGTCAGGCATTTCATGGCGATGAAATTCTGGCATATTCGCTATGGTTTCTGATAAGAATCCAGCTGCGGGGACATAACCTTTTGAGGAAGGACGCATCCCTATGGTACCGCCAGTATAGGCGACGTAAATTTGTTTCTTCAAAGCGAATACTCTTATTATCTTAATCAGCGGAATTGTAACGCAAGTAGAGCGATAATATCTGCTAACAATGTATTCGCTGTTTGTGGCTAAAATTCACTTGGATAAATCGTCCGAGCTGCTTGCGTTTCAAAGCGCGCCAGTAGCTTAGAAAATACAGGCTCCCCTAATAATATATCTAGATCACTCATCAATTGAGCAACATCACCATGTGGTGCATTACAACAAAGCTGATACTGGCGGATAAGCTTAGTCAGTGAGGTCTGATGTTCGCTGGTTAATATATTATTGGCAACAACGAAAAAATACGCGCTACCCCAATAAGCAGATGGGTATTGCTTTTGACTCATCAAACGCCTAGCGATAGATGCGGGGGGCAAGTCGCTTTTAAACCACTTTAGATGTGGCGCAATTTTCTTTTGGTAATTTTCATCAATCGTGCCATTTAGCACACCTGCATTTTCCATTACTTGGTATTGCATGAAGCTGGCAAACCCTTCGGCAAGCCAAGCGTAATTTCCCCCAAGATAAGGTATAGCTAAGTGGCTGATCTCATGATAAATAGTCCAATCGTTAATGAATTTTTCTAGCTGAAACCGACTATCGACATGTAAGTAGATGCGCTGTGGGTTGTCTCTGCGTGTGTAAGCCCAAGGCACAGGTTGATTGGACTTCTTTGGCACCAAATGGAAAATCAATCGGCTCGGATACACGCCCAAAGTATCCCGCGTTGCGTTAACGCCTACTTTCACCCACTGTTTCAATTTGTCTTTATCAGCAGGACTAAACCGCTTAAAGCCATGTATTTCAAATTGGTCGAATTCGCCGGAATTAATTTTTTTTATTCTATCTTCTACTTGTTGTACCCATAATTCTTGGCTGTCTGGATAAACTGGCTCAGCACCCAAATTTATATTTAAAAACATGAAAAGCACAGATAAGCAGCCATAGGAATAACGCGAAACGCTTTTATGTGAAGCGCTTTGCGTGTCATTCGAAAGCAGGGCTAACCACATTGGCTTTAGATTCATGTAAATTCAGCTAAGGCAACGACTAAACATCTGTATCGCCATATGATAGCAATTGAGCGCTATAGCGGGATCGTATCTGTCTCCTTCATCGCGCATAAATGCATGTTGGGCGTTTAGCTCATGCCAAGTGTAATTCAGATCATTGTCTTGCATGGTAGTGCGTATCAGGTCTCTTCCCTCACGAGATACGTGTGGGTCTTGTTTACCGAAGATCATGCATAGTTCAGCCTTTATTTTAGGACATTGGCTTAACGAGTCGTTGCCGTGATCGCAGGGCAGTGTGTTGGAGTGAATGTCTGTTGGATACAAACAAAATGCACCGTCAATTCTTGGGTTTAATGCAGCTCTAAATGCCAGATGGCCGCCAATGCAGACTCCCATGCTGCCGATCTTACCGTTGCAGTAGGTCTGTTTTTCCATAAAATTTATCAGGCTTTGAGTATCGCCGTCGTGTTGCTCTAACTTTTTTGCGAATTTATCAGCATTACCTTTATCTTTTCCTACATCGTCATAAGCAAGTACCGTTCCCATCGGATTTAACTCATGAAACACTTCTGGTACCAACACAACAAAACCATGACCAGCGAGTAATTTTGCGCTGCGAGTAATGGGCGCGGTTTCTTGAAATATTTCTGAGTAAAAAATAATACTAGGATAAGAGCCTTCGTCCAGAGGGCGATAGATGGAAGTTTGCATATCGCCACTGGGGGTTGAAATAATTTTTTGCTGGGATTGAATGATCATGGCTCACTGAAATCGTTAGAGAATGGATGAAGGTAAGAGTAAAGGAAGCGGGTCTATCTTTGAAGAAAAAGATGGTTACGACTGTGCAGGATCCTATTAAAGCTGATACATTAGCGCCGCCAAAATAAACTAACAGGAGTAAAACGATGTTTAACGTAAATGAATATTTTGAGGGTAACGTAAAGTCTATCGCATTCGATACAGCCGTAGGTAACTCTACGTTAGGTGTAATGGCGCCTGGTGAGTATGAGTTTGCTACTTCACAACATGAAACGATGAGTGTTGTGAGTGGTACTATGACCGTTTTGTTACCTGGCGCCAGTGATTGGAAAACCTTTACGGCTGGCCAAGTATTTACCGTTGATGCAAACGTGAAGTTTAAAGCCCAAGTATCTGTTAACACTGCCTATCTTTGTGATTATATTTAACCTATGTTGTGATAGGTGAGTATTTAGCATGCAAAAAACCGTTAAGAAGCTAGATAACAATGTGATTAAAGCTCTGACTAATGTCTGTGAGCTTGCTAAACGAAAAGTATCAGGCTTTCAATGGATTACCCATACAGCCAGTTATGATCGGTTTCCGGCTAGCTTAACGGTAATTTGCGTGTTTGATACGCAAGCGTCTCTTGAACAAGCCAATGTAGAAGAGCAAGATATCTATTTACGACGTCAGATCCAAACTCAATTATTGAAAGTGGGAATTAAGTTAAAGGATGCAAGGCATCACGTACGTTTTGACACTGAGCAGGCTTGTGAAGCACAAAATAATGGCAACTGGCAACTGCGTATAAAGACTCACTAACGTTCATTACACGTAGAGCAGATATAATCCAATGTTTAAATTTTGGTATAAAGAATTTCCGCAATATCCGTCTGATCATCCAGATTACTGGCGAGTACGGCTAATTATTCATGCGTTATTGATTGTTAGCTGCTATTTTTTCATCCTCACCATGACGAATTTAGTGGCGTTCAGTAATTATACATTTGCAATGCTCGATGGAGCGGGATTATTAATATCATTAGGTATTTACGTTTGCTTTCGTAAAACTGAAAAAGTAGATTGGGCCGCATGGGCTGTGACGATTTTAATTACGTCAATTGTACTGCTATTCGTTATGTCTGCAGGTGGATATAGACATTCTTTGTTTTGGGCAACTATTATCCCCCCTGTTGCATTTTTTCTTCTTGGCAAAAAGTGGGGGAGCTGGGTTAGCTTCTTTGCTTTTTCAGTTTGCATCTTTCTGGGTTATCGGCAATATTTGTCACCGCAAACGGGAACCTACGGATTCGCAGCTTTGTTGAACGTTATCGAAGTGAGTGCCGCTCATATATTGTTATTTCGCTTCTATGAGCATACTCGATCGTCGGCTTACCGACAGTTGGCTTTTCGTAACGCAGATATTCTTAGAATGGCGGAAACTGATAAGTTAACCGGCCTCTATAACAGAGAAAAATTGGATTACGTACTCGCTCAATTAATACAGATAAAATCGGATACTAATGGGTTAAGCGTGATGATTCTGGACATTGATCACTTTAAGCGCATCAATGATCAATACGGTCATCTAGAAGGGGATAGGGTACTCACTTCCTTAGCTATTGAATTACAGCAGTCAATGCGAGATGAAGATATTGTTGCTCGCTGGGGCGGAGAGGAGTTTGTGGTTGTTTGCGTTAATGCTTCACTGACTACGGCAATGGCACTGGCTCAACGTTTACGCGCCAATATTGCGAATAAGACTATTTCCGGTAAGCACTTAACGATCAGTGTGGGAGTAGCACAACGTCAGTTGGATGATAACGCAGAGTCTTTGTTAGACCGAGCAGATACTGCACTTTACAAAGCTAAGCGAGACGGCAGAAATAGAGTGTTAGCCGCCTTATAACGATATTAATATCCGAAGTGATTAATACCAACACACGTAATTTTTATGCCTTGAAAATTAATTCAGGAAGAACCTGTGAAGCAAAATAATATTATACCAAATGTACGTTTTCGCTTTTTAAATTTAGATAAAATGCAGGCATTTACGCTTTCTAGGGAAGTAGAAGGAGCATCTTATCGTGAATTAGCGGTAGCAGGCCGATACGAAGGTAGTGTGGACTTAAAAGAGCAGCGTTTGGATGCATTGAATATATTTTTTGTGCGTCAGCAAATCGCTATAGACGAATGTGATATTTTCGTCAGTGCTAATTTACCATATCAAGATAGTGTTGTGGTGACACCAAGTATAGTGAATAGATTACTTAAGCATATTGATTGTCAATTGACCTTTTCAATAGTGGACTGCGATTAGTCATGCTTTATCGCAATACACTACAATACCCACAATCATTAAGGTTTTTTATTCGCTAACCGCTCAATGATATCTTTGTGCTGAGGAAACTGTATAAGTAGTTCATCTCGACTAACGTCAATCATGTCCTCTGCTTCCCATCCAGGTGCGACAGCCTCACTGACCAGACCATAAGTTCCAGTTGTCAATTCAGCAGCTTTGTAGGTACCACCTGGAACCGCGAGCTGAAGTTGCTGACCATTTTGAATATCGGGACCAACCACCACTTTTTCATAGCGCCCATCAGGGTAAATCATGTGATATGTAATGGGGGAACCCATATGATAAAACTCAATGCCGTCAGAATATTTGGTGTGAAAATGATCAACGTTATTATCATCAGTCAACATGTAAAAGATGGCTGTCATGGTTGTTCTATCACCGCGAGATGTGGCGACTTTGTCCCTATGCTGGGCTTTGAACGTTTGGCGAAAATAACCACCCTCAAAATGATGAGATAAATTGAGTTGTGAAATAACTTGCTCTTTTGTGAGTGCAGGAACTTCCTGGTTGGCTTCAATATCTGTTGAGGTAAACGCTACGCTCGTTATCAACCCCAATGCCATTAGTGGATTGTAAATCTTGAATTTAGGCCATATTTTAAAGGAAGTATGATTCTGCATGTCGTTCATTTTACTCTTTTGTTAGCGTTTAATTAATTCACTTAAAAAGTTTACTGGATCAGGAAAGTGGGTTGACTGCTTCATCTAGAGTTACGGTTTTTGCATCCACTCGGTCGATGATTTTTATAATCGTGGTTTGCACCGTTTCATCTTTACGGATATCACTGGTGCTATTGAAACTTTCAACCATTGGCTCTGCCGCTTCTTGTTCTATAAAACCTACTTCAACCTTAGTCGCTAGCTCAGCACTGGGGCCAAAATAGCAGATACTTATCATTGGATAACCGTGAAAGCCGCGCTTGACACGCTTATCAATGCGCTTATGTGCTTTGTCTAAATTCATTTTATTTACTCGTTTCTCAGTCAATAAACTGTTGGTTAAAATGTTACGATTTGCTCAGCGCTTATTATATTCAATATAACCTTGTCAGTCGCTGGGTTAATCACTTTATTATTCGCGTCTTTAAATTGTAGTAACACACGTCTAGATTACCGTTACCTTTAAAATGAAAAAATTCATTACCGAGTGTTCGACCACCGCTTAAGCGAGAGGCCACAGCATCTGAGTATTCATTTTGAACTTGTACATGAATACGATCTTGCGAGGGGATATCCTTGGCTAGTTTAGCCCATACTATACCTGTACGCTTAGTTGGATCTTCAATAACACCACTAGGGATGTTAACGGATGCTCTTTTAATGCGTTGCACATGCTCCATGCCGTAAATGACTTTGCCGAGCACGCTCATATTTCTATCAAGGTGACGCGGCGCCTGGCCGATAGTAATATAAAACTCTGTGCTAGCCGTATCGAGGCCGTTGTTTCGACCCATAGCAACGACGCCGAGACAATGCACAAGCCATTCTTGATTGGTTCGCGGATCGCGACCTGCTGCAAAACCGTGTAAAAAACCTGTTTGCGGTGCCATAAAATCAGGTGATTGCACTAACATAAATTCTTCTGGAGATGCATTTTCACTTACTGAGCGACTTGTTTCTGCGGGGAGCTGTTTGCTATATTTATGTTGTTTACGTTCATTCACATCGCCGCCTTGGGCAACAAATCCGTCGATAACACGATAAAAATCGAGCCCGTCATAAAACTTATCGATAACTAGGTTTTTAAACTGTGCAACATTGATAGGCGACATAAAAGGGGCGAGCTCCATAATCACCAGACCAGTGTCGAGCTGCATATAGATTAAGTTGTCGCTGTCAGGATCGCGCCATTCTTCTTGAGAGTGGTGTGTGTTGTTTGATATGACATTTGGCTCAAGAGTCTCTTCTGCCTGAGTCGTAAAGGCAGATGTACAAATGAACACACTTAGAAAAGCGATAAATCGAATATTAGTACTCATTGTAAGCATTATTATTATTTGAGTGAGTGGTATGACTGCGACTATAGAAACAAAAAACTCGCCAATTGGCGAGTCTTGTTTTGACGAAGCTATAACATAAGTTGCTTAGCTTTATTTAACTTCAACACCGGCGGCTTGTTTGTCTGCATGGTAACTCGAACGTACCATAGGCCCACATGCTGCATGAGTGAAGCCAATTTCTTTAGCAATTACACCGAGTTCATCAAACTCTGTTGGATGAACATAGCGTTTTAATGGAAAGTGATGCTTGCTTGGCTGTAAATACTGACCCAAGGTAAGCATTTCTACATTGTGAGCACGTAGGTCTTTAAGTACTAAAGCAATTTCTTCTTTGTTCTCGCCCATACCCATCATCAAACCAGACTTGGTTGGAATATCAGGATGCTGTTCTTTAAATTTCTTTAGAAGATCAAGAGACCATTGATAGTTAGCCCCGGGGCGGCACTCGCGGTATAAGCGTGGAATGGTTTCTAAATTATGGTTGAACACATCTGGCACGCCATTCTTTAAAATTTCTAATGCGGTGTCCATACGACCGCGAAAATCAGGCACCAACACTTCAATTTTCGTGCTAGGACTATGCTCACGGATAGCATTGATACAATCAACAAAGTGTTGCGCACCACCGTCACGTAAGTCATCTCGGTCGACTGATGTGATAACGACGTATTTTAGCCCCATTTCAGCAATGGTTTTCGCCAGTTTAATTGGCTCTTCAGCACTTGGTGGTAATGGTTTACCATGCGCGACATCGCAAAACGGACAACGGCGCGTACATATGTCACCCAGTATCATAAAGGTTGCAGTACCGTGATTAAAACATTCTGCTAAGTTAGGGCAACTGGCTTCTTCGCAGACTGAGTGCAAATTATTTTTGCGCAAGGTCTTTTTGATATGATCTATGCGATCTGTTGTACGCGGCAGCCTGATTTTGATCCACTCAGGCTTGCGTAACATCTCTGCCTTTTCAGTCGGCATGATAGTGATCGGAATATGTTTTACTTTTTCATCATCCCGGAGTTTCACTCCGGCTTGTGGACGTGCGTTACTCATCAAAACCTTCTTTGTTTTCGACGCTTGCAATACCAAGCAATGAACATAATTTTTCGGCGATAGCGGGGCCAGCAACAGCTAAGCTGTTAGGGCCACCTAATTGAGTGCAATCTACCATTTCTAGACCAGCATAACCACAAGGATTGATACGCTGAAATGGCGTTAAATCCATATTTACGTTGAGTGCCAAACCGTGAAATGAGCATCCTCTGCGAATACGTAGTCCGATCGAGCAGACTTTTTTGCTATCAACATACACACCCGGCGCATCAGCGCGAGGGTAGGCATCAATAGCATAATCTTTAAGTGTTTCAACTATACAGCTTTCTAGCGCAGTGACTAATGTGCGCACACCTAAAGAGTGGCGTTTTAAATTAAGTAACACATACATCATTTGCTGGCCAGGACCGTGATAAGTCACTTGTCCCCCGCGGTCTACCTTAACCACTGGAATGTCACCTGGAGCGAGTAAATGCTCTTCTTTACCGGCTTGGCCTTGGGTGAATACCGGATCATGCTCAACTAACCAAATCTCGTCTGGACTTTGAGCGTCACGTGTATCAGTAAATTCTTGCATCGCTTGCCAAATTGGCAAATATGCTTGGCGGCCAAGTTGGCGAAGAATAAAGGGAGCTGTGTTGTTCAAACCTTTAGGGTGTCCTGTTTCAGAAAAAGCATGGTGCTTAAAGCACCATGCGCACTAATTCCAGTTTGGATAACTCCGTGTAAATGGTTTCCATATGGTCTTTGCTGGTTACGCGCACACTGATAGACAACGAATGATAGTTGCCTTTTGAGCTTGCTTTAACACGTGGCAAGTAATCGCCAGGAGCGTGATTTTGTAAACAGTTAACTACGTGATCGGGTAAAGATTCATCTGCGACGCCCAATATTTTGAACGTTTGGTGGCAGGGAAAATCGAGTAGTTTATCAAATTGAGTATCCATAATGTCTTTTTCAGTGTTCCTTAGCTATCAAAACCAAGCTGCAGTTTTACGAAGTCAACAAGGCGGTCAATCATGCCACCTTCTTTTACTTCTTGTAATGTAACCAAAGGATATTCGGCTACGTCTTCACCGTCCAATTGCAAAAACAATTTCCCCACTACTTCGCCTTTGGCAAGTGGTGCTTCAAGTTTTTTATCTAATTCGAAATTAGCTTCTAAATTTTTACTTTGGCCGCGAGGAATAGTAATGGGGGTATCTTGCGAGATACCAAGATCGACTGTTTCTTTATCGCCCATAAATATACGGTGTGAAACGAAGCTCTCGCCCGCTTTATAAGGGGTGATTGTTTCATAAAATCTAAAGCCATATTTAAGCAGCTTTTTATTTTCTACTTTACGTGCTCGTTCGCTATCTGCCCCCATGACTACTGCGATCAAGCGCATGTCACCTTGTGTTGCAGAAGACACCAAACTGTATCCCGCATCAGAGGTATGACCTGTCTTAATACCGTCAACATTCAAGCTTTTATCCCACAACAAACCATTACGATTGTACTGCTTAATATTGTTGTAGGTGAATTCTTTCTGACTGTAAACCTTATATTCTTTAGGCACATCGGTAATCAGTGCGCGGGCCAAAATCGCCATATCGCGTGGAGAGGTGTAATGATCGCCGTCTTGTAGACCGTGACTGTTAACAAAATGTGTTGAGGTCATACCCAATTTTTCAGCATGTAAGTTCATCATGCTGGCGAAGGCATCTTCACTACCGGCGATGTGTTCTGCCATAGCAACGCAGGCATCATTACCAGATTGCACTATAATGCCGCGGTTCAAATCACCCACAGAAATTTGGGTGCCTACCTCGATAAACATCTTAGATGAATCAGGGAAGTTTTTAGCCCAAGCATTTTCAGATATTGTCACCATGTCAGTATCTTTTAGATTGCCATTGGCAATCTCTTTACCGATAACATAACTGGTCATCATTTTTGTCAAACTAGCAGGTGGAATTTGAATGTCGGCGTTTTGTTCCGCTATCACTTTGCCTGTTTGATAATCAATTAAAATAAAGCCTTTAGCTGAAACGGTTGGTGCATCGGGTATAATTACCGCAGCACTAGCTGTATGAGAGAAAAAGGAAAGGGATAAGCAGCTAAATACCGCTAAAATTAGTGTCTTGGTGTTTCGCATGTACCTACCGTAAAGTGTTTATTTGTTAAGAATGTAGAAATGATGTGTCGTGTCTAAACCGACGGCTAATATATCAGTTTTCCAACAGCTTTACTGCGCCAGCAACAAAAATTGTTACATAAAAGCAAATTCTAAAAACCGTCAATTTGACAAGCGTATTAGCAGAAAGTTTAATTTCTCATTATTTTATTGGGTAATACTTATATGCGTCGTTATAACCGGTATTACGTAGCTGATTCAATATTCCGCTGGCTTTATGATCAGAGTCAAATGGCCCTAAGCGTAATCTATACAATCCTTCTTCTAAAGGTGCCACGTAAGGCACTTGATACAAACTAGCCAATGCAGTGCCAATTTTTTTAATACGCTGATTATTCGTCAAAGCGGCTATTTGTATAAAGACACTATCTTGCGTTGTTATGGTGGTAGCCGTGGTTGTTTTGATTGATGGAGCTACGGTCTGCGTATTTGGCGAGTTCGCTAATGGAATATCAGCTGGTGCCATGGCTGGTATTTTAGGCACTTGTGCAACTTGGACAGTTGCATTTGCTGGTGCGTCCATTTTCAAAGGCGTAGGTGCAACAGGCAGTCCATTTCCTACAGTTTGCATACCAGCCTCGTCAATATGGATGACGTCAATTTTAACTTGTGTGGTACCTGTGCTTAGCATGCCGAGCTTCATCGCGGCGGCATAAGATAAATCGATAATACGATTATCGTGAAAAGGCCCTCGATCGTTCACCCTTACGATAGTCTCTCGACCATTTTTTAAGTTTGTTACTCGCACATAAGAAGGTAATGGTAGGGTTTTGTGAGCTGCAGACATAGCATACATGTCGTAGGTTTCACCGTTTGAGGTTAGATGGCCGTGAAATTTTTGCCCGTACCAAGATGCACCACCTGTGGCTGAGTAACCTTTACCCGTTTTCAAGGGAGTATAGTGCTTACCCAATACAGTATAACTGCGCAGGTTCGCTAAAGCATAAGGTTCGAATTCTGGCTCGGCATCATCAAACGTTATGCCTTCTTTAATCGCGCTAGGAGCAGAGTCTTTACTTTGTTTATATCGGCTACTGTTATTAGGTGTTTGCGAACACGCGGTAATAATGAAAACAGATAAAATCAAAAGAATTAATTTACACATCGTTGATATCCATTTGAGCTGTTTTATCATCAATAACTGATATTCCTTGAGCCAACTGACGGCTAAATTGGAACGCTACCATCGCGTATAATTTGCTGTGATTGTATCGAGTGATGACGTAAAAATTTTTCAAGCCAAGCCAATAATCAACTCCTTTAGGTTGGGCAAAATCGAATAGTTTGCTTTCGCTTACACCAGGAATTTTTATCCATTGGCTTTGTGCGTTTTCGATAGCATACGTCTGCGCAGTTTGCACATTTAGTTGAATGCCAGCGTCTGTCAATTGTTGAAACGTATCTCGATATTTGAGCGAATTTTTAAGCCAAGGTTTAGCTTGTTCACGTGTGGCATCAACTGGAAATGCTACTGGTTCACCCGCTTTCCAGCCATTTCGTTTAAAGTAATTAGCAATACTGCCAATGGCATCGACTGGATTATTGAGTAAGTCGCGTACGCCATCATCATCAAAATCTACCGCATAATGGCGGTAACTAGATGGAATAAATTGTCCCCAACCTAACGCACCAGCGTAGGAACTCTTTAATTGAGAAGGCTCAAATTTTTCATCTCGAGCGAGCAACAAAAGTTGGGCAAATTCTTTTCTGAAGAATGATTTCCGGGGTGGGTAATGAAAGCCGAGGGTATATAAGGCATTAAACGCAGAATAATTACCAGTATAGGTACCGTAAAAAGACTCAATGCCGAGAATAGCCACAATCATTTCAGCAGGTACGCCGTATTTTTTTTCTGCCCTAGCTAGGGTATCACGGTGTGCCTGGTAAAATTTAAGACCTTTTTCTAAACGTTTATCGGTTAAAAAAATAGGATAATACTGGTGCCAAGGCTTTGCTTCCCATGGACGTTTTATGGCATCTATCACATTCTGCTCTTTTACCGCAGAAATCATTTGTTGCTTTAGCTTTTTGGCGTCAAATTGATGGTCATTAACCATCATTTTTATAAAGGCTTCTTCAGCCGTATTTACGGACTCTGCCGCACCCAATGGAGAGATTGCGCTAATGCAAAGAGCGAATATAACTTTGCTCCTGTTGCGCATTATTTGGCGCAATGATTTTGCGAGTTGTGCCTTAATTTGAAAAGACAATTGTATCAAAATGACCCCACCGTAAAAATAGTAAGTAACGTATAAAGATTCCGCCGAAAAGAATAGCAAGTTAAGACTAATATGTTAACGGGACAGTAATCGTTTTTGTGTGGCAATAGCCATTAATATGCCAAAACCTGCTAATAGCGTTACCATTGAGGTGCCGCCATAACTGACAAGAGGTAACGGCACGCCTACCACTGGCAATATGCCAGATACCATACCCATATTAACAAAAACGTATACGAAAAAAGTCAGGGTTATACTGCCCGCCAAAATCTTACTAAATGCATCTTGGGCGCGATTGGCGATGATCATGCCGCGAATAACGATAAATGTGTAAATAGCCAGTAATCCTACTACCCCCCAAAAACCAAACTCTTCACTGAATACGGCAAAAATGAAATCTGTATGACGTTCAGGTAGAAATTCTAACTGTGATTGAGTTCCTTGCAGCCAACCTTTACCGTCAGCACCACCTGAACCGATGGCTATTTGTGATTGAATAATATGATAGCCAGACCCCAAGGGATCACTTTCAGGATTGAGAAACGTCAGTACCCGTTGCTTTTGATAATCTTTCATCAAAAAGTTCCACATTATTGGACTAAAAACTGATACGCTAAGGGCTATTGCACCAATAAATTTCCAACTCATACCGGCCAGAAAAAGAGCAAATATACCTGAGCTCGCAATCAATAAAGACGTACCTAAATCGGGTTGCTGAGCGATTAATAAGGTAGGGATGCCTACGAGAATAAAGCCCACTAAAATATGTCGTAATTTAGGTGGTAAGTTAAATCGGCTGATATACCACGCTACCATCATAGGTACGGCTAATTTCATGATTTCAGACGGCTGAAAGCGCAGTATGCCTAAATCAAGCCAGCGCTGCGCGCCTTTACCTACATGACCAAAGACGATAACCGCGACCAACATAGCAACGCCGAGAAGGTACAAGTAAATAGAGAGTTTTTGATAGGCTAAAGGAGGAATTTGGGCTACGACTAACATAACTGCAAGCGCTAGTCCTAGGCGAATAAGTTGACGGTCAATTAATTGCCAATCTTGCCCGCCAGCAGAGTAAATAGTTATTAATCCCACCGCCATTAATACTAATAACCCTAATAGCAAGGGGCCATCACAATGTATCCGGTTCAGAATAGAGCGCTTATTGGGATCAAGCTTTGTACGTAACATCATATTCATAATGACAGCCAGATATTAGTGGTTGTGGGAAGGGGCGTTTTTTGCAACATCTTTGGATATTTCTCGCTCTTTTACGTCAGGACGTGGGCCAAAATCCCGATCAGCAAAGTATTCGTCCATCATTTGCTTAGCTATTGGCGCAGCTTGTGAACTCCCTCCACCGGCATTCTCTAGTACTACTGCGATGCTAATCTCTGGTTTTTCATAGGGAGCAAACGCCACATACATTGCATTATCTCGTAAGTTTGCGGCAAGACTATCAGCATCATATTTGGCATCTTGGGCGATAGCGACCAATTGCGCAGTACCTGATTTACCGGCAGATACGTAAGGCGTGTCTACAAACGCTTTACGCGCCGTACCATTTTTACGATTGACTACACCATACATAGCGTCGAGTACTAAGTCCCAGTTTTTTATGTCTTTCACATCTAGAGGACGTCTTTCTTTACTGCCATCTAGCACTATTTCGTCGCCGACATATCTGCCGCGTATAATTTGTGGAATAAATCGCCGACCATGATTGACTAGGGTCGTAATGGACTGAGCCAGTTGAATCGGCGTTGCAGTCCAGTAACTCTGGCCAATTCCTACTGGGATCGTATCGCCTATATACCAGGGTTGGTTAAAGCGAGCTCGTTTCCATCCTCGGCTAGGCATATTTGCATCTGACTCTTCGTGTAAATCGATTCCGGTATAGTCGCCAAAACCAAATTCAAACATATGGTCACTTATTTTATCTATGCCTAATCGATAGGCTAAGTCATAGAAATAAATATCACAGGACTGCTCAATTGCTGAAGTTACATCGACCCACCCATGACCCCATGTTTTCCAGTCACGCCAGACATGCTCTACGTTTTTTAAGCGGTATTTACCGTTATCAAATATTCGCGTTTCGGGCGTCACAACATGTTCTTCTAAACCGACTAAGGCTAAATGTGGTTTGACTGTAGACGCGGGAGGATATTGACCTTGAGTGGCTCTGTTAATGAGGGGGCGCGCTTTTGAGTTTAATAACGCGTTGTAGTTTTTACTACTGATCCCGTGAACAAATAAATTAGGATCGTAACTAGGGCTACTGTACATCGCGAGGACACCGCCATTTTGAGAGTCGAGCATGACAATAGTGCCTTTATCGCCATCCATAATTTTTTGGGCTTGTTGCTGTAATTTCAAATCGATATTAAGTACGATATCTTGCCCAGGTACAGGCGGATTGAAATTTAAGGTACGAATAATTCGCCCTTGGTTATTGACTTCAACTTCTTGATACCCGACTTGCCCATGTAAAATATCCTCGTGATATTTTTCTACGCCTAATTTACCAATGTCGTGAGTTGCGGCGTAATTTGCTTCAAGACCCGCTTCACTAAGTTTTTGTAAGTCTTTTTTATTAATTTTTGAAACATAACCCAACACATGCGTAAGAGTTTTACCGTAAGGGTAATAACGCGTAAGGCGAGCCTCTACGCTTACGCCAGGAAATTTGTGCTGGTTGGCAGAAAAAAGAGCCACTTCTTCTGGTGTTAATCGCTTGCGCAGTGAAACGGGTTTAAAACGCCTGTTCCGTTTGATTTCACGATAAAAATCAGTGACTTCATCTTCATCGATATCTAATAGTATACTTAACAGGCCTAGGGTTTTTTCGAGGTTTTTGACTTTTTCAGGGATGACTTCAAGATTAAATACCGGACGATTTTCTGCTAATAAAATACCATTTCGGTCATATATTAATCCTCGGTTTGGCGCGACCGGAAGAATTTTAATTCGATTGTCATTCGAGCGAGTCTGATAGTCTGCGAATCGGGTGATTTGTAAATAATAAAGATTGCTTAAAACCATGGCAATCATCATGAATATTGCGAGCATGGCAATCACAGTGCGCCTGGCAAACAGATTTGCTTCAGCAGTATGATCTTTTATCGTCACGCGTGGGCGGGCCATTGCTATTCTCTGTGGTAGGGGTGGTTGGTATTCACTGACCAAGCTCGGTAGAGGCTTTCAGCCACGATAATCCGTACTAGAGGGTGAGGTAAAGTTAATGGTGACAATGACCATTTTTGTTCTGACGCAGCAATGCATTCAGGCGCTAATCCTTCAGGTCCACCGATCAGTAAGCTTACATCCCGGCCATCCATTTGCCATTTTTCCATATTGCTGGCAAGCATGGGGGTATCCCAAGGTTTGCCTGTCACCTCAAGGGTTACTATGCGGTTACCCTTGGGGATAGCCGCCATGGTTAGTTCACCTTCTTTGTGTAAAATGCGTTTTATATCCGCATTTTTGCCACGTTTGCCAGCAGGTATTTCTGTTAGACTAAGGGGCATATCAGCAGGAAAGCGTTTAACGTATTGTTGGTAACCTTGTTCGACCCAACCTGGCATTTTACTGCCCACGGCTATTAGTTGAATTCGCATGGCGTTATCTACTTTGCAATCTAGAAGCTATCGGTTTGAGGTCTTATTAGCCCCAAAGTTTCTCTAATTGGTAAAAATCTCTAGCTTCGTCTTGCATTACATGTAGCACTACGTCACCTAAATCAACTAATACCCAATCACCGACTTCACGACCTTCAATACTCAAAGGTGGATTGCCTGCTTGCTTAGCTTCAACTACAACGTTTTCGGCAATTGATACCACATGACGTTTTGAGTTACCTGAACATATCAGCATGGTTTCAGTGACAGTTGATTTCTCTGATACGTCTAAATCTATGATATCGCGAGCTTTTAGGTCTTCAATTTTTTCTACTACAAAGGCTTTTAACTGTTCGTGATCCAAAGGGATTCCTTTTATTAACTTTATCTTAAATGAATTAATGTCGAGTTTATCAGAAAGTGGTACGTGGCTGATATAACTTATGTGTTTGTATGTAAGATCGCACCTTTGGGGGCAACATGTTTTCGGTCGACAAGCCCCGTTGAATACGTTGGCGAATGTCGCTCGAGGAAATTGCCATTTCAGGGGTATCGGCTAAATAAATTTTACCGCATAGCGCATTGTGCAACGCGTTATTGGTCTCCACCTGTCGCGCATTTAATAATTGTTGTAAGTCGCTCGATATAGACGTTTGTGTATCTGGTCGGCAACTGACAACAAAATGGCAGTAATCGAATAACGCCTGCCACTCGTGCCATTTCGTCAGTGAATGAAGCGAATCCATACCAATAAAAAAACATAACGGATGCTTGGGATATTCAGCGCGCAGAGCGCGCAACGTATGTATGGTAAACGAAGGTGCTGAGTTATGAATTTCACGTTCATCGATATAAAGTTGAGGGTATTCTTCTATGGCGAGTTTGAGCATCGCTAAGCGATGTTCAGTTGCACTGGGAACATGATTTTTATGTACCGGAATATGGCATGGCAACATTGCTACGGATTGCACACATGCTTGCTGAGCGGCATCTATCACAGGCTTTATGTGACCATAGTGGATGGGATCAAATGTACCACCAAATATGCCTAATGCGGGGCGTAAATTATTCAATTTAAAGCAAAATCTTTTAAAGGCATGGGAATAAATAACAAGCATAAATGACATAGTTCTACGTATGGACGCAAAACTTGCGACTGCTTCAACGCATTATCCATGACGTTTAGTTTTTGCTGTAGTTGCTGCATATGTAAAGGGGTCAGGCGCTGTAAGGCTGATAAATACAAACCTTGTCGATTTTTCCATATTCGGTGTTGATTCCAATTAATTGGTTGACCGAGTTGCTTACTCGCTTGGAGTGCTCTTAGCACTTGCCATTCGCGGGTTAATGCCCACATGACGATATTGGGTTCAATTCCTTCGCTTTCTAAGCGATATAGCATTTTGACAGACTTTTGACTGTCACCAGCAAGCAATACGTCTATCAACTGGAATACGTTATATCGGGATTGATCAACAACAGCTTGTTCCACCTGTTCCAATGTGGGATTTCCATTGGGATAAAGTAAACACAGTTTTTCAATTTCCTGACTGGCTGCCAATAAGTTACCTTCGCAGTATTCACCTAGTAATTGGGTGACGTCAGATGACGCATGTAAGCCTTGGGTGCGCATTTGTTCCATTAACCATTGTTGTAAGGCATTGCCTTCTAATGGGTAACAGGGAACATATACGCCTTGTTTATCAAGACTCTTAAACCATTTACTATTTTGTACGTCTTTGCCTATTTTTGCGCCATAAATAACCAATAAAATGTCTGGATTACTTTTCGCGCTAAGTTCTGACAGTATTTTACTTCCTTGTGTGCCTGGTTTACCCGTAGGCAATTCTAGCTCTATGTATTGTCGAGATGAAAATAAAGATAAGGTTTGCGTCGCCTCAAGCAGTTTCTGCCAATCAAATTGTGCGTCAGCAACTAACGTTTGACGTTCGTCAAAGCCGTTTTGCAAGGCTATTTCCCGCACTTGATTAATGGCGGTCAATTTTTGCTGGGGCTCGTCGCCAAATATGAGATAAAAAGGCTGGAGACCCTTATTCAAAGAGGCCGCGAAGCGATTAGGATAAACTTGCATTAAGAACGACGGGGCGGCGTGTTTGCTAACGAACGTTGAGAAATCGATATTTGATGAATAATCCGATTGGCTGCTTGTTTGCGCATTTCAGATAATACGAGCTCTAGCTCTCGAGATTTTGCTAAAACCGCATCAGGATCATCTTGATATTCGCGTTTAATATCAAACTCTACAAGTTGCGCATCGCTTTGCGGAAACTGTAACTCGTAGCGAACGGTATAAATTAATTCGTATTCAGCAACTTGCCCTGTGGCAAATAAGGATAGTAAACGTCTGTCGAGTGTATCACTGAGCAAAAATACATTAAGCGCATTGGGTTGTTCTTGTACACTTTGCTCAATGATCTCAATACTATACGGTTTAAGTTCTTTACGAAGTGCGCGTTCTAGTGCTGAGTGAGCCTCTGAAGACGCTAACCTCAAATGTGTAATGCTCTCTGGTAGTTCGTAATTGCCACGCAATGAAAAACCGCATCCACTGAGGATGAAACTACATAATAAACAGGTGATTAGGTTTCGCATTGCGTATTTTTACTCGTTAGTTAGCGACGATATTTAGCAGTTTACCCGCAATATAAATAACTTTACGTATTGTTTTATCTTCGACAAATTGTTGGACATTTTCTTGTGCTAAACCAAGGGCTTGTACTTGCTCTTGGGTTGCATCAGCAGGCACTGTGATCTTAGACCGTACCTTACCATTAACCTGAACGACAATAAGTTTTTCATCTTCGACGAGCGCTGTTTCATCAACGATTGGCCAAGGCGCGGTTTCAATATCATTGTTATGCCCTAAATCATGCCACAACACGTGGCACATATGCGGTGCAATTGGGTTTAGCAATAATACCATCGACTCAATCCCTTCACGTAATACAGCTCGGTCTTGGGGGGCACTTTGTGGTGCCTTTTGTAAACTGTTTAACAGTTCCATGATCGCGGCTACAGCGGTGTTAAAGGTTTGACGACGGCCTACGTCATCAGTCACTTTTGCGATAGTTCGGTGAATCGCTCGGCGTAGGTTTTTCTGTTCGCTGTTTAGCGCTTTTTTATCAACGGCGGGTATGTCACCAAGATCGATAATATCTTGTGATAATTTCCACAAACGCTTAATAAAACGGTTCGCACCTTCAACGCCTGAGTCAACCCACTCTAGTGTTTGCTCTGGAGGCGCAGCAAACATAGTAAACACGCGGATCGTATCAGCGCCGTATAGATCGATAACATGCTGGGGATCTATGCCGTTGTTTTTAGACTTCGACATTTTAGTCATACCGCCGTGTTCCACTGGCTTGTTATCAGCTTTTAAACAGGCACTTGTTATGCGGCCTTTTTCATCTTTTACAGTGTCAACATCGGCAGGTGAAAACCATTCTTTTTTACCGTTTTCATCTTCTCTAAAGAATGAATCCGCGAGAACCATACCCTGGCACAACAAACGCTTATATGGCTCATCGGAGCTAACAAGGCCCTCATCACGGAGTAATTTGTGGAAAAAGCGTGAATATAACAAATGCAAGATTGCGTGCTCGATACCGCCTACATATTGATCCACTGGTAACCAATAATTGGCTTGTTTAGGGTCAAGCATAGCGTCTTGATTTTGTGCACTACAGTAGCGAGCATAATACCAAGATGATTCCATAAATGTATCAAAGGTATCCGTTTCACGAAGAGCGGGCTGGCCGTTATATTCAGTTTTTGCCCATTCTGGATCGGCTTTAATCGGTGAAATAACGCCGTTCATTTTTACGTCTTCAGGCAGCACTACGGGTAATTGGTCACTGGGTACCGGAACAGACTCGCCATTCTCTAAGTTAAGCATGGGGATAGGAGAACCCCAATAACGTTGACGGGATACACCCCAGTCACGTAAACGGTAGTTAATTTTTTTGTTTCCAGAACCTTGAGATTCTAACTTAGCGGCAATGGCATCAAATGCCTCTTGAAAGGCCAAACCGTCAAAGTCGCCAGAATTAACCAACAGCCCTTTCTCAATGTAGGCAGCGACAGCCAAATCACAGTCTTGGTTGTCTTCAGGCGCTGGTTTTACTACCTGCTTGATAGGCAAGCTGTATTTTTGTGCAAATTCCCAGTCGCGTTGATCGTGCCCAGGTACAGACATGACTGCCCCTGAGCCATAACTCATCAGTACGAAATTAGCGACCCACACAGGCACTTTGTCACCTGTTAATGGATGAATGGCAAATAAGCCTGTGTCACAGCCTTTTTTCTCCATGGTGGCAAGTTCAGCTTCTGCGACCTTGGTGTTCTTGCATGATTCAATAAACTCAGCTAAATCAGGGCGGCTTTGCGCTGCATGCAATGCCAAGGGATGCTGCGCTGCTACTGCTACATATGTCACACCGTAAAGAGTATCAGGGCGGGTGGTGTACACATCGAAACTGTTGATGTCAGCGGCTTCTTCACTTAATTTAAAGCTAATATCGACCCCTTCAGAGCGGCCAATCCAATTTTTCTGCATGGCGCGCACTTGTTCTGGCCATTCATCTAATTGTTCTAAATCTGACAGTAATTCTTCTGCATAATCTGTGATTTTAATAAACCACTGAGGAATTTCTTTTTGTTCAACTAGAGCGCCTGAGCGCCAACCGCGACCATCAATAACTTGTTCATTTGCCAAAACAGTTTGGTCAACTGGATCCCAGTTAACGGTCGAGTTTTTCTTGTAAACCAAACCTTTTTCGTACAAACGCGTAAAGAACCACTGTTCCCAACGGTAGTAATCTTTTTTACAGGTGGCAACTTCACGATCCCAGTCATAACCGAAGCCTAATAATTTAAGCTGGTTTTTCATATAATCGATGTTCTGATAAGTCCATTTCGCTGGGGCCGTATTATTATTCAGTGCGGCATTTTCAGCCGGAAGGCCAAAGGCATCCCAACCCATAGGTTGCAATACGTTTTTGCCATTCATACGTTGAAAGCGGCTGACTACATCGCCAATGGTATAATTACGCACATGACCCATGTGCAAGCGCCCACTTGGATAAGGGAACATAGACAAGCAGTAGAATTTCTCTTTATCTTCTTGCTCTGTTGCTTTAAAAGTTTGATTGGTTTCCCAAAGCGCTTGTACCTCTTGTTCGATTTTCTGAGGTTCGTAAATTTTTTCGGCCATTAAAAAGAGTTTCCGCGAAGATAATGTATTAAATAAGATAGCCTGCAAGAATACCCTAGCGAGTTGCTGGGTCACAATAGCAGAACGTTGTTTTCCTAGCATTTATCGTAAAAAATACTGTCAATGGCGATAAATTTATCCACAAAATGTGAATACAATGCTGATAACACCCAAACCGGCCGCACACGTTAGAGGAAAACCTGGCTGTGGATAATATAAATTTATGAATGGATAAAAAGTGGGGCATGCTATTAAGTAATATTTGTTATTATAGCGATATTACGCTGCGCAGACCGCCAATTTTACTTGTTCGAAAAAGGAAATCTCACCTCTACCATGCATCTTAAATACGCTTTGAGTTTAAAAGATATAACCGCTAAGCCCAGTCGCCGCTTGATCAATCAAGCTTTAAAAGATGAACAAGCTATGCAAGCAACCTTTATCGGTCAGGCGCGAGCTCGGGAAGCGCTAGACTTTGGTTTGGGGCTTAATACCAAGGGGTATAATTTATATGTAATGGGCGAACAAGCAACTGGTCGCTTTACCTTGGTTCATGAATATATCGCCAAGTACGTTCGCAGAGCGTTAACCCCAGATGACTGGTGCTACATCAATAATTTTGAAGATGAGCGCGAGCCGTTTGCACTGCGCTTGCCGCCAGGCGAAAGTAAACGCCTTGTGAAAGAGATGGGGACATTGGTCGATGAATTACTCGATACCTTTCCTGCGGCATTTGATAATCCAGGGTACCAGCGAAAAAAAGTAGCCATCACTCGGGAATTTGATCAGCGTTATGAGCATGCTATCGACACGGTTGAACAACTCGCTCTAGCGCAAAAAGTCGCCTTGTATGAAGAGAATGGCAATATAAGTTTTTCTCCCATAGTGAATGAAAAACCGATTACGGATGCAGATTTTGCAAAATTAAGTGAAGATGAACGTCAGCAGTATTATACCTTGATCGATGAATTAGAGAATCGATTAGCTGAAGCGTTAATTGAGCTACCAAAATGGAAACGAGCATCGTCAGAAAAACTTCGCCAACTCAAGAAAGATACTGCTGAGCAAGGTATCAGACCTCTGCTTAAAGAGCTTGAGCATCAATATGTTGGTGATTTAGGCATATTGAAATTTTTGCGTCAATTAAAGCCTCATTTGGTCGAAACCATAGTAGAGATATTGGCTGATGAGAAGAAAGACGAAAAACACGATGAGTATGACAGGCGTTCGATTCTAGAAGAACAATATCTACCTAATATACTCGTCAGCCATGAATTAAATAGCGGGGCTCCGGTCATTTATGAGCCTAACCCAACGCACCAAAATTTATTTGGTCGGGTTGAATATACCAACGTCTCGGGATCCGTTTTTACCAATTACCGCATGATTAGGCCCGGGGCATTGCATCGTGCAAACGGCGGGTACTTGTTGCTAGATGTAGATAAGTTGATTTTACAGCCCTACGCATGGGAAACGTTAAAATTAGTGCTTAAATCAGGTTACCTAAAAATGGACCTGCCTCAGCCCGATGTAGGTATGGTTAACTCAATTACACTGAATCCACAGCAAATTCCTATTAGCGTTAAAGTGGTGCTGCTTGGTTCGCGAGAACTGTATTATAACTTGCAAGATTATGACGATGAATTTTATGAGCTGTTTCGTGTATTAGTTGATTTTGATCATGAAATTCAATTAGACAAGCAAACTCTATATGACTTTGTGGGTCGTGTTAGGCATCAAGTAGCCGCATTGGGATTAAACAGTATTTCCCCTAAAGCGATGTATCGCTTAGTGGAGTACAGTTTGCGCATGGCGGAACATCAACAACGGTTATCTGCTCGTTTCTCTGATGTGATTGAACTGCTTAATGAGAGCTTCTATTTTTGTCGTAAGGATCAAGTTTTAGATTTAGACGTAACCCAAATCGAAGCGGCATTAAGCGCAAAAACTCGCCGCACTGGACGGGTAAGCGAAGCCGTATTAGATGATATTAAGCAGGGGCAAATATTAATTGCCACTGAAGGTGTCGACGTAGGTAAAGTGAATGGCCTTACCGTACTTGAAGTGGGTGATTGTTTGTTTGGTACGCCTGCACGGATCACATCCACCGTTTATGCTGGCGCTAACGGTGTGGTAGATATCGAGCGCGAGGTTGAGTTGGGACAACCCATTCACTCAAAAGGGGTTATGCTATTAACGGGTTACTTAGGGCATAAGTACGCGCAGTTATTTCCACTAACATTATCGGCAAATATTGCCATTGAACAATCCTACGGACACATTGACGGCGACAGTGCGTCATTAGCTGAATTAGTGGCGCTCATCTCTGCGTTAACCAATATTCCAACCCGGCAAGATTTAGCCATCACAGGCTCAATTAACCAGTATGGTCAGGTTCAGTCCGTGGGTGGCGTGAACGAGAAAATTGAGGGCTTCTTTAAGCTATGTCAGCATCGTGGTTTAACCGGTAATCAGGGGGCTATTATCCCAAAATCTAATCAAATCAATTTGATGTTAGATAAAGAGGTTATTGCTGCGGTCAATTTAGGCAAGTTTCATATTTGTGTAGTGGAAACGGTCGATCAAGCCCTGGAATTATTGATGAATAAAGAAGTCGGCTTGATGAATGCCAAAGGTCGATATCCCAAAGGAACAATTAATTACATGGCGGTCAGTAGTTTACTCAACATCGCGAATGTGGTGAACGGCAACGACGACGAATAGAGCCCAACACAATTTTTGTGGTCAAATAAGATTTCACAATTCTGTGTTTTTGATAGACTGCCGCGCACATTATTTATGACGAGATAACCGATATGCAAATAGCAAAAGATACCGTAGTACAGTTCAAATATATTATTACCGATTTAGATGGCGTAGAGCTTGAAAATAACCGCGATGATGAAGCTGTTGCCTATCTTCATGGTCACAGTAACATGATGCCAGGCGTGTCCGCAGCCCTTGAAGGGAAGGCGGTAGGCGATCGTTTTTCTGTGGAACTTGAACCTGCTCAAACATACGGCGAAATTCAGCCAGACGCAGAACAACGCATTCCTATGAAACATTTGCAAGATGCGCAAGGTACTAAAAAATGGAAGGCAGGTATGACGGCAGTGGTCAATACTGATAATGGCCAGCGAGAAGTCACCGTAGTAAAAGTAGGAAAATTCATGGTTACCGTGAATTTGAACCATCCAATGGCGGGTAAGACGTTGAATTTTGATTTAGAGGTCGTTGATGTACGTCAAGCGACGTCAGAAGAAATTGAACATGGTCATGCTCATGGAGCCGGTGGTCACCACCATTAATACAATTATTAACGCAGCTGTGAAAATAAGTACTAAATGCGCAGAGTAAAAGCCCCGTATTAAATCAACTCGATTCGTTGTTTTAATACGGGAAGTTAATCACAGTAAAATTATTTTCTTGGTAGTTCGATTTTTTTCTCGTCACTTTGACGAAATAGCACCAAGGTATGGCCTATAGATTGTAATTTTTCTGCTTTTGTTTCACGGATAATCGCATCCATGATCAAACTTTTCTCTTCTCTGTCGTCAGTGGGTACTTTAACTTTAATGAGTTCATGATGGCTAAGTGCGCCCTCAATTTCAGCCAATACGCCTTCGGTCAATCCATTAGCCCCAAGTTGTATAACAGGTTTAAGTGAATGGGCGAGGCCTTTAAGGTGTTGTTTTTGCTTGTTTGATAGAGTCATTGAGTAATATTTCTTACAATTATATTGAATGTGAACAGTTGAAAACAAGTATTCTAGCGCCATCTTGCAAGTATTCCTAATGACAAACGAAGCCAATGGGTAAAAATAAGCAATCTGAAAGCAGTAAACGCTGGCTCAAAGAGCATTTTGACGATAAATATGTCATGGAGGCGAAAAAAAAAGGTCTACGTTCTAGGGCTGTTTTTAAGCTCGAAGAAATTCAAGCCAAAGATGGTCTTATAAAAAAGGGCATGACGGTAGTTGACTTAGGCGCCGCACCAGGTGGATGGTCGCAGTATGCGGCAAAACAAGTCGGCGATGATGGGCAGGTGATCGCTTGTGATATTTTGGCGATGGACCCATTACCAGGCGTTGATTTTTTAATGGGAGATTTTCGTGAAGAATCAGTTCTTGACGCATTACTGAACAAAATTGACGGAAAGAACGTAGACGTAGTGATGTCAGATATGGCTCCTAACATGATCGGAAATGACACGGCAGACCAAGCTAAATCAATTTACTTAGTCGAACTATCGTTAGATATGTGCCGACAAGTGTTGAAGAAAAATGGCAGTTACGTCGTAAAGGTCTTTATGGGGGAAGGTTTCGAGCAATTCTTTAGTGATGTGAAAAGCGCATTTAAAGTAGTTAAAACTCGTAAGCCTGATTCATCACGAGCACGTTCCAGAGAGGTATATCTGGTAGCGACGGGCTTTAAATTATAGTAGTCTCAGGCGTGAGATACGCAACAGAATTGAAATAACAGAGGTCAACAACTTGAGCGACATGGCAAAAAATTTAATCTTATGGTTGGTCATAGCTGTCGTTTTGATGTCAGTCTTCCAGAGTTTTTCTCCGGGAGAGTCATCAAAGGTACAAACGGATTACACAACATTTCTTAAGGAAGCTAATCAAGGGCAAATCCGTGAGGTGCGCATTGATAGTGAATCAAGAGAAATTAAAGGGACTAAACGATCAGGCGAAAGCTTCTCCACTTATATTCCATACTTTGACGATCAACTCATTTCAGATTTGGTTAAACAAGATGTGAAAATTCTCGGAGAGCCACCTGAAGAACCTTCATTACTAACATCGATCTTTATTTCATGGTTCCCCATGTTGCTGCTTATTGGTGTGTGGATATTCTTCATGCGTCAAATGCAGGGTGGCGGCGGTGGTCGAGGCGCCATGTCATTTGGTAAAAGCAAAGCTAAGCTGATGGGTGAAGACCAAATCAAAACAACGTTTGCAGATGTTGCTGGTTGTGATGAAGCAAAAGAAGACGTTTCTGAATTAGTCGACTTTTTACGTGACCCTAGTAAATTCCAGAAGCTCGGCGGACGTATTCCTACTGGTGTGCTGTTAGTTGGCCCTCCTGGTACGGGTAAAACGTTGCTAGCCAAGGCGATTGCCGGTGAAGCGAAAGTCCCATTCTTCTCAATTTCAGGCTCTGATTTTGTTGAAATGTTTGTGGGTGTTGGTGCGTCTCGCGTGCGTGATATGTTCGAGCAAGCTAAAAAGGCTGCACCTTGTATCATCTTTATTGATGAAATTGATGCCGTTGGTCGCCAACGTGGTGCCGGTATGGGTGGTGGTCACGATGAGCGCGAGCAAACATTAAACCAGATGCTAGTTGAAATGGATGGTTTCGGCGGCAACGAAGGCGTTATCGTTATTGCAGCGACTAACCGTCCTGATGTACTTGACCCTGCACTTTTACGCCCGGGTCGTTTCGACCGTCAGGTTCACGTTGGTTTACCTGATATTCGTGGACGCGAGCAAATATTAAAAGTGCATATGCGTAAAGTCCCTCTTGGAGACAATGTAGAACCGTCATATATTGCCCGTGGTACACCCGGTTTCTCAGGTGCAGATTTGGCTAACTTGGTAAACGAAGCTGCGCTATTTGCTGCTCGTGGTGGCAAGCGTACTGTATCGATGGAAGAGTTTGATAAAGCTAAAGACAAGATCATGATGGGCTCCGAGCGCAAAAACATGGTTATGTCTGAAGAAGAGAAAACCAATACTGCTTATCATGAAGCTGGCCACGCTATTGTGGGTCGCTTAGTGCCTGAGCATGATCCTGTTTACAAAGTATCGATTATTCCTCGTGGACGAGCCTTAGGTGTGACCATGTATCTACCGGAGCAAGATAGATACAGCCACAGTAAACAGCATCTAGAAAGTATGATATCTAGTCTGTTTGGTGGTCGAATCGCTGAAGCGTTAACGTTAGGCGAAGAGCGCGTTACCACAGGTGCGTCGAATGATATCGAGCGTGCTACTGATATCGCCCGCAAAATGGTCACTCAGTGGGGCCTATCAACCAAGATGGGACCCATGCTCTACGCCGAAGAAGAAGGCGAAGTGTTCCTTGGGCGCAGTATGGCAAAGTCGAAGCATATGTCGGACGATACTGCCCGCGCAATTGATGCTGAAGTGAAATCATTAATTGATAGAAACTATGCTCGCGCTGAGAAAATATTGACCGATAATATTGATATTTTACATGCAATGAAAGATTGTTTGATGAAGTATGAAACGATTGATGCAAAACAAATCGATGATTTAATGGCACGCACGGATGTTCGTCCTCCTGCTGATTGGATTGAAGACGCAAAGAACGATAGCACACCTCCTACTGGTGGCTCAGCTGTTAAAGAAGAGCCAAGCGAAAAGGACGAGACTAAGAAGTCTGATCCGGCGGTTGGCAAACCTGGTGATGCGACTAACTAACCAATTGGTGTTTTAATGAATAAAGACGCTTTGTTGAGAAATCAACAAAGCGTTTTTTTTACTACGCTTAAAGTCAATCAGCAAAGACAATTAAACGATGAAATTTAACAATAAAACACTGGAACTCAATAGTCCCAAAGTCATGGGGATTCTCAATGTTACGCCTGATTCTTTTTCTGATGGCGGCACTTTTGCACACATCGATAAGGCGATTAGCCATGCCAGCGATATGATTGAGGCAGGTGCTGAATTTATCGATATTGGTGGTGAGTCGACTCGACCAGGCGCCATAGATGTTTCTGAACAAGTAGAATTGGACCGAGTAATCCCTGTTATAGAAGCTTTGAATGCTAGGTTTGAGACTGTCATATCTATCGACACCAGTAAAGCAACTGTTATGCAAGCGGCCGTGCTAGCTGGTGCAGGCCTAATTAACGATGTTAGGGCACTTCAAGAGCCTAACGCCTTAAATACGGCGGCACAGCTAGACGTACCTGTTTGCTTAATGCACATGCGCGGACAACCCCGAAGTATGCAAGACGCGCCTCATTATGCAAACGTGCGTCTTGATGTAGAAGATTTTTTACTCGCCCGGGCGCGTGAATGTGTTCAGGCTGGGGTCAGGCACAACAATATACTGTTCGATCCGGGTTTTGGCTTTGGTAAAAATTTGGCGCATAATTATCAGTTGCTCGCCCAATTGGATAAACTGCATCGTCTAGGCTATCCATTATTGGTAGGAATGTCGCGAAAATCCATGATCGGTCAGCTTCTCAATAGACCGGTGGAAGAACGCTTAGCGGGTAGTGTGGCACTTGCCACTATTGCGGCTTTGAAAGGCGCGCACATTATTCGCGTGCATGATGTAAGAGAAACCGTCGATGCGGTAAAAATCGTGTCGATGATACAAAAGGAAAAATAATAATGAGTGACAGAAAATATTTCGGTACTGATGGTATTCGCGGCAAAGTCGGAGAAAACCTAATCAATCCCGAATTTGTAATGAAATTAGGCTGGGCCGCGGGTAAAGTGTTAGCTAGCAGCGGCACTAATAAAGTTCTTATCGGTAAAGACACCCGAATATCTGGTTATATGCTTGAATCTGCTCTCGAGGCGGGTTTATCCGCAGCCGGCATAAACATTGGTCTACTCGGACCTATGCCCACTCCAGCCATTGCTTATCTTACAAAGACATTTCGTTCAGAAGCCGGCATTGTTATTAGTGCGTCACATAATCCTTATTACGACAATGGCATTAAGTTTTTTTCAGCTGATGGCACTAAATTAGATGATGACATCGAATTGGCCATCGAAGCGCAAATGGATTTACCAATGGAATGTGTTGCTTCTGACAAACTAGGTAAAGCGGTACGTATTTCCGACGCAGCGGGGCGCTACATAGAGTTCTGCAAAGGAAACTTTCCTTCAAACTTGTCTCTTAAAGGGTTAAAAATCGTCGTCGATTGCGCCCACGGTGCTACCTACCACATAGCGCCCAATGTATTGAGTGAATTAGGTGCTGATGTGATTGAAATCGGCACCCAACCCGATGGCCTTAACATTAACCGAAAGGTCGGTGCTACGTCGATGAAAGCGATCGTAGATAGTGTTATAAAAAATAAAGCTGATCTTGGGTTTGCGCTTGACGGTGACGGTGACCGCCTTATGTTGGTTGACCACAACGGTAATGTCATCGATGGTGATCAGATTGTTTATATTATTGCACGCGATGCCCTTAAATCAGGTAAGTTGAAAGGTGGCGTAGTGGGCACGGTTATGAGTAACCTAGGCTTAGAAGTGGCGCTTGGCACATTAGGGGTGCCGTTCGAGCGTAGTAACGTTGGCGATCGTTATGTACTTGAGTTGCTGCGTCAAAAGGGTTGGTCGATTGGTGGGGAAGGTTCTGGACATGTATTAAATCTAGACGCCGCCTCTACGGGTGATGGAATTGTCGCTGGCTTACAAGTGTTAGCTGCTATGTTGAATGCTAGCATGACATTAAGTGAACTGAGCCGCGGAATGACTAAGTTTCCACAGACGCTCATTAACGTCCGCTTCAACGTAGGTGATACTCCTTTACAGAGCGACGAAGTGCAAAATAGCGTACTGGAAGCTGAAAAAGCATTGGGTCAGCGAGGACGTGTTTTACTGCGTAAAAGTGGTACTGAACCGTTGATCCGCGTTATGGTTGAAGCGAATGATGCCACTGACTCAAAGAAGTGGGCTGAGCACATTGCAGACGCTGTGCGTAAAGCAACTGGACAATAAGTCAGCAATATTAAACCAGACTGACTATTTACTGAATAAAAGTCGTTAAAATTCAATTCTGCCACTTGTATATTAGTGGTAGGTTGGTTAATATCTCGCGCGCTTTTCACTGGCACTACAGGAGTTAGATTGCAAATGAATAACCGTCGGCCATTAGTGGCAGGTAATTGGAAAATGAACGGAAATCTGGCATTAATTAAGCAGATTGAGGAAACATTTTCAAAAACGGATATTTCTCACGTAGATGTTGTTGTCTGTCCTCCATTTCCTTATTTAGGTGGATTTAGTGATAATGATTTTGCCTTAGGTGGGCAGAATATTAGTCACTTTGAATCAGGCGCACATACCGGTGAAACGGCCGTCAGTATGTTGAAAGAAATGAATTGCCAATATGTTATTTTGGGACATTCAGAACGACGTGCTGATAATTATGAATCAAATGAACTTGTTGCTAATAAAGTAGGGCTAGCTTTAAAACACAAACTGACTCCGTTGTTTTGTGTTGGCGAACCAGAAGATATTCGTGATAATGGTCAGTTTTTTGATTTTATCGCTGAGCAATTAAATGCGGTGATAAAAGAAGTTGGTATCGCTGCGTTTAACGACATTGTTATTGCCTATGAGCCGATTTGGGCAATAGGCACTGGTAAAACAGCGAGCCCAGAGCAAGCACAAGAAGTGCATGCATTTATACGTCAACATTTGGCAAAGCAAGACAGTAATATCGCCAACCAATGTGTAATTTTATATGGCGGTAGTGTAAAAGGCAGCAATGCTGTTGAACTGTTCTCCCAACCTGATGTTGATGGCGGTTTGATTGGCGGTGCCAGTTTAAACCCAGAAGATTTTTTAAGCATTTGCCTAGCGGCAAAGCGATAGAGGCGACACATGTTTTACGAAGTATTGATTGTAGTTTATTTAATTGTAGCGATTATGTTGATCGGCTTTGTTCTTGTTCAACAAGGCAAAGGCGCAGATATGGGCGCATCATTTGGTAGTGGTGGTTCAAACACCGTTTTTGGTTCATCGGGTTCGGGCAACTTCCTTACGCGTACTACTGCGATATTAGCTACATTATTCTTCGTGATTAGTTTAATCTTAGGCAATCAAACTGCTGATAAAGAAAAAGCAGTTGATGATTGGCAGAATATTGAAGTGCCAGTTTTAGATGAGCCTGTTGAGTCTATGACTACGCCGGCGGAATCTGATGTACCCGTTACCACATCAGATGCACCTGCAAGCGATATACCTCAAAGTTAAAAAAAGTACCACGCGGATGTGGTGGAATTGGTAGACACGCAGCCTTGAGGGGGCTGTGGCTTAGGCCGTGGGAGTTCGAGTCTCCCCATCCGCACCATTTAAAAGAATAGGGCCGTAACGTAAGTTACGGCCCTTTTTTATTATTGTGGCTTTTTGCCGCTATTCGGCTAATCGTTATTTAAATCTGGTTAATTATGAGTCAAGTTAGTTTACGACAAGTCACAAAAATTTTAGGAAGTGGTGCTAATCAATATCATTTTCCGAGTATAACGGTGGAATTTGCCACTGGAGAGTTTGTGGCTATAGTCGGTCCTTCAGGTGTTGGGAAATCAACCTTGCTGCGCCTTATTGCTGGGCTTGAAACCCTCGATAGCGGAGAAATACACTTCGACAATGTCAAAGTAGACAGTCTCGCTAGCCATGAAAGAAATGTCGGCATGGTCTTTCAAAACTACGCGTTGTTTCCGCATCTAACCGTGGCGGAGAATTTGGGTTACTCTTTAAGTGTCAAAAATGTGGACAAAACGCTTATATCTGGTGATGTTAAAGATGTTGCCAAACGTTTGGCTATTGGTAATTTACTTGACCGATATCCAAGACAGTTATCTGGAGGTCAGAGACAAAGAGTGGCTATAGGCAGAGCGATGTTGTCAAAACCCCAGCTCTTTTTGTTTGACGAGCCTTTTTCTAATCTTGACCCCGAACTTAGAAAACAGATGCGTCAGGAGTTAAAAGATTTACACCTTAGTTTGGCCGCTACCACCTTATTCGTAACCCATGATCAGCATGAAGCCATGGCACTTGCCCAACGTATTCTATTGCTGAGTGAAACCGGTATCGAACAATTCGACACACCGCAAAATATCTATCAGTATCCCAGTAATCTGTATGTAGCACGCTTTTTTGGCGATCCTAAAATCAACGAATTCAAAGCCTGGGCCGACAGTGAAGGGGTGCATATTGATTGTGGTACTACTTATACTCTTAAATGTGATTTACCGAGTGAACTATACAATTCAGTTGTGACTGTTGGGGTGCGTCCAAGAGCCTTTAGTCTGAGTGTTGATGCAAAAAATCATGGCCTAAATATGCAGCTTGCTCAAATCGAATACTTAGGGGATACACAATATCTCTACTTATCACCGCTAGAAGGAAGTCATAAAAATATAGCCGTGGTTGCAGATGACGAACGGATGTCGGTAAATCAAATGGTTTACGTCACTTTTAGATTGCAGGACATTCTGTTATTTGACGAAAATAGTCAGCGGATCCCGTTAGAGAATTATACGCTAAGCGATATCGAGTAACTAACCGCATTTATCTCGCTAATTAAAAGGCGACTTTCTCTACCTTGATATTCTGGTGCCAGAACAGCAGACGTATTATTCAAAGCAATTAATATTAGCATTTGAAATCTAAAGACTATTCATTGCTAACTATACTTGCAATCAAGCACAAAATCCGTACAATACGGCGTCCTTTTATCTAGCAATAAATCGTTAGGTAGCTAAAAAGGGATATAAGTTAACGTTAACGCTCTAACGAGTTTGAGGCATTTATGGTTACTATTCGTTTACAGCGTGGTGGCGCTAAAAAGCGTCCATTTTATCAAGTAGTGGTTGCTGACAGCCGTCGTTCACGCGATGGTCGTTTTATTGAAAACATTGGTTTCTTTAATCCAACAGCACAAGGTCAAGAAGAGCGTTTACGTCTTGACCTTGACCGTGTAGAGCATTGGGTAGGAAATGGCGCAGGCTTATCCGACCGTGTTGCTCGCTTGGTTAAAGATGCACAAAAAGCAGCTGCTTAATTGCAATTGTTAAGAAAGATTGAGGTATAAATGAGTCACGCGTCTGACACATTAGTGATGGGCAAAATCGGCGCACCTTATGGTGTAAAGGGTTGGGTCAAAATCACATCATATACCGATGAATTAGACGGTATTTTTGGTTATACCCCTTGGCTCGTGGGTCAAGAAGGTAATACTAAAGAAATTGTCGTTGACCAATGGCGAACCCACAATAAGGGATTAGTTGCCAAACTGGTTGGGGTTGAAACTAGAGATGATGCCGAAGGTGTCAAAAATCTCGATATTTCAATTAAAGCACAACAGCTACCTCAATTAGATGGTGATGAATTTTATTGGAGAGAGTTAGTTGGCATGCAAGTCGTGACCGAACAGGGTTACAACTTGGGTGTTGTTAAAGAGTTGTTTGAAACGGGTGCGAATGACGTCATGTTAATCAAAGCCAATTTAAAGGACGCTTTCGGTCAAAAAGAACGCATGGTGCCTTACTTAATCGACCAAGTCGTTAAGCGAGTGGACCGTGAGGCAAAGACCATACAGGTTGATTGGGATCCCAGCTTTTAATGAGTTCGGATACACAACGTTGGTTTGGTGTAATAAGTCTGTTTCCAGAAATGTTTCAGATTTTTACCGAACAGGGCGTAACAGGGCGAGCCGTTAAAACCGGTAAGTTGAAAGTAGATTTCTTTAATCCAAGAGATTTTACTCACGACAAACATCGCACTGTTGACGACCGGCCATACGGTGGTGGCCCAGGAATGCTGATGATGGTTCAGCCGTTATTAGACGCAATTCGTGCAGCCAAACAGGCGGCCGAGAAAAAAACTAAGGTGATTTATCTCTCACCTCAGGGGAAAACATTAACGCAACGTGGTGTGAAACAACTTTCTGAAAATGAAAGTGTGATTCTAGTCGCTGGTCGCTACGAAGGTATCGACGAGAGAGTGATAGAAGCTGAAATAGACGAAGAATGGTCTGTTGGTGACTACATCCTCAGTGGTGGTGAACTACCTGCGATGGTGTTGATGGATGCTGTAGCAAGACTGGTACCAGGCGTATTAGGGCATGCACAATCTGCTGAGCAAGATTCGTTTAGCGACGGTTTGCTAGATTGTCCGCACTATACACGGCCAGAAAATTTGCACGGTCAATCAGTTCCTCCTGTGTTGTTGAGCGGTGATCATCAAAAAATCAAACAGTGGCGGGAAAAACAGTCGTTAGGTAGAACCTGGCAACGACGCCCTGAATTATTAAACGACCTAGCTCTGACTGAGGAGCAGCAACGTTTGTTAGATGAATATCAGCAAGAGTTGTTGCAGCAAAATGGCAGTTATTCTGGGATGAGAGGATATGATGAGTAAAGTCAATCAAGATATCATCAAGCGCATTGAAGAAGCTCAGTTAAAAACTGATGTTCCTGCATTTGGCCCTGGTGATACAGTTGTTGTTCAAGTACGCGTTAAAGAAGGCGAGAAAGAGCGTCTTCAGGCATACGAAGGCGTTGTAATCGCTAAACGTAACCGTGGCCTACACTCTGCTTTTACAGTTCGTAAGATTTCAAACGGCGAAGGTGTTGAGCGTACGTTCCAGACCCACAGCCCTGCAATTGGTTCAATTGCTGTGAAACGTCGTGGCGATGTTCGTCGTGCTAAGCTTTATTACTTGCGTGACCGTTCAGGTCGTTCTGCACGTATCAAAGAAAAGCTTAACTAATATTAATTTTGCGTTACCGTTAACTTATAAAAAAGCCCGCATTTTGCGGGCTTTTTACTGCTATATATCTAATTACTGTAACTGACCACTTCAGTCTCTATCCCGTCACTGAGCATAAAGTAAAAACGCTTTCCGGGCGTATAATCACCGTGATTAAACGTGTTAAACCCCATTGCTAGTACCTTTGTCTCAACTTCACTTAACTCATTTACTAAAATACCAACATGATTAACGTGGGCTATATTCAAATGATCACAGACTTCAGTGTTGAACCTTTTTGGTTTGTATAAAGCTAGATAAGCTGTCTCTGAACCTACATGCACCGTGTATCAGTCATCTTTAGCTGGACCGGACCAACGGATATGCCAATTAAATAGCTGACAGAGTATGTGGGCTATTTTATCTGGATCGCTGACGGTTAAATTTAAATGTTCAAGCATTGCTGCGCGCATAATATTTCCTTTTATGTGACTGGATTATTGTAAGGCAACAGCTTAAGATCTAAAGCTAACTTTAGATCAAGATAAATGTTGAGATAATTGTATGGCCCCAGAACCTTTGGTCGGCATTGGGTTTATCGCCAAGCGAACAGGAAATGCGGTTTCACTTATCCGTTATTATGCGAATCAAAATCTTATTCCTTCTATTCGCACTGACGGAGGGAATAGAGTATTTCCGCGTTCGGTTATCCGGCGTGTGTCGTTTATTTTAATCGCACAAAATATGGGCTATGCATTAGATGATATTCGCCAACTATTGAGTGCTTTACCTGATAACCGGACGCCGAATAAAGCGGATTGGGCACGTTTAAGTAAGGTGTTTAATATACATATCGAGCAGAAGATAACGGAGATAAATCTGCTGAAATCTTCGCTAGCAGGCTGTATAGGATGCGGCTGTCTGTCTTTACAAAGGTGTCGACTGTACAATAAAGAAGATAAAATTGCCTCAAAAGGCAACGGAGCGCGGTATTTACTTGGTGACATTCCTACGCTTTAAATGTAGACCTCAGATATATTTCTATAGTAATGAGTAAACTGAAATGGCTAAACGGTATTGATTCACAATAATGCGCTTAATGATTAAAAAGGAATGTCCTGTTGGCCATAACACCTTCAAAAAATAGTATGCATGTTCGCAATGTGCACAAAGACGGATATCCTATGGCTGAGTTGTGTCAAGATTACCCCGCCTTGAAAGCTTACTTAATTAGCGCGAATAGTGGCAAGCAGAGTATTAATTTTTCACAACCTGATGCGGTTAAAGCCCTCAATGCGGCGTTACTTGTCCATTATTACGGTATAAAAACATGGGATATACCCCAAGGGTATCTATGCCCACCGGTACCGGGTAGAGCGGACTATATTCATGGTATAGCGGATCTCTTAGCCACTCAAAATGGTGGACTTATTCCAATAGGAAATCAAGTTAACGGGCTTGATGTGGGCATTGGGGCAAATGCAATTTACCCGATTATTGGCAGTGCTAGTTATGGGTGGCGTTTTATCGGCAGCGATATTGATGACTTATCCGTAAAATCAGCAAAAAAATTGGCCAGCGTCAATTCAAATTTGGCTCCCTTATTGACGGTACGCAAGCAAGCAGACCAAGAGCAAATTTTTAGCGGTATTATCCAACCTGATGAACACTTCGCCTTTACCATGTGTAATCCACCTTTTCATAAATCTGCCGAAGACGCTGCACTTGGTAGCAAACGTAAAATAAAAGGCTTAGAAAAAAACCGTCACAAACGTAACGTTAAAGCCAGACATAGTGCACCGCTAGCGACAGCACTTAATTTCTCAGGTACGGCTAACGAGCTATGGTGTGAGGGCGGTGAGTTAGCATTTATTCAGCGCATGATTAGTCAAAGCGTCGCCTTTAGGGATCAAGTAGATTGGTTTACGTGTTTGGTTTCTAAAAGTGCCCATCTTAAGGCGATTGAAACCAGTGTTAATTACTATGGTGCGAGAAATTTTTTAAAAATGGATATGGGGCAGGGGCAAAAGCAAAGTCGCTTTGTCGCTTGGACCTTCCAAGAAAAATACCCAAATAACAGTTTGTCTGCTGACTAAGGAACATAAATGCAAATATTAACCGAAAAAGAAAAGATGCTCAGAGGGCAATACTATTTTCCAAGTAACAAAATATTGCAGCAAGACAGAGCGAAAGCAAAAGCAATATGTCAGGTATTTAATATAGCCCCTGAAGCTGAGAGAAAAGCAGCACTTAAAGCATTACAAAGCTTGTTTTCGGCGTCTCCTAATTCATGGATTGAGCCAACTTTTTTTTGCGATTATGGTTATAACATTCGAATGGGGAAAAATTTTTACGCCAACCATAATGTTGTGATCCTTGATGCTGCGCCAGTGATTTTCGGAGACGATGTAATGCTTGCCCCTGGGGTATTAATTTCCACTGCATCCCATCCGCTAGATGCAAAAAGGCGCAATAAGGGGTTAGAAACCGCAAAAGCTATCACCATTGGTAATAGTGTATGGATAGGCATGGGCGCAAAAATACTTGATGGCGTTACAATAGGTGATAACGCTGTTATTGCTGCAGGGGCGTTAGTAAATAAAGATGTACCTGCTAATACTGTGGTCGCTGGGGTACCAGCTGTTGTTATACGGCAAATAGACAATGACTCTAGTGTAACGAATTAATCGAATATTTCATTTTGAGGGCAAATAGATATGAATAGGGTTGGCGCAAAGCAGGGTTTGCCAGCCCAACGATTGTTAGCGATACTTGAGCCTTTATTAATTACCCATCCCAAGGGTATAAGTGAATATGCACTACTTAAATATTTGCAAAATGACGCTGGCGATGACGAGATATCTAGCCATTTATCGCTAACGGATCCGTTTTCTATGTTCCAAAGCCATTTTTTGTTGTTTCACGCTTTGTATCATTTGCGCCAGCAATGGCGCGCATCAGGCCAAGGCGATATCAGTATTCATACCCTTAAAATCCAGGCCATAGCATACACACCCATTTCTAATAAAAGCCCGGTGGTAGCTGTTGACCCGTTAGCTGCATATTACTTAGATTGGCAAAACTTGCTAGGTACTACAACTGAGGATGTAAACCAACTTCTTAAGGATTTTTGGCTGCATTTCGACTGTGACGAAAACGCGCTAGCCAATCAACATTTCAGTAAGACCGATCCGCAGCTTGAACTCAGTTATGCCGTGCTCAAGCTTCCGTTTAATTCCAGTCCTGATGAGGTTAAGCGGCAATATCATAAATTGCTCCATCAATTTCATCCTGATAAAGGTGGCGATACACCTTATGCGCAGACGCTACAAATCGCTTATGCCTATATACGTCGCTGTGGATAGTTCCTCAAACGGCACTTATCAAAATCACTTTTTAATACCTTAAAATATAACCTAATTAAAAAGCCCTGTAATACAGGGCTTCATTATGTTCAAACATGTAAAGTGGGTGCTGAAAAATAAAGCTACTGGCCCTTAGCAGCCTTTAACGCTTCTTCGCTCAATAGGCCGCGACGTTCTAGCAAGGGCCAAACTTGTGGGTCTTTCCCGCGAAAACGATGATACATAATCATCGGGTCTTCAGTACCACCAGTCTCCAGAACATGCTTGCGGTAACCATTAGCTGTATCCTGATCGAAAATACCGTTTTGACTAAATACTTGCCACGTATCTGCGTCATAAATGTTCGACCAAATATAACCGTAGTAACCTGATGCGTATCCACCAGAAAATATATGAGAGAAGTAGCTTGTACGGTATCTAGGGGCGATTTCGGGAATTAACCCAATCTCATCCATAGCGGCCTTCTCAAATGCATCTGCGTCCTGTTTAGTGGCTGTTTCTAGGGTATGCCACTTCATGTCCAGCAGTGCCGCAGCCATATATTCAGTGGTTGAAAAGCCTTGGTTGAATTTACCTGCCGCTTGGATTTTATCAATGAGTGTTTGCGGGATCACTTGACCAGTTTGATAATGCTTAGCAAATTGGCCTAATACCTCAGGTTCCATCATCCAGTTTTCCATAACCTGAGACGGATATTCCACATAGTCTCTGGGTAAAGCGGTGCCAGTTTGAGATTGATAATAGCCATCAGAAAGTAAGCCTTGGATGGCATGACCAAATTCGTGGAATAGAGTCGATGCTTGATCAAAAGTCAGTAAAACAGGGCTGTCGCCAACGGGGCGAGGAAAATTAAGTACATTATAAATAATCGGCTTAACATTCTCACCGAACATTTTTTGTTGCTTACGGAATGAGTTCATCCAAGCCCCGCCACGTTTACTTTCGCGAACGTAGTAGTCGGTCATGTATACGCCTATGCTTGAACCATCTTTATCGAATACTTCAAAAGTACGTACATCAGGATGGTATTTAGGAATGTCCTGGCGTTCTTCGAAGGTTACGCCCCACAATTTATTAGCGGTGTAGAAAACGCCTTCACGGGTAGCATCTAAAGAAAAATAAGGCTTAGTTTGCGCTACATCAAGATCATAGCGTGCTTTACGAATTTTCTCGGCGTAATACCACCAATCATACCCAGCTAATTTAAAACCGTCGCCTTGTGCATCGATCATTTGTTGCATATCGGCGGCCTCTTTTTTCGCCTGTGCAAGCGCAGCCGGCCAAACCTGATCAAGCAAACCGTAAACATTTTGCGGCGTTTTAGCCATGGCTTTTTCAAGTACAAAGTCAGCATAGGTTTTGTAGCCGAGTAAATGGGCTTTTTGATAGCGCAGTGACGCAATTTCAGACGCTAATTTTTTATTGTCATTAGCATTATCGTTGTCGCCCCGTTTAATATATCCCTCATACAAGTCTTTGCGTAGCTGACGATTTTCAGCATACGTTAAAAATGGATTTTTACTTGGGCGGTGAGTCGTGAAAACCCACTTACCATCATGACCACGTTCGGTAGCTGTTACCGCTGCTGCGGCAATAATATCTTGAGGCAAGCCTGCTAATTCCTCTTCGGTATTAACGACTAATTCAAATGCATTGGTTTCTGCTAATAAGTTTTCACCGAATTGAACCGACAACTTAGATAACTGTGCATTAAGGGTACGTAACGTGGCTTTGTCTGCATCATTAAGGTTTGCTCCGCCACGAACAAACGATTGATAGCTATCATCAAGTAAGGTTTTCTGATCGACCCGTAAATCAAGTTTATCTTTTTGCTCATAGACAGCCTTAACCCGAGAAAACAGCGCTGCATTTAGATAAATATCATCGTTAAGCGCTGATAGGCGAGGAGATATCTTCTTAGCAATACTTTGCATTTGTGCATTGGTATCGGTGCCGTTAAGCGCATAAAAAACAGTTGTCACATGATTCAGGGCCTGACCTGACTTTTCGATAGCTTCAATGGTGTTTTCAAAGGTCGGGGCTTTAGTATTATTGGCTATATCTGCTATTTGTTGTTTATTTTGCGCGATGGCGAAATCAAATGCAGGTTGGTAATGCTCAATCTTGATTTTTGCAAATTCTGGTACGCCAAATGGGGCGCTTGATGCAACCAGTAAAGGGTTATTATGCTCAACTGAACTTTCTATTTCCGCAGAATTTTTTTGTTGGGGTATTTGGTTTGTATTCATTTGGCTAGTGGTGTCTGGTTGACACGCACTAAGCATGACAGCCATTGTGATTGGGCTGAGTATTGCTTTGTTCATAAGGATCCCTGATATCAATAGAGTGACGACTATATTGCCGTTCGGTTTTATTCTCGCACTGTATTACAGGCAAGTAATACTAAAGACTATCGCGATCTGCCTTATAACCGCAAATTTGTTGCTCTATACTTGTACGGCGAAATGTAAGCGATAATGTGCAAGTGTAAGAGGTGCTTATTTATCAACACTTAATAGTGCGTAAAGTGAGCAAAATGTCGATTAAATTAATTAAGTCTTGCGAAAAAAATAATCAACTGTTAAAAAGTCAATTAAATTACATAAAAAGTTAATTTGCAGTTGTAATTATATGTTTACATTTAATCGGCCGCTTACTTCATACGTGTTATTTCCAGTGCGACTGCAGCGCAGATCGTGTTTATCCATTACTATTGTGAGTCAAGATTATGTTACGCGACAACATTAACAATATTAACGTCACCTCTGAAACGGTACTGATTACCCCTGAAGCCTTAAAAAATGAGCTTCCTGTTACAGATCATGCATTATCCGTTATTCAATCATCTCGACAAATTATTTCCGATATTATCCATCGCAAAGATCATCGCTTTCTGGTTATCAGTGGACCATGTTCTATTCATGATATAGCTGCGGCAAAAGAATATGCCCTTAAACTTAAAGAGTTGCATGAATCCTGCAAAGATACACTGTATATCGTGATGCGCGTTTACTTTGAAAAGCCACGTACCACAGTGGGCTGGAAAGGCTTGATAAACGATCCACATATTGATGACACATTTGATATTGAGACAGGTTTGCGTAAAGCCCGAGAATTACTGATTTGGTTAGCAGAACTAGAAATCCCTGTTGCTACTGAAGCGCTTGATCCTATTAGCCCACAATATCTCGCTGAATTATTTAGTTGGTCAGCCATTGGCGCTCGTACGTCTGAGTCTCAGACTCACCGTGAAATGGCCAGCGGATTGTCTATGCCTGTAGGCTTTAAAAATGGTACGGACGGTAGTTTAGATATCGCAATAAACGCTTTGCAGTCTGCAGCATCAGGCCACAGTTTTATGGGAATTAACGGCGAAGGGCAGGTTAGTGTGATCAAAACTCAGGGTAACCCCGACGGTCATATTATTTTACGCGGCGGTAAGCAGCCAAACTACGACTCAGTATGTGTGGCAGATTGTGAAGAAGAAATGCGCAGCGCGAAGCTCAGCGCTGGTTTGGTGGTAGATTGCAGTCACGCCAACTCAAGCAAGGATTACCGCCGTCAACCATTAGTAGCTAAAAATGTTGTTAATCAGATACTTGAGGGCAATCAGTCAGTTATTGGTATTATGCTCGAAAGCCACTTGAAATCTGGTAATCAAAGTAATAAAGGTAAATCAGCTAGCGAGCTAGAATATGGTGTGTCGATCACCGATGGCTGTATAGATTGGGAATCTACGGATGAGTTAATTAACCATATGCGTGATAAACTAATTACTGTATTGCCGTTGAGGTTAAACAAACTTAATAGCCCTGATTAAAAGGAACTTGCATGCCAACCGAACTTGATAAATTACGTGACCAAATCGACGCAGTCGATTCTGAATTTGTGGCGTTATTAGCAAAACGTGCTGCGTTGACTGAACAAGTCGGCGTGTATAAAAGTAAGGTTGGCATGCCAATTTACGTGCCGGCACGAGAGGTCGAGTTAATTGAAAAGCGTTGTGCCCAGGCAGACATGCTTGGCGTACCTCCTTCTTTGGTTGAAGATTTGTTAAGACGTATCATGCGAGAGTCTTACCACACGCAAAATAAACGTTACATGTGTTGTGCGCCTCAGATAAATAAAATTGTGGTTATCGGGGGGGCTGGGGCATTAGGCCGGATTTTTGTCGACATGTTCACTCGCAGTGGTTACACAGTCGAAATTCTAGAGCAAAAAGACTGGCCCAAAGCGGATGAAATATTTGCTCAAGCTAACTTGGTCTTGGTTGCTGTGCCTATTCAGTTAACGGAGCAAATCATTGCTAAATTGGATAATCTGCCAGAGGATTGTATTTTGGCAGATATCACCAGTACCAAAGCTGTCCCTTTGAATGCCATGTTAAATGTACATAAAGGGCCTGTGGTCGGTTTACACCCTATGTTTGGGCCTGATGTTTCGAACATGGTCAAACAGGTTGTTGTGGTGTGCCACGGACGTGAGGAAGACAAGTACCAGTGGTTATTAGAACAGATGCGAGCTTGGGGGGCGGCGTTACAAGAAACCGATGCTCAAGAGCATGACGACTCAATGGTCTTTATTCAAGTAATGCGTCACTTCTCTAGTTATGTCTTTGGTGCGCATTTATTGACGGAAAATCCATCGCTGGATCGACTAATTTCCTTGAGTTCACCAATTTATCGACTGGAACTTGCTATGGTGGGGCGTTTATTCGCACAGGATCCTGGCTTGTATACTGATATCATTTTTAACAACAAAGACAGTATCGCGGTGCTCACTAGTTTTCGAGATACCTTTGATAATGCGCTCGACATGCTTAAAAAGGGTGACAAAGCTTCTTTTATTAAGCTCTTTTTCAAAATAGGTGCTTGGTTTGGAGATTATTCAAAACAATCTCTGGTCGATAGTAAAAAATTACTGCTTAAAGCCAATGATGATCGCACCATCAGTGAGTAACAAAATTTAGTTCTTTTATCCGTTTCATTACCGTATTACTAATATCATGATTTCAAAATTACCAAGATGGGTGGAGTACGGTGCATTTGTACTTGCCCTTATCGCTGGCAGTGTAAATGCAGTGGGTTTGCTGGGGTTTACGCACCAAGCTATTTCGCATTTATCAGGCAGTGCAACGCTTGTTGGTGCGTCGTTACTTAACGCACCTATAAGCGATACACTCCACTTAGTTGCTATTTTGCTTAGCTTTGTATTCGGCGCAGCCTTTTCGGGCTTCTTTTTGCGTAGTCGCACTCTTAAATTATCTCGCCATTATGATTTTTTACTGGTGGTTGAAGGTATATTATTACTGGCCTCTATCTGGTTGCTTAACGACAATTTACCAGCAGGGCACTACACTGCATCTGCTGCATGTGGTCTACAAAATGCGTTGGCGACCACGTATAGCGGCGCGATTATTCGCACTACGCATATGACAGGCATATTTACTGATCTCGGTATCATGTTAGGTGCTCGCCTGAGACATGAAGCGTTTGATAACCGCAAAGCAATTTTATTTTTATTGTTGATAAGTGGTTTTATTAGTGGGGGAGTTTTTGGAGCGTATTTGTTTACGCATTTAGGGTTTAATACTTTATTAGCCCCTGCATTTTTGTGTTTCGTGTTAGCGTTATTTTATCGAATTTATCGAAATAAGATGAAAAGAAGGCACTAATCAGTGCCTTCTTGAGTGGTCACTATCCCATTATTCGCTTTATTCCTGTGCTAATGCACTGACTGCCGCAATCTTGGTAGGATTAATTTCATCGTTTGGATAACAGCCCAATACTTTAAAATATCGAGTAGTACTTTTAAGCTCTTCTAATGCAACTTGCATAGGTCCATCTTGAATATTCCCTTCTACATCTATGTAGAACATCTCTTCCCACGGGTTTCCCGTAATCGGTCTGGATTCTAGCTTAGTCATATTGATGTTATTGTTTTTGAGGATCAGTAGGGCTTCTACTAACGCACCGGATTTTTGCACCGTAGACATTAATAACGTCGTTTTAGCAGGTACCTGTAAAGGTACATTTACCGCTTTGCGCGCCACTACGAAGAAGCGACTGTGATTTTCTTTTTGGTTGGCAAGATTAGATTTAATCGCATGTAGCCCATATAAGGCACCACCTGCTTCGCTACCGATAGCTGCAACCGTATCACTTTGTAGCTCGTTAACCGTCATCATGGCGGCAGAGGTACTATCGCAAGTGATAACTTCGACGTTGCCTAGCTCAGCTAAAAAGTGGCTGCATTGTGCAAACACTTGGGGATGAGCATACAAGGTTTTAATACGGTTAATATCAGTAGGATCAGCAACCAACAATGCGTGTTTAATAGGATGCGTTAACTCACCAATAATCGACAAATTAGTATGCTGCAGTTGATCGTAGACTTCATTGATACTGCCAGACGAGGTGTTTTCGATGGGCAATACCGCGTAATCTGCTTCGTTGGTCTCTACCTTTTTAATTATTTCGCCAAAGCTTTGACATCCTAATTCTAAGAGCTCTCCTGGACGACGAGAAAAGTATTTTTGAGTCGCTAGGTAACTGTAAGACCCTTTGTCACCTAGAAAAGCAACCCTATTTAGTGGCAAGCTGCTGCCAGGGTTCGCTCGAGCGGCAAGCATTGCTTGCTGATTGAGCACTGAGTCTTCGATGATAACGTGAAATAATTGCGTTACATAATGAGGGTCAAGACCATGGCCTTGGCCTCGCTTAATCAAGCTGACCAGCAGTTGCTCTTCTCGTTTATGATCTCTTACCGGAATTTGATGGGTAATTTTAGTTTCAGCAACTTGATTGGTACATTGCTGACGCTCTGCTAACAGTTTTAATAACTGCTGATCAATTGAGGTAATTTGTTCTCTTAGTTTATCTAGCTCCACGACCGACATTTTGATTCACTTCCATAAATGGGTTAAAAAGCCTTTTAAGTAAGGCATAAGTTCTTTGTACATAAATGATTTAACACAGGCTTGGCGCGCTGAAACTACTATCTGTTGAATACATCACATCGTCGAATCTATTAACTCGGGGAAGCAATGTCAATATTTACCTTATGCTAAAATAGCCTTTAGAGTAGATATTTCCTATAAACCCGTTAAAAGTTTATGTTTCTATATCAATTTTATTCGTTTAATAAGGAACTAAGCAACATTTTGACTTGCTCAACTTCAAACGGTTTGTCACATAAGGCGTTTACGCCGGCCTGATGTATGTTGGTCATATGCAAACTATCGACTGACTCTGAGGTCACCATAATGATGGGTAGATGAGAGGTTTCACTGTTAAATCGAATGAACTCCGATAATTCCCTACCATCCATTTCAGGCATATTATAATCAGTGACCACTAAATCGAAGGTATTATCTTTAAGTATTGTTAGCGCCATTGCGCCGTTTTCGGCTTCGATAATCTGTTCAATCCCCAGACCTTTTAATACACGATTAATGTGGTTTCTAGCTAATTTACTGTCGTCGACAAGAAGCACTCTAATTTGACGTACGTCAAATAAATTCAGCTCTAGTTCTTCAGTATTAATTAAGTCCAAAGAGGTTTTGAGTGCGCGGGACAAATGTTCAGTATTAAAGGGTTTAGGTAATATAGCTGCCACCCCCGCTTGTTTAAACTCTTCTAGTTTACGTGAGCGACTTTCGCTGGATACAAGCATAAAGGGCAGGGCGCAATGTATCGGTGATTGTTTTATCGATTTTAGAATATCGAGCCCCGTGCCATCTTCGAGATACATTGAACTGACGACCAAATCACTTCCTTGCTGATCAATGGCCTCAATAGCTTCTTTAACGTTGCTCACGGCGAAGACATTTTTTACATTCTCGTTGAGCAGTAAAGTACTGATTATTTTTCGTTGAGTATCCGATGGTTCGACTAAAATAATACTCAAGTCTGCTAACAAAATATTCTGCATAGTTACCTTCTTGTCAGATTGGTCAATGACTCAACCGCCAGCGAGCTTCACGGTGTAGCCACGTTTTTCTAAAGCGAGTTTTATCTTGTCTCTATTATCACCTTGAATTTCTATTACGGCGTCTTTTACAGCCCCACCTGTACCGCACATTTTTTTCAAATCTGTGCACAAGGCTTTAATTTTCGTTGCGTCCATATCCATACCTGACAATGTGGTGACCCCTTTGCCTTTACGTCCTTTTGTTTCGCGACGAATTCGGATTATGCCATCAGTTTTAGGTCGAGCAAGTTGCGCCTTTTGAGCAGGAATTCTTCCACCGTCGGTGCTATAAACAAGATCATTTTGACTCATATTGATTTTCGCTTTGACTTGAATAGATAATATAAAAATCTGATTCTATTAAAAAAAAGACAATCTTTATAGGCAAATTAAACAAACTGCTATTTAATACATCAGCAATGTAGAGCGGTAATATGGAGTAAAGTATGAGTTTGGAAAGAAAATTTTCAGCTGACAAAAAGCAATTAACTGTCGTGGCCGATGATATCTTCGATTTCGGCAAGGTGCAGGATTTCCGTATTGCATTCTCTACTGATATCGATGAGGTTGAAACGGTCATTATCGATTTGCATAAAACCGCTTATATGGATAGCTCTGCCTTAGGCATGTTATTGAATATGCAAAAATTATTATCTGGTCAAGTCACTATATTTAAGATTATCAATACGCGTCCCCAAGTACTCAAAATCTTGCAAATAGCGCGCTTTGATAAAAAATTTTTAATTAGTTAACGCCTCTTTGTGACTTAATTTTAATGCGCATTCTTATTGTCGATGATGACCCTCTTAACCGTTTTTTATTAGTCCATATGTTGGAACAAAAAGGGTATGTTGATTGCTACGAAGCTCAAAGTGGCGGTGACGCTCTGTGCTTAGCGAAACAAATTGATCCCGAGTTAATTTTGCTCGACGTGATGATGGAAGACATGAGTGGCTTCGAGGTGGCACCTTTGCTTAAAGCGCAGGCTGGTGACATTTACCTTCCAATAATTTTTATCACCGCTTTAGATGATGAAGAAAGCTTAAGCCGATGTTTGGATGTGGGGGGGGACGACTTTGTTGCAAAACCATTTAATAAAACGATTCTCGCTGCCAAAATTAGTGCACATGCTCGTACGCGAGAGCTGAGTAAAAAAACATTTCTACAAAATCAACAATTAATCTTTTATCGCAATGCAGTAGAACGCGAACACAAAATAGTTGAACATATTTTTTCAAACGCAGTCACTAATGATCATAAATTATTACCCTATTTAGATTTTAAATTGCTTCCCGCAACAGATTTTAATGGTGATTTACTGCTATTTTGTGCTGCCCCAGATGGTGGTTTATACTATCTTATTGGTGATTTCACTGGTCATGGACTTGCGGCTGCCATTGGCGCGCTGCCAGTTTCACAAGCGTTTCACACGATGGCAAGTAAGGGCCTTTCGGTGCTTGAAATGGCGCATACGCTAAACGATACTCTACTTAAATTGCTGCCAGCGGATATGTTTTTTGCTGCAGCTATCGTGCAGGTCAACAGTGGTGGAACGCAGCTTGAAATATGGAATAGCGGTATGCCAGACTTGCTGCTTCTTGACTCAAAGGGCAAAGTTATTCAGCGTTTGTCATCTCAGCATATGGCGTTAGGGATATTAGATGCGAGCGAGATGGACAGAGATACCCAACGATGCCAAACCGTTATCGGTGATCGTTTACTGGCGTTTTCTGATGGGCTTATCGAAATTATGGATGTTGAGCATAATATGCTCAGCGAAAAACAGATTGAAAAATGGATTGCGCAGCGATCAAATATTACCGTAGATGAGCTTTTTCAGCGGATTGGGGACTTTAGTCAGGGGGTCGCACCTCTAGATGATCTCACTTGTGTGTCGTACACATGCCAATCATTGATAAAACTTGAACACAGCCAATCTATCGCGCCTGTACCTTTCGAACTGCGTTTTGAGATGAGTGTAGAGACCATTAGAAAAGGCGAGCCTGTTCAAAGTGTGATTAATATGGTGTGTAGTCAAATTGGTATGTATGCTTTACACGCAAGGTTATTCACTGTCGTCAGCGAATTATACAACAATGCTTTGGATCATGGCTTACTAAAACTAGATTCAAAATTAAAACATTCCTCAGATGGCTTCGAAGCGTATTTTGCATTAAGGGCGCTACGTTTAATGCAGTTAAAGGATGCTCAAATTACACTTAGTGTCACCTATACACCGAATGAAAGGCTCTTGAAAATTATGGTGTGTGATTCTGGCGAAGGGTTCGATCATCAATCTTATTCAATTCAGACAGAAATTGGGGATCCCTTCGGGCGTGGTGTTCAACTCGTAACAGAGTTATCAGATTCCGTACGTTACCTAGGTAGCGGCAACGTAGTGGAAGTCATATTTAATGTATAAGGTATAAAAATGCTAACAACTATCAGAAAAGCTCAAGTAAGCGACATCAATGCATTGGTGAACTTTAATCAGTTAATGGCTAAAGAAACGGAAGATATGGAACTTGATGGTGACACATTGACCTTGGGGGTCAGTAACCTGATAAATGATGTGAGTAAAGGCTTCTATTTGGTTGCTGAAGTTGACAGTCAAGTGGTAGGCAGCCTTATGGTAACCACCGAGTGGAGCGATTGGCGTAACAGTGAATTTTGGTGGATACAAAGCGTCTATATCGTTCCTAAATTCCGCCGTAAGGGTCTTTACAGTGCGCTGTATAATGAAGTGAAGTCTCTTGGTGATAAAGCACAAAACGTGTGTGGATATCGTTTGTACGTAGAACGTGAAAATCGTGTCGCCCAACGTACCTACGAAGCATTGGATATGCATGAAAGCCACTACCTCATGTATGAAGGTAAATAGCCTAAATCTAATTGATAACAATTCTCAATTAGGGTAAGCTTGGATTATAGGTACACAAAATTTAAACAGGTTATGAGTTTGAAGCGTTTTCTAAAGATGATTGGATTGGTTAGTTGTGTTTCTGTGGCTTCTTTAGCCAGTGCACAAGAAGTGAATGTGTATTCGGCGCGCAAAGAAGCGTTAATAAAACCATTACTCGATACGTTTACTGAAACTACGGGTATTTCGGTAAATCTGGTGACCGGTAATGCTGACGCGTTAATTACACGCTTAAAAAGTGAAGGTAAATACAGTCCTGCTGATATTCTTATTACCACTGATGTAGGCAGGCTTTATCGCGCGAAAGAACAAGGGTTGACCCAAAAAATTGAAACTGAAGGGGCAAACAAACTGATCCCGCGCAATTATATCGATCCTGACGGTCAATGGATAGGTTTCACACTTCGCGCCAGGCCAATGATGGTTGCGCCGCAGCGGGTTGACGAAACACAATTGACTCGCATGGAAGACTTAGCTGACAAGCAATGGCGCGGCAGAGTTTGTGTGCGATCTTCGAGCAATATTTATAATCAGTCTATGGTTGCGGCGATGATTGAGCAACAAGGTGTAGAGAAAACTCAGTCCTGGTTGAACGATTTTGTGAAGAACTTTGCACGCACACCAAAAGGTGGAGACCGAGATCAAATTAAGGCCGTTGTTGCGGGACAGTGTGATGTTGCTATTGCCAATACCTACTACCTAGCAGGTATGGCGAGTAGCGATGACGAAGCAACGCGAGAAACGGCTAGCAAAGTAAAGGTTATTTGGCCAAACCAGCAAGACCGAGGGGCTCATGTGAATATTTCCGGTGCGGTGATAAGCAAATACGCTCCTAATTTAGCCTCAGCCCAAAAGCTCATTAGCTTTATGCTGCAAGAAGATTCACAAGTCTGGTACGCTAAAACAAATCACGAATATCCATTGCGTGAAGGAGTCAAACAAAGTGCTGTATTAAGGTCTTTTGGTGATTTCAAGGCCGAACAAATTGACCTCTCTCGAGTCGGTGAGCTTAATCGTCAAGCCGTACTGATGATGGATAAGGCAGGCTGGAAGTAAGCTATTATTTAAATCTATATAAGATTTCTCTCTTTTGAAAAGATCTAACTGGCGCGAGCCGTGGATATGGGCTGTTACTGTCTTTAGCTTGTTATTGGCAGTGCCGGTCTTATTAATTTTTGCCAGTCTATTTGTGCCTCAATACGAATTGTGGCACCACCTCTATGAAACTGTTTTAAGTGATTATGTTTACCACTCATTATTGATTGCTTTTAGCGTCGGTGCGTTAACGTTATTGTTAGGTACAAGTTTGGCTTGGTTAATAGCGCGATATGAGTTTACTGGCAGGCAAACACTGCAATGGCTTATTTTACTGCCAATGGCGATGCCAGCCTACATATTGGCATATACCTACACAGGCATGCTCGATGTGGCAGGACCTATTCAAAGCCAGCTTCGCCATACGTTTAATTGGACTTATCATGACTATTGGTTTCCCGATGTACGCTCCGTAGGCGGCGCTGTCGTGATGTTATCACTGGTGTTGTACCCGTATGTTTATATGCTCGCCCGTACTGCTTTTAGTGAACAATCTGCAAGTTTTTATGAAGCAAGTCGTAGTATGGGCGTGAGCGGCGCCGCGTATTTCCGCAAAGTCGCATTCCCATTAGCTCGCCCTGCAATTTTAACGGGCACTGCACTGGCTATGATGGAAGCTTTCGCCGACTATGGCACAGTGCAATACTTTGGTATTAATACGTTTACTACCGGCATCTTTCGAACTTGGAATGGTTTAGGGAATGCCATTGGGGCTGCACAATTGGCGGCAGTATTGACCAGTTTTGTGCTGGTCTTATTATTACTCGAAAAACATTCTAGACGACGGTTGAAGTACTTTCATCAAGGACAAACGCACCATAGTAGTAAGCGCGTATCATTGTCACCAATAAAACGCGTTTGGGCTACTTTGCTGTGCTTGTTACCGGTATTATTCGGTTTCATTATTCCGACTGTGCAATTAAGTGTTTGGACGCTTGACCGTGTATCCACTCAAGTGGACGAACAGTTTATCCACCTTATTTGGAACAGCTTTTATTTGGCGGCAAGTGCAGCGTTAATCGCGGTTGGACTAGCTTTGCTTTTTGCCTATGCTAAGCGTTTACACCAACATTGGTTGCTTACCAGTCAAGTTCAACTCGCAAGTCTAGGTTATGCTATTCCCGGTACAGTTATTGCGATAGGCGTTATGTTAATGCTCAGCGCTGCTGATGATGCATTGAATGCCTTCACTGAGTATGTATTTGATACCAGTGTTGGCTTGATATTTTCGGGCACCTTGGTTGCCTTATTATTAGCTTATTCAGTCCGTTTTTTGGCGGTAGCGTTACATAATGTTGAAGCTGGTTTGCAACGCATAAAGCCGAGCATGGACGATGCGGCTCGCTCGATGGGCTTATCTTCCTTCGGTGTATTAAGAAAAATTCATATACCGTTGTTACGCGCCAGTGTACTCAGTGCAATATTGTTGGTCTTTGTGGATGTACTTAAAGAGCTACCAGCTACGCTTATTCTCCGACCATTCAATTTTAATACATTGGCTGTTCGTACCTTTGAACTGGCCTCTGAAGAGCGGTTGCAAGATGCCGCAGTGCCCGCTATTACTATCGTGTTAGTTGGTCTACTGCCGGTTTTCTTGTTAACTCGCGCTCTCGAATCGAGTAAGAAAAAATGAAATTATCTGTTGCTAAGCGGTTGAATACTTATGCTTGATTTAAGCCATATCTGTGTTGCCTATGACGATAAAGTGGTGGTGAACAACGTCTCTTTTTCGCTAGCAAGTGGTGAGATTGGCTGCTTATTGGGCCCTTCGGGTTGCGGCAAAACTTCAATATTACGCGCTATAGCCGGCTTCGAGCAGATCATTCACGGTGAAATTAAGCTTAGGGGGGTCCAAGTGGCTAGCCCTGATAAGCATATCTCGCCAGAGCGTCGAAGAGTGGCGGTTGTTTTCCAAGATTTTGCACTATTCCCGCACTTAAACGTCGGACAAAATATTGCGTTCGGTTTACAACACAAAACTGCTAAACAAAAGTCTCAACGGGTGAATGAATTATTAGCATTGGTGGGGTTACCTGATATCAGTGAACGATTCACCCATTCATTGTCCGGAGGACAACAACAACGAGTTGCCTTAGCGCGAGCACTTGCTCCTCGCCCCGACTTATTGTTGCTAGACGAGCCTTTTTCCAGCCTTGATGCTGAACTGCGAGAAGACTTAGCCCAGGACATTAGGCGTATTCTTAAACACGAAGGTACAAGTGCATTATTAGTCACCCACGATCAGCATGAAGCATTCGCAATGGCGGATAATATTGGGGTGTTAAGGGAAGGGCGGTTATTGCAGTGGGCGAGTGCTTATCAACTTTATCATCAACCCGTAGATAAATTCGTTGCTGAGTTTATTGGTCAAGGCACGCTGTTGCCTGGCAACGTTATTGATGGCCACTATGTTGAAACCAAGCTCGGCGTTTTTTCAATGACGAAAGTACAATCTGCACAGTTTGCCTTGGAACACTCACTGGATGTACTGGTGCGCCCAGATGATATTGTGCATGACGATAACAGCACTAACGTGGCTAAAGTCATCGCTCGTGCTTTCAAAGGAGCGCATATTTTGTACGAACTTGCTCTGAACGACGATCCTGCATCCAAAGTGTTATGTCTCGCCCCGAGCCATCACGACCATGCGTTAGGTGAGCGTATCGGCATACGGCTAGACTTGAAGCATTTGGTGCTGTTTAACGTATAAACGTAGCACTTTACCGATACTTGACTGACCTAACCTTGTTTTTGCATAAAAGGTCGCTAGATATAGGTTTGCTTAAGTATTTAAAGAGGAAAGCTAATGATTAAAAAGTTAGTTAATTGGTTTGAGGAAGTCACGCGTCAAGACGCAGAATCAGGTCAAGATAGCAGCCGAGAAGTTGCGACTGCCGTTTTACTGTATGAATTAATGCGGGCTGATGGCGAGTTAAATGTGCAAGAAGAAGAGGCATACGAGCAGGTATTACGTACTCATTTCTCATTAGATGAGAGTCAGTTATCTGATTTGTTGGTATTAACGAAAAACAAAGCTGCAGAAGCGGTGGATTTCTCGCAGTTTACGCGTGTTATCAATGATGGAAGCTCTCTTGGTCAAAAACGCGGTATAATTGATGGCCTGTGGAAGATAGCTTATGCAGACGATGTCTTGGATCCCGAGGAAGAGCACTTGATCCGACGAATTGCCGATTTACTCTATGTACCTCACAGCCTGTTTATTCAAAGCAAGCTTGCCGCATCAGGACAGCTTTAAGTCTATTTATTTAATGTTGCTAATTAAAGACACTTAAAGAGGAGCTCTTTTCCCATAGTTGGTTTTTTTTTGCACGATTCAACCCCGCTGCTTCGCTGGTCATCAGTACTGTCTTTTATTTCAGACACAATTAATATTTTGCCGTTCTACGCATTTTTAGAATTCAGTCTAACCATATGATTTATATGGTTTTTGCGCATGTGGCTCAATTATTGTTATACCAAGGTCGTAATCGTGCTTTTCTCGTCTGGTTCCTCGAGAGTTATGCATGGATAGCAAGTACGGTGAAAATGGTAAAGATGAAATTTACAACGGTCATTGGCTGCAATAGCGTTTGCGACTGATGACTCTTATCATTTTTAAGTTGAGCTTACGGGCTGCGCTATCTGCAAGGCACGGACGCTATTTTAATTATTTTCAATAAATCCAACTTTAGTTTGACACAGCGGATATTAATCACATGAAACGAGCTTTTCCTCTAGTTATTGCCCTTTCCTTAAGTTTGTTAACTGATGTTGCTTTGGCTACTCCTTATCAGTCACAGGACGACATTTTACAGCGTCTCGATAAAAATGCTGATGGCCAAATATCCATAAAAGAAGCCGTCGCCGATCCTTTTATTCTAGAGTCGTTTAGTCATATAGATGTTAATGGTGATGGCATTATTAGTCGCCATGAGTTATCTAGCGTACAAATACGACGATCTCATGGACATGGCTTGAATTGAACTGATTTAGCGTAGTAGTGAACGCGGAACACGCGCGGATATTTACTGCCTAGTGTCTCAACCTTTTGTTATTATGCTGGCGAATTAGGAAGGATTAGATTGATAGGATTGCCAATGCAGCTTGGATCGTTACGCCAGCTAACTTTAGTCAGCTTTGCCCTTGTACTTGTGCCGTTAGTGGTGCTGCAATGGAATAGCCATATTACATTAGGACGAATGGGAGAAATCGCTACCAATGAGGCGGAGTTCTCGGTTGCTATGGTCCGCCAAGTTAATAGCTTAGAAAGTTTTTCGGTGGATATTGAACGCCTAATACGTCAATACCATGTGCTTGACAAAGAAGAATTAAAAGAATTGTCCGATAAGTACGTTCAACGTTTCACTGACTCGCTAAACAATTTATGTATTAAACTTGATTACTCACAAGAATGTAGCGTATTAACCGAACGCTTAGCGTGGTTTAGAAGCTATGACAGATTGAGTGATCAATTGCTGCTTGATGCTCAATTGGCTGAATTTCGACGTGCGCTGACTGAACTGGGTCAAAGTGTTGATTCGTTGTTGGATGACAGAATTAAAAAACGTCAAGCTTATGTCGGTTCGGTGCAACAAACGCAAGCGTGGTTAACCGCGTTACTAGTCAGTATTAGCTTATTGTTGATTATGTTCGGTAGTCAGCTGATATTGCGTCCCGTGCGCAAGCTAGAGCGAGTGATCGAAGCGATTTCTCAGCAAGAAGATGAATTACCAGAAATTTCTAATTCAGGGCCCAAAGAACTTATTTTAGTTGAGCGTAAGTTACATCGTCTCGCCGACCGTTTAACGCAATTGGAACATCTTCGTCATGCATTACTGCGTCACGCCTCTCATGAACTCAAAACACCGCTGGCGAGTATCAAAGAAGGTTGTTCATTGCTCACAGAGCAAGTAGTAGGGGAGCTTAACGAGCGACAGATGGAAGTGATGTCATTACTCAACAGTAGCACTGACCGCTTGAATACCTTGATTATGCAGTTGCTTGATTACAACTTATTATTGCAACAAGCCAAACCTGATTTTCAATGGCTTAAAACTGCGTCCTTAATGGATGAGTTTATTACGGATAACCGATTAGCTTTAGAACAAAATAAGCATGAACTTGATACTAAAATTGAATTACCGCAAGTGTATGCCGATGCCAATTTGTTTCGTCGAATTCTTGATAACCTGCTGTCTAATGCCATTGCTCATGGTAGTAAAGGTCGTCCAATAAACATTAAATTGTATCAACACAAGCATGTACAAGTATTAGATGTGGCAAATCGAGGGCAAAAAATATCACCGGAGCAGAGAGCCATTTTATTTGAACCTTTTAACCGTGGAGGTGGTAAGCGCAATGATCGTATTATCGGATCCGGGTTGGGGTTGTCGATAGTTGCCGATTGTGCGCGTATGATGCGTGGTAAGGTCGAAATTGTCGATGTGGATTACGCGGATGTGTGTTTCCGCGTATCAATCCCTTTAAATGAGAAAAAACAATGAGTTCTAATATAATAAAAGCAGGGGTAAGCCTGCTCGTTCTAAGTTTATCCGGTTGTAAATTGGTTCCTGAAAACGATATCGATTATGTCGAACAAAGCAATAATCAACAAAGAGCCTTCTGTTTATATCAATCCCCTGATGCGTCAGTCGAACATAATTGTGATATTGATTATTGGTTGAGTTATTGGCTCGACGGGGATGAGATGACATGGGAACAGCGAAAAGCCGAAATTGCTCTTCTAACTGAAACCCCTCATGACCAATTACGTAAAGTTTTACTTTGCCAAGGTAAAGACACTCCTTATCAAGACAAATTACGATCTCAGTCTTGGGCACTAAGTCTTATTAAAGACCTTGATGGTGGCATGCAAGACATCCTCAGTGTGATGATTTATAACCCGAGTCAAATGTTACTTGAGTCTGAATCTGCAGTGGTTACGTTAAGCAAAATTAATGACGAGCACTCTACTCGTGTCGAAGAACAAGATAAACGCGTTGAACTGCAGCAAAATGAAATTGATCAACAACGAGAACGAATTGAACAACAGCGCAGCCAAATCGAACAGCTATTAAAAATTGAAGCATCGATTATGGACAACGCCAAAGGAGATCCTCAGTGAGTAAAATTGAAGCGTCGTTAAAGCCACAGATATTGCTTGTCGATGATGACGAGAGTTTGTTACGACTGATGGCCATACGCTTAGAAGGTGAAGGTTACAGTGTGCAAAGTGCCGAAGGTGGCAAAGAAGCTTTACGTCTAATGAATACACAAAATTTTGACGCTGTGTTAAGCGATCTCAGAATGCCAGGTTTAGATGGTTTAAGCTTGTTTGAAGAGATTATGTCTTTGGGCAAGGACCTTCCTGTGATTTTGATGACTGCTCATGGCACAATCCAGGATGCGGTAGAGGCTACCCAAAGAGGGGTATTTGGCTTTCTTACTAAGCCAATAGATCACACTGAGTTACGCGATCTATTAGCCAAAGCGGTAAGCCAAAGCCAGGGATCACAAACAGGGGCGTGGCGGGAACAAATTATCACCCGTTCCATGCAAATGGAGCAACTATTGGACCAAGCGCACCGGGTAGCTCAGCGCGACGTTAGTGTATTGGTTAGTGGCGCTAGCGGAACAGGAAAAGAATTGTTAGCGAATGCAATTCACAAGGCCAGTAAACGTGCAAATAAGCCGTTTGTGGCGATTAACTGTGGTGCCTTGCCAGAAAATTTACTTGAGTCAGAATTATTTGGACACGCTAAAGGCGCATTCACCGGCGCGATAAATGAACATCAAGGGTTATTTCGTGAAGCCGATGGCGGAACTTTATTCTTAGATGAAATAGGGGATATGCCTACGCCACTACAAGTTAAGCTTTTACGTGCACTACAAGAGCAAGTAATACGTCCTGTTGGCAGCAGCAAACAAATTCCTGTAGATGTGCGCATCATTTCAGCGACCCACAAAAATTTATCTCATGAGATGAGTGAGGGTAACTTTCGCGAGGACTTGTACTATCGCTTAAACGTGGTGAATTTAACCTTGCCAACTTTACGGGAGCGCTCAGAAGATATTCCATTACTTGCGCGTTACTTATTGAAGAAAAGCTCAGAACGCCATGAAGTACGAGTTAGCCGTTTCTCTGATGATGCAATGCAACTTTTAACAACGGAATTGTGGCCGGGGAATGTTCGTCAATTAGTCAATGTGGTTGAGCAATGTGTGGCATTAACTCAGACATCAGTTATTGCAGTGCATTTGGTCGAACAGGCACTTTCTACTTCTGAGCAAAAGTGGCCGACTTTAACTGAAGCTCGGGATGCCTTCGAGCAGAGCTATCTGCTTAAATTACTTAAAATGACCGACGGTAATGTGACTCGAGCGGCAGAAATAGCTGGGCGTAACCGAACTGATTTACACAAGTTAATGAAAAAGCACGACTTGCATTCAACTGATTTTAAACATGAATAATTTTGTTGCTTAAGTACTGAATAATAAAAACGCGAATAATACTATTCGCGTTTTTTGTTTGTCACCATTTTTTGTTTGTCACCTTAATTAAACTATTTTTTAAGGGCGTTAGATAAATACCAGTTCGTTTTAGTACTACACATTTTTATTTCCTGCCTTACAATACGCAACAATTTATTAAAGGGGTAATTAAGTCGATGCGAATAGCGTTAGGGGTTGAATACGATGGTGCCCGCTTCCATGGCTGGCAAAGGCAAAATGAAGTAATAAGTGTGCAGCAACACTTAGAGGAAGCCTTGACGCGTATTGCCAATGAACCTATACGCGTCACTTGCGCTGGCCGCACTGATGCAGGTGTTCATGCAACAGGGCAGGTTGTTCATTTTGATACCACTAATCAGCGCCCTGACCGCGCTTGGACGCTAGGAGTGAATACCTACCTTCCTGCCACTATATCGGTGCGTTGGGCCAAACTTGTACCTGACGATTTTCATGCTCGGTTCTCAGCAACAGCCAGACGCTATCGTTACATCATTTATAACAGCACCTTGCGCAGCGGTATTTTTGCCAATGGTGTAAGTCATATTTATGGGGATCTTGACCATGATCTGATGCATCAAGCTGCACAAAAGTTAGTGGGTAAACACGACTTTAGTTCTTTTAGAGCAGTGAACTGCCAGGCTAAAACCGCCACGCGTATCATGTCGCACATTCGCATTAAACGCATGGGCGACTATATTGTGATTGATGTAAAGGCTAATGCTTTTTTACATCATATGGTGCGTAATATTACGGGGACTCTCGTTGCTATCGGACATAAAGAACAGCCTGTTGAATGGATAGATGAATTACTCGAGGTGAAAGACCGAACAAAAGCGGGTATCACCGCTTTGCCAAATGGCCTCTATTTAGTGCATGTTACTTACCCTGACGCGTTTGAGCTTCCACGTTTGAAAATGGGGCCATTGTTCTTAGCTGATGACTTCTAAGACCAGTTTTACTTTCGTAACTTTCGATATCTGTGTTTTAATACGGATTAGATGTGTCTAGAAAATTAAATACAGTATCAGTCGTTGCGTATGCCTAATAAAATCAACGATATGATTGCCAAAGAAGGTTTAAATTAATGAGTTGGATTGAAAAGATATTACCGCGTACTAAATCACCCACTAAAAGTAACGTACCTGAAGGTATTTGGACTAAGTGCGGTCAATGTGATGCGGTATTATATAAAACTGAGCTAGAAAAGCAGTTGGGTGTTTGTCCTAAGTGTAATCATCATATGCGTGTTTCTGCACGAGTTCGGTTGAATCAATTTTTGGATCAAGGCGAGCGCACGGAGTTAGGTGCAGATCTAGAGCCAAAAGATTTACTTAAATTTAAAGATTCCAAAAAATATAAAGATCGACTGGTAGCCGCACAAAAAGCAACCAATGAAAAAGATGCAATGGTGGTTATGAAAGGCAAGTTGAAAGGTATGCCGGTAGCCGTTGCTGCGTTTGAATTTGCTTTTATGGGCGGATCAATGGCGTCAGTTGTTGGGGCGCGCTTTGTTAAAGCTGTTGAGGCGTGCTTAGAGCACAATATGCCATTGATTTGCTTTTCGACCAGTGGTGGTGCCCGTATGCAAGAAGCCTTATTGTCATTGATGCAGATGGCTAAAACCAGTGCCGCACTTGCGAAAATGAGCGAAAAAGGGTTGCCGTATATCTCAGTAATGACCGATCCTACTATGGGCGGAGTATCAGCAAGTCTAGCTATGCTAGGGGATGTGAATGTTGCTGAGCCCAAAGCGCTAATTGGTTTTGCGGGGCCTCGTGTCATTGAGCAAACTGTACGTGAAACTTTACCAGAAGGTTTTCAGCGTAGTGAATTTCTGCTGGAAAAAGGTGCTATTGACGTGATTATCGACCGCCGTGAAATGCGCGACCGATTGCACAGTATGTTAGTTAAATTACATCATCAACACGTATAACCCTGCACGACTTTAATGACGATATTATCCCCTATCCAAGCCTCAAATATTGAGGCTTGGTCTTTAAATGATTGGCTTGATCATCTCAGCGTATTACATCCTAAAAACATAGAAATGGGTCTTGAGCGCGTTGTTGAAGTTTACCAACGGCTCAATATTTCGTTTTCTGCTCAAACTGTGGTGACCGTTGCGGGTACAAATGGCAAAGGTACGACATGTGCTTTTCTTGAACAAGCATGCTTAACTGCAGGTAAACGTGTAGGAGTATATAGTTCACCGCATTTAATCCACTATACCGAAAGGGTTCGCATTCAAGGTCACGATGCTGACGAAGCTGCTCATTGCTTGGCTTTTCAAGCTGTTGAGCGCGCGCGACGGGATATACCGCTGACCTATTTTGAGTTTGGGACATTAGCAGGCCTGAAACTGATTAGTGATGCTAAGGTAGAAATAGCACTACTTGAGGTGGGACTGGGTGGTCGTTTAGACGCGGTGAATGTCGTTTCTCCTGATATTGCCGTGATCACCAGTATTGATCTCGATCATCAAGATTGGCTAGGAGATACGAAAGAGCTAGTGGCGGCGGAAAAGGCTGGCATAATGCGCGATGGTATCCCTGTCGTTATTGGTGAGCCAGTGAAATATCAAGGGCTTGTCGACGCTGTGATGCGTTTTCACGCTGATGCGTACTGGCAGCATCAGGACTTTGAGTATCATTTACGCAAAAACCAGCTAGATTGGCGCAATACGCAGGTAAGTTATACCGCTTTGCCTGTTCCACATATTCCGGTGCAAAATGTGTCCACTGGGCTGCAGGTTATTCAGTTGCTTAAACTAGAACTCTGCGAAGTACAATTAGCCCAAGTGATCGAGTTAACTCGCTTACCAGGACGTTGCCAAATTATTGCTCAGTTTCCTACTGTCATGGTGGACGTTGCACATAATCCGCATGCAACCGCATATTTACTTACCCAAATTCGCCAGCGCGCCTATGACAATTTGTATCTTGTTGTTGGCATGTTAAAAGACAAAGACATTCGCGCCAGCTTGGCAAGTTTTATAGAATTGGATGCTCAGTGGATGTTGGGCTCGCTTGATGTGCCTCGAGGAGCAAGCGCTTCTAAGATTAAATCGATATTAGACGATAACCAAAAAGTGTTAGAGTTTGATTCGATAGTTCACGCATATCAAAAAGCCAAAACGATGGCGCATGAACATGATTTGATTGTTGTTTTTGGTTCATTTTTTACCGTATCAGACATTCTTAAGCTGATTAATGAAGGGATAGGCGAGTGACATCTGCGTTAAAAAACCGATTGATAGGTACTGTTATTATTGTGGCGATAGCGGTCATTTTTTTACCGGATTTATTAAATGGTAAAAAACAGGGCGAAAAAGAGTTATTTGTAGAATTACCCGATCGACCTGCTGTTAAAACTGTACAAAGACCCGCTAGTTTCTCCACTGAGGAAGTCGCCAATTTAGCTTCCCGGGATATTGAGATTGTGGACGATAAGGCCATTGATGATCAATTACCTGCTGATGAAATAAATACGGCAACGGCATCCGTTAGTGCAGCTCAAGCAGTTCCTTCCCCAGAGAAGAAAGAGTACGCGGATAAACCATCGACCAGCCAAGCACTTCTGGAAGGCGCTGGTTGGGTAGTACAATTGGGTACATTCAGAGATAAAAAGAATGTAGATGAGTTGCTTGATAAATTGAAAAAAGGCGGTTATCGAGCGTTTTCTAGGCCTGTGCATACCAGCAGTGGCATACTGACTAAGGTGTTTGTAGGGCCTGACTTGCAAAAAGAGCGGCTAGACAGTTCTGTCGCTGATTTAACTAAGCTAACACGTTTAAAAGGACGCGTAACACCGTTTACCGTTCAGTGATCTATTCTATATTAAAGCAAAAATTAGCAAGATTTTAGGCCTGAGTTTTGGTAATATGCGCGCGAATTTAGTGTCATGGCGTGTGCGTTAAGTATTTAGGCCACGTTATGCTTCACCAGCGGATTTATCAATTTATATGAACTGGATAGACTACGCCATCATCGGCGTGATTCTGCTCTCCACCGTTATCAGTTTGGTACGCGGTTTTGTTAAAGAGGCTATTTCGTTAGCTGTCTGGTTTTGTGCTTTCTTTATTGCCAGTCGCTTCTATGCTGACCTTGCGACCTATCTGACGAGCATTGATGATCAGACTATACGTAATGGGGTCGCCATAGCCATCCTTTTTGTTGTAACCTTGATCCTCGGCGGGTTACTCAATTATTTAATTTCTCAGCTAGTTCACTACACTGGCCTATCGGGCACAGATCGCGCTTTAGGTGCAATATTTGGTGTTCTTCGTGGGGTGCTTATCGTTAGCGCTTTACTCTTTTTTCTCGATACGTTTACGCCATTAGCGGACGCAAACGGATGGAAAACATCATTACTTATTCCAGAATTCAGTTTAGTTATAGAGTGGTTCTTTCAATATTTGCAAGGCAACTCAAGCTTTATCCAACCCGTATAAAAAGGTAACTCTCATGTGTGGTATTGTCGGAATCGTAGGTAAAAGCCCTGTAAACCAATCGTTGTACGATGCATTAACTGTGTTACAACATCGGGGGCAAGATGCCGCTGGGATCGTCACCATAGATGAAGGCGTATTTCATCTTCGTAAAGATAATGGCCTTGTGCGTGATGTTTTTCACACTCGCCACATGAAACGCTTAACCGGACAGTTCGGTATCGGTCATGTTCGTTATCCCACCGCTGGTAGCTCTAGTTCTGCGGAAGCTCAACCCTTTTATGTTAACTCACCTTTTGGTATTGCTTTTGCTCATAATGGTAACTTAACCAATGCCCACGAGTTAAAAGATGATGTTTTTCGTATTGCTAAGCGTCATATTAATACGACTTCTGATTCTGAATTACTGCTCAATATCATCGCTCATGAGTTAAATAACTGTAAAGGTTTAACGCTGACACCTGAAGAAGTATTTACTGCTGTTACAACTGTTCATAATAAGATACGTGGCGCTTATGCTGTGGTCGCTGCGATCATTGGTAATGGTATGCTGGCCTTTCGGGACCCGTTCGGCATTCGTCCATTGGCGTTGGGTAAGCGTAAAACAGAATTTGGTGATGAGTATATGGTTGCCTCAGAAAGCGTCGCCCTTGATGCAGTTGGGTTCACCTTTATTCGTGATGTAGCACCAGGCGAAGCCATATATGTTACCGAAAATGGTGAGCTGTACACTCAACAATGTGCCCACGGAGCGATTAATGCCCCGTGTATTTTCGAATTCGTATACTTTGCACGTCCAGATTCATTTATCGATGGTATTTCTGTCTATGCTTCTCGCGTCAATATGGGTCGTAAATTAGGCCAAAAAATAGCCCGCGAGTGGGCGGATTTAGATATTGATGTGGTTATACCTATTCCTGAAACATCAACAGATGTCGCATTACAGATTTCTCTTGAGCTTAACTTGCCCTATAGACAAGGTTTTGTGAAGAATCGATATATCGGTCGGACTTTTATCATGCCTGGTCAAACGATGCGTCGTAAATCGGTACGCCGTAAATTAAACGCTATTCGTTCAGAGTTTGCAGGTAAGAACGTTTTATTAGTGGATGATTCTATTGTACGGGGTACAACGTCTGAGCAAATCATTGATATGGCTCGTGAATCAGGAGCTAAGAAAGTCTACTTTGCCTCTGCGGCACCTGAAATTCGCTTTCCTAATGTATACGGTATTGATATGCCGTCGGTTAATGAACTTATTGCTTACGGGCGTGAAATTGAAGAAATCAGTGATTTAATTCGCGCCGATGGTCTTATTTTTCAAGATATCAGTGACTTGATTGATGCCGTGAAAGAGCTTAATCCATCAATTGGTCGATTTGAAACATCGGTATTTGACGGTAATTATATAACCGGCGATGTTGATCAAAGTTATTTAGAGCGAATTGATACACTGCGTAATGAAGGTGCAAAAAATGCTGGGATTCAGACCGAATTAAGCAACCTTGAAATGCACAATATGGAACAAGATTAGCGTTTTAACGAAGCAGGAAAAAATAACTTCCTTGGTAATTTGACATTGCTCTTGTACAAAAATAATTGAACTGTAAAAAAAGCGCTAATTTTAAAGAGCCTCTAATAGTTGGATATTCCAATTTTTGAGAGGCACTTTATTTTCAGCGCTTTTTCGTATCTGTTAATAGCGTAAAGTAACCACTTTACGCTTTAAACTGTCATCCGGTAAATACTGGACCCATGCCCATACTCCACAAAATAACCGAAGCGGCCATCAAAATAGTCAGCAAAACCAAACCAGAGGTCACCACTGAACTGGCATAGATAAAGCCTTTTTCTTCAGGGATGTGCATCAGGATTGGGGTGCCTGTGTAAAGCAAATACACCGAATAAGTTAAACCTATTAAACCAACAAGCATCACAAACCACAGAACTGGATAAAAAGCAGCAAACCCCACCATGAATAACGGTGTAGCAGTATAGGCCGCTAACTCTAAAGATTGTGTATAAGTAGGTGTCGAATCGAACGCTTTGGCTAATTCATGGACTAACACCGACAGGGCTAGCACGCCAACCACAAGACCAAGATAAGTGCCGATACTCATTATTGCGGCGCTTTCCTTTGTAAGCTTGATAATATCTCCCACCCCTATACTCCAACCAAGATATGCTGTGGAGTAATAAGTCATAATGGCTGGAATAAGGGAAATAAGCGCAATGTGGCTTAAGCTATAAAAATAGGTTTCATGTCGACTGTCAATACTTTGCCATTCTTCTTTCGGGTGGGCGTATAAACCCCATAGATGGTTCAGGATCATATCGTTACTCGCTGTTTGTTTTAACAATGAATTTACAACTAATTAACACTCATTCTGTTGTAGGTTGGTTAGTTCGTCAACAATTTTCGCTCTCTACCTTAGTATTAGAGTCACGTACAATCGTAGATAAAGCTTATTTCGGGTTAGATATGGATTTTGTTGCTAACGGCTTAGTTTTACTATCGAAAAAAATAGAAATGTCACTATTGAAGTAAATTTAGTTTTTTATGTCACGACATTACAATTAATTGACTCACGTCATTAAGTGAATTTGTAATTAACTTAAAGTAGAGTAAATAGCACGTACAATGAAAATGTAAACAATGGATGGCAGCTTGAAAAAGATACTTACACTGATAATGATTTTACTGGTAATCGCCGTGGGTTGGTTTGCATGGCAATATTTTCAAGCGCCAGAAATAGATGCTGGCTTTGCATCCGGGAATGGTCGAGTTGAAGCTGTTCAAGTTGATATATCGACTAAAATTGCCGGTCGAGTGGAGGGGGTTTATGCCCTCGAAGGTGACTTGGTAGAAGCCCAACAAAAACTAGCTAAAATTGATACTAATCAACTACATGCACAGTTGCTTCGGTATGAAGCTGATGTAGCAAGTGCGCAAAGTCAAGTTGCGTCTGCAAATGCTGGTATAGCCCAAGCTAAAGCTGAAAAATTACTTGCTGAACAAGAACTTGCGCGGGCGAAAGAGTTGATTAAGCAAAATAATATCAGTAAAGAAACTTATGACACCCGAGCGAGCACGGTGACGGTTGCAAATGCTAACGTAGACGCGGCTGAAGCATTAAAAATATCGCGCTTACGCAGTGTAGATGCTGCCAAAGCGGTGGTCGAAGAAGTTCAAACCCAGATAGACGATGCTACGCTCTTTGCCCCGACAATTGGACGTGTATTGTATCGTTTGGCCGAGCCGGGTGAAGTTTTAGGAAGTGGCGGAAAAGTGCTGACCTTAATTGACTTATCTGACGTTTACATGGAAATATTTCTACCGACAGAACAAGCCCACCGTATTGAAATTGGGGCTCAAGCTCGAGTGAAATTGGATGTACTTGACGTTGCCATACCGGCAAAAGTGAGTTTTGTTTCGCCTGAGTCGCAATATACGCCAAAGCAGGTTGAAACTGCTACCGAACGTGAAAAGCTTATGTTTCGCGTTAAAGTACGTATTCCTCAAGAACTAGTGTTACAACATATTGATAAGGTGAAAACAGGTGTAAGAGGAGTGGCGTATATTCGGCTCTCAGCAATTGACGGAGAACCTGCAGCAGAATGGCCTGACTTTCTTAAAAAATTACCAGCCAATTATAAGCTTGAAACTGATAGTGAGCGCTAATGGGAATGGCCGAAGAAGCACCTTTGCTCGCTAGTCTCAAGGGCATTACTCATCGTTACAATAATGTATTGGCTGTTGATGATGTCACACTAGACATCCCGACAGGTATGATGATCGGGTTGCTTGGACCTGATGGAGTGGGTAAATCAACATTATTGGGGCTAATTTCAGGTGCCAGAAAACTTCAAGAAGGGTCCTTACAGGTTTTTGGTGGGGATATGGCTAAGGCGTCTCACCGTAATATGGTTGGTCCCCGAATTGCCTACTTACCCCAAGGGTTGGGAAAAAATTTATATTCAGATCTTAGTGTGCAAGAAAACCTCGATTTTTTTGCTAAGTTGTTTGGGCAAAATTCATCAGAACGAAGAACTCGGATTGCCAAATTAACTAAAGCGACTGGGTTAGGGCCGTTCTTAAACCGTCCTGCTGGTAAGTTGTCTGGGGGGATGAAGCAAAAGCTTGGGCTTTGCTGCTCACTTATTCATGATCCAGACCTACTTATTTTAGATGAGCCGACCACAGGTGTTGACCCATTATCACGCAGACAGTTTTGGGATTTGATTGCTAAAATTCGCTCTGAACGCCCGGTTATGAGCGTCATTGTATCAACCGCGTATATGGACGAAGCCGAAGGATTTGATTGGTTAGTGGCAATGGATGCGGGAAATGTGCTGGCTTCTGGTACCCCTAAAGAATTAAAAAGTAAAACCCAGACTGAAGATCTTGAAAGTGCATTTGTTGCGTTATTGCCAGCTGAAAAGCGTGGAAATGGCACTAAATTAGTGATCCCAGCCTTGGAAGACAATCAGGGAGAACCCGCCATTGTCGCCAAAGGGATCACGCGACGTTTTGGTGATTTCACGGCCGTAAGCGACGTTAGTTTTGAAATAAAAGCAGGTGAAATTTTCGGCTTTTTAGGCTCGAATGGTTGTGGTAAAACCACAACTATGAAAATGCTCACAGGGCTTTTGCCGCTATCTAGTGGGGAAGCGTTTCTATTTGGTAAGCCCGTGGATGCTAATGATTTGCAAACACGGACTAGGGTTGGCTTTATGTCTCAAGCGTTTTCGCTCTATGGGGAGTTAACCGTAGAAGCCAACCTGCTACTCCACGCGCGATTGTTTCATTTGACACCTGAAAAAACCGAGCAAAGAATTCATACACTCGTTGAGCGTTTTGGTTTAAAGCAGCAAATGCATACCAAAGCAGAAGCGCTTCCACTTGGGATCCGCCAGCGCTTATCGCTGGCTGTTGCGGTGATCCATGAACCTGAAATGCTTATTTTAGATGAGCCCACCTCTGGGGTCGATCCTGTCGCTAGAGACGTCTTTTGGAGACTTCTTGTAGAGCTGTCCCGCAAAGACAAAGTCACTATCTTTATTTCCACACATTTTATGAACGAAGCGATGCGCTGCGATCGTATTTCACTTATGCATGCCGGTAAGGTATTGGTATATGATGAGCCACAACATTTAGTTGAAGCCAAAGGCGCATCTTCTCTTGAAGAGGCTTTTATTAGCTATTTAAAAGACGCTATTGGCGATAACCCCGATGAGACACAAGAGAAGACTTCCGACAGCGATGAGCTGATTGTGAGCGAGATTAGCGGGGCAGGTGATCCGAACAAGACTAAGGGCGATAAAGCTAATCCAAGTCACTTTAGTTTTAAAAGACTTTTTGCTTATAGTTATAGAGAAATAAAAGAGGTGATGCGCGATCCAGTGCGTCTGACATTCGCATTTATAGGCAGTGCACTTCTGCTGATCGTTGTCGCATATGGTATATCTCTTGATGTTGAGGACTTAAGTTATGCCGCATTTGACAATGATCAAACGCCACAAAGTCGCGAGTATTTAAGTCAATTTCAAGGCTCCCACTATTTTATTGAACGGCCAGAAATACACAGCGAAGCAGAATTAGAGCGTAGAATGCAGTCTAATGAAATTACCTTGGCACTTGAAATTCCCTCGGGTTTTGGTCGTGACTTGAAAAAGGGTGAGACGCCATCCGTTTCAGCCTGGATTGATGGCGCAAACACGACTCGGGCGAGCACTATCGCTGGCTATGTTTCTGGAGTGCATCTTTCCTATATAATTCAATTGGCTACTGATGTTGGCATAGACGCTAGTGCTGCTGCTAACGTCAATATAGAGCCTAGATATCGTTATAACCCTTCTTTTGAAACAATTTATTCTATTGGGCCTAAAACGCCCGCTATGTTGCTGTTGTTGTTTCCGGCAATTTTGATGGCAGTGAGTATGGCTCGTGAAAAGGAAATTGGCACTATTACCAACTTCTTTGTTACGCCAACGACGAGAATCGAGTTCTTACTGGGTAAGCAGTTGCCATATATCGCGATTGGAATGATTAATTTCGTTACCTTAACCTTGTTGGTCGTGTTTTTGTTGCAGGTGCCGTTAAAGGGTAGCTTTATAGGCTTAACGTTAGGGGCATTCTTTTATGTTTTTGCCGCTACAGGGTTTGGCTTATTGATATCTACTCTTACCAAGTCGCAAGTTGCTGCCGTATTCGCCACCTCAGTTTTTGCTCTTTTACCCACGGTTATGTTTTCAGGCATGATCCAGCCAACGTCTACTCTAGAAGGGGGAGGTTTCTTGATTGGCACCATGTGGCCCGCAACTTATTATATGCACCTAAGTGTCGCGGCATTTACCAAGGGTTTGGGTCTTTTTGATCTTATGCCAGATATCTATGTTCTCGCGCTTTTTGGGCCAATTTTTATTATTATTACCGCGCTGTTTTTAAAGAAGCAGGAAAAATAAGTGATGAGATCCTGGGTTAATATTTATTGGTTGGGTAGAAAAGAGTTACGCAGCGTCTTGGGTGATTTCATTTTGGTTTTACTGATAGCCTATTCATTTAGTGTGGCTATATACGCTGAAGCAACGGCCACAAGTGAGTCTGTTAATAATGCGTCGGTGGCTATTGTTGATGAAGATCACTCTGCGTTGTCGCGGGCAATAGCGAATGCGCTTTTTCCGCCGTATTTTAAAGTGCCAGAAGTCATTTCGGCACGTGAAGTTGATGAAGCAATGGATCACGATCGTTTTATGTTTGTGATTGGTATTCCTCCCAACTTTGAGCGTGATGTACGCAATGGCGATCAGCCCAGCATACAAATTAGTATAGACGCGACAGCGGTTATTCAGGCGAGTTTAGGCAATGCCTACATTCAAAATATAGTGACTGATGAAGTTAATCACTATATTAATCGCTCGGATGAAGAGACAGTTTATCCCGTTGTATTAGTGCAAAGGCGTGCTTTTAATCCCAATGGGACCGGCATGTGGTTTGGGGCGTTCAACTCATTGCTTAACCAAATTTCAATGTTAACGATCATATTGACTGGCGCAGCATTGTTGCGTGAACGAGAGCATGGCACGATTGAGCATTTGCTTGTTATGCCATTAACGTCCTTTCAAATTGTTATGTCAAAAGTATGGGCAAATGGATTGATTATTCTGGTTTCGTTCGTGTTGTCTACCTTCTTTATGGTAGAAGGAATATTGGATGTACCCATTGCGGGCTCCCGCATGTTGCTCTTTGGTGGTACCGCGCTCTATTTACTCGCGGCAGCCGCCATTGGTATATTTTTAGGCACAGTTGCCCGCTCTATGGCACAGTTCGCACTGTTATTATTAATGGTTATTGTTCCAATCATGTTGCTTTCTGGCGGCCTGACACCTATCGAAAGCCAGCCTGAAATTATTCAACCGATAACCTGGTTGTTACCGTCTCGTCATTACATGGCATTTGCACAGGCAGTTGTTTTTAGAGGGGCGAATATCAGTATTGTTTGGCCTCAAATGCTGACTATTTTGGGCTTGGGTACAGTATTCTTTGGCGCAAGCTTAATGTTATTCAGACGCTCTATTAGTGTCAGTAAGTAGTGAGCCCGATACCTTTCCCTGCTTGGCAAATCCTGCACACTGAAGCTTTCTAGCAGAGGCTTCAGTCGTGGTACTTTTAAGTTCTGAATTTTCGACAGATAAGCGTTCGTTATTTTTGCCCAAGTCGGCATATTATAAAATTACACATACTGCTGCCTGAACTCAGGCAAGCCTATGATATAATACAGCGCTGATTTTAAGGGTGTGTGTTCTTGGCCTTTTATTTAAATTTAAGCTTGTCGATTCATCAGAAGGTTAATGTTAATTTGGAAAACTTATTAGCACCCATTCAAGGGTTTTTAAACTGCGAAACCCCAGATGCGTGGGTAGCGGAAGCGGTCAAAAAAGAGAATTTAGCGGTACTGTTAACAGATCATCTAATTTGTGAATTAAAGGCAGCACAAAGCGCAATGTTCCTAATACGTCGCTATGCCGTAGATGCGGATAGTGCGAAAGCACTTCTTGATTGGTTAAAGCCATATGAAGATTTCACCTATCGTCAAATTGGTAATTGGCGTGAGCTTGAAAAGTTTAAGTTGAACAAATCCATGCTGGTTAAATCAGGCAGTCGTTATGGGCAAGAGTTAGTCGATAAAATGGTCATGCTTATTCGTGAAGAACTGCATCATTTTTATCAAGTTCTAGAGATGATGAATGACTATGGTGTTGAGTATGACAAAATTGAATCAAGCCGCTACGCCAAGGGTCTTTTAAAGCACGTTAAAACCCATGAACCTGACGCTTTAATCGACAAGTTAATTTGCGGAGCATATATCGAAGCGCGCTCCTGTGAACGTTTCGCCAAAATAGCCCCGTTTTTAGATAAGCCTTTAGGGGATTTTTATATATCCCTTTTGCGCTCAGAAGCTCGGCATTATCAAGACTACCTTACGCTTGCAACAGATATTGCAGGCAAAGATATATCACAACGCGTTGCATATTTCGGTGAAGTAGAAGCAGATTTGATTTCGTCATCTGACGAGGATTTCAAATTTCACAGTGGGCTTCCTATTATGAGCGCTGTCTAATAAACCAGTGTCATATTTGTCACGCAATGTTAATTTAATAGTCAGAAATAAATGAGATGCAAAGTTACTGGCGACTGGCGATGAAGCTGAAGACCAAAATTTTTTAGTTGAGCCTCGTGTAGAATAATTTGAACGATTTTCCAAACCAAAAAGTGATGTGATTAAAAGTTTGATTAACAGCCAGTGATCTTTATGTAAGTCGCTCGGCACTATATATTTAAAAATTGAAGTCAGTTTTTTCCTCAATATGAGGGTTTTAAGTTTCTCTCAGGTTTACTTGTTTGTGAAGTAAATATTTAACCATGTACGCCCCTAGTTATTCTGCGAAAACTGTTTATAAAAAGGAGCTTTTAGCGCAGTCTGTTGAATAATCAGACATTACGGCTCCTAAAAAGTATGCCTCCCGAAGTGAGCACGAATAAATCCAAATCTCTTCTAGAAATAGTTTTCGAACTCTACGTCTTGGCTTAATAATCTGTTACAATTACATCATTGCGCAGCCTTTCAGGCGAAGCAGAAAGTATAAACTTAATGGTCCTTGCTAGTCTGCGCTCGTTAATTTTTTTACTCTCACTAAATTCTTTCATTAGTGATTTCGTACGTTTGAGGTATTCAGTACACCCTTCCTTATCGCTTTCAATCTTACATTTACGAAGGTTTTCAATAAACTCACTTCGGTTTTCTCTTACATCGATTTTAAATTTTTCGTGGCTGTTTTCAGGTGAAATAGTACTCGCCGCGCAAGCTGCAATCAGCAATAAAAGACCTGCAGTGAAAATTATATTTTGTTTTTTCATTTATAAATTCCTAAAGGAAGTAAACTATCGGCTTATTCGAAACATTACTCTTTACATGCCGCTGGGCGATCCTCTTCTTGAGCACCTGATACATTCATATCAAAGATTTCATCGTCACACCCTGATGCGTCACATACTCTCACGCCATACTTGTTGTTTACCACGTCAATCGCAGGTAGGTACATTTCGGCTTTGGTAAACACCCCTTGAACATCAATGCTTCCTGTTTCAAAAGTTTGCGAAGCATCTACACTAACCAGTTCGTAATGCGTACCTTCCGAAATGTTCCCTGAAAAAAATGTGACTTTATAAAGCGAGCACATTGGGATGCTGCCACCAAAGTTATCTATGAACCAGCTTTGCTCACAATTGTCATTTTCACCTAGAGCAAAAGATATTGTGTTTAGTTCCCCGCTCATCGATTTTTGAGCAAACGATATTGCAGCTGTCAAATCTGGAATACCGCTGCCACAATGCCCATCAACACAGCCTGTCACTGTATTACCATAAGCTGTAGTCTTAAAAGCAGTTTCTAGTATCTCACTGTCTGCACCTGTAACACTCTTCGCTGCGGCAAATAAACCAGCTACTAGAGGTGAAGAGAAAGACGTACCGTCCCAGTAGCACTCTGAGTTACTTTCCGTACTTGCAGAGCAAGCGGCTGCGATGTTCACGCCTGCTGCCATTAGGTCAATACTCGTTCCCGTATTAGAAAAATAAGTTAAAGTCCCATCGAGGTCAACAGACCCAACGTTTATTACACCTTCGCAATTCCCCGGGGCGTAATTATTCGAGTCATCAGTGACATTCCCTGCTGCCGCAACTAAGGTCCAACCTAAAGCTTTCAACTTATCTATGGATTCTTGCATATAAAATGGGCACGTTTCAGATTCCCCTGCAAGACTCATATTAACAACCCCAACACCGCCTTGGTAAGGGGTTACGCCTTCTATTTCATCACCTGCCAACCAGTCCATCGCTCTGGCAGTATCAGAAAGATACCCATCGCCGCAATTCATAACTCTAGCAACATGTATGCGTGCGTTATCGATAATCCCCGCTGACCCAATGCCGTTATCTGTCAGCGCTGAAATAGTCGATGCTACGCCCAAACCATGACCGTTGCATACCCCTTCCCCGGCATCAAGAGCTGATTGCGCAGGGGCGAAATCATCTTTACTGACCTCATCGCCCGTTGTTACAAAACTAGCACCGCTGTAATAAGGAACATCATCATTTATGAAGAAGGATGAATCCATAACAACCACGTCTACCGTTTCGCCATCTCTAAATCCGTTGTGAGTTTTCCACTCAGGTACAACATTCATGCCAGCACTATATTTATCCCTAGCGCCAAGATAATCCTCTTGATAAATTTCGAAACCTGGGTCGTTTGGCGCACCATCAGCCAAACTTTGTGATTTTACTTGGGGGGACCCAGCAGTCGATACGCGAACATCTGCTTCCACCGTCCCAAAGCGACCATCATCACTTAGTAATTTCGCAACTTCCTCTGCGCTATAACCATGACTTTCCAAATTGACAATTGATTTTTCAGCACCTGACACTGATGTAGCTTGCACTCTAATCGAGTTGCTTGAGTTAGAGCTTCCAATACACCAATCAGCAGTACCTCTAGGCGTGGATACACAGCCCCCTTGAGACACAGATGCTTGACTAACAAAGCCTTTTGCTGAGGTGTGCTTAGGTGTAACCACCAGTCGAACAGTATCGGTCGCTAATGCCGGTGAAGAAATTGCCGCTAGGGCGCTAAGTGCTACAGTAGTTATAAAAGTATTTTTCATTATAATGTTCCGTTATTCCGCTGAACAAGTTTCTAGTTCAGGGTTAGCTACCACTGACAAGAATTGATATGTGTTGGAAAATGCCCATGTACCAGAGTCGTAGCTCCCAAGGGATTCATTGCCTACAAGTTGAGATACGGTGTTACTTTGCGCATCTATGTAAACCGTCCCTAATTCAACAGACGGTACAGCCCCACCAGTTAAGGAGATCACGCTCGTAATGATATTATTGATGGGGGCGGCATAATTGCTCAACTGAGTAAGTAATGCGTCCGTTTCTTCTTTTAATTTTGACTCACTCATTATCCCTACCGAATATGCCGACACATTATCAAACGAGTAAAGTTTAATTGTTTCTAAATTACTTATTACATCATTTGATATCACACTGTTAATTTCATCATCTTCTAATGAAACATCGGCACCCATCATAAGAGCGACTTGTCGAACTCGCTTATACAACTCCCTTTCTGGGGTTAGATCCAAAAACTCCGTAATTGACTGAATGGCAGTATTGTAATTGGCAAGGATTGACACGCCAGAGGTGTTCTCAATGTTGTATTCTATAGACACAAACACTTCTCGATTGTCACCATCTATATATGACAAATCAATTGAGCCACTCTTTGGGTTATCTTCGTTCCCTACGACCATTGATATTGTGACGCCTTCTGAAGTTAAATTCTCAAATGTATAGTCGAAAGAGTCTGAATTTGTCCATGATGTCAAGGTCGATAGGGAAACATTGCCTACTGCGCCATCAAAGGTAATAAAAACGTCTTTTGATGAATTATCAGGGATAGTCAATGTACCCTGCTCATAATTCACAGTGAAATCTGTTGGGGGGGGAGTTTCAGCCCCTGCATCATCATCAACATCTGTAGAATCATCAACATCTGTAGAATCATCAACATCTGTAGAATCATCAACATCTGTAGAGTCATCAACATCTGTAGAATCATCAACGCCAGCAGAGTTATCAACACCACCTGATGTATCTGGAGTGTTAGTGCTTGAGTTGTCACTGCTCCCGCCGCCACAACCTGTCAGAAGAACAATGGAACAGGCAAGGGCTAATTTAGATAGGTTTAAACGTTTCAACATAATGTTTCCGTGATTTTTGCTTTAAAAGAGAGTGTCGGTAAGTGGGGGATACAATTTGTACATCCGTGTAGCAACATTATTACTAAATTTAATCTAAATCATCATCTAGTAAAATATGCCGAAGTATACGTTTGTATGTTTTTGCAGTGAAATTGCAAACATTTTGGAACGGTATTGTGGTAACTAAAATATTATATTTGCACTGTACCAACGAACATTAATGTATGTTGGTCCACAGATGGACAAACTTTATCTTTCGGTATTTCATGGTTGCATTGCCGTACAATGCTTCGTCTCGACTACCTCAGATTAGCTCAGGATATTGCCAAAGGTGATATTACGGAACGTATTGCTTATTTTGGTGAAATGGAAGCTGAGTTGATTACATTTCCCGATGATGATTTTAAATTTCACAGCGGCGTGCCTAACTTCTAGGCAAAGATTTTAGTAAAGACGCTACCTAGAGTGATGTTTAAACCTGCAACGCTTGTAGGGTGTGAATTTCACTGGATGACTGCCCCTCAATTAGCGTTGGAATAATTGCTGTTTGTGGCGCATTGTCAGGGTTGTACCATATGGCGTTCATTCCTGACGCTAGGGCAGGGCGAATGTCTTTTTCGAAGTTATCACCCACCATAACGATTTTATTTAGCGGTATTTTTAAGCGCTGTTGAATCGCCCAATAAAAATTCACAGACCCTTTATATATCCCGATATTCCCGTAACAAAAATATCCTGAAATATACTCAGATAGGCCAACTCGTTTGAATGCCTTTGCAATATCTGCTTCGCAAGAATCCACCGCGCTAGTGGCTATATAAATTTTATGAGCGCGGGCTAAAAAACATAAGGTTGCTTTTGCTCCCTCAACGCATTTTACTGTTTCCCATTGATACATCTTTCCGCGTGATCCTGGGAAGTCGACCATTAATGTATCTCCCCAATCGAATAAATATGTTCTGTCCATCGTTTTGCCTAAAATGAAATATGAGAGGTCCTTAAGTCAGATCTTAAGACCTTATTTACGCTAATTTATATCAATTAGGCATTTATGTTCGTTTATTGATGAAAGTTTTTTCGATTATCTGCTATCTATTGAATAACAGTTTTTAACGGAAACAATATGAGTATGGTCAATTTAGCAGTTCGTGCACAGCGCACGTTAGAGAAAACCGCAGTCTTTAAGGGCGTCGCACCTTTACTTCTTCGTTTATACTTAGCGCCCATTATGATTCAAGCTGGTTGGACAAAGTTAGGCAGTTTTGAAAATACAGTGGATTGGTTTGCGAATGCTGACTATGGGTTAGGTTTACCTGCTCCCGCCTTATTGGCATCTCTGGCTATTGCTGCTGAATTGCTAGGTGGTGTATTTATTTTGCTTGGCTTAGCGACGCGCTGGGCATCAATTCCATTAATGGTTACAATGCTAATCGCCGCATTCTCAGTACATTGGCCAAACGGCTGGCCGGCTATAGCAGATGCATCTAGCTGGTTATCAGACGGTACCATTATGCTGAACGAGAATGTGATGAGTGCTCCAGATAAGCTAGCTGCAGCGAAAAATTTGCTGCAAGAACACGGAAATTATGACTGGTTAACCTCAAGTGGTAAGTTCGTGGTTCTCAACAACGGTATTGAATTTGCGATGACGTATTTCTTTATGCTGTTGTCATTGTTTTTCACCGGCGGCGGTAAATTTACGAGTGTCGACTATTTTTTACGTAGAAAATTTATGCCGAACTAAATATAAATTCTTTATAAAGCAAGGCGTATTCTGCGCCTTTTTTTATTGCCCCGGCTTTCGATAGTCGCCATAATAATAATCTAAATTCTATTCTTCTTTGAGGTCTTTTTATTCCATGGATGCCTTAGATTTACTGCTGAATCGCAGTTCTCATCCCAGACTACAAGCGCCTGCACCGGCAGGTGACGAATTAAATAATATAATGCAAGCCGCACTACGAGCGCCTGATCATGCATGTTTATCGCCTTGGCGTTTTATCATTTGTGAGAAAGAGGGGTTAGCCAAGTTAGGCGATATATTTGAACAAGCTGCGATTGCTGCGGACATGACTGAGAAAGAAATAGCGCGAGCACCAGAGTTGCCTAAGCGCGCCCCTATGGTTATTGTGGCAATTACTAAGTATGTGGAGCATCAAAAAGTGCCCTGGGTAGAACAGGTTGCTTCTGCCTCATGCGCAGTGCACGCGATGCAAATGGCAGCGGTCGCGCAAGGGTTTAACGGAATTTGGCGGACCGGGAGTTATGCTCAAAACGCTTATGTAAAAGCTGCCTTAGGCTGTGCGGAGCAAGACGAAATTGTAGGATTTTTATATCTTGGAACGCCAGCTACAGATCTCTCACCAAAAACCGCTCGAGATGCTAGCGAATTTTTTGAATACTGGAGGTAGCGATAACTATTTACCTGTTTAACGCTGAGCAATGAGTATTGCCCAGCGTTAAACCTGTTATTTATCTGCCGGCGGCTAACGCTGAAAGAAATAGACGATAGCCGCGCAACGTGACAGCAGACCTATTCGTCGTTGTCTTCAATTACTTGACGAGGTTTACGCTTCATGGGGCGATCGCCTACTTCCGTACCTTGCATAGGTTTTACCCGCTCAGGTCCTTGATTACTTGCCCCCCCAGCAGATTTCGCTCGCGCACTCGCATCTTTATTTGATGACTTTTCAGCAACTGATTTTGCTTTTTTCGGTGGACGTAAGCCTTTGAATTTGGCGGTCAAACCTTCAACTTCACTGAAGCTGACCTCTTGCTGCAAAAAGTCTTTAATCGACAAATAGCTCGCCCAGTCTTTTGGACCAACAAAAGACACTGCTTCACCTTTGTTACCAGCACGCCCGGTACGACCTACACGGTGCACGTATTCATCGGCTAACTTAGGTAAGTCGAAGTTTACTACCAACGATACATTGAGTAAGTCGAGTCCCCGTGACGCTATGTCAGTGGTCACAAGAATATGTTGTTGACCGCGGCCAAATTCGCTCATTATATTATTACGCTGACCTTGGGTTAAATCACCGCTTAAGGCAATGCTGTATAACCCTTGCTCTTTTAGCAGATTCGACAAGCGCTCTGTATCGGCTCTGGTTGCGGTAAAAACAATGACTTGACGATGATCTTTCTCGTTGATCATATGTGTTAACAATCGTTCTTTATGTGTCACGTTGTCAGCTAATAAAAAACGTTGTTGAATGTCTTTATGTTCAGCGCCTGATACACCGATACTAATACGTTGCGGTGCTTTGAGCATAGATTGGGTGAGGTAATGTAATGCAGCATTATCTAAAGTGGCTGAGAACATCATCGATTGACGTTTACGATGATCCGCAGCGGCATTAATTTGTTTTAGCTGAGCGGAAAAACCTAAATCAAGCATGCGATCTGCTTCATCTAAGATAAGCATTTCCAAACCGTTTAAATATAGAGACTTACCGGTTAGGTGATCGGCTATGCGACCGGCGGTGCCGACAACAAATTGCGGGTGATGGCGTAAAGCTTTAACTTGATCATTAAAGTTTTCGCCTCCAAGAATTAATGCTGCTTTCAATTGGTGTTTAGAGATCAACCACTTAAGTTGTAAAAAGACCTGTTTCGCCAGTTCCCGAGTCGGTGCGAGAATGAGCACTCGTGGATCTTTTCGGCTAAGAGGTTGCTTGGTTAGCACCCTTTGTACCGCAGGTAACAAAAAGGCTAAGGTTTTACCTGAGCCTGTTTTCGACGAGGCAATCAAATCCTTACCCATAAGGGCATAAGGGATGGCTTGCGCTTGAATTTCGGTCGCTTGAGCAAAGCCTTTTATTTCTAAGGCTTTACCTAAGCGGTGGTCTAATGGTAAATCGCTAAATTGCAAAAAATAAGTACTCTAAGATGTAATTGAGCGCATTATACAATCGCCGCGCTAATTATGGAGTTTTTATTTTAGTTTTCGCTTTCAAGTGACAATATTACACCTGCATTTCTGGTACATCAGCAGCGAAAATCAGTTTACCCGCTGTTTTATTTTTAATTTCATCAATACTCACCCCTGGTGCTCGCTCTAATAAATGAAATGCGCCGTCCTTAACCTCGATAACCGCTAGATCAGTAATGATACGGTTAATACAATTAACCCCCGTCAATGGTAGGGTACACGCTTCAAGTAGTTTTGAATTACCATGTTTATCTGCGTGGGTCATGGTAACGATAATATTCTTTGCCCCAGCGACAAGATCCATGGCGCCTCCCATTCCTTTAATCAATTTACCGGGTATCATCCATGACGCAATACTTCCTGTAACGTCGACTTCAAATGCGCCAAGCACGGTCACGTCAACATGACCACCACGGATCATCGCAAAACTCTCAGCTGAACTGAAAATTGATGCGCCCACACCAGCAGTAACGGTTTCTTTACCGGCATTGATCATATCAGCATCAACGTTTTCTTCTGTAGGATAAGGACCCATGCCCAACAAACCATTTTCAGATTGCAACATGACTTGCATGCCTGCTGGAACAAAATTTGCTGCAAGGGTAGGAATACCTATTCCTAGGTTGATGTAATCACCGTCGTGAAATTCTTGCGCCACACGCATCGCGATTTGGTCTCTAGATAGTGCCATGATGATCTCCTATTACCCTTGCTCGTTAGCTGTTTTTGCTAATACTCTACGTTCAATGCGTTTCTCAAATTTGCCAACAATCACTCGATTGATATAAATACCTGGCGTGTGAATTTGACTGGGTTCAAGTTCGCCTGGTTCGACGAGCTCTTCGACTTCAAGTACTGTGACCTTGCCAGCCGTAGCAGCCATTGGGTTGAAATTTTGCGCCGTATGACGATAAATGCAGTTACCGTAACGATCTGCTTTCCACGCTTTTACAATAGCGAAGTCACCAGTAATAGACTCTTCCATTATGTAGGGCCGACCATTGAACTCTCTGACCTCTTTGCCTTCTCCGACAGGGGTGCCGAAGCCCGTTGCGGTATAGAAGGCCGGAATACCTGCACCGCCTGCACGCATTTTCTCTGCAAGTGTGCCCTGAGGGGTTAATTCTACTTCCAGTTCACCATCTAATAACTGGCGTTCAAATAACGCATTTTCACCGACGTAAGAAGAAATCATCTTCTTCACTTGTTTGTCTTCTAAAAGTAATCCTAAGCCAAATCCATCTACACCACAGTTATTAGAAACGATAGTGAGGCCCTTGGTGCCCATTCTTTTAATCTGTCCAATAAGCCCTTCAGGGATCCCGCATAAACCAAACCCGCCAGCAATAACGGTCATGTTGTCTTCTAAGCCTGCCATCGCTTCTGCGTAGCTGGTTACAACTTTATCAAACCCTGCCATGTTTATTCCTCGTTTACGTATATTTAACATCAATATAGAGACTATCTTTTGATAGTAAAGTTGAATTAATATGCTTATTAATAAATAAAATTTATTAATGACTGGAAGGAATAGATAATGAATGTGTCATACCGTCAGCTCCAGGCATTTGTGCTAGTGGCTCAGTCGAATACATTTGCTGAAGCGGCGCAAAAAATGTTTCTATCGCAGCCTGCTTTATCAAGTGCTATTAAGAAGATGGAAGAACAGGTGGGAGGCTCGTTATTTTCTCGCACGACGCGTAAGGTGCAGCTGAGCCCAGAAGGTCTAGATTTTTTACCGACGGCGATACGTTTAGTCAACGACTGGCAAGATGCGTTTAGTGATTTACAACAAGTGTTTTCAATGGGGCGGGGTAAATTATCCATAGCTGCGATGCCGTCCTTTGCAGTTGGACATTTGCCATCAATATTATTGCAATTCCAATCGCACTTTCCCAATGTAAAGGTGAGTGTTTCTGACATTGTAATGGAACAGGTTATTAAAGCGGTCTCTGACGAAAGGGTAGCGCTGGGTTTTACATTTGAAACTGAGCAATTAGATGGGTTAACGTTTTTTCCCATGTTCACTGATAAATTTATCGCAGTTGTACCCCAAAGCCACCCATTAACTAAATGTACTCAGCTGAGCTGGGCGCAACTTGCAAAATATCCGTTTATTGCGATGAATCGCGGTTCCGCTATCCGTCGATGGGTGGATAGTCACTATGAAACATTAGATGTAAAACTGAGTATGGTAGCTGAAGCATCGCAATTGGCAACGTTAGGGCAATTTGTAGAGCATGGGTTGGGTGTGTCGATTGTACCAGGGTTATGTCAGCAGCAAATGCAAAGATTAGGATTAGTTTGTCTACCGATAAAGGGAGAAGGATTGAGAAAACGGGTAGGAATGCTTAAGAAAGAGCAGAGTAATATGTCAGTTTCAGCCCAAGCATTATGGGATTGGGTCAGTCAAAATATGCCGAAATCTTAAGTTCGTAGCAGGTGCTCGTTCTTGTAATAGAATAATTAAGTGGTGTGGCTTGTTACCACTTTTTCTTCTCAGAAAATAATTCATCTAATTCATTGCGTTCAGATTCTTTACGCTTCAGTACATCTTCTGTATTTGCACTGCGCAGATTATCTTGGATCTTTTTGAGTTGTCCTTCAAGTTCCAATTTTCTTTGTATAATGTAATCGTCAGGCTGGGACTGACTATCAAGGGCGGTAATGGCTTTTTCAATACATTGACGAGCCGAACCTAATTGTTGAGCCTGCATGGATGTATCTGCTCGGCGCATAAGTGTTTCAACGTTCGCACGCAGTTGTAAGCGCTCCAAATATTTATCTTCATGCATGAAAGCGCTGCTATCTACTCGCCCCTTGGTGTATTCTGAGCGCACCAGCCCACGCATCTTTTTTACACATTTTATATACTGCACCACCTGTTTGTCATTAGAAGGTAATGTGAACGTGTCAGGAAAGGTTGATTCTTTATTCTCTGCTAAGGTTTTGAGTTTACCTGTCGAGTTTGCTATCCGGCTACGAATGTCCATTACCCCAGGATTAACTTGGCCGATAATTTTTAAGGCGTTGAGTATTCGTTGTTGTAAAATGAATTTGAGTTGCTGACTAACGGGAATGTGTTCTGCCGCAAGCAAGATTTCTTCTGTTTCATCAATTACGTTTTTCTGTTTAGCGACTTCTACACGCTTTTCGGCCTCGACCTTATTACGGTGCTGCTGCACGGCATTAACGATGATCGCCATGACAATCAACGACACTATAAGCACAATTATTATTGGGAAAACCATTTATTACTCTATTCTCACCGCTTGCCTGAATATAAAATTTTTAAACAGGTATTTTTAAGGTAAATACGCTGCCGCCTAAATTGCCACCATTGGCGAGCGATATAGAACCAACGCTATCGTGCGCTTTGTGGGCTTGTGCTATTAACCTAGCAAAAAATAAGCCAAGGCCTGTTCTACCCTGACTTAGATCGAAATCATGCATGGTCGCCGTGTTTGCTTCAAGCATACTCTGAGGATAACCTGGCCCATCGTCTTGTACTTCAAATATTAGATACTGATCGTTCTGGAATACCCTGAGCAAAATATGCTTGTTGGAGTAACGCATGGAATTAATCAACACATCATTTAACAACAAGCCAACTAAATCTGAGTCGAAGTATCCCATTAATTCAGGCTCTTGCTCAACGTTTAGGGTGATTTTTTTATGATTTATATAGCTTTCATTGGCGGCGAGAATTTCCTCAACTACATCTTCGACATAATGTTCGTCTATGCTTAACGGCATATTATTCATGCCAGCACGATATAATGACAATAGTTGCACTAAACCAGTGTTTAGACGTGCCGCTTCATAGTGTGCAGATGCGAAGTGTTCACCAACCTCTATGTCTCGATCATTAAGGGTATGCCCAAGTTCTTCGATGGATTGAATCAATAAGCACAAAGAATTTTTCATGTCGTGCACCGCTGATGCTAATACTGTGGCAAAATCAATCTGTCCGTTGTTGTTCATACTTGACCTTGGGTTTGCAAATGACTTGAATACACTAGCATAAAAATCGAGTATTCTTTAATTTACAATGATTTAGTGACTTACCATACAGAAGTTTTTTGGCATTTTTCGAAAATTTAATGGAATTAATTGGCCACTAGGTATATAAGAAATTAATATATATATAACTCTGAATATAACTATCAAGGCATAGCCATGAAATTACAACAGCTCCGTTACATCGTTGAGGTGCTCAACAATAATCTTAATGTGTCGGCTACGGCCGAAAGTTTGTTCACCTCTCAGCCGGGCATTAGTAAACAAGTACGTATGTTAGAAGATGAGCTAGGAGTACAAATTTTTGGCCGTAGCGGTAAGCACCTTACGCATGTAACCGATGCTGGGCAGGATGTAATTAATATTTCACGGGAAATTTTGGCCAAGGTTGAAAGTATCAAAGCGGTATCCAGAGAACATACCTTGCCTGATCAAGGTAAGCTAAATATTGCTACAACCCATACTCAGGCTCGTTATGCATTGCCCGATGTAATCAAGGGGTTTATGAATAAATATCCTCGAGTGTCATTGCATATGCATCAAGGTACACCCTCACAAATCAGTGACTTAGCCGCAAAAGGCGAGGCTGATTTTGCTATCGCTACTGAAGCATTGCATTTGTATAATGACTTGGTATTTTTGCCTTGTTACCATTGGAATCGTAGTATTATCGTCAACCGTGATCACCCGCTGGCAAAGAATACTTCTATCACAATTGAAGATATTGCACAGTATCCATTGGTTACTTATGTATTTGGTTTTACGGGTCGTTCAGAGTTAGACCAAGCCTTTAGCCGTGCAGAATTAGATCCTAAAATCGTTTTTACCGCGACTGATGCTGATGTGATAAAAACTTACGTGCGCCTTGGCGTGGGTATCGGCGTTATTGCGTCAATGGCGGTAGATGATAAGCTCGACAGTGATTTGGTTAAAATAGATGCCAGCCATTTATTCGAATATAGCACCACCAAAATCGGTTTCCGCAAAGGCTCCTTCTTACGCAGTTATATGTACGATTTCATTGAGCGTTTTGCCCCCCATTTAACCAAAAGCGTGGTTGAGAAAGCCATGATGCAGAAAAACAATGACGAAGTTGAGCGTATGTTTAAAGGCCTGACATTACCCGTTAAGTAATAACAGGGATAGGCTGCAGTTGATATATTGTTATCGGGTATAAATCGTCAATAAAACATAAAAAAGAGGCAACGTATTGCCTCTTTTTTATGTGCAGGTCCTTTTATTGACTCGAAACTAGGTTAACACTCGATAATATTAACTGCTAGGCCCCCTCGAGCCGTTTCTTTGTATTTTGATTTCATATCATTACCTGTGTCCCACATGGTTTTAATGACTTTATCGAGGGACACTTTATGTTGTCCGCTTCCACGAAGCGCCAATCGTGATGCGTTAATTGCTTTTATCGCGCCCATTGCATTGCGCTCAATGCAAGGCACTTGCACCAAACCTCCTACCGGATCGCACGTTAAGCCAAGATTATGTTCCATACCTATTTCTGCGGCGTTTTCTACTGCGTCCACTGAACCGCCGATAATTTCGGTTAATGCCCCAGCCGCCATAGAGCACGCCACGCCGACTTCACCTTGACAGCCAACTTCGGCACCGGATATTGACGCGTTCTTTTTATACAAAATTCCGATGGCTGCTGCGGTGAGAAGATAGCGACTGACGATATCTTCATCTACTGGGCGCACGAACTTATCAAAATAGCCCAACACAGCGGGCAAAATGCCAGCTGCTCCGTTGGTTGGTGCAGTTACTACGCGTCCGCCTGCAGCATTTTCTTCGTTAACCGCCAGTGCAAAAAGATTAACCCAATCCATAGCTACCATCGGATCGGCATTTTTCTCACTTTGTAGGCGACGGTGTAATCCCGGTGCGCGTCGAGTCACTTTTAAACCGCCTGGTAAGATCCCCTCGGTTTTAATGCCTGTTTGTATGCACTCATGCATGACTTGCCATATATGCCAAAGCTTGGCGGTAATCTCATTCTTTGATTGAAAAACTTGCTCGTTTTTATACATCAACGAACTAATTGAAAAGCCATTTTCTTTACACAAACGTACCAGCTCTTCGGCACTTGAAAAAGCGAAGGGTACAGGTTTTTCGACCAAGGTAAGTGCCGCCGTTTTCTGCTCTAAAAAATCTTCTGCACGGATGATAAAGCCACCACCAATAGAATAGTAAGATTGTGAGGCAATGATATCGCCCTTGTGCAGAGCATGAATTGTCATACCGTTAGCGTGATGAGGAAGCGTTTTGCGTCGATGGAATACAATGGCATTTTTAGCCGCGAAGCGAACGGGAATAGTTTGGTCTAAAAGTAGCTTTTGACTTTGCTCCACCGCGACTAACATATCGTCGACGGCCCCGGCATCAATGGTTTCAGGTGCATGACCCAATAAGCCCAATATGACGGCTTTACCCGTACCATGGCCTTTGCCTGTTTGCCCTAGGCTGCCAAATAATTCCGCGCGAACTTCATCCGTCTTTTCAAATAAGCTCAGGTTTCTTAATTGCTGACTAAATTCTTTTGCCGCTCTCATTGGGCCCACTGTATGAGAGCTTGAAGGGCCGATGCCAACACTGAACATATCAAAAACACTGATCATAAAAACGCATAACCTATTAAATAATGAGGAGCACAATTGTGCAGGTTTGTAGCGGGATGAACAACGTACACTTTAGATATATTTTCATTGAGTAATGTAAACATTCTGTTGCGATGAAAATATGATACTGACGTGACTAGGTTTGTGTTCAAAAAATAGTGTTCTCGCTAGAATAAGCATCAGATGCGATATGATTAGACAAAACACGCACAAAGGCTGCCGTCGCTCCCCAGATCACCTGATCATGCCATTTTATAAAGTACACCGGATGTTGTTGAGCATTCTTACGCGTCACCCAGTGAATAAAATGATTATTTTTATCGAGCAAAAAGTTAAGGGGTACTTCAAATACGGATTCAACTTCGTTGGTGTCGAGGGTTAGTTCGAGTGGCATTTGCACAAAACCTACATAAGGTACAACCTCATAGCGACTTACCGTGCGATAAAGCGGAAGATTGCCAATTACTTCAATGCATTGCGGGTGAACACCAATTTCTTCATGGGTCTCCCTAAGGGCTGTACTGAGTAAATTATTATCACTTGGTTCCTGCTTACCGCCAGGGAAACTGACTTGACCTGCATGGTGTTTTAAATGCCTAGAGCGCAGGGTAAATAACATACTGAGTTGCCCACGCCTTTCTATCATAGGCATTAGCACCGCAGCTGGCTTTCCAGCACTATGTAGAGGGTAGTCAGGCTCGATCGGGATGGTGCGAGCATGATGAAAACGTGAGAGAAATTCATTTTTAGTCATGCGTTTACATATTCTCTTTTAATAGCACGGGCAATATTTTACACACTTTGTCGAGGCTTTCTTGATATTCTTCTAGTGCCGTTGAATCTAACACAATACCACCCCCAGCCCAGCAGTAAAGATTTGAGTTTTCTAACAGCAGCGTACGTATGCAAATATTACTATCCATATCGCCGTCGACACCTACGTAACCAATGCTACCGCAATATATATTACGTCTGTCAGGTTCAAGCTCTTCTATTATTTCCATCGCGCGAATTTTTGGTGCGCCGGTGATCGAGCCACCAGGAAACGCACCTTGCAATAATGAAAGTGCAGAAATGTTAGATGCGAGTTGCCCCGTCACGGTCGATACAAGGTGATGCACGGCGGCAAAGCTTTCAATCTCAAATAACGCAGGGACCGCCACCGACATGGGTTCACAGGTTTTACTCAAATCATTACGCAGCAAATCCACAATCATTAAATTTTCAGCCTGATCTTTGGCTGATTGTTTCAGTTGCTGACTATTTTTCAGGTCGATTTCATTATTGGTTGAACGAGGTCGGGTCCCTTTTATCGGCTTGCTTTGTACTTTGCCATTTTTATCTACCGATAAAAAACGTTCGGGAGAAATACTAATAATGACTGAATCTGGAATGCGGATGAATGCAGAAAATGGCGCTTGATTAGCATTCCTTAAACGCAAATAGGCTTGGTATTCGTCTCCTCTATAAGAGGCATTAAAGCGTTGTGCTAAATTGACCTGATAGCAGTCACCAGCATGCAAGTAATCATGAATTTTACCAATTTTATTAATATAGGCGCTTTTATCCATATTGGATTGCCATTGACTATTAAGGGTAAAAGGTTCGCTTTGATGGCTGGTAGCGTGGACTGATAAATTTACTATATTTTGTAGCGCACTGATACTTGGGACAGTATCGCCTTGTTCAATTGGCAAATGACACAAGTAAAACTGGTCAACTTCGTTATCTTTTATGACTGCCCAATTATAAATACCCACCGCCATATCGGGCGCAGAATATGGGTTGTGTGCAATATTAGGAAGAGTTTCAAAGCGACGACCTAAATCATATCCAAAATACCCCAATGCCCCCGCTTTAAAAGGCAGTGACTGAGCCTCAACGATTGATTGCTTACCAACAAAACATGAATCGATTACCGACTGAATTAATTCAATTGGGTTGGCTGCACTAAGGTAATCGTTTTCAGGGGCGTTGAGGAAACTGATTTTAGTTTGCCTACCAACGGTCACCAAGGTCGCTATAGGGTCTGCGACCATGATATCGAATCGCCCATCTACATGGCTGCTATTGGCTGAGTCCAATAACATAGCCCAGTTTTGATGGGCATAATGCGCGAACAAATAACTCATGGCACAGTGCTTGGGCATGTTAAATGGAGTGATGGTTAAAGTTGGCAATTCAAGGTTTTCCATTGTGTAACGCTTTATTTCGCTATTTAATTTGCGCCAATACGTCTCATTGCAAGGTGTATTAGGCGATTTGTCGTGGAGCAAAGTTGTTTGACAGGTTATCATAAGCGCCACTAACGAACGACAATTGTCGATATCTTTGGCATCACATTGTCGAATTTTTGTGACATATCAAACAAGAGGCATTTATGGCTGTTATCCGTCAACAGGATTTTATCGATAGCATTGAAGATTCTTTGCAGTTTATCTCCTATTACCATCCATTGGATTATATTAAGGCAGTCGAAAAGGCCTACAATAAGGAAGAAAGTCAGGCAGCAAAAGATGCTATGGCACAAATTTTAATCAACTCCCGTATGTCGGCTGAAGGTAAACGTCCTTTATGTCAGGATACCGGCATCGTGACGTGCTTTGTTAAAATTGGTATGGCCGTACAATGGGATAAAACCGATTTGACCGTTCAACAAATGGTTGATGAAGGAACTCGCCGTGCATACAACAATAAAGAGAACCCCTTACGTGCTTCAATCGTATCTGACCCTGCTGGCGCCCGTAAAAATACTAAAGATAACACCCCAGCTGTTGTCCACATTGATACAGTACCAGGTGAAGGTATTGAGATAATGATTGCCGCTAAAGGTGGTGGTTCAGAAAATAAATCTAAAATGGTTATGTTAAATCCTAATGACAGCATCGCTGATTGGGTTGTTAAGACATTACCTACCATGGGGGCGGGTTGGTGTCCTCCTGGAATGCTAGGGATAGGTATTGGCGGTACTGCAGAAAAATCAGCGGTACTGGCTAAAGAAAGCTTGATGGATCCTGTCGATATTCAAGAACTCATGGAACGTGGTGCACAAACCACGGAAGAAAAATTACGACTTGAGATATTTAAAAAAGTAAACGATTTAGGCATAGGCGCGCAAGGACTGGGCGGTTTAACGACAGTTGTTGACGTTAAAATAAAATCGTTACCTACGCACGCTGCATCACTACCTGTGACGATGATCCCTAACTGCGCGGCAACCCGCCATGCACATTTTCATTTGGACGGTTCGGGACCTGCAGAGTTTACTCCGCCAGACTTAAGTGATTGGCCAGAAGTTACTTGGGAAGTGAGTAAAGATACCCGCCGAGTAAATTTGGATAATGTCACTAAAGAAGATATTCAAGAATGGAAAGTGGGCGAAACCGTCTTGTTGTCCGGTAAAATGTTAACGGGACGCGACGCTGCTCATAAACGTATTCAAACTATGCTCGACAATGGTGAAGGCTTGCCAGAGGGTGTTGATTTAACCAATCGATTCATTTATTACGTGGGGCCTGTTGATGCAGTGGGTGATGAAGTGGTTGGCCCTGCAGGTCCTACTACCGCTACCCGCATGGATAAATTTACCGACATGATGTTAGATCAAACGGGTCTTATTGGTATGATCGGTAAAGCTGAGCGCGGTCCTGCTACCGTAAGCAGTATTGCTAAGCACAAAGCCGTGTACCTAATGGCGGTAGGCGGTGCGGCATATTTAGTCTCAAAAGCGATTAAAAAGTCACGCGTCGTGGCATTTGAAGATTTAGGTATGGAAGCGATTTACGAGTTCGATGTACAAGATATGCCGGTCACTGTTGCGGTAGACAGTACCGGGGCAAATGCTCATGAAACGGGCCCAGCAATTTGGAAAGTTAAAATTCAAGAGGCTTACGCAAAGGGCTAGTATCAAAACAGATACTAGCAAAAAGGCGCCGTATTGATGGCGCCTTTTTTTATGGTGTTTGCCAAGGGGGTATTCAGCTACGCTAATCCACCATTGCTGAGTGTCCTTCCTTTTTTGCTATTACTGTTTGATTAACTGTTATTTTTAAGGATTATTACCACCCTATGAATTTTCTTGAACTGCCCTTTTTTGACGATCCTAATCTACTCATTTTATTAGGGGCTGCAGTGACGACTGGCTTGCTTTTAGGATGGCTAGTGAATTCTTTTTTTTCAGCCCGCAGGCGCGCAGAGCTTAAGACTCAACTTGAATATAATTTTCAGCAGTCCCAAGCCTATACTCAACAACAAATATTTGACTTAAAAGCTGCGCTGCAAGAATCTCTTAGTGAAAACAGAACCGCACAAGAGCACCAGGCAAGTTTACAAAATAGGCTCGGACAACTCACGCAACAAGTGGCACGAGTGCCGACGTTAGAGCAAGACAGTAAACGTTGGCAAGGTCATTATCAGCAAATTCAACAACATGCTGGTGAGTTACGTGAAGAACTAGCCGAGAAAACAGCGCGGTTTGAGCAAGAAAAAATTTCAAATAACGAAAAACTCGCTTTACTGGAATCATCAGAGCAACGTTTACAGCAACAGTTTGAAAATTTAGCAAATAAAATTTTTGAACAAAAAAACACGTCGTTTCAGCAGTCTAGTAAAGCAGGACTTGATGCGCTGCTAAATCCGTTAAAAGACCAGATTGAGGGCTTTAAGAGACAAGTAAGTGAGCAATATGTGCGTGAAGGACAAGAACGCGCTTCGTTGAAAACTGAAATTCTAGGCCTAAAAGAGCTTAATCAGCAGATCACGCATGATGCAGCAGCATTAACGAAAGCCCTCAAAGGTGACAACAAACAGCAAGGAAATTGGGGCGAGGTGGTACTTGAGCGAGTATTGAAAGAGTCTGGTTTGCGTGAAGGGCATGAATTCAATACCCAAGTTGCGCTTAAAAATGACAGTGGCAAACGCTATCAACCCGATGTCGTCGTGCACTTACCCAATGACAAAGACGTCGTTATCGACTCTAAAGTTTCGTTAGCGGCTTATGAACGTTATTTTAATGAAGAGCATGAAGAATCAAGAGTTGTATATTTAAATCAACATGTCGCATCTTTACGTAATCACATTAAAGAGCTCGGTAGTAAAGATTATCAAGATCTAAAGGGACTGCGTACCCTTGACTATGTGTTGATGTTTATCCCTATTGAGCCAGCGTTTTTATTGGCGGCGGAACACGCACCAGAACTAATTAAACTGGCATTTGATCACAATATTATGCTGGTTAGCCCAACAAATTTATTGGTGGCATTGCGAACTATTAATAATATTTGGCAGTACGAATATCAGAATCAAAATGCACAAAAAATAGCGGCTAACGCGGGCAAACTTTACGACAAGTTTCATGGCTTTGTGAATGATATGGAAAAGGTCGGTAAGTCTATGGAATCTACCCAGCGCAGTTATGATGCTGCAATGAATAAATTGACAACGGGCAAGGGAAACCTTATTCGCCAAGCTGAACAATTTAGAGAGCTTGGGGTTCAGTCAAATAAAAAGCTAGATGCGCGCTTATTACAAGACATTGATGAAGATCAAAGTGAAAATAGCCTACTCACTGGCTCCCAAGACGCTAATAACCCTGACCCTATAGACTTTGGGCAAAAGAGCGAGAAATCGTTATGACCCAAATCATTGATACGTTTATTGCTCCGCCTTGTAAAGAGTCGATAACAATATTGTATCAAGACGATTATCTGTTAGCCGTTGATAAACCGAGCGGCTTATTAAGTTTGTCGGGCAAGAATCCGTTAAATAAAGATTCGGTACATTATCGACTTGTTCAGCAGTTTCCCTCTGCCTTAATGGCCCATCGACTAGATTTTGGTACATCGGGCGTGTTGCTATTGGCACTTGATAAAGCCAGTAATGCTTGCCTGACTAAGCAGTTTCAGCAACGCAGTGTCGAAAAGCGTTATATCAGTATTTTGTTAGGGCATATTGAAAATGCACAGGGCAGGGTCTCTGTGCCCATAGCAAGGGATCCACCTAATTTCCCTCGTCAAAAAATTTGCTGGGGAACAGGTAAAGAAGCAATCAGTCAGTATCAAGTGGTGGATTATCTAGACAATCCACCACGAAGTAGGGTGGTGTTTACGCCTGAGACCGGCCGCACTCATCAGTTGCGCATACACAGCTTAGCCATGGGGCATCCTATTCTAGGTTGTGATTTATACGGTAGTAATGAAAGTGAGCATTTAGCGTCGCGCTTAATGCTACATGCCCAGCAAATAAAGTTTGTACATCCCCATACTAAAGAGGCGATGCAAGTAGAAGCGCCATGTCCATTTTGATGGTTTTATTGTTTACGAAGCGCTAATTACGGTGGCGTTAAATGACGCCATACTGTCTATTGAACATTAAGAATAAAATCTAATTCTACCTGCTATGCCAGTGAGTTTATTCTTTTGCTTAGTAGGTTATTTTTTTTATCAATTACCCATTCTTTTTTTGTAGGTTTTGATTTTATTTTTGTCGTTTTAAAAGGAAAGAAATAAAACGCTTAAAATGACGTTTGTGGCATCGATTCAGCGCCAATTATATACCAAAGGTTAATACCTATTGTTTTGAATTCATTCATAATTTTCTCGAATAATCATGTCTGCTAGGTAATTAAGTTATATCCTCTTAATGTAAACCTGTTTATAATTTATTGCGTTTAGTAAGGGTAAAAAAAACAGTCTTTTGTATCTGAGGCGTTAAGTATTGCTTTGTCGTGATGTTGCGGGGTATTAATGTTGTACGCCTTGCAAATCTATTGAGTACTTACCTAACCTATTGCTTTGCCAGTTCAGTCAGCACCTTAAAATAAAACTCATGGAGTGAATATTATGAAAATAAAATATCTAATTGGCGGTATTCTGCTAATCAGTTCCTTACCCATCATGGCCAAACACGGGCATCAAAACCACAAGAATAACGAATGGCAAACTATTTCTATCGCCCCGCAAATGGAGATTATAGACGACGAAGGGGTTTCTAAGACAATTGCGCCAGCCTGTGCTTTTGATTCACTCCCAAGCCCTATTGACGGATCACCGCTGGACAATTCTTTTAGATTTTATTTTAAAGAAGGTAAAAGTAAAAATGTACTGGTCTATTTCAATGGCGGTGGTTCTTGCTGGAATGATGCAACGTGTGTTGCATCACTTGCACTTGCCAGTGTTGAAGGAAATCGGCCCACATATAATCCATCGGTATTAGAGGAAAATTCTCCTATTGATGCAGGTGGTGTCTTTGATGACGAAAACCGCAAAAATCCATTCAAAAATTGGAGTAAGGTCTTTATCCCTTATTGCACTGGGGATCTCCATGCTGGCTCGAACGAGGTTACTTACCAGGACGTAGACGGTAGTATTACTGGGTTTGCTGGAGCCCCTGTCGCGGTCAAACATCATGGTTATGACAATGCTATGGCTGTGCGTGAATGGATGAAAAATCATTTTTCTGGTCGTAAAAAGAAAATTAAAAAGTTACTTGTCGCAGGTTCTAGTGCTGGTGGTTATGGCGCCACCTTGAACTTCCCTTATATTCAAGCTGCATTTCCTAAAACAAAAGTGGCTTTGTTCGCGGATGCTTCTGCATCGGTTGTTACCGAAGGCTTCGTAAATGAGGTATTTAGTTCACAGAGCAAATGGAATTTGCAAGAAACATTGGCGCCGATTTTCGCTAATGACCTAAGTACATTTAGCGCCTCAGGACTCAATATAGATTTATTTGAACGACTTTCACAGCACTATCCAAGAAACCGCTTTGCGCAGTATTCTACTGAACTAGATTTCGTACAAGTGCTGTTCTTTAAGGTGATGGATCAAAATGACTTAGGCAATTTTAATCCATTCACTTGGGAATTAGGTGCCCCAGATTACTTGTATTTTGCTGAGTGGAATGCGCGCATGACAGCATCATTTGAATATTTGTCTGAGACAACACACAATTACCAATATTATATCGGAGAAGGTAACGTACACACTATACTCACAGATGATTTTGCAACGGATGACATTCCTCATCCTTTTTACGATGAGCGCAGTGCACAAAATATAAAATTCAGTCGTTGGTTAGCACATTTTGTGTATTCAGGACGAATTCATGACCATAGTGTGCAGCCCGATGGGGAGTAGTCACTAGCGTGTTTGAACCGTTTAGAAAATGAAAGCATAAGACGCGAAAGAGGTCAGATATTAGATCTCTTTCGTATCCCCTCATTTTAATTAGAATGCTTTTTAGTTTGACTTATTGACGCTTCAAAGAATTATTTGCACATAAAACTTTCACAGAAATGGCATGCGGTGACTCGATACACATCCAAGCACAATTAAAAGTACGTTTTTCTAGGTTATTTCCCTCCAGCTGCTATTTTTAGACACGCCATACCGCTATACTATGCGCCGCAATTAAAAGCGATATAGAAAGCATTAGTTAAAATTTAAAGGAAAAAAATGACTCCTATTACTAAATCATTTCAGTATGGTCAGCATACTGTAACGTTAGAAACGGGCGTAATCGCTCGTCAAGCAACTGCTGCTGTTATGGCAAGCATGGACGACACATCAGTATTGGTTTCTGTTGTTGGTAAAAAAGACGCCAAGCCAGGTCAAGACTTCTTCCCGCTAACGGTTAACTATCAAGAAAGAACCTATGCTGCTGGTAAAATCCCTGGTGGATTCTTCAAGCGTGAAGGTCGTCCTTCTGAATACGAAACCTTAACGTCTCGTTTGATCGATCGTCCAATTCGTCCATTGTTCCCTGATGGGTTCATGAATGAAGTTCAAATTATTATCACTGTTGTTTCAGCTAACCCCGAAATTCCAACTGATGTTATTTCACTTATCGGTACTTCTGCTGCACTTGCTATTTCAGGTATGCCATTTAATGGTCCTGTTGGCGCAGCACGAGTAGGTTATACCGATGGTCAATACGTATTAAACACACGTACATCTGAATTAGAAAACAGCCAGTTAGACTTAGTCGTTGCCGGTACCAAAGGTGCGGTATTAATGGTTGAGTCTGAAGCTGATATCTTGTCTGAAGACGTGATGTTAGGTGCTGTTATGTTCGGTCACGAGCAAATGCAAACTGTTGTTAATGCAGTGAGCGAATTTGCTGCTGAAGTCAACACGCCTAAGTGGAACTGGGTTGCTGAGCCTGCGAACGTTACTTTGAAAGATAAAATCAAAGTGCTAGCTGAAGCACAAATGACAGAGGCTTATCAAATCTCTGATAAGATGGCACGTAAAGACGCTATCGCTGCATTAACTGAAAAAACAGTTGCTGCGATCGTTGAAGCGGACGCTGAGCAAGACGCCAAAGAAGTATCTGAGTTATTGCATGAGCTTGAAAGTGACGTAGTACGTTCACGCATTCTAGCAGGACAGCCGCGTATCGATGGTCGTGATCCTGCGATGATCCGTGCACTTGATGTTGCAACTGGCATTTTACCACGTACTCATGGTTCTGCTTTGTTCACTCGTGGTGAAACACAAGCAATCGTTGCTGCAACACTCGGTACTGAGCGTGATGCACAGATGATTGATGGCTTGAACGGTAAAGTCGATAGCCGCTTCATGTTGCATTATAACTTCCCTCCTTACTGTGTAGGCGAGACAGGTTTTGTAGGTTCACCTAAACGTCGTGAAATCGGCCATGGCCGCCTAGCTAAACGTGGTATTCAAGCGGTTATGCCGTCTGAGAAAGAATTCCCATACGTAGTGCGTGTTGTATCTGAAATCACTGAGTCGAATGGTTCGTCTTCAATGGCGTCTGTTTGTGGTACGTCTTTGGCATTAATGGATGCAGGTGTTCCGATTAAAGCATCGGTAGCTGGTATCGCCATGGGCCTTGTGAAAAACGATGAAAACTTCGTTGTTCTTTCTGATATTTTAGGTGATGAAGATCACTTAGGTGACATGGACTTTAAAGTAGCGGGTACCACTAATGGTATTACTGCTCTTCAAATGGATATCAAAATCGAAGGTATCACTCAAGAAATCATGCAAGTTGCCTTGAAACAGGCAAAAGAAGCACGTTTGCATATTTTGGGTGTAATGGACGAAGCGATTTCTGGTCACCGTGATGAAATGTCTGAATTCGCGCCGCGTATTTACACACTCAAAATCGACCAAGATAAAATTCGTGAAGTTATCGGTAAAGGCGGAGCTATGATCCGTTCTATTACTGAAGCGTCTGATACAAACATCGAAATCGAAGATGATGGTACGATCAAAATCTTCGCTACCGAGCGTGCTAAAGCCGATATTGCGATCAGCAAAATTGAGCAAGTAACGGCTGATGTTGAAGCAGGTAAAACTTACCAAGGTAAAGTGACACGTATTGTTGATTTTGGTGCATTCGTTGAAATACTACCGGGTAAAGAAGGTCTAGTACACATTTCACAAATCGCTCATGAGCGTGTGAATAAAGTGTCTGATCATTTATCTGAAGGCCAAATCATTGACGTAAAAGTCATGGAAATTGATCGCCAAAACCGTGTACGTTTAAGTATTAAAGAGTTGCTAGAAAAACCAGAAGCGTCAGCTGAAGGTAATCAGTAACAATAGAATTAACCCGCTAGGTTATTGCAATAACCTAGCGTAAGTTAGTATCTACGTAAACGATTTAAAAAGGAGCTTAAGCTCCTTTTTTTGTGCTCAATAAACAGGACTGAATGAGGGACTTCGTAGCAAGTTTACGTTAACTAATCACTTGCTCAAGCATGTGTTTATGGCCGGGCAAAACGGTTTCATTTTGCGTGACAGCCGTTTCAACGCAGAGCATTTTGCGGTAACCGTCATCTTCCATGTCTTGCATTTTATGGGATTTTTCTGCCCATGGATTCCATACCACTATGCTGTCATGACCCCTTGATTGAATGTGAGTAGCGTGACCATTACATTCTATCGTTAATGCCCTTGGAGTAACTAAATGTACTCTGTCAGTCTCACCACAAATTGAATACGGGGTAGGGGAATCGAGGCGCTTGTAAGCTTGTAACTTATCTTCGTACTGACCTGTCAAACCATTAAGTCTACATTTATCAATATCATCAACATGAAAATAACTGTGCAAAGCCCCGGTATATGTAAAAGGTTGGTCGCCGATATTTTCTGTGAGCAATTGAATACATATTTCACGACCAACGGTAATTATTAAGCTTAAGTGTGTTTGGCCGTCAAACCCTTGGCCTTTTGTGGTAGTTGGCTTTAAGCAAACAATGGTATTCCCATCTTTCTCATTACAGTCTGTAACGTGCCAATCTTGGATACGTACGTAACCATGAGAGCCTAATTCACTTTGGGTTTTATGAGGACCAAACCAAGGCCAGCAAATGGGAATACCGCCACGGATAGGGTGTTTGCCATCAAGCTGAGCATTTTTACTTAACCACAAACGTTGAACTCCATCGTGTTTGGGGATAAAGCTCAGTATATGACCACCGAATAATGAAATGGTCGCGTGGGCGTGGTCATTATCGATAATGAGCATTTCAATATCGCCCTGGGGGATCAAAGAAGCAGTTTGTGAAAGTAACATAGGGGTCCTTAAGATCAAAAAAAGGCAGTTATCTAGTGTAGATGACTGCCTTTTCGGAATAAAGCTTTATGGATTTATTTGCTAATGTGAGCAACCAAGTCCAATACTTTGTTTGAGTAACCAATTTCGTTGTCGTACCACGATACTAATTTAACGAACGTATCAGTTAACGCGATGCCTGCGGTTGCATCAAAGATAGATGTGCGTGTATCACCGATAAAATCTTGAGACACAACAGCGTCATCTGTATAGCCCATAATACCTTTCAACTCGCCTTCAGATGCAGCTTTCATAACGGCACAAATTTGTGCGTAAGTCGCTGGCTTAGCAAGGTTAACGGTCAAGTCTACAACTGATACGTCAGCCACCGGTACGCGGAATGCCATACCTGTTAATTTACCGTTCAGTTCCGGAATAACCTTTCCGACTGCCTTAGCTGCCCCCGTTGATGAAGGAATAATATTTTGTGAAGCACCACGTCCGCCACGCCAGTCTTTATGAGATGGACCATCAACCGTTCTTTGTGTTGCTGTAGTTGCATGGACAGTGGTCATTAAACCATCAACAATACCAAAGTTATCATTCAATACTTTAGCAAGAGGTGCTAAACAGTTTGTGGTACATGACGCATTCGAAACCACTTCTTGGCCAGCGTATGTTTTATCATTAACCCCCATAACAAACATAGGTGTGTCATCTTTTGAAGGAGCAGAAAGAACGACTTTCTTAGCACCAGCAGTGATATGTTTACGGGCAGTCTCATCCGTTAAGAATAGGCCTGTTGCTTCAACAACTACCTCGGCTTGAACATCGCCCCATGCAAGATCCGCAGGATCGCGTTCAGCGCTAACGCGAATGGTCTTACCGTTTACGACAAGATGACCGTCTTTTACTTCAACCGTACCGTTGAATCGGCCATGCGTTGAATCGTATTTCAACATATATGCCATATATTCTGCGTCTAATAAATCGTTGATACCGACTACTTCGATATCACTGCGCTCACACGCTGCACGAAAAACAAATCTACCTATACGGCCAAAACCGTTGATACCAATTTTAATAGTCATATATACATCCTCTAGACGGGTCGCAATTGCGAATTGTGAAATATAATTACGAAATTATGGACTAAATCGCTAAATAAGGCAAAATAATCACTGTAAAATGTTATTTTGTTACAGTTTCATTTAATGCAAACGTATTCAACTTCGCCTAGCGCTACATTTGTCTAATAATAGTAAGCTGAAATCAGTCCCATCTATAGGAATTAAACGTTAATGACAGTTTCATTGATTGACCAACTCGTTGAACATCGTGGTATCGAATCTCATTTCACCGATGCGTGGGGGAAACCTGCAACAATCGAATCTTCAGTTAAGAAAAAATTGTTGAGTGTGATGGGGTATCAAGTAGACAACCAATCTTCCCTCGAACAGCAAGTTAAACAAGAGATGATTAAAGATTGGTTATCGCCGCTTAACCCTGTTCATGTGCTGCGTTTTAATGATGCGTTTTCGTTTTGCGTTAGATTGCCTATTGAATTGGTGACTGATGAGTACATAGCGACTATCACGTTGGAGTCTGGTGAGAAAGTTGAACACGCCTTCGAACCTATCGACGGAGAGTTAGTTAATGTTAATCATATTGATGAAATAGAATTTCATGAATATTTGATCCATATAAATCGTGAATTACCTTTGGGCTATCACACGCTAGCACTGATTATTGATGGTGAGTCTTTAGCTGAAATGCGCATCATTGTTGCACCAAAAGCGTGTTATCAACCGCAGACCTTATTGGATGGTAATAAGATATGGGGTCTAAGCGTTCAACTTTACTGTTTGCGCAGTGACAATAACTGGGGAGTAGGCGATTTTAGTGATCTTGCTTATTTAACAGCAGAGGCGGCTAAAACAGGTGCGGACTTTATTGGCTTAAACCCAATTCATTCTCTATACCCTGCTAATCCATCTAGTTGTAGCCCTTATGGGCCATCTTCTCGTCGCTGGCTTAACTTTATTTATATTGATGTTAAAGCCACGGATGGATACGCGCAAAATAGCGTCCAAGATTTGGTCAATGAACCTTCGTTTCAAAATACATTAACACAGGCGCGCGACACCAGTTTAGTGGATTACCCTAGCGTAGTTAAGTTGAAGCTTGGGGCATTAAGCGCAGTTTTTGATTGGCAGCGTAAGCAATATTTTTCACAAAGCTCAGCTCAAAACGATGCGTTTAACGCCTTCATTGAACAAGGTGGTGAGAGTTTGCATACCATCGCTGTGTACGATGCGTTACAAGAAAGTCTTGCTAGCCAAGGGCAAGCGTCTTGGGGGTGGCCGGTTTTTCCTGAAGAATATGCCGATTTTAACGCTTCTGCGGTTGAGTTGTTTGCTAAAGAAAATGCAGTACGAGTGCAGTTTTTCAAATGGTTACAGTGGCAAGCAGCACTGCAATTTGAGAAAGCGAATAATGTTGCCCAAGATAATAACATGCAGATTGGTCTTTATCGTGATTTAGCGGTAGGTGTTAGCGAAGGTAGTGCCGAAATTTGGGGTAATAAAGATTTATATTGCACAGATGCAAGTGTTGGAGCTCCGCCAGATATTTTAGGCCCGCTAGGACAGAGTTGGGGTTTGCCACCAATGGATCCGCATAAACTTTATGAGCAGGCTTATCAGCCGATCATTGAATTGTTTAGTGCGAATATGCATGCAACGGGTGCGTTACGTATTGATCATGTTATGGCCTTACTGCGTCTATGGTGGGTGCCCAAAGGCGATAGCGCTAAGCAGGGGGGGTATGTTTATTATCCGGTAGATGATTTGTTAGCCATCTTGGCTCTTGAAAGTCATCGTAATCAGTCGATGGTGATTGGTGAGGACTTAGGCACGGTACCTGATGAAATTCGTGATAAATTAGCTGATAATGGGGTGTATTCATATCGCGTGTTTTTTTTCGAACAGGCTAAAGACGGAGGGTTTTATTCACCAAGTGATTACCCCGTACAGTCTATGTCGACACTGACAACTCACGATATGCCGACTTTGAAGGGCTTTTGGCATTGTGATGATTTAGAGTTAGGCAGAGAACTCGGCCTGTATCCGACAGAAGAGATCCTTGCACAGTTGTATCAGAGCAGACATGATAACAAACAAGCTATTTTAGATACGCTTCACGGTCATGGTTCGATTTCGAATAATATCAGTCGAGATGTGAATCAAGTTGGCATGACGAAAGAATTAAATTTTGGTATGCAGACCCATATGGCAAAAGGATCAAGCTCATTGCTAAGTTTGCAGTTGGAAGATTGGTTAGAAATGGATAAACCCGTTAATATTCCGGGAACGTTTAACGAGTACCCAAACTGGCAACGAAAGTTGACTCAGAGCTTACAGGTGATATTTAATAATCCTGAGCTACAGGCATTAGCTCAACGCTTGACAGAGGCAAGACGTCAAGCCAAGCAATAAACAATCCCGGCGGTCTGTCAGTCAGACCGTCAACACTGCAAGGCGACACAATGCAAATAGAAAAACAGCTACAACGTGCACAATGTACCTTTCCATTCTCTTATCTTGGATTAACCAAATCTGAAACGGCCTTTTCAATTTCCGCTTGGATACCCAATGCCACAGCAGTCAACGTTGTTGACCTTGCTACGCAGAGTGTGATTGGGACGCTCAATAAGCAAGGTACAAGTGATTTATTTAGTGCTGAGTTTACTGATGGTAAGCCACCTAGTGTGTACGCCTTTGAAGTGAAAAATCCCCAAGGTTCGTATCGCATCATCGATCCTTATCAATTCCAAGACCAAGCATTCCACGCGGTACATTTTGTTGATCATTTGCCTAAAAATGTATACGAGCAGCTTGGCGCTCAACTAATCGATTTAGATGTGGGGTTAAAGGATCCTATTAGCGCGACTCGATTTGCCGTTTTTGCTCCGAATGCTAGCTCGGTGGCGATCGTAGGTGATTTTAATTACTGGGATGGTTCCCGTTTACCGATGCAAAAAACCGATTTTGGTTATTGGGTACTGGTAGTACCGGGCGTTAAAGCAGGTGATAAATACAAGTATCAGATAAAAGATGGAGCAGGCAACGAATTGCCCCATAAAGCTGACCCGGTTGGGTTTTATGCTGAGCAATACCCTTCTCATGCTTCCGTGGTGTTTGATCACAAACAATACCAATGGAATGACAGCAAGTGGCAAGAGCAAGTAAAGGGCGATAAATACAAACAAGCTATGAGTATCTATGAGGTTCATTTGGGCTCTTGGAAGCGCCCTAGCGATAGCTCTGAAGCGAGATATTTGAGTTATCAAGAATTAGTCGAACAACTTATTCCGTATGTAACGGATATGGGGTACACCCATATCGAATTATTGCCTATTTCGGAATTTCCGTTTGATGGCTCTTGGGGTTATCAACCTGTTGGTTTGTTTGCCCCTACAAGCCGCTTTGGCAGCCCTGATGACTTTAAATATTTTGTTGATCAATGTCATCAGAATGGCATTGGCGTGATCATCGATTGGGTGCCAGCGCATTTCCCTGAAGATGGACATGGTTTAGCGCGGTTTGACGGTACACATGTTTATGAATATGAAGACCCACGTAAAGGTTGGCATCCTGATTGGAATTCTTGTATTTATGATTTTGGTAAAGACACCGTACGTCAATTTTTGGTTGCGAATGCATTATTCTGGTTAGATAAGTACCATATTGATGGGCTGCGCGTAGATGCCGTCGCATCGATGCTTTATTTAGATTACTCCAGAGAAGAAGGCGATTGGATACCGAATGTTGATGGCGGTAACCATAACTATGAAGCCATTAGTTTATTGCAATGGATGAACAAAGAGGTTTATTCCCATTATCCAAATGCCATGACAATAGCAGAAGAGTCTACGTCATTCGCTAAAGTATCTCGACCGGTATTTGAAGGCGGCTTAGGGTTTGGATTCAAATGGAATATGGGCTGGATGCATGATTCACTGCATTATATTTCCAAAGATCCATCTTATCGTCGTTACCATCATGGGGAGATCACCTTCAGTATGGTTTACGCATTCGACGAGAGTTTTGTATTACCTATTTCTCATGATGAGGTCGTCCACGGTAAAGGTTCCTTATTACGTAAGATGCCAGGAGATGAATGGCAACAAGCGGCAAATCTGCGCTGTTATGCGGCATTTATGTACGCTCATCCAGGGAAAAAGCTGAATTTCATGGGGAATGAAATTGGACAGGCTGAAGAGTGGAATCACGATAGTTCGATTAACTGGCATTTGCTTGGCTACGAAAAGCACAAAGGGATCCAGTCATTGTATCGTGATTTGAATAAGATGTACGCTGACTACCCTGCGTTACATGAATTGGATCACCACTACACAGGCTTTGAATGGATTGACCATGAAAATTCTGAGCAGAGTACCTTGGCCATGTTGCGTCAATCGGCAGGTGGTAAGCAGCAAATTTATGCTCTAAATAATTTCACCCCGATACCACGAACAAATTTTCGTCTTGGCGTAAAAGAACTTGGCGAATATACCGTTTTGCTTAACACTGATGATAAAAAGTATTGGGGAAGCGGTCTTAATCTTAGTGCTCAAATGACGGCAACGAAAACGCCATGGCACAACCAACAGTATTCAATTAGTGTTTCATTACCGCCGTTGGCGACGGTATTTATTTTATATAAGGGTAAGTAAACGATGACAGGGGTGAATTATCGGGTTCAATCAGGAACCAGCACCTATTTAGGCGCTGTACTTGATGAAAACGGCTGTAATTTTGCATTGCATTGTCCTAATGCTGAAAGCGTAAAATTGTGTTTGTTTAGCAGTAAAGATGAAGAGCAAATTGCGATTATTGAAATGCCGGCTAAAACGGGAAAAATATGGCACTGCTACATTGAAGGCATTCAAGCGGGGCAATTATATGGTTATCGCACTTCTGGTGGAAGTAAAGATACCCCCGGGTTTCATTTTACCCCTGAAAAATTACTCATTGACCCTTATGCAAAATCCCTAAGTCGACCAATGCATTGGGATGCAAAGTTGTATGCAGGGGATAGTCAAAAGATGATCGCCAAGAGTGTGGTGGTGACCAATATTTTGAGCAAAGATCGCCCCCCCAAACCTAATACCCCCCTCGATCATACTGTGCTTTATGAAGCGCATGTCAAAGGTATGACAGCACAACACCCTAATGTCCCCGTCGAGTTGCGAGGTACCTTTTTGGGGCTATGCCAGCCTGAAGTGATTAAACATCTAAAAAGTTTGGGTATCAGTGCGGTTCAACTCATGCCTGTAGCTGCATTTATGCCTGAGCCATACATAACTAACAAAGGTCTAACCAATTATTGGGGCTACAATCCTATTAATTATTTTAGCCCTGAGCCCAGATATGCCGTGAAGGATGCCATCGGTGAATTTAAAACTATGGTAGATGCTTTTCACGAATCCGGGATTGAAGTTATTTTAGATGTGGTGTTCAACCATACTGCAGAAGGGGGATTAGATGGGCCAACTTTGTCGTTTAAAGGATTAGATAATTCATCTTTTTATCTGTTCGAACGCAATGAATACGGAACAATTGATTATAACAAATTCGTTAATAATTCTGGCTGTGGTAACAGCGTCAACACGGCATTTCCTTATGTACTTAAAATGGTCATGGACGCATTACGGTATTGGGTGCAGGAAATGGGGGTTGATGGCTTTCGTTTCGATCTAGCGGCTAGTCTGGGTCGTGATCCTTACGAGTTTTCAACAATGTCAGGCTTTTTTAGAACGATACGTCAAGATCCTGTACTTGTGGGATGTAAGCTTATTGCAGAACCCTGGGATATCGGCAATGGCGGTTATCGTTTAGGGCAATTTCCATCGAATTGGTTGGAATGTAATGATAAATATCGCGACACCGTGCGGGCATTCTGGCGCGGCGATAAGGGAACAACCAGTGATTTTGCTACTCGCTTACTTGGCTCCAGAGATGTATTTCCTAAAGAAACACGTTCTATTTTAACCTCGGTAAATAACATCACTTATCATGATGGCTTTACCCTACACGACTTAGTCAGTTATCAAGAGCGACACAATGAAGCCAATGGCGAGCAAAATCGTGACGGACATGGTCACAATTTATCGTCTAATAATGGTGTCGAAGGACCAACTGACGATCCCGCGATCATTGATATTCGTGAACGACAAAAACGAAATTTGTTCACCACTTTGTTATTATCGCAGGGGATTCCCCACGTACTAGGGGGAGATGAGTTAAGTCGCACTCAGCAAGGTAACAATAACGCTTACTGTCAAGATAACCCCATTAGTTGGTTAGACTGGGATTTAAACAAAACAAGTCAAAAATTCCTAGATTTTTGCCGCTATGTTATCGCTATTCGTCAACAGAGTGTCTTGTTGCACCATTTGCAGTTACAAGATGATAACTATGATTTAGCCCATAATGTCGCCAAAATTTATTGGTATCGACCTGATGGCGCTCGAAAATTAGAAGACGATTGGAATGACCCAAATAATCAATGTTTTGCTTTTGAGTTGCGGGGCGAAGAGTCCACTACTGGAGAGACAACAGAACATTGGTTAATGGTGTTCAATGCCAGTGATCATGATGTAAAGTTCAATTGCCCAGCGTATTTTGGTAATCAGCGCTGGAAGCTAATACTGGATACTCAGTATGCTGATTTAAGCGAGCAACCTGATGTGATTGTAAATAATTGCTACAAACAGATCAGTAATAGCATTTGTTTGTTTAACGCCATCTAGTAGGTTATTGATACTGCATGACTTGATGCTGTTTATCCTTTTGACAGCATCAAGTTGGCCGCCCGACATACTCCACTATTATTCATTCGATGATGACACCATCTATATGCCTGTCAGTGCTGTACATAGTATGCTTGCTTGAAATAGATAAACGATGTTGATTGTTTGTATAGTTTAATAGGTGGGATATACAGGCTTTGACCTAGTAAATATGATCTTACTCCCCATATTTATAATTGAATTCAAATATATGAGGTTTCGCGATGAAGTTATCTAAACAGCAGTGGCGGGAAAAACTTAACGACGAAGAGTTTCGTGTGGCGCGTCTTAAAGGCACAGAAAGACCGTTCACTGGTGAGTTATTAAATAATGATGCCCTAGGCGATTATGTATGTCGATGTTGCGGTGAGAAATTATTTGATTCAACTGATAAGTTTGATGCGGGCTGCGGCTGGCCCTCTTTTTCTGCTCAAAGTGCGGACAATAACGTTGAATTCCACCAAGACAACAGTCTTGGTATGCAGCGAATTGAAATTGTTTGTAAGCACTGCGATGCGCATTTAGGGCACGTTTTTAATGACGGACCACAACCAACAGGACAGCGGTATTGTGTTAATTCTGTCTCCTTGGCATTTAAAGAAAACGATAAATAGTCAGAATTTGCGTTTAAGCAGTCGATAATTATCAGCAAAACTGAAAAAAACGGAAAAAAAACACTTTTTTTTCTGAAAGTTTTTTTCAGTTATTGGTTATTTTTTAAGCATTAAGACTATTTGTCATTATTCTAATGAGAAAACGTTCTATCTCCAATATCATCAACTAATTGCTCTGCTCGTTCTTCTAATATTCTTAAATTACTAGTGGCAGGTAGGGTCTGCTTAATGTTAACTAGATTAACGTTCGCGACCTTAAACTCATTTGCGACAAACGCCCAAACGTAAGCTTCTGGGTAGTTTTCTTGTTTTAAATTGATAGTACTAAGACTAATAAAAATCTCAGTATCGATTTCATCCTCTTGATTGTAAAGGGAAAGCGCTTTAAATAGCGCTTTTTTAGCCTTTTCTAAATCAAATTTAACATAGTAAGAGGCTAGGCCAAGTTGTAGGCTAGGGGTATTGAGTTTACCTTGCTTTTCTTGTCGCAAAAATTCATTGAGCGCTTCTTTTTTACCAAATCGAGACCAATGATATAGGAGCAAATGTGGTTCGTGAGAGTGTTCGGTCTTACGTATCAAACGGTTTAATTCTCTTTCAGCGCTAACAGCCGCTTCTCTGCGTCTGGTTTGCTTTTCTATCTGCACAATATGTTCTATTTGAGCAGCTTTATTGATACACACTTTGTATTTCTCGAAATCTTCAAGCAGGTAAAAATCGATTAACTCACTGGGCGATTGTAGGTAAGCATATCTGTGCTTAATGATACGGCTCTTCTCGGCTAGGCACCATCCGTCAGGGTTAAGATCGGCACAAAATTCAGTATGTTCTTTACAGATTTTTTCCGCTGTCATAGGAAACAACATGTCACATGCGGTGATAACAAACATCGACAGCAAAATACCAGCAATACGCATAAATTCCCTTGTAGTTAAATTACCAATATATCGTCATTTTAGATGACAAATTGCTGAATTTAGTAAATTTTCAACAATTTGGCGCAATTAGTTACTTTGATTAGAATAACGACCCATTTTGCTTTGTCCAAGCAATCTCGTCGCTTTTTATGAGCCAACCACGTTTTTGAGAGTTTTTAAAGATCATGAATCAACAATCTGAACAAGCATTAATGAGCAGTTGGCAAGAACGTCAAGAATACGCTGAGCGTATGTTGCCGCTATTGGGTAATTTATATCGAAATAAAGCGGTCGAAATATCGATTTATGGTCGCCCTATGTTGGGGGCATCAACCATAGATATTATTAAAGCCCATCGTACTGTTCGTTTGAAAGAAGGTACAAAGCTGCGTTTGCGTGAGAGCTGGCCTCTGCTAGAAGAACTCAGTAAATTGCCTTTAGCCCCAGCACAGATTGATTTAGGAAAATTGGCTTATGCCTATCACTTTAAAGATGAGCATAAAAGCAAAGGCATTGAACAATATTTGCGCGAAGAGCTTGCTGATATTTTAAATGTTAAAGATAACCACCCGGCTCAAGATGTTGTGCTGTATGGCTTCGGTCGTATAGGAAGATTGCTGGCACGTCTGTTAATTGAACGCCAAGGTAAGACGAATAAATTGCGTTTACGGGCAATTGTTGTCCGTGGTGGCAAAGAAGGCGATTTAGAAAAACGTGCTAGTTTGCTACGCCGCGATTCAGTCCATGGCCCATTTAACGGCAGCATTACAGTAGATAAAGAACGCAATGCTATTAAAGCGAATGGCTCGTATATCCAAGTTATTTATGCAAACTCGCCAAACGAGGTTGATTACAATCAATATGGTATTGAAAACGCAATTGTCGTGGACAACACTGGAATGTGGCGTGATGAAGAAGGCCTGGGTCAACATTTAAATGCTAAGGGTGTTAAAAAGGTATTGTTGACAGCACCAGGTAAAGGGTCAATCAAAAATATTGTTTACGGCGTAAACGAAAACGATATTACCCCGGAGGATAAGATCCTGTCTGCGGCTAGCTGCACCACCAATGCGATTACGCCTGTATTGAAAGCGCTGGACCAAGAATATGGTATTAATGGCGGGCATGTCGAGACCGTACATTCTTTTACTAATGATCAAAATTTAATTGATAATTTCCATAAAGCTGACCGCCGTGGACGCAGTGCGGCACTTAATATGGTGATAACCGAAACTGGAGCTGCTAGCGCTGTGGCAAAGGCTTATCCTCAATTAGAAGGCAAGCTTACGGGGAGCTCTATACGAGTACCTACGCCAAATGTATCGCTCGCTATATTGAATCTGCACTTAGCTAAAGCAACCGATAAGTTGCAGATTAATGAATTTTTGCGTGATATTTCGCTGTTTTCGTCTTTACAACATCAGGTTGATTACACCAGTTCGAAAGAGATTGTGTCGACAGATTTGGTTGGTTCTAGAGCTGCTTCAGTAGTTGACTCTCAGGCGACAATTGTCGCCGGTGATCGCGCTACCATATATGTTTGGTATGACAATGAATTTGGTTATAGTTGCCAGGTTCTGCGTGTCGTCCAAGATATGGCGGGACTGCATTATCCGAGCTTACCGAAGGTAGAATAATTCAGTTTAGTTAAATAGTGTTTCTAAGTGGGCGTGCTACTTTCTTGTTTTAGTAGCGCGCTTTTTCGTTTCCAGGGATGCTTGACGTACGCCGCTTGACGTAAAAAGGTCAATGCTTTGTTCAATCGGTAAATTAGTTAAAGCATGCTAGGAGATTTACAGGTAGTAAATTATTGCAAATGACCGCTACAAAAAGCTTTGCACCCTTGGCTTTTTACGTGGACATTATGCTAAATTGTCCGCGGTTAAATTAGATGGACAGTAAATGTGAGAATTAGCAGCAATTTTGATAGTGGTAACATTCGCGTTATCCAAGCAACAAGCGAAAATGATATTCAGTTAGCTATTAAAAAAGATAATCAGTCAGACTTTTATCAGTGGTTTCATTTCAAGTTAGATACCCGTCCATGGATTTCCCATCGTCTTACCATCGTTGATCTTGCTAAATCTGCTTATCCCGACGGTTGGCAGAATTATCAGGCTGTGGCGTCATACGATAGAGAAGAATGGTTTAGAGTCGAAACCCAATTTGATGGTGATAAACTGGTAATTGAGCACACCCCAGAGCACGGGCATATTTATTTTGCTTATTTCGCGCCTTACTCCTACGAGCGTCATCTCGATTTACTTGCTTGGGCACAGACCAGCGATTTATGTGAGCAATCATTTTTAGGTCATACATTGGACGGTCGTGACATGACACTGTTGACGATTGGTGAAGCTGGCGAAGGTAAAAAAGCTATTTGGATTACTGCTCGTCAGCATCCAGGCGAAACAATGGCCGAGTGGCTTGTTGAAGGGCTATTGGAACGACTGCTGGATAAAGATGATGGACTGGCCCGATTATTACTTGATAAAGCGGTATTTTACGTCGTGCCTAATATGAACCCCGATGGTTCTGCCCGAGGGCATTTACGCACGAATGCTAACGGGGTTAATTTAAACCGTGAGTGGGCTAAGCCATCGATGGAAACTGGCCCTGAAGTATTTTTAGTCATGCAAATGATGCAACAAACAGGTGTCGATCTTTTCTTAGATATGCACGGCGATGAGGCGTTGCCATACAACTTTGTAGCGGGTAGCGAGGGTAACCCGAACTATGACGGGCGTATTGGAAATTTAGAAACGATATTTAAAAATGCGTTTTTAACGGCTACTCCTGAGTTTCAAGATACCTTCGGTTACGATAAAGATGCACCGGGTGAGGCCAATATGTCGGTTGCCACTAATGCTGTGGGTCACGCGTTCTCATGTTTAGCTTACACCTTGGAAATGCCCTTTAAAGATAATATAGAAATACCCGATTCAGCTTATGGCTGGTCACCCATACGTTGTAAGCAATTAGGTCAAGATGTACTTGTTGCTATACGTGCTGTGGTAGATGAATTGCGTTAAAGCAGTTTGTTTGCCGCGTTTAATATCCAACTTAAAATAATAAAATTATAACAATTAAAAACAAAATAAAGTAAGGGGAACTGTGTGGAAGGCTTTCATGATTTACTGAAGTTATTGGATAGTATGTTAGGGGGCGCTTGGTGGTTTCCCTATGTATTGTTAGGAACAGGTTTGTTTTTTACGATTTACCTTAAATTTCCGCAAGTTCGCTTTTTTAAACATGCGTGGCTGGTTGTCACAGGGAAATACGATCATGAGGGCTCACCTGGTGATACGACGCACTTTCGTGCTCTAACCACTGCTTTATCCGGTACTGTCGGTACGGGCAATATAGGCGGCGTGGCCTTCGCAATATTTTTAGGCGGCCCAGCAGCCCTTTTTTGGATGTGGGCAACCGCTTTTTTTGGTATGACAACCAAATTTGTAGAGGTGACGTTATCGCATAAGTATCGGGTAGAAACCGCGGATGGCACTATGGCCGGTGGCCCAATGTACTATATGGACCGACGCTTAAATATGAAGTGGCTAGCAGTCGCGTTCGCTATTGCAACGGTTATCAGTTCATTTGGAACCGGAAACCTACCACAAAGTAATAATATCGCGGCGAGTATGGAATCAACCTTTGGCTTTGATCCATTAGTAGTCGGCAGTGTGCTAGGGGTAATGCTAGGATTAGTTATTTTGGGCGGGATAACACGTATCGCTGCCGTTACTTCAAAAATTGTACCCTTAATGGCGTTTATTTATCTTATAGGGGCACTGGCGGTTATATTTGCAAACTTAGAAAATATTGGGCCGGCATTTGCCTCGGTTATTGGTGATGTGTTTACTGGCTCGGCGGCAACGGGCGGTTTCTTAGGGGCAACAATAGCGTATGCATTTAACCGTGGGGTAAACCGAGGTCTGTTTTCAAACGAAGCAGGTCAGGGTTCCGCGCCGATTGCTCACGCTGCAGCTAAAACTGATGAACCTGTTTCAGAAGGTATGGTGTCTATTTTAGAGCCATTTATTGATACCATTATTATTTGTACCCTTACGGGCTTGGTTATTTTATCTTCCGGTGTATGGAAAGAAAAACACCACAATGTGTTCGATCGTAGTGATATGATGATCGTCTCTGGTGCTTACACTGATACTGATGAAAGTGATCGCCAGCAGCTTTATGCGTATATTAACGATCTCGATACCTCAGAAGTAACCCCATTTAACGGTGAAATACAGGTTGTTAACGGCAAAGCTATTACGATGGGTTATACCTTGTTAAATGCACGCTCTGTGGCCGAAGATGTAAAATTTACTTTTGGTGAAGATGAAGATTTATTTACCGGTAAATTGAAGGTTGTTGATGGAGGGTTGATAAAAGATAATATAGTCGTATCAGGTAATTCATTAATACACTCTGCGAGTTTGACTGCATTGGCCTTTACCAAAGGATTCTTTGGTGAGTCCGGTAAGTATATTGTCTCTGTTGGTTTATTGCTGTTCGCATTTTCTACCGCTATTGCTTGGTCATATTATGGTGACCGTGCTATGACTTATTTACTCGGACCACGCGCCGTTATGCCATATCGTGTGGTGTACGTATTTGCCTTTGTTTGGGCGGCCGTTTCAGATACAACGCTCGTCTGGACGTTATCCGCAGTGGCGATAGTGGTAATGACCTTGCCTAACTTATTAGGTATATTTTTACTGCGCAAAGAAATGAAAGAATCAGTAGATAAATACTGGGACGATTTTAAAAAAGAACATAAATCAAAATAATTTTATAAGAAATTGAAGCGCGGCATTGTCCGCGCTTTCGTGATCTTATGTCATGGTAAGTTATTTAACCGAAATGTAGTGGAGTGAATAATGGCGTTAATTGATTGCCCATCGTGCAATAAAAAAATCTCTGATAAAACAGACCTGTGCAATCACTGCGGTTTCGCAATGGGTGATGCCAGTGAAGAAGATATTGCCCGTAAACGCAATTTACAAAAATATATGCAATCTCAAAAGATCCAAACCCAGTCCATGATTGCAATGCTAATGTTTGTATCAGGTTTCGGTTTTATGTATTGGGGAGGCGCTGCACCGGGAGAGCTTCAATACAATATTGCCGTTGGTGTCGCATTGATTGGTTTTGTTTGGTACATAGTTAATCGAGTACGTCTAGTATTTCTCAAGAAGTCTAATTAATGAATCCAGAAATGTTACTTAAGTCGATGACCCCTGAGGTCTATCAAAAATTATTGCAGGCAGTGGAAACCGGAAAGTGGTTAGACGGCAACCCTTTAACGGATAGTCAAAAAGATACTACCATGCAAGTCGTGATGCTGTATCAAGCCAAAGTACTCAAATCAGATCAGCATATGACGATTGGGGAAGGTGGCGAAATCGTGCAAAAGAGTCGTCAGCAATTCAAGCAAGAGCTTAATGAAAAAAACACAATAGCGCGGTTCACTGAAAATGATATTTAAAAAACTGTTTCGACCTAAGTACCAAGATCCTAAGCCTCAGGTTAGAATTTCAGCAATAGCCTCTCTGTCTGCTGATATCCCTGAGCAAAAATCAATTTTACACGAACTCGCTTTTAACGATGAAGACGTAAATGTAAGTCTCGCTGCGTTAAATAAGCTTAATAGTTTTGTACTGTGGTACAAAATGGCTGAAATTGCTAAAAATGAACGTATCGCCAAGCGTGCTCAGCAGGTCGTTGAGAATACATTGTTTAGTGACGATGAAAGTATTATGGCGCTAGACGAAAAGCGTGCGTTCGTTTTTGAGTGTAAAAATAATAAGTTATTGGAACGGTTATTAAAACAAACATGGGTACAAAAAGAGCCTGAATTAGTACTTCATATTTTAGCTATTTTAAACAAACCTCAATTGGCATTACCTATTCTGCTTTCCAGTAATGATGATACGCTACAAAGTGCATTATTAGTTTATGCTGATAATGAGAGTAGCTTGCTGAAAGTCATTAAAAAAACAAGTTCTCAGACGATAAAAAAACAAGCTCAAGACAAGCTCGCGAAAATTCAGTTTAGTAAAACACAACATATTGAAGTTGAAAAAGGCACTCGTTTAGTGCTTTCGCGTTTAATGGCCCTAAAAGACCAGCGGGATTATCGCAAGTTAGTCGATATTCGGGCAGAACTTGACGAAAAATTCAGTCAATTTTCAGCCCAGTTTGACTGTTTGTCTAGCGATAAGCGCGACGAATTTAATACTAAGTATACGGATCTAAGTAGCAAGCTAGCTATTTTGGATGCCGAGCTTGCCCCCTTACATCATGCTGAACAGCATAAACGTGAATTAATGATTAGCGTTACGCAAGTTACGGCGGATACGCAGGCGTTGTTGGTCTGGCTATCAGATATGCTCTCTGGTGATATTTCGGCGGTGACGTTAGCGCAAACAGAACAGGCGCAAACAGAGATACAAAATCGCACTGTACGTATTGAGGCCTTGTTACAAGAAACTAAAGATGTAGGACTATTCAGTGCACAAAAAGAACTGGAAGCGCTACGTGACGCTTTATTAAAGCGTCAACATACCTACAATCATCTTCCAGCGTTTCAAGATGCACTAAAGCAAGCTAGCGCCCTCATTGTTGATTTTACTGCACACGCTTTGCCGGTACAGGTATCTGATATTGAAAGTGCTAAACCGCTGTTGCACCAGATGAAAGGACAGTGGCGCGCACTGCGAGAGCCTTATCAAGACAGTTGGCCCAAGGCCCTTGATATTCAATTTTCAACATTGCAACGAACGTGGCAGGATACATTAAAAACCCTTTCTTCTGGTGTGGCACAAGACATCAATAGATTCCGCAGCAAAGCGAAAGCAGTTGATGCATTGATTGAGCAAGGTAAATATAAAGCAGCGATGGGCTTGTTTACTAAAGTCAGCAAATGGTTTTATGCGCTACCAGAGGTCGAGCAAAGTCGAAATGCTCGCGTATTCGCGCAATCTAGCGATAAAATTGAAGAAATAAAATCATTGCAAGCCTATATCGCTTTGCCTCGTAAGCCTGCTCTACTGGATGAAGTTAACGCGTTAATCACAGCTAATATATCTGTTTCCCTGCGTTCATCTCAGGTAAAGGACATGCGCAGTCGCTGGAGCAGCCTCGGTGTACTGAATACGCCAGAAGATGATGCGATTAATGCACAATTTGATGTGCTTATCGAGCAGGCATTTGCACCATGTCGAGAGCATTTTGAAAAGCAGCAACAAAAACGAGTTGATAATTTAGCGCAAAAACAGACGTTGTTGAATGATATTTCTACTTTGGCTGAGCAAGATATAGCCGATGATGCCGTTGTGAAAAAAGTGCAACAAATTCAACAAAAGTGGCAGGCCATAGGGGACATTGATTTCACCCTTAAAACTGAATTGAATAATGAGTACCGTGACGCGTTAGCGCCATTTAAAAAACGAATTGAAAATTATTTTAATGACAATGCTGCGCTAAAACTTGGGTTAATTAAACAAGCACATGACTTATCGTACACCGACGATATTCTCAATGCCGTCGAGCAGGCGAAAACCTTGCAAGAAAAATGGAAGCAGATAGGACCGGTTCAACGTAAACAAGAAAACCCGTTATGGAACCAGTTCCGCGAAGCCAACGACTTAGTTTTTGCTAAGCGAAAAGAACATAATCAACAGCAGAAGTCTGTTCATACTGAACAGGCAAATGTTGCACATGCGTTATTTTCGGATATGCAGCAGTCAGTAAAATCAGCTAAAACAGTCAGTGAGCTTGATGATGCTATAGCCAAGCAGGGCGAGTTTGATAGCTTACTTACGTCCTTACCTAACGTACAAAGTGCTAGCCTAAGAAAGCAGTTGCTTGCGCTACTTGACGAACGGGAAGCTAAACTTGAGGCACTAAAGTACCGCGCTAAGCAGCAAAGTTTCGACGAATTATTTTCCATATTGAAACGCTGGGAGACGCCGGAGATACCACAAGATATTGAGGCGTTGCCTAATCACTGGCAACAATCGTTTAAAGGACAAAATGAAAGTGGAATGCCCCGTCATAAACTGACCCTGATGCTTGAATTGCTTTGTGATGTGCCATCGCCTGAATCAGATGAAACCCTGCGTAAGGAAGTTCAATTGCAGCTAATGGCTGATAAACTACAACAAGGTGTTGAGTATGATAAATCTGTTCTGCTTAAACAGTGGATCCAGCATGGTCCAGTGGCTCAGCGAGAGCAGATATTGTTGCAGCGCACTCAGCGATGTTTTATACAATAGGTTTATTTTTCAACTGACATTAGACGACGATAGTTCCTAACATTAGTGAGCGCGTAATTTTATGCACGGGGCGGTTTCCCGTGCCATTTCATACAGACTGAGTAGCAATTAATTTGAATACATCTAATTCTGCCGTATCCAGTATTCGTTTAAATAAATTTATCAGTGATTCTGGCTTTTGCTCACGTCGAGAGGCAGACAAATTAATCGAAAGTGATCGGGTTTCCATAAACGGTGTTGTACCAGAGCTTGGTACTAAAGTGTTGCCCGGCGATGAAGTGCGTGTTGATGGCCAACTGATTAAAGCTAGCGCTAAGAATAAATCTGACAGGGTTTATTTGGCTTATCATAAACCGGTAGGGATCACGTGCACCACTGAACGGCATATTAAAGGCAATATTATAGATGCGATCGGCCACAGTGAACGCATTTTCCCTATCGGTCGTTTAGATAAACCATCAGAAGGGCTAATATTTCTGACCAGTGATGGGGATATCGTTAATAAAATTTTGCGCGCTGAGAATGCTCACGACAAAGAATATATTGTAACGGTCGATAGACCCCTGACAGAGCGCTTTATTCACGCTATGGGAGCGGGTGTGCCGATACTCGACACAATTACCAAGCCTTGCACGGTCATTATGCAAAGTAAGTTTGTATTTCGTATCATTTTGACCCAAGGCTTGAATCGACAAATTCGGCGAATGTGTGAATATTTGGGATACAAGGTTACAAAGTTAAAACGCAGCCGGATTATGTCTATCCGCTTGGCTGGACTAAAAGTAGGGCAGTGGCGGGACTTAACGCCTGACGAAATGAATGAGATAAATAGCGCGGTGGCCGATTCTAAAAAGACTGCTTTACCTGAACCATTAGAAAAGTCGACTGAAAAACGGTTGCCTAAACGGAGCTCGTCAAGAGGAGTTAAATCTCGGGCATCGCTTAATAAGGGTTGAGTGACTAAGTTTAAGTGAATTGAATTATTACGTAGAGGACGAATGTGCTGCCACACTCGTCCTTTTTTTTGGCAGAAAATCGGGACGCTATTATTAATCTCTACCCAAGCTTATGAGTAGCCAACCTTTAGATCATTAAAGTTGATAACTATATTTAAGTAGCGTTAACACAATACTTGAATAGCAAATGGATATGGGTAATCCAAACTTCACAAAATGCTTAAACTTATAGTTACTTGCACTGAATACCAGCAAGTTAGTTTGGTATCCATAAGGTGAAATAAAGCTCGCACTAGCAGCAAAAGCGACAGCTAATGCGAATGGCATCAGCGGTACGCCTAACGTTTCTACTAGCCCATATGCAAAAGGAAACATTAATGCAGCTGCCGCGTTATTTGTCACTACTTCCGTTAATAGCAAGGTTGCTAAGTAAACGACGACCAATGCCATAAATGGGCTTGAGCTTGCCATAGTAGGCTCTAGATAATGTGTTAGCGTACTTATTACCCCTGCACTTTCAAGGGCGCTAGCAAGGCTTAGGGCTCCGACTATGACAATAATCAACTCAAGAGGAAGATGGCGCTTAATCTCATTGGTTGACGTTACACCTGTAGCAACCAGTATAGCCAAAAAGAATACTAAGCCTGTCGCCAAAGAGATAACTGATGTGGCCGCTAAGCCGATTGTAATGGCAAACCCACCTAACGTTATCCATTCTTGTTTATCAAGTAATTTAGTGGCGACTTTTTTCTCAGACAAGATAAAAAAGTTTTTCGTTAAATTTTGCCGTTTAACGAAATCTGGACCTGTGGCGAGCAGTAAAAAATCACCTGATTGCAGCTTAATTTCGCCTAATTTACCCGATAAAGTTTCACCATCTCGGCGAATAGCCACTACAGCGGCATCAAACAGGGCTCGAAAACCGACGCTCTTAAGCGTTTTACCGATGATTTGTGCGCGATTGGAAATAATAACTTCGGTGAGATTTTCTCTAAGTAAACCATTAGATTCAGCAAATAATTTTAATCCTTTGATATGGCTTAGATTATCTACTTTATGTATGTCACCAGAGAAAATCAATTTGTCATTCTCTTGGATCACTAACTCTGGGTTGACTGGGCTAATAAGTTTACCATTTCTGACAACCTCAACTAAGAATAGCTCAGGAAGGTTTCGTAAGTGATTTTTTTCAACACTTTTGCCAACTAGTTCGGAACCTGATTCCACTTTAGCTTCAATAAAATAGCTGTTGTATTGACGATTCTTATTTTCAATCACTGGTAAAATTGGGGTTAGAAGGAACATGAGTAATCCGCAACTTAGTCCTGCTACCAATCCATATAAGGTGAAATCCCAAAAATTGAACCCCGGATGTCCATGCTCACGCATAAAGCTATCAACGATAAGGTTTGTTGACGTACCGATAAGGGTGACGGTTCCTCCTAATATCGCCGCGTAAGACAGAGGAATAAGTAAACGTGAAGCGGGATGATACTGATTTTGTTTAGTTGGGCCAATTAAACTCGCCACGACTGCGGTGTTGTTTAACAAGGCCGATGACGCAAATGCCAAGCCGAACAAGCGCCAAAAACTGCGCTTAAAACTGGCGACAATCAATGTGCGCCCTAAGCGCTTTACCAGTGAGGTTTTATCTACCGCAGTGCTGACGATAAGCAACAGTATTAACGTGATCAAACCTTGATTGGTAAAGTTGTTAACAACATTAGCGACGGTTAATTGCTGGCACAGAATAAGTGCCAATAATGAGCCTGCAAAAATAGAAGAAGGGCGCTTATTCGTAAGAATAAGCGCCATTAATGTGCCGGCAAATATTGCTATTACCAGTAACTGGTTTATGTCCATATAGTATCGACGATGCGCCTAGAGTTTTGTAATATCTGTGGCATTCCAATGAGGGAAATGCTTTCTAACCAGCGTGTTAAATTCAAGTTCGAACTCTGAAAACTCAGTTTTCGCAGCAGAATCTTGAATCGCGTCAATGACCATGCCTGCACCAACCGTACCATTGGATAGGCGATCAATTATGATGAACGCACCGGTTTCACGGTTTTTAGTATAGGGATCACAGGCAACTGATTGAGTTAACTTGATTTTCCCCACACCAATTTCATTTAAGTTAAGACGCACGGCATCTTTGTGTTCCATGGTATTAACGTCAATTTGATATTCAATATCAGTCACGCTACCGGGCACGAATTTGGTGGCAAATTTGAACCCATATTGTTTATTTGGCATTAACGGCGTTTCATCCATCCACACTAAATTAACTTCGTAAGCGTTGCTTTGCAGCGGCAAGTTATCTGATTTTACAATCATATCACCACGTGAAATATCAATTTCATCTTCCAGGGTGATAGTGGTCGTCAGCGGCGTGTAAGCCACGTCTTGCTCACCTTCGAAACCAACGATAGAGCGAACTGTAGATTGCTTACCTGACGGTAGGGCAGTAATTTTATCGCCTTTTTTGATTTGCCCAGAAACCACTGTGCCGGCAAACCCGCGAAAGTTTAGATTCGGGCGGTTAACATACTGAACAGGAAAGCGGAAGTCATCAATATTGGCATCATTAGCAATTTCGATATTTTCCAACATTTTCATCAATGTCGTGCCTTCAAACCAAGGGGTATTTTCACTCTTGTTAACAACGTTATCGCCGTCTAATGCTGAAATCGGGATAAATTGGATATCTGGGATTTCTAGCTGTTCAGAAAAAGTTAAATAGTCTTTCTTAATGTTCTCAAATACATCTTCACTGAAGCCCATTAAATCCATTTTATTGATCGCTACAATGACGTGCTTAATGCCCAGTAATGAAACTAAGAATGAGTGACGGCGAGTTTGGGTTTTAACACCTGCACGGGCATCCACCAGTATAATGGCTAAATCACAGGTTGATGCTCCCGTAACCATGTTACGCGTATATTGCTCGTGCCCTGGCGTATCAGCGATAATGAATTTGCGTTTGTCGGTTGAAAAGTAACGATAAGCCACGTCAATGGTAATGCCTTGTTCACGTTCTGAGGCTAAACCATCTACTAATAGGGCTAAATCAACTTTATCACCTGTGGTTCCAGACTTTTTACTGTCTTTCGTAATAGCGGCAAGCTGATCCTCATAGATCATTTTTGAGTCGTGAAGTAAACGACCAATAAGGGTGCTTTTTCCATCATCTACACTACCGCAAGTCAAAAAACGCAACATGTCTTTTTGTTCATGTTGCTCTAAGTAAGCAAGGATATCGGATTGTAATAAGGCGTTTTCGCTATTCATGATCAGCAACTCACAAGAAAATAAGGGTTTAAAACGGATTCTTTTTGATTATAACTAAGAGGCTTGGCGTTTTCGTCAAACATATCGGCAACACTTTCGACAACAGTAACCTTGCCGCCAGCAGCTCTAACAACTGCGTCGGCTGCCCCAGTGTCCCACTCAGAAGTTGGACCTAGACGAGGGTATAAGTGCGCAGCTCCCTCAGCAACCAAACATAATTTCAATGAACTTCCCATGGCGACAAGTTCAGGTTTACCACCCAGTTTAGTGAGTAATGCTTGAATGTCAGGGCTTTGATGCGAACGACTACCTACAACGCGCCATTCTTCGCTATCAGTTTTTGCTTTTGGAGTTATCGCAATGCGATGCCCATCACCTTCGAGCTTATAAGCGCCTTCACCCACAATTCCCACATAGGTTTGTTTTAAGACTGGTGCATAGACAACACCAAACACGGGCTGACCATTATCGATAAGAGCAATATTAACAGTGAATTCGCCATTCTTTTTAATGAACTCTTTTGTGCCATCTAGGGGATCAACTAGCCAGTATTGCGTCCACGTTTGGCGTTCTGACCAAGGAATATCTGCGGATTCTTCTGATAAAATCGGTAAGTCAGAAACGGCTTTCAAACCATCTACAATGCAATTGTGAGCGGCTAAATCTGCTTCTGTTAACGGACTTTTATCTGACTTTTCATAGATGGCAAAATCACGCTGGTATATGCTCATAATAGCATCACCCGCTTTATGAGCGATGACCGTGATGCTCTCTACTAATTTTCTATCTAGCATTAGTCAATTAGTCCTTTTTGTTTCAATTGAGTGAACAACTGCTCAGCTGATTCTTGCGCACTTTGACCAGTGAAATCGAGAGATATTTCTGCAGACTCCGGCGCCTCGTAAGGCGAACTGATTCCAGTGAAGTCACTAATTTCTCCCGCTCGCGCTTTTTGGTACAAGCCTTTTGGATCGCGTTTTTCACACTCTTCCAGAGGTGTGTTTACAAACACCTCTACGAACTCATTGTCTTGCAATAACTTACGACAATAATCGCGCTCACCTTTAAACGGTGAAATAAAAGCGGTTATCACAATCAAACCTGAATCAACAAAAAGCTTAGCTAGCTCACTGATACGACGAATATTTTCTACCCGGTCCTTATCACTGAACGTTAAATCGCCATTCAGACCGTGACGAACATTATCACCGTCAAGTAAGTAAGTATGTTTACCGCTATCCGCTAATTTTTTTTCTAGTAAATTAGCAATTGTGGACTTCCCTGAGCCACTTAACCCGGTCAGCCAAATTACACATGGCTTTTGCCCTTTGGCCTCTGCACGGCGAGCTTTGTTGACTTCATGTTGATGCCAAACAATATTGTTTTTCATTAGAAATAACCTTCCATCTTTTTCTTCTCCATAGAGCCAGAAGAGTCATTATCGATCATTCGTCCTTGGCGTTCAGATGTTTTCGTTAGCAACATCTCTTGGATAACTTCAGGTAGATTATTCGCCGTTGATTCAACCGCTCCCGTTAGGGGGTAACAACCGAGTGTTCTGAAACGTACAGAACGCATTTCAGGTACTTCACCTTCTCTCATTGGCATGCGATCATCGTCTACCATGATCAGCAATCCGTCGCGTTCAACAACTGGGCGAGGTTTGGCTAAATATAATGAAGGTATTTCGATGCCTTCCATATAAATATACTGCCAGATATCCAACTCAGTCCAATTCGACATAGGGAACACACGGATGCTTTCGCCTTTATTGATTTGTGAGTTATAGATGTTCCATAATTCGGGACGTTGATTTTTTGGATCCCAGCGATGATTTTCATCCCGAAAAGAATAAACCCGTTCTTTTGCGCGAGACTTTTCTTCATCACGACGGGCACCACCGAAAGCCGCATCAAATTTATATTTATTTAATGCCTGCTTCAAACCAACGGTTTTCATAATATCGGTGTGTTTGGCGCTACCATGAACAAATGGGCTAATATCCATGTCTACACCGTCTTGATTGATATGTACGAGTAAATCTAAATCGTGCTTTTTGGCCATTTTATCGCGAAACTCAATCATTTCCTGGAATTTCCACGTGGTATCCACATGTAATAATGGAAATGGAATTTTGCCAGGAGCAAATGCCTTGCGGGCTAAATGCAGCAGTACCGATGAATCTTTACCTACCGAGTAAAGCATAACGGGGTTGTCAAACTCGGCAGCCACTTCACGAAAAATGTGAATACTTTCCGCTTCTAGCTGTTTCAGATGGGTAACGGTTGGAATCGACGAAGTCATATAGTTTCTCGTGCTAAGTTAAAAGGATATACTAAAATATTATATGCATAGAACCTTATCATAGATGTGTGACGCCATGATATATTTTTTATAAATATATCATGGCAAAATAACGCTATTTTCAATGGATTTAACTGAGAGCTTGCAAGCGCTCTTTGGCCCAGAGTTGAGATTGTTGAAACATGGAAAATGCTGAATCAAAATCTACTGCTAAATTTTCGCAAAGTTTCCTCACTTCACTCCACTGTCCATTTTCAAAAAATTCACTCAACATCAGGTACTGCGCGTGTGCCCCACAACGTAAAACAATACTGTCTTTAATCGCTTGAGAAATTGGGAGTTTATCCATGAGCTGAGCAATATCTGCATCAAGCATGGCATCAAGTAACGACAATAGCCCCACTAAAAACGCCGACGCTATACCGTCTTTTTGGTTAGTATATTCGGTAAGTAATTCGCAGTAATGTGCCCTTGATAAAGACATCACTGTTAGCTCAGCAGGCTTACCTTCGCTAAATTGTGCAGTAAACAATAAAGAAACGAGACGCCTCAGCTCATTTTGCCCTAAAACCACTATGGCCTGTTTAATGGTTTCAATTTTTTTTGTGCGCTTAAAAATTGGAGACTGTGCATAACGCAGTAATTTAAAAGAAAGACTGACGTCAGATTCAAACGCTTGGGTGATAGAATTAATATCAGGGTCGTCTTTCGCCATCTCGCCCATGAGTTTGGCGATAGACATTTGCGAAGGCGTTAAAGCTGCATTTTTAATCAATTCGGGCCGACTGAAAAAGTACCCCTGAAAATAACAGCATCCGTACTGCAACGCCTGCAAATACTCTTGTTGCGTTTCAATTTTTTCTGCTAATAATTTGATTTTAGGAAAGGGTTTGATGGCATCAATTATTTGAAAAATTTGCTTTTCAGATGTTTCTTGGTAGTCAATTTTAATAATATCTACATAAGGGTAAAAATGCACCCAAACACTTTGGTGTATATAGTCATCAAGGGCAATGATATAGCCTTTTTCTTTTAAGTCGATGCAAGCATTAAGTAATTTTTTACCCGGTTTAACCGTCTCTAATATTTCTACCACTATTTTCTCTTTAGGTAACATCAATGGGTAACCTTCGAGTAATGAATTATGGGTGAAATTGATAAAGGCTAAGGTGCTAGGCAGCAAGCTGTCTAGCCCTAAGTTAAACTGCAATCCAGCCACCATTTTTGCGGTAGCTTCATCTTCATTTATATTTGGAAAGCTATTTTCCAAACTATCCCGAAATAACAACTCATAAGCGAATAGCGTTTTGTCAGCATGCAAAATGGGTTGCCTAGCGGCATAAAAATTCATTTAGATTCCCTGTTAAAACGTCACGATAGATTTTTGCCATTAGCCATTGATTCACTTAATGAATGTTGTACTTTTTCAAAAACCGTAAGTACTTTGCTGTCGCGTTGTTCTGACATTAAGCTGAGCGTTACGATGGTCAAACTGGATAATATAAAACCTGGTACAAGCTCGTATAACCAAGCGCTTAAGGATTGACCATTAACGCTAATCGGTAAGTAAATCCATAGTAGCACTGTTAACGCACCCACTAACATGCCACTTATGGCTGAGAGAAGAGTCATACGTTTCCAAAAAAGGCTGAACAGTATTAAGGGACCAAATGCTGCCCCAAATCCCGCCCAAGCATTACTCACCAATGATAAAATACTGCTGTCTCTGTCGTAAGCAAGGTAAATGGAAACCAAGGCTACTAATACAACTGATAACCGGCCGACGATAATTAACTCATGTTGGCTTGCATCACGGCGGAAAAAGACTTGGTAAAAATCACTGGTTAACGAACTCGAAGTAACCAACAGTTGCGATGAAATAGTACTCATTATAGCCGCTAATATAGCGGCTAATAAAAAGCCGCCAATCAAGGGGTGAAAAAGGAGTTGCGATAAGTAGATGAAAATAGTTTCAGGATCACTAAGTTGAGTGCCGTTTTTCGTCACATAGGCTAACCCTAATAAGCCCGTAGCCAAAGCACCTGTAATGGCAACAACCATCCAAGAGATCCCAATGGTTTGTGCCGTTTTAATGTCATTTACACTACGTATCGCCATAAATCGTACAATGATATGTGGTTGACCGAAATATCCAAAACCCCAAGACAGCATTGATATAATGGCAATGGTCGATACGGCCTGCCCATTTGAGGCATTAACAAACATATCAAGATATTGTCCATCCAATGTGCCTAGAGATTGGGTCACCCCTTGCCATCCACCAAGATCGACAAGCACCACAACAGGCACTAAAACCAAGGCGATAAACATGATACAACCTTGAACAAAATCAGTAATACTGACCGCCATAAAACCGCCGAAGAGGGTATAGGCGACGACAACTCCAGCTGTAATATAAAGTCCTAGTTCATAGTTTAAACCGAATGATGTCTCGAATAACTTTCCGCCTGCCACCACGCCTGAAGAGGTGTACAAAGTGAAAAACAACACAATAACGATGGAAGACAAGATGCGTAAGATATGTTTTTTGTCGTTGAAGCGGTTTTCAAAGTAATCAGGAATAGTGATTGCGTTGTTAGCTACCTCGGTGTAAACCCTCAATCGCGGAGCAACTAGTACATAATTTAGATAAGCGCCTATGACTAATCCAATCGCAATCCACGCGCTAGAGAGACCAGTTAAATACATGGCGCCGGGTAAACCCATTAACATCCAACCACTCATGTCTGATGCCCCCGCAGACAGGGCGGTTACTTTCGGGCTCAAATTACGTCCGCCGAGCATATAGCCCTCAACATCAGTGTTTGCTTGCTTGAACGAGTAAACACCAATACCTAACATGGCAATGAAGTATAGTCCTAGGGATATAAAAGTAGCTGTTTCCATGATTTCCTTCAATTATTATGGGAAAATATCAGTATTAATAGGAGGCAGTTTGAAATTTGCGTCTATTTTTTTAACCATGCTAACAAGCAACCTAGGAATACTCTAGTGTCAGAACTATATAAAATCCGCGTGCTGTCGTTTGAACAAATGATGTTGATTGATTTATACGCAATTTTACGATTACGCCAGCAAGTTTTCGTAATTGAACAACAGAGTATTTATGAAGATATCGACAATTGTGATCAAGTGAGTATGCATGTTGGTGTATATCAAGAGGATGAATTAGTGGGTTACGCACGAGTGAGAGAGGCAGAAGCGGGCCATCTTGCTAAAATCGAACGTGTCCTTTGCTGTGCTAGTCATAGAGGCGTTGGATTGGGAAAGATTTTGATAAAGCAATCGATTGACGTTATACAACAGCGCTATAGTGTGGAAAATATTATGTTGTCCGCACAAATCGATGCCAGTGATTTTTATGTAAAGCTTGGTTTTCAATGCCAAGGTTTATCTTATGACGACGGAGGCATTGAGCATATTGATATGTATCTGGTAAATAATTAAATGTTAGATAAAAAAAAAGGAGCTAAGCTCCTTTTGAATAAATATTAATAAATGTGTTCTATGCCGAAAAGGTCATTCGTTTCATTAATTTGTCTTTAGTTTGTTCTACGTCATGGACGTTTTCACTGACGACTATTAAGCTAGCGCTTTGCAATTCTACTGCTTCAGCCGTTAAATAACCGTCGCTTACTTTATCTTTGGCTTTATAGCCTTCCTTGTGAGGTACAACGAAAACGGTCACTTTACCATTATCGGCCTGCATGACTAAGTGCAAACTTTTCACACCTTTGTAATCACAATGATTGGCATAATAAATTTGACCTACTTCTTCATTCAAATGACCACCATATTGGACTAACTTCGCGTTCACCTGCTGCAATGAGAAATCTTCATTGGCGTCCAGAGCATGTGGGCCCTCGTGATACACATGTGCTAGCGACTGTTGTGACATATCGATATAGTTCTGTTGCTGCCACAGAGTAAAACTTACGCCAACGACAAAAGCGAGTGATGCAGCCAATGCTAAGTGAACCCGTGCGCGTTTTTTGTCATGACTATGGGTTTGCATCGTTTGACGTAAAATTAGTTTATGCGCCAGATCGTCTGGTACATCTATCTTCATAGCAGCTTGCATGCTGGCATCAATTCTCTTTTGCTCAGACCAGAATTCTTGTTTTGCAGGATCTTGTGCTGCCGCTTCTTTGACACGAATGTCATCGCAATTGGGATCAGCATAAATGGTTCTGCGAAATTCTAAATCATCCATTTTTCCGTTCTCGATTGTCATTTGATTTCTCTAGTGCCTCTTTAATTTGGCTTCGTGCCCGAAATAGACGGGTCATCACGGTATTTTTGTTCAAATCCAATTGTGCAGCAATTTCTTCGCCGCTGAATCCAAACATAATCTGTAACATTAACGGCTCTCGATATTCTTCACTTAAGGAAGCCATTATTGCACGTAACTCTCGATGCTCAATTTCGACCTCGTGAGTCAACTGGTCGTCAGAGATAGATACATCATCGATATCAACCAAATCAAATTGCTTACGTTCAAACCGCCTAGCGTTCTCGCGCCGCAGGATCGTAATCAACCAAGACTTAGCAGCCTTTTCGTCCTTAAGTGAATCTAGCGACTTCCAAGCGCGCAGGAATGTCTCTTGCACAATGTCTTCAGCAACTGCTTTATCTCTAACCAGCCAATATGCATAGCGGAATATATCGCCATGTAGGGCATAGACTAGGGTTTCATATCGTTTTTGTTTATCTAGCATGTCACTAGAGACCGAGGCTTTTTTAAAATGCTTTCGCAAATTCATTATTTAATTTCCGCCTGTATTATTGCTTCTTATTATTCGTTAATGCTCAGTATAGTGCAAATGAGGCAGGGACTCGATTAAACACAAGTATAAGTAATATCGATTTATAGCGTAAGCCTATGAAAAATAGGGGAATACGCTATGCTGGGCAACTTTGTAGTCGTTACTTTTACCGATACAAGGGGGCTAATGTGTTGGCACTTTTTTGTTTAACGAGTATTTGTTGACGTAATGCTGTTACGGCGGCTATAAACGGATCACATTGCCATTGGTGGGCGTTTTGGCTGAATTTACTGGCGTAGAGCTTACTAATTTCATTGTCCAATGGTTCATGGTGTAAATCGCTCTGTAGCTGAGATAGTGAATGGTTCGTCTGATTACACAGTGCGTTCAACCAATTGGTTAATGCTGGCATGATAATATCGCTATCTCGCTTTGTTGAGGCGCTTAACAATATTTTCCACGCTTTTTTTTCAGACAAATTAGCGGACAAAGTCGGTGATTTTTTACTAATAGGACGCGAGCCTCGATTGACATGAATTGACCATCCCGCGAGTGTGATTAGCCAGAGAAAAAGTAACACCCAACTGCTCCAAGACCACCATTGTGTATTTGCTTCACCTTGAGAAGTCCCTGCATTCAATTCAACCTTAGAAGTCGGCACAGACATATTATCTGTCTGAGTAGGTATTTGAGGTATTGTCATATTGGACGAGGACGTATCCACTTTACTGGGTAACACAGTGACCGAGTGTTCAGGCAAGGTTGCATATTCAATTTGCCCACTAACGATGTTGAACCAAGGAACCTTAACTTCATCAAACGTCAATTTACCTGCTTGACTGGGGATAATAGCAATGGTTTCTGTACGTTGGGCAATTAAAGTGTTGTCCTTTTCTATGGTCGTAGTATTTGCTTGGTTTGGGTAGACCTTAACGCTTTGTGGATACTGACTATTGATTTCAGGAAGTTGAGCCTCGTCAACACCTACCGCGGTTAGGGTAAGAGTGCGTGTGATGGGTTCACCCACGGTAAACTGATCGTCACCAGGTTGCCATTCTTCATGTAATTCAACGTAGTCGCTGGGCAACCACGTACCTGAATAATTCTGCGGAATGGGTTTAACGGTTATCTCTTGCGGTGGACCAACTCGACTGATGGTTTTGCTGCGGCTAAAAAAACCAAAGCTTTGTTGTTTGTCTTGTACAACTTCTCCTTCAAATACGGGACCTTGGATAGTGAAAGTACCACTTTTTTGTGGAATGACTGCAAAGGTACGCTCGATAACTCGGTAGCGTTTTCCGTCAACAATATCATTGTATTCAGCGTCTTTGCCAATTTGTTTAATTTCACCGCTTTCAAGGGTAGGTGCAGATAAACTACCGCGTTGTAAATCCCGGGCGAGTAAAAGTTTGACCGTGTAACGTATCTGTTGCTGTAAGAACGTTTCTTTAGTATCAATAGACGTCGTCACATATACGTCTCGTCCCTGCGTACCTTGGCGAGCGGTAACTGGCAGAACCATCATATTGATAGGCGCTGAACTTTTACCCTCTACCGTGAAAGCTGGAATAATAAAACGCCCAGGTTTACGTGGGATTAAGGTCGTTGTCCAAACAGTGGTATGAGTGGTATCAAAATTTATCATCTTCGTTTGTGAACTAACGGAGGTTCTACCTACGATAAAATCTTCATTTAACGCTGTAGGATCGAATGCATCTCTGGATGTGTCTCCGACCGCTACTACACTCAAGGTAATGGACTCATCAGCTAAAACGGGATTTTTATCAACCGTGGCAGATAACTCGTCCACCTGAGCAAAGACTAGGCTAGTGAGCGCCACAAAAAGTAAAAGTGAACGAAATAAATAGGTGTAAAACTTCATTTTTGTTACCAGTTCCTTTGTCGTTGAGTCGGTGTGCGTTGTTGTCTGCGTTGTTGATTTTCTATCTGCATTTTGCGCTTAAGCAAAAAAGCGGGATCGTCTGGAACGCGATTTAATAGTGTCTGCATACGTTGCATTTGTTCCTTTTGCTCGTCGGTTAGCTCTTCAGGTGCTTTTTCACCGATTGGCGTTGCTTGCTGTTGCTCTTGTTGTGCTTCAGTTTCATTCTCCATTGAGTCAGCGCCTGAGGTTTGTGCCGCTTGATTTTGCTCGGTTTCATCTTGGTTGGCATCTTGTTGCTCGGGCGAAGCTTCTTGTTCTTCATCAGTATCAGAGGCTTCGTCTTTGTCTTCGTCTTTGTTGGGGGGCGGCTGGTCTTGTGCTGATGAGCTTTCAGATTGTGATTGATCCTCTTGGTTTTCGTTGTTTTGCGATTGATCTTGCTCAGAATCCTGATTGTCTTGCTGCTGAGGATTGCCTTGTTGATCTTGCGACGAATTTTGCTCACCGTTTGGTTCGTCATCTTGCTCTGACTTATCTTGATCTTTTGATTGTTCAGATCCTTCTTTTTGATCGTCTTTTTGCTGCTCTTGTTGCTGCTTCTGTTTTTCCAGAATGGCTTTGTTGGCAAGGGCATCTTGGTGATGAGGATCAATCGTTAATGCCTCTTTATAGGCTTTAATCGCATCATCAATTTTACCTAGCTGAGCAAGCGCGTTGCCTTCGTTGTACCTAGCTTGTGCGCCGTCAGCCTGTTTGAACGCGTCTAGCGCTGTTTCGTAGTCTTGGGCTTTGTACGCTGCCGCGCCGCGCCACATGGGATCGCCAAATTGCGCTACTGCTGTATCAAAATCGCCTTGCTTAAACGCATGTTGACCTTGCTGATCCTTGGTTTGCCACATATCGTCCCACCAGTTGGCGCTTGCGGTTGGTGTATAGCCAGGAAATAACAAAAATAACGTAAACACACCTAATAGTCCCCGGCGGAAACCGTAGGCGGCAAGAGGGACTAATAAAAGTAAGAGATAAGGGCCCATTTCCTGCCATTTATCACCAAATTTTTCATCAGCTTCATCATCCTTTTCTTGCTCTGTAGATAACAGAGTTTGGTTTTTTAAGTATTCAATATCGCTGTCGTCGGCACGCATGGAGACATACCTTCCGCCTCCTTTTCTGGCAAGGGTTTGTAAATTGCTAGCGCGCAGTCTCGGTACCACTACTGCACCAGTACCGTCCTTAAGAAAATCACCGTTTAATAGCTGTATTGGTGCACCGTCGGGTGTGCCGACGGATAAAACGGATAAACGATATGGTGAGCTAGCAAACAACTTACTGACCTCAGCAACTTGATTATTTTCAATGCCATCTGTGATCCAAAAAATCTCTCCTTGTTGGTAACCAGCGTTGTGCAGTAATTCAATCGCAGATTGCAGACCAAGGAAAGGCTCACTGCCTGCTACAGGCATAATTTCTGGCGTTAGACTGGGGATCAAGGTCGTTAGATTTTGTCCATCGGAACTTAATGGACTAATCGTAAAAGCGTCACCTGCATATGCGACTAGTCCTGTTTCTCCTTCAGCAATAGCTTTAACTAAATCAATGGCTTTGTATTTTGCTCTGGTTAAACGGTTAGGTTTTATATCTGTGGCACGCATGGAGAGCGACATATCCAATACCACTACTTTACCGCTGTTGAGCTGATAGACCGGCTGGGGCAGGCGTTGCCATGTAGGTCCTGCCAATGCTAGTGAGGTTAAAATCCAAGCAATGGTTAACAGATATAAAGGCGGCTTTGACGATTTAACACCGTTTTGGGTAACCAAATGTTGATAGAGATGATTAGGTAAAACAGATTGCCAACCAGAACGCTGGTGATGAATTCGGCGCAAAAATACAATTAAAAGTAGTAGTGGTATCAGTACCAAAAGCCAAAGAGGGCGTATAAAATGAAAATCGGAAATATTAAAGTCGATCATCAATTCGCTCCTGGATTATGTTTAAGCTTGGTACTGGATATCCAACTTGAAACCAGCGGTTTAAGACTCAGCAGGAAGGTGAGCAGTAACGCTACCCCTAAAGGATAAAAATAAAGAGCTTGTAAGGGCCGCATTTGTCTACTCTCACGGGCGATAGGCTCTAATTCATCTAGTTTTCCGTATATTTCCTGCAGACTTTGCGCATCCCTGGCGCGAAAATAACGCCCACCGGTAGACTCGGCCAGCTTCGTTAACATATCTTCATCGAGTTCTTGTGAGGGGTTGACTCGACGATTTCCAAATACACTTTGGACAATCATTTGGTCGGCACCCACACCAATAGTGTATAACGTTACACCATTTGCGACGGCTAATTCGTTGGCCTGTTCTGGTGTTATATTACCTGCTGTATTTTGTCCATCAGTCAGTAACACTAATACTTTGTTTGATTCTTTTTTGCTTTGAAAGCGCTTTATTGCCAAGCCTATAGCATCTCCTATCGCCGTTTGTTCACCCACAAGCCCGATCAATGACTCGTCAAGTAATTGTGCTACCGTTTCCCTATCGTACGTTAAAGGCGCTTGCAAATATGCGGTGTCGGCAAAGAATATTAGACCCAAACGATCGCCCACCCGACGCTGTATAAAGTCACTCAATACTGATTTTATCATTTGTAAACGGTCGACCTGCCGACCGTTTACTTGCATGTCATCTATTTTCATGCTGCCTGATAAGTCTACTGCAATCATAAGATCTCGCCCTTGCGCTGGGATGCTAACCGGCTCACCTAACCACTGAGGACGCGCGGCTGCTGAAATGAGTGCAATCCAAGCGATGGTTGCGATCGTAAGGAATATGCGCTTACTTGTTGGTGGCTGAGACACACTTTGTAAACCGGTGGGTAAATAGGGGATCCTAAGCGCTGCTGATTGAATTGGGGCCTTAGCTGGCAGGAAATACACTAATAAAGGTAAGGGCAGAGCAAACCACATCCACCACCAAGCAAACTCAAACATGTTCAGCTCCTATTACCGAGGGGGAATCAGTCGCTGAGAATTTTGCGCGCTTTATCCACAACCCAACCTGCTTGTGTATCAGCTCAAAATTTTCATTGTTTGGATTACTAGCCTTATACAGTAAGCTTTGAAGTTCAGTTATGGCTTTTGCAAAGTCGTTACGTTGGGATTTAGCTAACTGACTGATTAACAATTCAGACCAAGACTGGCCATACAAGTTAGCAGTCTTGTACGCTGGCATATAATTCAAACACACTCGTTTTAGTAGCGCATTAGTTTTGCTTGGCCAGTCGGGCTGTTGGTTACTTATGAGTGCGAGTTCTTGCAAAGCATTTCGCCGAGCGGCGTTATAGCGATAGCGTTTGTATACAGTCAATGCGATAGCGCTAAGTGCCAGTAAAATAAATACTGCCACTAACCACCAGCCATAGGCGGGTGGCCAAGTGCTAATTTCAGGGGGAATGTGAATGTCTTTTAATTCGTCTAACGGGTTCATACGTTTTTTTCGCTACTGCGTTTAGCTAATTGTTGTTCCAAGGAAATCGCACAACTTATGGGGACAACGTTGGCACGACATTGCTTTAACTTATTTAAAATGTCGTTAAAGTGTTGCTCGTGTTCAGTTTGGTATTGAGTGGCGATGCGTTCTTCACCAATCAATATTTGTTGTTCATTTTGACCATCTGTTAAATTCAACATTTGTTGATATTTACTTTTTGGAAGAGCATGTTCAAAAGGGTCGCTAATAGGATAGGCAACGACTTCACAATGACGGCTCAAGTGCGCCAGATGCTGTTGTGCTGCATCGTCAAAATGGGCAAAATCACTCAACACATAGACGAGACTCCCAGGATGGGCTAGTCGTCTTAGGCGAGCACATGCGTCAGAAAAAGGGACTTGATTAGCCTGCAAATCATGGGGGTTATGCAGTTTCACCAAACCATTTAACAATGACAATACGGCCTTTTGTCGAGAGAAAGGCTTAAACTCTTTGTGTTCGGTTTGGTTAAATACAAGGCCACCAATGCGGTCCCCGCGTTTATGGGCTGCCCATGCGATGAGTGCGGTTAAGTGTGCTACCTGAGCAGACTTAAAAAGAAGTTGCGTACCAAAATGCATCGAGCTTGAGAGGTCTGCTAATACAAACACCGGGCGTTCTTTTTCTTCGCGATATATTTTGGTATGGGTTTTCCCAGTTCGTGCTGTGACTCGCCAATCGATGGCACGTATGTCGTCACCCGCTTGATAATGCCTAGCTTCATCAAACTCCATTCCGCGGCCTTTAGTTTTGGCCAAATATCCCCCAGCGAGCTTAGCTTGAGCGGGGCGACGTAAACTTAAATTAAGCAAGCTAGCCTTCGTGCGGTAATAGAGCAGCTCTTTTATCTGCAAATTTACCCCATCGCTATGATGATTTACTAACCATTGAGTTACATCCTGAGTACCGTACATAAACTATCGCCCTAAGGAACTGGAACAAGTTGCAATATGCTGTCTAGCACTTGATTGCTTGTGACACCCTCGGCTTCCGCTTCATAACTTAAGAGTAAACGATGACGTAAAACATTATGGAACACCGCTTGAATATTGTCGGGCCCCACGAAATCTCTGCCCATTAACCAAGCATGTGCTCGAGCACATTTATCCAGGGCAATGGTAGCTCGTGGGCTCGCGCCAAACTCAATCCAACTAGTTAATTGGTCACTGTATTTCTGCGGCTGACGTGTCGCGATGATTAATTCAACCAAGTAACGCTCTAGAGCTTCGTCTAAATGTATTTCTAGCACCGCTTTACGAGCGCTGAAAATATCTCGTTGTGACAAGTTTGGCGGAGCAACAGGCGTGCTGTTTAACGCTTCTTTTCTGGTTAATTTTAGTACTTCGAGTTCAGTTTCCGCGCCGGGATAATCGATCTCAATATGCATCAAAAATCGATCAAGTTGCGCTTCGGGCAAGGGATAAGTCCCTTCTTGTTCAATCGGATTTTGTGTCGCCATAACCAAAAATAGCTCAGGTAACGGATAGGTTTTATTGCCAACAGTGATTTGCCGCTCTGCCATTGCTTCTAGCAAAGCTGACTGTACTTTTGCAGGGGCACGATTTATTTCGTCAGCAAGCACTAAGTTGTGAAAAAGAGGGCCTTTTTGAAAATCAAACTGACCTGTTTCGGGTCGATAGATATCTGTCCCTGTTAAATCTGCGGGTAGGAGATCAGGGGTAAACTGTACGCGATGAAAATCTCCTTCAACACCTTTGGCCAAAGAATTAACCGCCCTAGTTTTGGCAAGGCCTGGTGGCCCCTCAACTAATAAGTGTCCGTCTGCGAGCAAAGCCACTAAAAGATTTTGGGTTAAAGTCGTTTGACCAATAACTTGTGAATCCAAATACGCTTGTAACTGGGAGAATTGAGCTGAAGGCATATGGTTTTATTATTCCTACGTTGAATTGCGTACTAATGTGTACAGTGAAATAAACTGTGTAAACAGACAATGCTAGTGATATAGGGTTCAGTCGATGAAAAACAATGTTACAAATAACAGCACTTTTTCTATTTATAATAAATTTTTGTGAGCCTAACTGATTGTATCTTAAATTAAATAGCAATTTTTAAGACGATTACGCAGATATCATCAGTATGCTAACAGGAATTCTTTATTAACGTGCAATAACTCTGTGGTCTTATCCTTTAGCTCCGCCGCTATTGTAAAGACGTTCAAATGGCGCAATGTTAACTACACTTTCAAAATTATTATTCTCCCTGTACAATTCACACAAATTACAGGTCAGACCACTTTATTTCTGACTTAACATAAAGGGTAAATCATGACGGCAAAGCAAACAGTTACTACTCGAGACGGCGAACGAATCGCAATTGTTGCGGGTTTGAGAACACCATTCGCTAAAATGGCGACTAATTTCCACGGGGTACCCGCGGTAGATTTGGGTAAAATGGTAGTCAATGAGATGCTTGTGAAGCACAACGTCGACCCATTACTAATTGAACAATTGGTGTATGGTCAAGTCGTCCAAATGCCAGAAGCGCCTAATATTGCGCGTGAAATAGTCTTGGGCACAGGTATGAGTGTGCATACAGATGCATACAGCGTATCCAGAGCCTGTGCTACAAGTTTCCAATCAACAGTTAATATTGCTGAGTCAATGATGTTAGGTAACATCACTGTAGGTATTGCTGGTGGAGCGGATTCTACCTCAGTGTCTCCAATAGGTGTTTCAAAAAACCTCGCACGCGCATTAACTGATTTGCAAAAGACTAAAACCTTAGGCCAGAAATGGTCTGTACTGAAAAAGCTTGGGGTTAAAGATTTACTCCCTGTGCCTCCTGCCGTAGCGGAATATTCAACGGGATTGTCTATGGGACAAACTGCCGAGCAAATGGCTAAGAGCCATAATATTAGCCGAGTAGATCAAGACAAACTTGCTCATCGCTCGCATTCGTTAGCCGCGCAAAGCTGGAATGAAGGCAAGTTAGCTAATGAAGTCATGACGGCTTATCCGGCACCCTATAAAAGCGCTTTTGAAAAAGACAATAACGTACGTTTTGATTCTAAACTGGAAGGGTACGCTAAGTTACGTCCGGTGTTTGATAAGAAACACGGCACAGTTACAGCGGCAAATGCAACGCCGCTAACTGACGGTGCTTCAGCTGTATTGATGATGACTGAGAGCCGAGCAAAGGCACTTGGATATAAACCTCTTGGTTATATTAAAAGCTACGCCTTTGCCGCAATTGATGTGAAGGAAGATATGCTGATGGGGCCGTCTTATGCTACGCCTATGGCGCTTGATAGAGCTGGTATGACGTTAAACGATTTAACGTTAATAGAAATGCATGAAGCTTTTTCAGCACAAACATTGGCTAATATTAAAATGTTTGCCAGTGACAAATTTGCCCAACAGAAACTTGGCCGCAGTAAGGCTACTGGCGAAATTGATATGGACAAATTCAATGTTATGGGAAGCTCATTAGCGTATGGGCACCCGTTTGCTGCAACGGGTACACGTATGATCACTCAGATGCTCAATGAGTTGAATCGCCGAGGTGGAGGTACTGGACTGTTGACCGCTTGTGCCGCAGGCGGATTAGCCGCTGCAATGATCGTTGAAACTGAATAAAGGCAAAATTATGACAAATGAAAATTCCCCACAACAAATTGCCCAGAGCGCATTTACATTAACTAAACGTGACGACGGTATTGCGATTCTAAGTATGGATGTTCCTGGCGAAACCATGAATACCCTTAAAGTCGAATTTGGTCAGCAGGTCAACGATATGCTTGATCAAATTCAAAGCGATAGCAGTATCAAAGGGGTTGTTGTTATCAGTGGTAAAGATAACTCTTTTGTTGCTGGAGCTGATATCAGTATGCTGGCCAGCTGCCAAAATGCAGAAGATGCGGAAACGATTGGTAAGGGTGGCCAAGCAGTCTTTCAACGTATCGAAGATATGCCAATCCCCTTCGTCGCCGCTATTCATGGCCCTGCATTAGGCGGCGGATTAGAGCTTGCTTTAGCCTGCCATGCTCGAGTATGTAGTGATGATAACAAAACGCAAATAGGCTTGCCTGAAGTGCAACTGGGCCTATTGCCCGGTAGTGGGGGGACTCAAAGATTACCGCGTTTGATCAGTGTGCAGCAAGCGATGAAAATGATGTTAACGGGGGCATCTGTGCGTCCCAAACAAGCGCTAAAATATGGCATTGTTGATGATATGGTGCCACGTTCAATTCTACTTGACGTAGCAATTGAAATGGCTAAAAAGCCTAAATTTAAGCGCAAGCCGGTAAAACTCGATCTGATGGGACAATTTCTTGAGCGCACGCCAATGGGGCGTAAAGTAATGTTTAATCAAGCCCGTAAACAAACTAAAGCGAAGACACAAGGCAATTATCCTTCCCCCGAGCGCATTATTGACTGTATCGAAATAGGCTTAGAAAAAGGGATACATCAAGGCATGGCTATTGAAGCCAAGCATTTTGGTCATCTCGTTATGACACCTGAGTCAGCGGCGCTGCGCAGTATATTCTTTGCTACAACTGAAATGAAAAGAGAGAACGGTGTTGAAGGTATTGCGCCTAAGAAGCTGAAAAAAATCGGCGTCTTGGGTGGTGGTTTGATGGGCGGCGGTATTGCTTTTGTTACGGCAACTAAAGCTAATTTACCTGCACGAATCAAAGATATACGCAGCGATGGCATTGCTCATGCGATGAAATATTCTTACGACATCTTAAACAAGAAAGTGAAGCGCCGGTTTATGTTGCATTCTGATATGCAAAAGCAACTTTCGCGTTTAACTGGCTCTGTTGATTATACCGGTTTTGATAATACTGATGTCGTGATCGAAGCCGTATTCGAAGATTTAGCTTTAAAGCAAAACATGGTTGCCGATGTGGAAGAACATTGTGCAACTCAGACGATTTTTGCATCTAACACGTCCTCTATTCCTATTGGTCAAATAGCAGCTAATGCCGCTCGACCTGAAAATGTGATTGGGCTGCATTACTTTTCGCCGGTAGATAAGATGCCGTTAGCTGAGGTTATTCCTCATGACGGAACATCAGACCAAACCATTTCAACCACCGTTGAATTGGCTAAAAGGCAGGGGAAAACGCCTATAGTAGTGAAAGACGGTGCCGGCTTTTATGTCAATAGGATACTTGCTCCTTATATGAATGAGGCTGCTGAAATCTTATTGGCCGCAGAGCCAATTGAACAAATAGATTTAGCGTTGGTTAAATTTGGCTTTCCAGTTGGTCCCATTAAATTACTAGACGAAGTCGGCATCGACGTAGGAACAAAAATAAGCCCTATTTTAGTTGCCCAATTTGGTGAACGTTTCAATTCAGCGCCTGGATTCGACAAATTATTGGCGGATGATCGTAAAGGGAAAAAGAATCAGCGTGGTTTTTATAACTACGTTGGTAACAAACCAGGTAAAGATGTAGATGAAAGCGTTTACGACCTACTTGGTATTACACCAAACAGCCGCTTAAGCGAAAATACGATCTCTGAACGTTGCGTATTACTGATGCTAAATGAAGCCGCCATGTGTTTAGATGAAGGTGTCATTCGTAGCCCTAGAGATGGCGATATAGGCGCGATTTTTGGTATTGGGTTCCCACCTTTCTTAGGTGGCCCTTTCCGTTATATGGATACGTTAGGTATAAAACATGTTGTTGAACGTTTAGCGTATTATCAGCAGCAACTAGGTGATAAGTTTACACCAGCGGCATGCTTAACGAAGATGGTAGAGCAGAACCAAAGCTTTTATCGTTAAATACGGGCATGTCTTGAAAAGTAGAAAGCCGAGCTATTGAAGCTCGGCTTTTTTTGTATTGAGTCGATGTCTTATTTACCATCTTTTAGACCTGTGGCTGAATCTAACTTAAATCATCGTGCTCTTGAATTACAGATATAAAAAAAGAGAGTTCCTCTCTCTTTACCTGACCGAATTAAATTAATTCAGCGGATTTTAAAGCCGTATTTTAGAATCGAATAGAACCGATTTTAAGCGCTTTAGTTTGGGTAGTTGTTGTGGCTGCTTTAGCTTCTGGGACTTGGGCACTTTCAACCGATTGAGTGGCGATAGGAGCAGCAGTAGTAAGGGCTAGAGCGATTGCGTAAGCTTTTAACATTGGATATTCCTCTTTATTTATTATTTTATTATTGACGTTTCGCTGACTATTATTTGTCAGTCAAAAGTATTAATGCTTATAGTGTGCCAATACTAAAGTATAAGGAAAAAGCCTGTGTTTTAATTCAGCATTACAATCATTTTATTTTGCTAATATATTTTTTGACGCCAAAAAAGATTGGTCAAAAAGAAGGTCTTGAAGCAATAGTAATTAGTACAAGCTGACGGGAACAAAACAGATAATTAACAACTTTATTTGCGAACGGCATAGCCCTAAGCTACGTAGTATAGGGTTGTTATACTATTTTAAGGATAAAGTAATCTTTAAAAGAAAAAGCCAGCCCTTGATAAATTAGAGTGGAAATCTCTGTTAGCTATCTTGTAGTAAGCGGTTAAGTTGGTGGTTTTCTTTAAGTAGTCTTTCAAAGCGAGCTGAACTTAATGGTTTACTATAAAGATAACCTTGCAGCATCTCACAATCATAGCGACGTAAAATTGACATCTGTTCTTCGTGTTCCACTCCTTCGGCAACGACTTTGAGGCCAAGATTGTGCGCTATATTAATAATAGCGGCAGTCATATGCCGGTCTACACTGCTGGTGGCAATGTCGTCAATAAAGGCCTTATCAATTTTGAGTGTATTGAGAGGGAAGCGCTTTAAATAGGCGAGTGAAGAATAACCGGTACCGAAATCATCTAAAGCTAAGTGAATACCGCGTTCACGTAAGCGGTTCATCATATGCAAGGCATTTTCGGGGTCTTGCATTAATGTGCCTTCAGTAATCTCGCACTCTAGATGCAACGGCGACAGGTCAGCCTTTTGCAAAATACGCTCGATTGTTTCATCAAGATCAGGCAGCTCAAATTGGCGAGCTGATATATTAACCGCAACACGTCCCGTGAATAAACCTGCGCTCACCCAACGTTTGGTATCTTCACAGGCTTTGCGTAATACGACTTCTCCGATATCAATAACTTGACCAGTTTGTTCGGCCAGAGGAATAAATTGCGCAGGGCTCACAATACCTTTCTCCGGGTGTTCGAAACGTACTAAGGCTTCCATGCTAACGAGTTTACCTGAGGCAATGTCTATTTTCGGTTGATAATAAACATTGAACAGATCTTCTTTTAAACCGAGGCGGATCAAGTTTTCGATTTGTAACTGACGGACGGCATTTTGATTCATCTCTCCACTGAAAAATTGATACTTATTACCCCCTGCATTTTTGGCAAAGTACATGGCAGTATCTGCGTTTTTCAATAACTCTTGGGGAGAGCTACCATCTTCAGGGTAAAAGGCTATACCTATACTTGCACCTAACACAAATTCTTGGTGGTTGATTAAAAATGGTCGGGCTAAATCATCCAAGATAGATTGCGTAAAATGGCTGACACTATGCACATCAGTGTCTTTATCGAGCAATATGCTGAATTCATCTCCGCCGAGACGGTAACAAGTTGCGCGTTTTCCTGCCAATTTTTGTAAACGCTTAGCAATCTGTTTGATAAGCAAATCACCGGTTTGGTGGCCTAATGAGTCGTTGATTTTTTTAAAATTGTCCATGTCCAAACAAACCAGAGCATGTTGCGTGCCGCGGCGGACAATATTGTTATGGCTAGCTTGAAAAAATGAGCGATTGGGTAAATCAGTTAACGGATCAGTATTGGATAATTTAAGTAACTCTTTCTCAGTGCTTTTACGAGACGTAATATCGGAAAAAACGCCTACATAATGACCTATACGCCCGTCTTCATCATTGATGGCATCTATATTCAACTCCATCTCATATTTTTCGCCATTTATGCGACGCGATTCCACTTCACCATTCCAGTTGCCTTTCTGACGCAGTGATTTTTTCACCTCCTCGGTAAATGCACCTGGATATTGATGAAAGGCAAAATAACTGGCCAGTGCTTGTTCACGTGTTTCGCCGGTATATTTACAATAGGCATTGTTGACCGATATGTACCTAAAGCTGGTATCGGCGATAAATACACCATCAGAAATAGTTTCAATTGAGCGTTTAAATAATTTTAGTTGTTCTTCAGCAACCTTTAAATGACTAATGTTTTTAAACGTGCCTGTCATTCGTAGCGGTTGGTTATTGCTGTCTCGGCTTACGACCTTGCCGCGGTCGAGAACCCATAACCACTCGCCTTTAAAGGTACTTGCGCGGTAAGTCACTTCAAAGTGTTCGCTCTTATCTTGCAAATGTTCGTTAAGGGCATCTTGTACCCGTTTCAGATCGTTTTGATGAATGTTGGCTTGGTAAGCACTATTTACTCGAATATCATCTTGGGGAAAGTCCATTATGCCCCAGGTATTTGAGCGGAAGACTTGTCCTTGATAAATATCCCAGTCCCATAACTCGTCACCGCTACTCCAAAGAGTTAATTTTAAACGTTCTTCACTCTCAGTAATAGCGAGCCTTGCAAGGCGTTTGGAACGGTATTGTTTTACCATCATTAGTGCAATGAAAAGGGATAAAATGCAATATAGTACCAACGCGTTTCGATGCAACCAAATAGGGGGCTCAATATTGAGGATTAATTTTGTCGACTCAGACCAAGGGTCTAAATTATGGCGGCTTTGCACTGCAAAAAGATACTTACCGAAATCTAGATTAGTGAAGGTGGCTTCTCTGGTCCTTATATCTGCATCTAACCACTTTTCGGAATACCCATCTAATTTATATCTATAGGTGTAACCGTCAGCGTCGAGCGGGTTTAATTGTCCGAATGTTAAACTCACATGATTAGAATTATTAGGTAAAGTGAGTTCTTTAGTTAGATAAATGGGCTGTAGGAGAGGGCTGCCATTACTGTGGACTGTGACTTTGCGGTTGAAAAGTCGAAGATGGGTAATTAAGGGAGGCGATTTTTTATTAAACTTATCACCGAGCTCAGAGGTATCATTGTTAAGTGTTACTTGTTCATGCGCAAATAAGTGGATGCCCTTAGCGCCTCCAAATAAAACATCTTTGTCAGTCGTTACTAACCCTGAACCTTCGTTAAAATCGTTGAAATTTAGACGCTCGGGTGATATCTGTTGCATGACTGTGCCGGAAGAGATAGACAGTTCTTCTATACCTCCCGCCATAGTTGTTAACCAAATACTATTGTCCACACGCAGGGCTTTTGTTATCTGATTATCATATAGGCCTGAATCGACGTTAATTTTCTGAATAACTTGATAATCTTGTTTATCTAATTCAATCAAACCAAATTCAATAGAGGCCAGCCAAAAACTTTTTTCGGTTTCTATGATAGAGCTAAAATTATTACCGTTTACCATAGGATCAGTTGAAGGACGGCTGATTTTCTGTGTTTTTAAATCGTAATGTATCAGCCCATTATTGCCTCTTAACCATAGTTTTTGTTTACTATCTATGTACAGCGGGATTAGTGTCTTGATGCTGGTGTCTGGTAATTGAATATCATGCTCAGAAAAGTCAGTTGTACTTATCCAACGCAAAATATTGTCCGAACACTTTATCCACACTCGACCTGTCGAGAATAAAACGCGATCATAAAAGCTACCCTTAGAAATTAAATGAACTAGTATTAAATCGTTATCTTTATCTTTATCTTTATCTTTATTCTTTCGATAAATATAGATCCCACCACTAGTCGCTAACCAAAGTCTATCTTGCTCATCAATGGCGATATCCCAAATACTGTATTCAAACCCTTTGAGCCATGGGGTAAATTGTTCAGTATCAAGATCGAATTCTGACAATCCACCTGACTGAGTAGCGATCCAAACTTTACCTTTGCTATCTTGCTTCATAGACCATACAACATTGCCAGAAAGAGCATTTTGACTAAGGGGATCGGCTTCATAATGTCTAAACAAGGCTGAATCTTGATTATATCTATATATGCCGCCAGTATGAGAGCCTAGCCACAATGTATTATTACTGTCACGGTAAATGTTGAGTAAAAATATACCTCCATCATGTTGAGAAGATGTGCTTCTAATTCCGCTATCAAGTGAGATATGTTTAGTGGAATTTAATTCTCCATCCACGATTGTTAATCCCACTGATGTGCCTAACCAAATATTGCCGCTGTTACTCAACTGAATGCTACGGACTTCATTGCCAAGTAAGTCTGGGAACGAGTCAGTGTTAAACTGGCGTAATTCCTGAGTGTTTGAGTTCCATACATAGGCGCCTAACTCCGTGGCTAACCAATAATTTTCGCCGTAATGTTTTACATCGAACAAATATTCAGCGGAAATTAGCACGTTCAGAGGATTGTCTTTTTTGAGGTTATAAAGGATTTTAGTTTGGTTATCTAAAACGTAGATACCATGCCCATATGTACCTATCCAAGTGAATTTATCTTCAGCTAACACCGATTTAATTTCAGGTGGAAGTCGGTCAATCGTAATTTCTACCGGGGTGAAGTCATTAGTTTTAGGTGAATAAGTGTATAAATTAGCCTCGTTGGCGACTAGTAGGTCACCGAATTGGGAAACGCTAAGCGCATTAATAATATTATTATTTAGACTACTGTTTTGCTGATTATAGCGAACAAAATTGTCAGTTAACGGGTTATATCGAGCTAATCCGTTTTGTGTTCCTACCCACAATGCGCCGTCATTATCAATAATCAACGCCCTGATAAAATCATGGGGTAATGATTTTATATCGTTAGGGTTGTGTTGGTAGTTGGTAAAATCGTAGCCGTCAAAACGACTGAGCCCATTAGCTGTGGCAAACCACATAAAACCGCGCCGATCCTCAATGATATCTGTAATTGTATTTTGAGTGAGACCATCGGCTTTGGTTAAGTTGTCGAACGAAAAGGATTGAGCGTGGGCAAATTTTGAAAAACTTATAATGATAATTATAAGCATCAAGCAGCAAAAAAATGAACGATTAGTTAAAATACGCAATTAGCACCTGTCAGCAGTTTTTCTGCTTTGTTATTATTAGATTTGAGGTACCAATCCTTTGAACCCAGTAGGGTAAATATGCCTAATTAACGGAACCTTAACAAGTGTTTATCTTTACTTTATGCTGCTTTGAGCAAGATTTATTCTCAATTGGTCTTTCGGAGTACTCAATCAACCTATAAGGTGAGTTTATTTCACTAAATGTGTGAGTTTATTTCACTAACGGTGTGTGTTTTTTGAACGCAGCAATATCGTCTAATAATATACTGCCTAGATCGCCAGGAACAATATGATGCTTTTGATCGCTATACAGAATTAATTCACCAATATTTTTGCCTAACGCCAAACCATTGACGAATGTCATCAGATCCGGAAACTCCAAATTTGAAAGCTCATCAAAGGTATTTTGCTTTTGCATAAATGAATAGTCTTGGTTGCCTATAGCTGACCATAAACGCTGACTTTTCATACCCAAATTAGCATCTTTTCCACATAGTTGTTTGATTACGCCACGCTTCATATCTTGCCAATTTTTTTGGTATGGTTGTAAGTTTATGGCGAGTTTCTGTAAAAAATTTCGAATTGTGATGATCAGATATTGAGCAGAATATTGCGGTGACTGCACGTAAAAAGCGATACCAGGATGCTGATTAAAAGGCACATAACCACTGCCAACTAGGTAACCTAATTGGGCTTGTTGACGAGCAAAGTTAAAAAATATTGGGGAAACAAGTTGCTCCAAAAGTATTGTCAATAATGTATCGCGCAGATTAGCATGGGGGGCTTGATAATAGATTACAACGGCTGCATCAGGATGATCGCATGGTAGTGGATGGAGTAAAACATCCTGCTCGCACAGATTAGATACACTGCGAGATAATTTTTCATGTCCTATATAGTCGGCATTTTTTTGTTGTAGTTCTTTGGCAAAGTGATTCGCTTCGTTAGCACGCCAGTTGCCATAGACAAGAGATTCAATATGGCGTTTGCCTAAAAGCGCATGCTTGGCTTCATGAACCTGTTCAATTGTCGTTTTTTGCATAATATTGACCATACTCAACGGGGTATGGGTATTTTGTTGCATGAGTGCAGAAAGACGATTGAATAAACGGTTGATTGGTTTATTTAACAAATTGTTATGCAAACTTTGCCATTGCTGTTGCTTAACTTGTTCAAAATGCTTTGTGAAGTCATCGAAGGAATGTATTTTTTCGATTAGGTCTTGGTTAAATCTTAGTTGCTTAGTACTAAAACCACTGGTATGCAGTGAGAAACCGCATTGATGAGAATATAAATGGTAATTCAAGCCGGCTACATTAGCTTGATAATACAGCTGTTGAAAGTGGCTATTTAAAAGGGCAATCCACAATTTTTTTATAGTCGCGATTTCCACACCCTGCATAGCTTCTGCACAATCAAATGAAACGTAACAATCACCACGAGGCAGACCAAACTGATCGTCTTGCCCAAACCATAGATTAAAATCTTTGCTCTTAATTGTCTGTTGTAACGTTGTAAAGGATGCCTCATGGTTTACAAGGCTATGGTCCAGGCTTAAAAAAGGGTTTTTATCAGGTAATATTAAGCTCAACTCACCTTTTGGACGCAGTAACTTTTCGATAAGGGTGGGGGTAATAGGCGAAAATGCGTAAGGCGTTTTGTACCAGTGACTCACTCTGTCGGTCTTTGCATTAGGTGATACCACTTTTACGCGCATATTTATGGGTGAAAAATAGCGTAGCAATTCATCGATAACTGAATCATCAGGTTTGTCTAGTAAATATTCTGAAGCAACAATGTGTTCCTCTGGATAGCTGAAAATTGCGCTGGCTAAACCGATCGCTTCATCTGTTGCTTTTACCGAATCTGCAAATTTCCACTCTTGTAGTAATAGTGCTTTTTTTTCACTAAAAAAACGTTTTTTAGAGTGATTTTTAATAAGGTGAATATAGTGAAATAATGATTCAAGCATGGCGTCAATTTCTGTTAAACCTAGGTCCGTAAGCTGTAAATTGACGTTAAAATCCTTAAACGTGCTGCCTTCTATCCCGCCTCCTACACTTATATTGGTTGCCAAGCCGCGTGCTTTAAAATATCCCAACAAACCATTTGATCCTTCATCAGCTAGTAATTCGCTGATAATACTGAGCGGCTTAGTTCTGTAGTGTTTAATGACGCTTGGTAAGGCAAATGTGACGATTAAGCGCTTAGCTGCTCTTAGTGGGGTAATATTTATTCTTATGCCAAGCTGTTCTGGTAAATATAAAAGGGGAAGAGGGGCTGAAACAGGCGGTGTAATATCAGTGATATCATCAAAGTTTTGTTTGATTAGCTCGAGGCATGCTTGATTATCAAGGGTACTAATAACGCACAATGTGATATTGCGTGACACATATTTTTTTTGATGGAGCACTTCTAAAAGTCGCTGTACCTCTTTATTCGAACGTTGATTTAGGGTGGTTTTGTTTCCTACCGAAAACTGACTAAAGGGGTGTTCAGGATTAGACGTCTCTTTATGCACTTCGTATAAACGACGCAAATCATCGTTCATCTTCAACGAGAATTCCGCATCAATTGCTTGAATTTCTTTTTCTATAGCGGTGATTTCAAAGAGTGGTTGGGTGAGTAAATGCGCAAAGTGATCAAGACTTGGGGCCAGATATTTATCCGTTATCGAAAAGTAATAATGACTATATTCTGATCCCGTAGCAGCGTTAACATACCCTCCGTGCAAAGATAAAAAGCTGTCAAATGCGTCAACAGTTGGATACTTCTTATTTCCTTGGAACAACATGTGCTCCAACAAATGGCTAAGTCCTAAGCAGTCTGCCGGATCACTAAAATGGCCGTTGGCAACGGTTGCTGCAACTGCACTAGCTTCAGCGCTTGGATCTTGAACAACTAATACTCTCAAGCCATTATTGAGCTGACGGAATTGATATCGACGATTGTCTAGGCTATGAGTAAGCAAAGTGGTAGATCCTATAGTCATATAGCGCGCATAATCAGCATAACGTAAAAAAATTCAACTCTCGGATTTTTAAACATTTATTTGCTATATTAAGCGTAACAAAGTTTGTTAACCATTCAGCAGTAATTTATGCATATTATTATCATGCGTCATGGTGACGCAGAGCCGCTCAAATATGACGACCGCTCTCGTGAGTTGACTTCATTTGGACAAGAGCAAGCAGCGACTGCTGGCACTTGGTTAAGCAAGTATTATAAGGCCAACAAAATAGAATTGGGTATGGTGAGTCCTTATACAAGGGCTCGGCAGACTATGGATATAGTCAGTCAAAAAATTGATATTATGCAGCAAAGGGTGTCAACTGATATCACTCCTGAAGGGAATATTTGGCTTACCCATGATTACATTGATTATTTATTAGAAGAAAAAGAAGTGTCAAAATCACTTTTGTTAGTAAGCCATATGCCATTTGTGAGTTATTTTTTAGATGAATTAATAGGCGAGCAACACTCATTATTTTTTGATACATCGAGTATTGTTATTGTCGATTATCAACCCACCACTCATTCAGGGAGGGTGCTGGAGGTTTATCACCCACTATAAAAACGGTGATATAGAAATTTTCACTTTAGATCCGAGTATGACAGCCGATAACTCGAGAGAGAGGTCATATTCATGTCAGTCAAAAGTTTACCTGCATATTTACAGCAGGTTTTAGAACATCATGTATCAAATGCGCAACTGACTCACGATGCTGAGCTTCAGGGCATTTTTGATCGCCTGACTAATCTGAATGCAAAAGTAGAGTTGGCCAAGGCGAAAATTCGTCAAAATCGACAAGTCAAAGATCTTCCTACCTAATTTCCGTAAACTTCCCAATCTACGACGCATATTTTTGCTAATCAGATTTATTATTTTCTGGTGCAGCATAAAGTTGCGGCATAATACGTACGGTTTTAACCATATTGTCTTTCATTTCGATAATTTCAAGAGGGTAACCGGCTAACCGCAAACTGATGTTTGCTTCTGGAATATCTTCAATGTATTCCAAAATAATTCCATTAAGTGTTTTTGGCCCCTCAGTAGGGAATTGCCAATCCATTTCTTTGTTCAATTCACGAACGTTCGCACTACCATCAACGAGCACGCTACCATCTTGCTGAGTATCCGCTTCTTTACTGTGATCAGGTACCATGCTGGTCGTAAAGTCACCGATGATTTCTTCTAGGATATCTTCTAATGTCACTAATCCTTGAATATCACCATATTCGTCAACCACTAGGCCGATGCGCTCTTTTACGGCTTGAAATTTATACATCAAAGTATGTAAAGGTGTTGATTCAGGGGTAAAGTAAATCTCTCTTACTGCACGCAATAAGCTCGCTTTAGTAAATTCGTCTTTTGATAATAAACGTAGAGCATCACGTACATGAACAAAACCAACAGCATCATCAATGCTGTCACGATAAAGTAAAACACGCGTGTGCTGAGAGTTGACTAGCTGTTTCTGAATGTCTTTCCATTCATGGTTGATGTCGATAGCAACGATTTCGCTTCGTGGCACCATGATGTCTTCTGCGGTCACTTTTTCTAAATCCAAAATGCCGACCAACATATCTTGGTGCTTCTTGGGGATCATAGCACCAGCTTCGTGTACAACGGTGCGCAATTCTTCTCTACTGAGGCTACTACTGGCACTGTCTTCAGTACTAATGCGTAATAATTTCAGAAGAAAGTTAGTGATGCCATTAACCAAGAATACCAGTGGATAAAGTACTTTGAGCATGGGGAGAAGCAAAAATGAAGCTGGAAACGAAATTTTTTCTGGATAAAGTGCTGCCACAGTTTTTGGGGTCACTTCAGAAAAAATTAGTATAACGAGGGTCAATATCACTGTTGCTATGGCAATACCCATATCACCATATAGCCGCAACCCTAAAACGGTAGCAACCGCTGAGGCTGCAATGTTGACCAGGTTGTTGCCAATTAAGATAAGACCGATAAGGCGGTCTGGGCGCTCAAGTAACTTCTGAACACGCAGTGCACCTTTATTACCTTCATTCCCTAAATGTTTTAGGCGATAGCGGTTAATCGACATCATGCTGGTTTCAGAGCTAGAAAAATAAGCAGAAAGTAATACTAAAATACCAAGTAGAATAAATAAGCTACTTGTTGATATATCGTCCAACTATGGGATCCCTAAAGGTTATTAAAGCGAAACTTTAAGGGCAAATCACCCATGTTTCAAGCAAAGTTGGCTTATTTTACTATACATGAAGTCTAAAAACAGGCTTAGCTCAAAATTATTTCTTTTACAAATCGACTGCCAAAATAGGCCAAACTCAGTAAAACAGAGCCTAATATTGTGGCGAAAATAATCGGTTTTCCCCTCCAGCCAAATCTGAAATGTCCAATCAGTTCAGCACTAAAAACTAACCATGCCATAATTGATAAGATAGTTTTGTGCGCTTGACCTTGGGCAAACATGTTTTCTAAAAATACAAAACCGCTTATTAAAGACAAGGTGAGCAGTATTGTTCCGACGGTCAGTAATTTAAACAGTATGCCTTCAACCATCATTAGAGGAGGTAAAGAAGAATGCAGAAGCGAGGCCTTCTTTTCTTTTAAGCGCATATTGATGTAAGCCAATTGTAGAGCGTACAACAACGCGATCCCCAAACAAGCGTAGGCAAATAGTGCTAAGCCGATGTGAATCATCAGTTCGGGTTGAACGCCGACCTGCATGATGTGTGCATCAGGAATAAATAAATCCAAAAGTATAATAACGCCAGTAAATAAATAGACCACTGGCAACAATATGGTATTGGGCATGGTGAACGCAGCTATTAACATGGTTAAACTAATCAACCATCCAATTAGAGATGCCACATTCAGCATACTTAAATTTTCGCCTAAACTGACAAAAATATCATTATTTAACAGCCAAGCATGTAACGCCAGAGCAACAATCGCCAGCACATAAGACAACTTTAGATTGGGACCTTTATGGTCGAAAAATTTCAACAGTATTACGCCGGCGGCGCCAGCATATAGGCAAAAACAGACTAAGCCTAACAACATGATCTAACCTCGATTTACATATGATTGGAGCGATTTCACGACCGGAGTCGAAGGGCAAAAAATGCAGATAACACTCACTTTAAGACGAATGAGTATAACCATATTGCCGCGTCATACCTAGTGTTTAACAATAATTCTCATTAACTTTATTTGTTGTGCTGCTTTGGTTCTTATCTGCTTTGATTTTAGGTATAATTGATTTATCTAAAATTAATATCGTATCGATTTGCTATGTTTGAAAATTTAACGGAACGCTTAGGGAAAACTCTCAAAGATATCAGTGGCCGAGGCCGACTCTCTGAAGACAATATAAAAGATACATTGCGTGAAGTACGCATGGCGCTTCTCGAGGCTGACGTTGCGTTACCTGTAGTGAAAAGTTTTATTACTCAGGTCAAAGATCGTGCAGTGGGCACCGAAGTATCGAAAAGTCTAAATCCTGGCCAAGTATTTATTAAAATTGTACAGGGTGAGTTGGAATCTGTCATGGGACAGGCCAATGAAGGCTTAAATCTGGCTGCTCAACCACCTGCGGTCGTCTTGATGGCTGGCTTACAAGGTGCAGGTAAAACCACCAGTGTAGGTAAGCTAGCGCTATATTTAACCCAGCGCGAGAAAAAGAAAGTGTTGGTTGTCAGCGCTGACGTTTATCGTCCTGCTGCTATTAAACAGCTTGAAACACTGGCTGATGAAGTCGGTGTGGAATGTTTCCCATCGACGATTGAACAAAAACCGATTGATATTGTAAATAATGCTGTTGATTACGCTCGCAAGCAGTTTTTTGATGTGTTGTTAGTGGATACCGCGGGTCGTTTGCATATAGATTCTGAAATGATGGGTGAAATTCAAGCCCTTCATAAGGCGATCAAGCCTGTTGAAACCCTGTTTGTTGTGGATGCGATGACAGGGCAAGATGCCGCTAATACAGCAAAAGCATTTAACGAAGCTTTGCCATTGACCGGTGTTATTCTGACCAAGACTGATGGTGATGCTCGCGGCGGGGCAGCTTTATCGGTTCGTCATATTACTGGCAAACCAATTAAGTTCTTAGGTATGGGAGAGAAGGTTGATGCGTTAGAACCGTTTCACCCTGAACGAGTAGCCTCTCGTATTCTAGGAATGGGCGACGTTTTAAGCCTTATCGAGGAAGTTGAACGTAAAGTTGATAAAGACAAAGCTCAGCGACTTGCCAAAAAAGTACAAAAAGGTAAAGGCTTCGACCTTCAGGATTTTAAAGAGCAGTTAGAACAGATGCGCAACATGGGCGGAATGATGTCCATGATGGATAAGTTACCGGGGATGGGTAATATGACTGCTCAGGTGAAGGATAAAGCGAACGACAAATCGTTTAATCAAATGGAAGCTATCATTAATTCCATGACGCCCCTAGAACGAAGCAAGCCAGATACTATTAAAGGATCTCGAAAACGCCGCATTGCCATGGGATCTGGTACGCAAATTCAAGATGTAAACCGTTTATTAAAACAGTTTATGCAGATGCAGAAAATGATGAAAAAAATGTCAGGCGGCGGGATGAAAAAAATGATGCGTAATATGAAAGGCATGATGCCCCCAGGCGGACCGGGTGGCATGTTTCCACCCCGCTAAATATAATGTTTTTTTGAGCGTAAAAATTTTCTTGATGGCCCATTATAATGGGTCATTTTTTTGCTTTATTATTGAATCAAGTTAGTTGATATCGCTAAGGTTTAACGTACCTTATATCGAGGTTAAAGACATGAAATGTGCACAACAAGATTATATTGAAATAGCCTGCCTTTATCATTTACCTATTACGTTAACGCTTAAAGACGATCAATACGTAACGGGTGTTGCCATAAACACAGGTTATAACGCACTACGCCAAGAGTGCGTTCTCATCGATACCGTCGACGGCAACATTTCTATAACCCTTGATACAATTCAAACCATGCATGCTCTTGTGACTAATCCTCATTTTACACTGGTCAATTTTTCTGACTGAATTTTCTCATCTATTGACGATATAAAGTTGGGTAAATAAAAACACTCTAGCGTTGGAAAATACGTTGTTACTTGGATTTTTTGTACGAAGGTGTAATCTAACCCTTATAATAATAATATTTTTTCAGGGTAATAATACAATATGAGTATGCAGATCAATGCGCGTTAAACCGTATGCGCAATCACAAATGCAGCCTCAGCTCCAGAAGCTAGACGCGTTAGGGCACGAGTCACTGCGAGGTAAAAAACTTTTATTCTTTAGTGGGGGCAGTGCATTACGCACTTTTTGTCAGCCGCTGTTAAAGGCTACGCAGAATTCTATTCATCTTGTTACCCCATTTGACTCAGGAGGAAGTTCAGCAAAGATCCGTGAGCATTTTTCGTTACCTGCAGTAGGAGATTTACGCAATCGATTGTTGGCCTTAAGTCACAACCAAACGAGCGAACAAAAAATTATTGCTCGATTACTGAGTTATCGGCTTTGTTCTAATGTTTCACAATATTCTCTTCGCGACCATCTGCAATCGATGGCCGATGGACTCGATCCGCTCGTGGCTTTACTCAGTCAAAAGCATAGGGAACTTTTTTGTCATGAAATAGGCAGAATTTTACAGTCTTTGCCTGTTGGTTTTGATTTAGAGGGGGCGTGTATTGGAAATCTATTATTTATTGATAGCAAACACTTAGGTAAAAGCTCATTACAATCAGGTATCGAACTATTTCATCAGATGCTCGATATTCAAGGTGTTGTTAGGCCGATAGTGGAAGACAACCTGCATATCGCAGCATATTTGCAAAATGGTCAGACAATCATTGGGCAGCATTTATTAACGGCTAAAGAAACGCCTGCATTGAGTAGTGCGATCACAAAGCTATACTTGTGCGAAAAAGCCAGTAATCCAAGCGCCGTTGATTGTCTATTACAACCAACTAATCGAGCCTACATTGAGCAAGCCGATATTATTTGTTATCCCCCTGGCAGTTTTTTTACGAGTATTGTGGCCAACCTTTTACCCGTGGGTGTTGGTGATGCGGTTGGTAAAAATCCAAATCAAAAAGTGTATATTCCAAACTTGGGAAATGACCCTGAGCAAATAGGCATGAGCTTAGAAGACTGCGTATTAACGTTATTAAGCTATTTACGCAAAAATACCCAACAGGCCTTGCCGGCTTCGCAATATATCAGCACTATTTTACTAGACGTCAATGACAAATATTATCCTGGCGGTATCCCGTTTGAGCGCTTAAGAGAATTAGGGATTACTGTTATTCAACGTGACTTGGTTACTATGCGCAGTGCGCCTTTCTATAATGATGAATTATTACTCAAAGCATTACTGGAAATATCTGCAGGTTAATGATTTCAATAATGCGCATTTTTTATGCGTGCAACTAAGAAGTCGACAGCGGCTTTTACTTTGGGTACCAAATAACGTTGTTTTTGATACAGCAGATATATTCCTAAATCATTTCCAGAAGTAATATTTATTTGTGGGGTTAACGTCAACTCTTTTAACTCACCCGATCCGATGTAATCTTTCAGCAACCATTTTGGAGCCATCATAATGCCTTGCCCTGAAAGCACTTTACGTAACAACCATTTACCATTATTTGAAATAGCCACCTGAGGTGCTGATACATCTTGCCACTGCCCATTGATTTCGCTTGTCCAGCGAAGTGGGCCATTTGGTGTACGGTAGTACAAGCCACTGTGATGTTTTAAATCTAGTGGTGATTTCGGCATACCGTTTTGTGTCAGGTATTGCTGCGTTGCCACTGCTACAAATTCGTTTGCCATCAATTTAATGGCTACCACTCTCTCATTTGGAGCGTAACCTCCGCGTATGGCTATATCCACATCATCTCGTGAGAGGGCTGTTAATTCGTCGCTCAGTCGTATATCGAGAATAATCTGTGGATAACGCTGACTAAACTCATCCAATAATGGAAATAAAATTGGCTCACCAAATTCAACCATTGCACTGATTCTCAATTGCCCTGTCGGGATAGTTTGATAGCTACGCACGGTGTCATTACTAGATTCTAGTTGACGTAAAATGTCACTTACTTGCGCGTAATAGGTGTGACCAATTTCAGTTAATTTGACTACACGGGTCGAACGCCTTAATAAGCTAGCGCCGAGAATGCGTTCTAAATCCGCTACTCGACGAGACAGCGATGAAGGTGGAACGTGGAACGACAGGGCCGCTTGAGTAAAACTGCCTGTTTCCGCTACCTTACAAAAGTAACGGATGGCTCTTAGTTGATCCATAAAACTCCAGTGATTGACCTATTATTGCTTTTTAAGCAATAAAGATTGTTCTTTATAGGGGGTTATATTAACAAAATTAGGTGTAATATTATAATCAGTACGTAAAAAAGTCGTCAAAAATGAAATAGATTAAAGTAATAAGGAGATATAAATGACTACATATACCGCAATAAATTTAAAACAACGTCCTGAACCAGGTCCTATACCCGCTTCGACATTTGAGGTGGTGCAAAAAGCCCTCCCTAGCGCAGGCCCAGGTGAAATTGTCGTAAAACAAACTTATATGTCGCTTGATCCTGCAATGATTGGTTGGATGAGTTCAGATACCAAAAGTTATATTCCACCCGTTGCGTTAGGTGATGTAATGCGTTCTTCAGGAACAGGTGAAGTGATTGAAAGTAATCACCCTGACTTTGCGATTGGTGAGCGTGTGATGGGAATGACCGGCTGGACTGAATATTTCGTTAGCAATGGTCAAGGTTTGAATAAGTTACCCGCTGGTGTAAATGAAGAGCAGGCACTGTCAGTTTTTGCTCTACCTGGGCTGACTGCTACTCAGGGGTTATATGAGGTAGCAAAACCAAAATCGGGTGAAACCATCGTTGTTAGTGGCGCTGCGGGCTCTGTTGGTTCAATTGTAGGCCAACTTGCAAAAGCAGATGGTTTACACGTTATTGGTGTCGCAGGCACTGATGATAAATGCCAGTGGTTGGTTAATGAATTGGGTTTCGATGGCGCCATTAATTATAAGACGGACGATGTAAACGCTAAACTTGCTGAACTTGCGCCAAATGGCGTAGACATTTTCTTTGAAAACACCGGCGGTGTGATTCAGCAACATATTTTTGAGCATATGAATGCGCATGGCCGTGTGGCAGTCTGCGGTATGATTTCAGATTATGCCACTTCAGAGCCTAGTGCTGGCCCGAATTGGATCCCCATTATTAAAAAGCGCTTAACCATTCAGGGGTTCACTATGCCTGATCACTACGCACAAGTGCCTGATTTACTCGCTAAATTGACTCCATACGTAATGAAGGGACAGATAAAATATCGGGCGCATGTCCTTGACGGATTAGCTTCTGCTGTGGACGGTTTAAATATGCTGTTAACAGGTGCCAATAATGGGAAGTTGATGGTTAAGCTTTAAGCTAACCTTATGTGCTAACAGGGAGCTAATACTCCCTGTTATTCTGTTTTATGGGCTTACTTCTCTCATATCAATAGTTGGTATATAGAGGTATTTAACATCAAATCCATTGCTGTTGACTGATCCTTTCCCAAAACCATTGAGTGGCTTTTCCGGTTTTTGATTTTTCTTTCGCAGAATAAATAGGAATAGGTGGACGTGGCAACGACGTTGCTTTTGCTACTAAAGTACCATTATCTAAAAACGGTTGAGCAATGTGCAAAGGTAGAAAACCAATGCCGATCCCTGCAGCTTGTGCCCTGGCTTTACTTTGCATATTACTGACTCGAATGAGCTGCTTATTGTCAAACACGCCGCTTGAACGACCCGGTAATGTTCGGGAACTATCGGCGACAACTATGTATGGATACTTGCGGATATGATGGCCCTCAATCAAACCGATAAAATCGGCTAGTGGATGAGAAGCACTAACGGCGAATACAAATTCTAAATTACCCAACTGTGAAACTTGATATTGTCCTTTCGGTAACTCTCCCGTTACGCCCAATGCGATATCAGCCCGTTTGGTTTGTAACGCATCCCAACCACCTCCTAGTGCCTCCTCGATAATGGTGATTTCAACATGTTTGTCTAACGCACAAAATTGTGCAATTAATGCGAGAAGGGGCGCGTCCGGTATGACGGTGTCTTTGGCGATAATCAATTTTGACTCCCAACCTGACTCTAATTGCCGGACACGCGCTTCTAACTCGTTCGTTGCTTGAAGAAGCTCTACGCCTTCATCCAGTACTAATTTTCCGGCAGGTGTTAATGTTGCTCGTTGTCCTTTTCTATCGAAAAGGGCGACTCCCAAATCGGCCTCTAATTTACTGATGGTATAAGTTAACGCAGAAGGAACTTTGAATAAACTGTCTGCTGCGGCAGCAAAACTGCCCTTGGTCTGTATTGCTTCTAATACGCGAAGTGCATCTAGCGTGACAGCATGGCGCATAAAATCTCCTTCTGTAAAAAATAAGCCGCACTGAACGAGTATTCAGTGCGGCAGTAACATAGATGTTAACCTTAAGGGAGGTCAAATATTAAAGCGATAACTGTCTCAGTGCTGTCGTTAGATAACGTGATCGTATTCAAGCGATTGATCTTAGCACCATCACCTTGTTTTAGTTGCTGTTGATTAATACTCAACTGACCCGCAACCTGATGCACATAAGTGTTGCGGCTTTCGTTTATATCCATTTCTAGCTTTGTTCCAGCGGCGAGTATTAATTGACTCATCGTGGCATCCTGATTGATTTGTAAGGTGTCATCAATTCCCGTTGACGTGATTATCTGAGTCAATCCTTGGGCTCTACCAAAATATTTTTGTTGATATCTTGGCGCACCACCGGTGTTTTTAGGCACAATCCATATCTGTAAAAACGTCAGAATATCGCTATCTGAAGCGTTGTATTCGCTATGCGTCACTCCCGTACCGGCGGACATCAATTGAAATTCACCAGCAGGTAAATGTTTGATGTTGCCCATGCTATCTTTATGCGCAATAACGCCTTGGGTAACATAGCTTAGAATTTCCATATCTTTATGACCATGCGTACCGAAACCTGCTCCAGCTTCCACTTTGTCGTCGTTAATGACTCTTAAAGCGGAATACCCCATATGTTTTGGATCATGGTAGGAGCCAAATGAAAAGGTATGTTTACTTTCTAACCAACCGAAGTTCGCAGTTCCCCTGTCGCTGGCTAAACGAATATCAATCATGTTCTTTCTCCTGAATGAATTTGCGCTATTTAGCAAGACGAGCGGCTAAATGAGAATCAACAGATAATTTACCTGCACCTGAAAATAATAATGAGACCGTTACCGCAAGTAATGCTAAAGCAAACTCATAACCGTTATTCGCCATAAATAACCCGTTTGTTATGTGAACAGTGAAAATAGCCATCGCCATAGTGAACGCCAATATGGCTGCCGCAGGACGAGTTAATAGGCCTAAGAGCAGAGCAACTCCCCCGAAAAATTCTGCGCTACCCGTTAGGAAAGCAAGTGTGTAGCCAGGTTCTAAGCCAATTGAAGCCATCCATTGTCCTGTACCTTCTAGTCCGTATCCGCCAAACGCGCCAAACAGTTTTTGCGCGCCGTGAGCGATAAAAGTAATGCCAACGGGAACGCGCAACGCCAAGGCTGAAAATCCACTTTTTGTTGCGAATATTTTAGCTAATATTGTATTTTTCATAGTTTAATCCTCAATTTATTTGATTGTGTTAAGCATACTATGCTTCTTAATTTTTCAGCGTTTGGCTGTTGAGGTAAATATAGAATTTAATGAATGGATAGAAAATTGGAATGTTTTGAGGTTTTAGTTCAAAAAAATTGAACTCATTGTATCTTAGCGTTATTTTCCGAGATATACATTTATGATTAAAGTGAAATAGGGCGCAGCAGCGAACAATAAAGACACTGGATTAATCAGTGTCTTCTTTTGTTTATTTGTTTATTTATTCGCCGAATGCACCTGCAGCGCCTGGGAAAACAACCGGACTTTCTGCCCCGTCTTTACTGACGCTAGCGACACCAAAGAAATAATTATCAATTACGACATTTTCCAAGGTGTATTTATCCACATTGCCCACGTAGCGGCTAAACTGCCATTGCGGGGCATCAGTGTAACGCCAGTAAATTTTATACCCCTTCAGTTGCGGGTTCTGCGCTGGATCCAATGCATCCCAATTTAGGGTTGTGCTAGGTTGAACAGCGCCTTGAATCTGCACATTAGCGGGAGGGGAAGGCGCCCACGCCATACCAGCAAGCGATACTGCGTTTAGCGAGGTTAATTTAGCTGCATAATCGAAATTTACGCCTTCGATGGTATCACCGTACTCAATACCATTTTCAGTGCGAAGATCTTGATGCTGGCGTTGATAATTCTCATTGGTCTCCATGATGCGTACTCCTGGGTAACCAAGATCATTAAAAGGGCGATGGTGACCTCCACGGCCAAATCTGTCTAAGCGGTAAATCACCATAGTGTCTAAATTAGGAATGTAACGATCTGCCATCCAATCAATGTAACGCGCCAAATTGCGGCTCGGTGAATCTACTTCACCACCCGTAAAGCGTCTAGTACGTGCTTCTTCTGGGGTTTCCGTTTGGCGTGTACCTTCGGCGAATATGCGAGCGGTAGTATTGTTAATCACGCCATTTATGCCTTCAATATTACCGATCATGTCATTATTGAGCACCGCTTTTATTCGCCAACCGTCTTTTTGAGCTTGTTGAGCCAATATTTTTCCGCCAAAAAGACCTTGCTCTTCACCCGCCAGAGCAGCATAAACTATGCTCCCTGAAAATTGATACTGACTCAGTACACGTGCTGCCTCTAGCGTACCGGCAATGCCCGATGCATTATCATTCGCACCTGGCGAAATTGATGTGGTATCCATTACGTCAGATACGCGAGAGTCAATGTCTCCAGACATCATGACATAGCGATCAGGATCGTGGCTGCCCCGCTGAATTGCTATTACACTGACAACTTCTGACGGGTTAGGTATGCGTGTTTCGCCGCTAATGGTTTCAGATTGATAATAAACGTCTAAACAGTTTCCGCATGCTTTTGAAATAGCGTCAAATTCGCTTTTTATCCAACGGCGAGCTGCACCAATACCTTGTGAGGTCGAATTGGTATCAGACAACGTATGGCGCGTGCCAAATCCTACTAGCGTGCGTATATCTTGTTCAATGCGTTGGGACGATATAGCTTTGGCTATATCGTGTAATTTTTCTTGGTCTTGATAGCTAGGGGCGGTTTGTCCATAACTATGAGAGCTTAAAAAGCATAATGCCAAGCTCATGCTGGCAAGATGGAGATGTTTCATTTTTTACCTCTTCTTATTATATTAACGGTTTATGGCTCGAGCGATGTTATCTAAATTTCATTGCCGCGATGCGATGAATGCGATAAACGCAGCAGAATTAAAGTTGAGTGTTAGATTAACACGTTAGCTTATTCATCTATCGCCTATGAAATCAGCACTCAACGTTCAAAATGTTATTACCTTAAGTAAGTATTCGTATTTACCCGTGCTGACATGTCACTTAGCACGATATAACGTAATACGTGCATTAAAAAAGGGGGATAAGACAACATGACCTCATGTTGAGAGAGTAGATAGGGCTGAATGTCCTTAGTTTATAGTAAATAAATTTACAAAATAGGCTAAGACTTAACGGTGCTATATCGATATTATTGCAGTCTTAAAAATTTCCATTTAAAAGGCTAGCGTTAAAAAAGACAACACCTGTGATTGATATACTAAGAGCGAATTAATACTGGTCAACGCACTAAGCAAGCTTAGTACCCTATATTAAAAGTAAATCGGCGCACCATAAAATGTTACCCTTATTCAGAAAATATATGGCAATATACTGTTTTTGATAGGCTTTATTCACGTTCCCGCCAAAAGGAATCCAATGCTTTCTAAAGACCAAAAACAGAGTTTTACATCCTCCGGTTATGTTGTTTTACATGAGTTTTTCAATGCATCAGAAATGGCGGAGCTTAAAAAAGAAGCCCAGAGCATTGTTGAGCAGTTTGATCCGCGTTCAACGCGGTCAGTATTTTCTACCCAAGACCAAAGTAAAACGCGCGATGATTACTTCCTGCAATCTGGGGACAAAGTTCGCTGTTTTTTCGAGGAAGAAGCGTTTGATCACAGCGGCGAGTTAAAGCAAGCGAAAGCCGTTAGTATCAATAAGATTGGTCATGCACTTCACGCACTAAATCCCGTGTTTAAGAAATTTAGCAACGACGAACGTATTGGCCAAGTCGCCAGAGATGTAGGCTTGATAAAACCACAAATACATCAGTCGATGTATATTTTTAAACAGCCTAAAATAGGCGGTGTAATTAGATGGCACCAAGACGGTACCTACTTTTTAAGTGAGCCACTCTCCGTGGTTACATTTTGGTTTGCAGTCGAAGATGCCACTATAGAAAACGGCTGTTTACAGATTAAAGCCGACGGCAGCGACACGCCACTGCGTGAACAATTTGTGCGTTACGCAGATAATAGCACTGACTTGAAGGTACTTGATTCAACACCTTGGCCTAAGGATGAAGAAGCACAGCCATTGGCGGTAAAGAAAGGATCGCTCGTGGTATTTGATGGTTTGTTACCACACTTCAGTGCGCCAAACCGCTCAGACAAATCTCGTCACGCGTATACCTTGCATATGACCTGTGCGACAACCCAATACGACCCGCTTAATTGGTTACAAGCGAAACCGACTCCTGTGTAATTTCGATTGGACGTTGTTTATTTTAATTTCGATAGAGGGTTTTAATTAGATGAAAGCCGAATTGAGTTTTCACTGGTCCATGGACTGTTAACACCTCTTTTTTGAAAACCACATTGTCAAAAGCCTTCACCATGGTTCCTGGACTAAATTCGCCTAGGTCTCCGCCTTTTTTCCCCGACGGACAAAGTGAGTGCTTTTTAGCTAGTTGCGAAAAATTGCCCCCCTTGTCTAGTTGTGTTTTAAGTTGTAGAGCTTCTTTTTCGGTTTTTACCAATATGTGGCATGCGCCTGCTTTCATTTCGGTTAGCCTATTAACGATAGTGAGAATGAATAAATACCTGCCGTTGGTTAGGTAAACGAACGATGGGTACGGAAAATAAACTTATTTTATGTAGTTTATCATTGTCATAGCATGCTGGGTCAGCAATAAAAGTAATTAGTTAGCAGCAACGCTCTGTACACTCTGGGGATCCTAAGGGCAAAGGCAGTGCAAAATTCAGAGGGTGTGTTTTTACTAACCGCGTAGTTAGGCTTATATGCAAAAACCCATAAGGTAATGCCCATTAGTATCAGATATTATATGTTACTCGTTTAGATTTAGCATTGTACGGTTACCTGAAGCATTTTATAAAAAGTCTTTCTATGAGGTTAGTGTTCCTCTGTTAAGTTTGATCCAACGATGTTTTAATTAAATGTAATGCATAAAAGATAAGGAACAATGGTGTTTGCGTTAACAAATATAAGTTTAAAAGGCAAAGTCTCAGCACCAGAGTGGCAGACTCGAATAGATTTAGCCGCATGTTATCGGTTAGTCGCTGACTTTCGCTGGGGGGATTTAATTTACACCCATATTTCGGCTCGTATTCCAGGGACGGATGAATACCTTATAAACCCCTTTGGTCTAACGTTTGAGGAAGTCACCGCGTCGAATTTAGTTAAGGTTGATTTAGACGGCAACATTCTTGATAGCTCTCCTTATTCAATTAACCCTGCAGGGTTCACTATTCATAGCGCTATTCATGCAGTGCGTCATGACGCTCAGTGTGTCATTCATCTACATACAAAAGCGACCATCAGCGTAGGGAGCCTACAAGGTGGACTTAAACCATGGAGTCAGTATGCCATGTTTTCGCTGTCATCTATGAGCTATCACGCCTATGAAGGGTTAGCGGTAAATGTAGATGAGAAGAAACGATTGCAAGATGATTTAGCTAACAACAACCATATGCTGTTACATAACCATGGCGGTCTTACATTAGGCCCAACCGTCGGCGATGCTTTTATGCGTTTTTACGATTTGCAACGAGCTTGTGAAATTCAAATGGATTTACTGCAAGCCAATCAAGCTGTGATTGAAATACCTCAGTCAATAGTGGATGGCATATATGCGCAGGCAAATGTTGTACATGATGGCGAAACAGGTGGACAAAAAGCTTGGCCTGCGATGTTGCGTAAGGTGTATAAACTCGACCCAACATTTTGTGAATAGGGTCCTTATTGTGACAACCAGTGCAAATTTCAAATTTACTTTTCAGGAACACATTAAATGAAGATTACCCGAGTCGAAATTTTTGATATCGAATGCCCCAAACGTCCAGTTTGGAATCCTGTCTTTGTGCGCATCCATACGGATGAAGGTATCAGTGGAGTAGGTGAGGCGGGTCTTGCGTATGATTTAGGGCACAGTGCCGCAGCGCACATGATAAAAGAGATTGCTGAAGCAATGTTAATTGGTTTTAACCCAGTTAATACTGAACTTCTGTGGAGCAGAATGTTGCGCGAAAGCTTTTGGGGATTGGGCGGCGGCCCGATTATTTATGCTGCAATGAGTGCAATCGATACAGCACTTTGGGATATAAAAGCCAAGGCACTGAACGTTCCGTTGTATCAATTATTGGGCGGAAAAACTAACGAAAAATTGCGCACTTACGCCAGCCAGTTACAGTTCGATTGGGACAGCGAAGTCACGCGTTTAAATGATCCAATTGACTACGGCCGAGCCGCCGAAAAAGCGGTAGCCCAAGGTTATGACGCAGTAAAGGTTGACCCGATTGTTTATGATAAAACAGGCGCAGGACATTTCGACCGCACTAAATTGTTTAGCCAACCGGAAATGCGTTTATTTAGAGCGCGCTTACAAGCTATTCGTGATGCAGTGGGTGAAGATGTCGATATCATATTTGAATGCCACAGTTTACTCGGCGTATCGACAGCTATTCAATTGGGTGAGATGGTTGAAGATATAGGCTGTTTGTTTTACGAAGAGCCGGTTAATTATTTAAATTCAAAACTGCATGACAAAGTAGCAAAACGGGTAAATGTGCCTATTGCGGGTGGTGAGCGTTTGTATAATCGTTGGGGTGTAAGACCTTATCTAGAAGATCAAAGCCTAGATGTGTTGCAACCTGATATAGGGCTGTGCGGCGGTTTCACTGAAGCTAAAAAAGTTTGTGATTATGCTGATATATACGACGTGCGTATCCAAGCTCACGTGTGCGGAGGCCCAGTGGCAACAGCTGCTAGCTTACATTTAGAAACAGCTATTCCTAATTTTTTGATTCATGAACATCACACCTATGCCATAAAAGACTGGAACCGGGAGTTGTGTATCCAAGATCCACAACCGGTCAATGGCTTTTTTGAGGTCAGCGAAGCGCCGGGTATCGGTATAGACCTGAATGATAAAATCGTTTATCGCTCACCACATATGGAGGTGAAATAGTCTATTGGTGTTACCTAAAGTGTAGAAACTGCAAAATAAAAAAAGGGGGATGATAATTTATCATCCCCCTTTTTGCTTCCCCTGCCTAGTGTTATGCGGCGTTGTTGTGCGGCTGTGATTCACCTTTGACTAACTGCTGATTTGCATCGAGCAATTCCATATCAAACGTGTATTCATCAACACGCACGGCTAATTGACGCTTATTGTTATAATCGATAACGCGAGCGAAATCGTCTGCGCTTAGTTCACCGTTTTCATGCAGTTTAGTCACTGCATTTTCAAAGGAAACAAAAGGAACCACTGGCGTTTTACGCAGTGCTTTTTGAACAACTTTAAGGATTGGCATTACGGCATGCTTGGCAGAAAATGCTTCTTGGTTGATGTGATTAGCATCGCCAGGAATTATCTGAACCAGATGGGTTAAATCAGCCATGATTGAGCTTTGTACCATAGTTGCATTAGATAGCTGACGTTTTAGCTCGTCTGATATTGCAGGCACAGAGCGGGTGTAAGTGTTGGTTAATAAACGCATCAAGCCACGTGTCGCCGTATTCGGGAAGTTGCTGATAAATTCATTAAGGGCTTGTTCACCTTGTTGTAAGCACCATTGTATGGCGTACTCAAAGAAAGGTTTAGCTTCAACACGGTTAGTCACGCGCTGCTCGTAAAAACGTACCACTGCCATAGACGCATAAAGGTAGCTCATCACATCACCTAGGCGCGCAGATAGCATTTCTGCTTTCTTTAAATCTCCGCCTAGTACCAGTAAAGATAAATCCGCTAGTGGTGCCAGTTTAGCTGAAAGCGCGTTCATACGTTTTTCATATGGTTTTACTTCAGGCAATGCTGATTGAGCGCCCCGTGTGAACGTCAAATAGCTTTTAGAAAAACTGCGAAATGAATTCTTAACACTGAAGCTAATGGTTTTGCCCAACACTTTATTGAACGCTTTGTCCGCGGAGTCATCTTCGCTGTGAATTAAATCAACCATTTCTTTCATATGTGGGTGACAGCGCATCGCGCCTTGGCCAAATATCATTAAGCTACGCGTCAGAATATTTGCCCCTTCAACCGTAATAGCAATGGGCTGCGCCGCATAACTATTAGCTAAGGTGTTTTGCGGACCACGTTGAATGGCTTTACCTGCTTGAATATCCATCGCAGTGTTGGTCACGTCACGACCTAATTCTGTCATATGGTATTTGGCAATAGCAGTCACTACCGATGGTTTAAGTCCTAGGCCTAGTCCTTCGGTGGTTAAAACACGCATCGCTTCTAAAACAAATGTTTTGCCTGCAATGTCTGCTAATTTTTCTTGAATACCTTCGAAGCGGCCGATAGGAACACCAAACTGTTCACGCACAAAAGAGTATTCGGCTGTTGACTTAAGAGCTGATTGCGCAGATGCAACACCCATAGCTGGAAGCGATATACCGCGTCCAGCGCCTAAGCAACTGACCAGCATTTGCCATCCACGTCCGATATTTTTCTGGCCACCGATAATAAAATCCATTGGGATAAATACATTATTACCGCGAGTCGTACCGTTGTAAAAACGGATACCCATGGGATCGTGACGATTGCCTAATTCAACGCCTGAATGAGACTTGGGAATTAGCGCACATGTGATACCTAATTCGACTTTACCCCCCAGCAATCCGTCTGGGTCGAATACTTTAAAGGCTAAGCCGAGCACAGTTGCAATGGGGGCAAGGGTAATGTAACGCTTATCCCATGTGAGTGATAAGCCAAGCACTTCTTCACCATTGTGCATGCCTTTAGTGACGATGCCCGTATCAGGGATCGCACCTGCATCAGAACCTGCTTCAGGGCTGGTCAGGGCAAAACACGGAATGTCTTTGCCAACGGCTAAGTTCGGTAGCCATTGCTCTTGTTGGGCCGTCGTACCATAATGCATAAGCAATTCGCCAGGGCCTAACGAGTTAGGCACCATAACGGTAACCGCTACTGCGCTGCTTTTAACTGCAATAGTGGCAACAATAGTAGAGTTTGCGTAAGCAGAAAATTCTAATCCGCCAAATTTTTTCGGAATGATTAACGCAAAAAATTTATTAACGCATAGGAAATCCAACACATTTTGCGGCAGATGTTTGCTGTTCTGTAATTCGTAATCGTCAACCATTGCTAGTAATTGTTGAACAGGTCCGTTTAGAAAGGCTTGCTCATCAGCGCTCAATGTCGCTTTAGGAATAGCACGCAATGCCTCCATATCAGGCTTACCCCGATAAATAGAAGACTCAATCCACACATCACCAGCGTCCAACGCTTCTTGCTCTGTTAGAGAAATAGGGGGTAATACTTTTTTAAGATTTGTTCTGATACTCATAATTTTTACTCATCCGCTCATCTGACCAGTTGTAATTAATACTACGCACTTCTGAAAATAGATCAAATTTTCTCATCATTGTGAATACATATTTACCTGTAAACGATGTAAAGCTATTGCAACAGTACGCGGCTTATTTTTGTGAATTTGCTATGCACAACTGTTGAAAAAGCGTATGACGTTCTCGTGCATGTCAAATGCCTAGAATATGGCAACAAAGGCCTATTGCTGCTTAGTAATAAGCCATGAATTAATGAATGTTGGTTCGTAAGCGAGAGAATACCCAATGGTGAATGATAATTTATTTCAAAGCGCAATCATTACTCAAATTTAATGGGCACGGATTGGTATCTCCCGTGGCTTCTGGCTTGGTATACGGCAAAATGTAGATGGGGAAGTGACGAAAAGCCGGTATTACCAGAATAGCCCAGCAACTGTCGTCGCTTGATATGGTCGCCTAAACTGACTGCAACGCCGTTTTTTTTCAAATGATAATAATCACCCGTGGTGCCATCATCATGTAGTAATGTCACGAAATTAGCATATTTCGCATACTGTCGACTGGCTCCACCTTTATTATGACTTTCTTGTAAATCTATAACTTGTCCATCTCTAGCCGCGTACACGGCCGTACCTTCAGGCATGGCGTAATCGAAAGCATAACGAGATGCGCCTTGATGGCTAAAACCACCATTAACCCCTTGAACGAGTCGAACCGAATTATTTTGAGCGTAGGGCAAAGCGTAGCGGTAAGCATTGTTATGAACCGAATTTTGAATGCCAGGTGTCCAAAAAAAATCTTCGCTGGTGCGCACGGGACGGTTTTGCCTAATAACACTTAATGAAAGTACTTTGATACGTGCTAATGGTCCTAGGACGCGGGTTTCGCTGTACTGTGAGTGAGCACTAATATTACTTTTTAAATTCTTTGTCGTTACTTCCAATGTCGATGTAATGGGATAAGGCTTTTTATTAATTAGCCAGTATTCTATTTTTTGATTGGTATTAATTTTTTCGAAACATGCCCAGTTATCGATACAGTAGGCTTCGGCAAAAAAAGACATACAACTTAATACACCTAGACTGAGCCACTTTTTTTGCATTTTTACCTCAGTATACGCATCACCTAAATTCTAAAATAAAGACCGTGTGCAAGCATAATAATTTCAAGTTTGAGATAAGTTAGCGTTTTATTACGTCCTAAACTTACACTTTGACAAATATATCGAATGTGAATATTTATTATTCTTCAGCGTTATTTTGCCGTTTACAGCAGATTTATACATCTAAATAAATTTAGGTGAGTTGTCACCTGTAGAGCGACAGTGCTAGCGTTTAATATCACGAATAATACTTTTAAGGAGCCACAAATGGCTAAAGATCTGTTACAAGTTGCAGTAGGTGAACAATTAGAACCAAGCGCTTGGTTAAAGGTAGACCAAGCACGGATTAATCTATTTGCAGATGCCACAGGGGATCACCAATGGATACATGTGGATGTTGAACGATGCAAAAAAGAAAGCCCGTTTAAAACCACTATTGCCCATGGCTATTTAAGCGTTACTCTCATGCCTGAAGCGTTCTACAACATGGTGGCGCTTGATCCAAGTACACAAACTGTTTTAAATTATGGGGTCGATAAAATTCGCTTCTTAGAGCCGGTTAGAGTGAATGATGAAATACGGTTTGTGTCTACACTCGCTAGAAAAGAAAGCAAAGAAATGGGGACGCTGTTTTGTTTCGATACGCAAATTGAAATTAACGGCCGAACGAAACCTGCAGTCGTCGGTTCATTTTTAATGATGCTACTGGCTTAAACTTTAGTATGAGCAGTCTTTTTACCCAAAGATTGCTTGATTCCCTTGCTACTGGTCTGACCATGATTTAAGCGAATGTTTACATATAAATAACATTGCATTTACATATGTCGATTCCCCCCCTACTATCACTGTGTCGCTTTTGTTTAGCGCCTGAGAATCAGTCACTTACTGATAAGAATTATAACTATTAGACAATATTGATGCGCGGTCTGAGTGGTTGGTAAGTCCGTTGTTTACCTGCTCGATTTGTTTCTAATAATTACCTCGAGAACCTATAATGAAGATAAACACACGAGTCAGTGCTTTAGCAGCGGCTATTTCCGCTCAATTTTTATTTGCTACCCCTTCAGTATTGGCTCAAGAAGCCGACGTTAAGAAAAAAGAAGATATTGAAATGATTATGGTGACAGGGAGTTTCGTTCGTCGCAGCGAAAACTTCGAGTCTCCTTCACCTCTATCCGTGGTTGATAGCGTAGCTATTGATGCCTTAGGTGCGAAAAACATTGCCGATATCACCCAGACGTTGACGATCAATACTGGAGCAGAGAACAATCCAGATGCATTTACGCAAAATGCGACTGCTGGTACGTCTAATATAAACCTTCGTGGTTTAGGTGTGGCATCTACCTTGGTGCTGCTGAACAATAAACGTCAAGTCGTTAACGCACAGCCTACCAACAATGGACTTAATTTTGTTGATACCAGTTCGTTAGTACCTATGATAGCCATCGACAGGGTTGAAATTATTAAAGATGGTGCTTCTGCTCTTTATGGCTCAGATGCGGTAGCAGGTGTAGTTAACTTTATTACTAAAAGTAATTACGAGGGCGTAAAGCTCAGTGCTGATTACCAAGATGGTGCTCACGGCGATAATAAAGAATATGTATTGCAAGGTTTATGGGGAACAAGTAACGAAAAAAGTAGCATTATAGCTGCGGTAAGTTATACCAATCGTTCACCACTGTTTGTGTCAGATAATCGTATTGGCCGTCCAGAAGATGATAGTAGTGCGTTGGGTAACCCTGGCTCATATTTCATCGGTGCAACACCTTTTATCGACCCCTACGGTTGTGAAGAATACGGCGGTGCATCGAATTTACTTGCGCCAGCAGGTACCGTGCCGGGCTTGGATGTGGGACTGTGTATGTTCGATTTTGGTAAAGATTACTCTTTCGTTCCGGATGAATCTCGCCTAAATGCGTATGTTAAAGCTGAATATGAAGTGTCTGATACGATGAGTTGGACGACAGAAGTGAGCTTCGCCCGCAACAGAGCGACACGGGGCGGCGCACCAAGTTTCCCTATATTAACTGGTCCAGTTGTACCGGCTGATCACCCTGAGAATCCGTTTGGTCAAGCCGTAACCTTTTTCGGTCGAGCTGAAGGTAATGGTAAAGCGCCTGATTTTGCGAATACAGAATCAGATACGTTTAGATTTAACACGTCATTACAAGGTGAGTTAGAACATGGTTTTTGGGAAGTTAGCTACACCAATGCCACCAATGACTTTTTCTTCAGTGTAGCTGACGTACTCGATACAGAATTTAATCTTGCCCTAAACGGTCTAGGCGGTGGGCAATGTAATCCAATAACTGGGACTCCGGGTGAAGGTGATTGTGAATACTTTAATCCGTTTGCCACTTCATATACCACATCACCTAACTCTCAATATGTAATAGATTCGTTTACAGGGCTTGAAACCATAGACTCTAAAGCCGATTTACAAGTGTATGAAGGTTTTATGTCGTTCGATGTGTTCGATATGGATGGTGGAGCGGCTGGTCTAGCGTTTGGTATGCAATATCGTGATGAATCATTAAGCCAAGACTATGACGCATTGGCCAATCAAGATAGTTTTACGTTCGTTATCGGTAACCCGGACTTTGATGGTTCACTAGATGTTTGGGCTGTTTTCGCTGAAATGGCCTTGCCTGTTTCTAATGATTTGGATATCCAGTTGGCTGTACGTTATGAGGATTACGGCGGTACAATTGGTGACACTATCGACCCTAAAGTTGCTTTCTCTTACCGAGCAAGTGAAGAGTTGTCGTTACGAGGTTCTATATCCACATCATTTAGAGCGCCTACGGTATTCTTGCGAAATGGTGGCGGTACGTCACTGCAACAGTTGGTTGATCCTCTTATTGGTGCCAACGCTTTTGCAGCGGTGCGCACATTGGGGAATGAAGATCTAAAACCAGAAGAGTCAACCGCGTATAATTTGGGTGTGTCATTTGAACCAATCAGTGATGTATCCATTGAGATTGATTATTGGAATTTTGAGTTTGAAGATCTAATCATTCAAGAAAATCCACAAGCAGTCTTGAACTTAGACCCAAGTGATACAGACCGTGTTGTGCGCGCTGGCGACCCTCTAACAGGACCATTAACACAAGTTAATAATACTTATGTAAATGCGAGCTCTCTTGAAACCTCTGGATTAGATTTTGTCACCAGTTACAAGATGGATACAGATGCAGGGTTGTTTGTCCCGTCAATTAATGCGACCTACATTCTAAAATATGATCTAGACGACCCACAAGCAGGGAAAGTAGATGGGGCCGGAAGTAGAAACTTCACCAATATAGGTACGTCGTCGCCTGAGTTACGTATGAACCTTGGCTTAAATTGGTCATCTGGTGCGCACTCAGCTAATTTATTCGCTCGTTACATCAGCAGTTATGACGATGATCAGAACTGTTCCGATGGAACGGTCAATATAGGTAGTTGTGATACTTCTGGTGGCTTTAAAGAGGTTGATAATCAGGTGACCTATGATATTCAATACAATGTGAATTTAGGTACGATCTTCGATACCCAGAATAACTATGTGCTGTCTGTTGGTGGTATTAACATCACGGATGAAATGCCACCCCAGGTATTCACCAATGGTGGTTTCGATAGTAAGGTACACGACCCAAGAGGGCGTCAAATCTACGCGCGCTTTGCAGTCGAATTTTAAACTACCTGATTGCGTTTAAAAAAAACCTGCTTCGGCAGGTTTTTTTGTAAATAAAAGTTCCCGTTTTTATTCATATGGCAGATTCAACTTTGAAGTGCATAACAGCTAAGCAGCTATTGCTACCATGTGTTCAGCCATTAACTTGGCTGGCG
>NZ_WTPY01000039.1 GCF_011378905.1 Paraglaciecola sp. 20A4 | reverse complement strand
GTTTAACCCCAAACGAGTCAGAGAATAGATACTGGCTTTACTATAAAACTGTGGCCAATAAGACTTGACCACTACACACGGAGTTTATCCCATGTCCAAGCCGAATTTTTTATTACTATTTCATCTAATTCCATTTTCTCAATACTTCCTTATCCACAGATATTCCAACATTAAGTATATAAATTATATTTCGCGATACACCATGAGCAAAAATTGATTGATCTTCCCCTAACTCTGTAGACACTTTTTACTTAGAAACTGAAGTAAGGTAAAAAGTGTTATGAATAAAAAATATCCCGATGAATTTAAGCAAGAAGCCGTTCGCCAAGTGGTTGAAAAAGGCTATTCTGTACCTGACGTTTCTAAACGTTTAGGTATATCAGATAAGTCACTCTATTACTGGGTGAGTAAGGTAAAAGTACCCGCTAGCCAATCGGCAGAGCAAGAAGAAATACGCAAACTTAAAGCTGAAGTTAAGCGCCTGACAGAAGAGCGTAACATCCTAAAGGAGGCCGCCGTGTACTTTGCAAGCGAGTCAAAGAAAGGTACACGTTCATAAAATCCCGACTCCATGTTTATCGTGTCAGTACCATGTGCCGTGTGTTAAACGTTCATCGTAGTGGATTTTACGCCTGGTCGAAGCAACCATTATCAAAAAGTGCACAGGACAATGAGCGCTTGCTTGAACGCATCAAAGAAAGTTATGTGCAAAGTGGGGCTGTTTATGGCAGTCCTAGGATCACGCATGATCTTAGGCGACAAGGTGAAAGGTGTGGTGTGAATCGTGTTGCTAAGTTGATGAAGCAGGCCAAGCTCAAAGCTAATATTGGCTATAAGCGACGCTACTTCAAGTCTTCTACACCTCATATTGCAGCAGATAACCATCTACAACAGCAATTTGTTGTGAGCGAGCCTGATACCGCTTGGGTATCAGATATAACGTACATAAAAACCTATGAAGGCTGGCTGTATTTGGCCGTGGTGTTGGACTTGTTCTCACGAAAGGTTATTGGTTGGTCGATGCAACCTACCATGACATCAGATATCGTGATTAAAGCGTTACTGATGGCGATATGGAGACGACCTGCGGTATCAGAGGTGATAGTACACAGTGATCAGGGCAGTCAATATGCCAGCGGTGACTATCTAGACTTTTTAAGTGTTCATAATCTGATACCCAGCATGAGCCGCCGAGGCCATTGTTTAGATAATGCGGTTGCAGAAAGTTTTTTTCACTCACTTAAAACGGAGAGAGTGAAACGAAAAGTGTACGTGAACCGAAGTGAAGCCAAAGCGGATTTGTTCGATTACATTGAGGTGTTTTACAATCGAACTCGACTGCATAGCCACCTTGGACATGTGCCCCCAGATGAATATGAAAATACATATTCACAGGCAAGTTAAGTGTCTACGAAACTGGGGGAAGATCAGATATCTGATTTCCACATATTGAATATTTTTAAAATCAATTAATGAGAGCGTTAATCGGGTAAGGATAATATCAAAACGAGAACTTTTCGTACCTTGTGATATTAAATTTTTTTTGCTAGTAGCATTATTCTATATAAATACCGTTGAGCATGGTGTAAAGCCTTAACCGATCAAATTCACCGCAGCAGCTTTATGCTCAGGCGCTAAGTGTGCATATCTTAAGGTCATAGTTAAGTCACTATGTCCTAGCAATTCCCTCACGGTATTTAAATCCACTGATGCCATTACTAACCGACTTGCAAAATGATGCCGTAAGTCATGAAAGCGGAAATTCTCAATCTTTGCCATATCTAAAACCGTTGCCCAGCTCTTACGTATTTCTAGCAACGGGTTTCCATCTTGGCCTTTAAACACTGCGCCGCTAGAACCTGAATCTAACTTCCATCGTGTTAATGCATCATAAGCTTCATTGTTTAAAGGGATATGCCGTGTTTTGCCCGATTTAGCGTTCTCTGAGATCACTGTTAGGTTTTTATTGGTTAAATCTACGTTCTGCCATTCAAGCGTTAAAATCTCGCCTCTGCGCATGCCTGTGTTTAACCCAAGCAAAACGATTGGCTCTAAGTAGTCTGCAAATGACTGACTAGATAAGTCAGTCAGTAAATCGTAATCCCTGTCATGACGAAATTTATTAGCACTTAGTCGCTGTTCTTTGATTTTTGCATCTCTAGATTGCAGCGCTTCTCGCAGCCGTTGTTCCTCATTTTTATCTAAGAACCGTACTTTGGAGTTATCCACTTTCAGTGCTTTAACTTTGTTTAGGTCATGCCCTTGGATCACCTCCCATTCAACTGCTCGACTCAGGCACCCTTTCAGTGTGTTGATGCGCCGATTAATCGAAGCGGGCTTTAAGCCATTGGCTTTTTGTTCGCTGCGCCATTTCTCCAATTCCCATGCTGTGATCTCTGACAACTGCAAATTCAGAAATTTAGGGAAAGCCGCCTTTAAATTAAGAATGGCGCGTTTTGCTGTTTTAGCATTTCGGGTTTCTAACCAAGGTTCGTATTTTTGCTCGACGAATGCGCTCAGTGTTGAAAGCTTAGAAAGTTTGACTTGCTCCTTCGCTTCTTTCTTCACCGCTTGAACATCGACGCCTTTTGTTATTTCGGCCGATTTATTTTTTGCTAAGTCTCGCGCTTGAGCAGGCGTAATTTGACCATCAGCACCAAGTAGATAATTGACCTGCTTTCCGTTGTGGCGATAAAACAGATAATACTTAATTTTACCGCTCTCAGTGATGCGCGCATGAAAACCTGAAATGTCAGTATCATTGAGCCTTTTATCACTGGGTTTTAGGTTTCGAATGGTGGAGTTTGAGATCTTAGCTTTAACTGACATTGGCTTCCCTTTCGTTTCTGTGTAGCAAATATGTAGCAGATGGATTGTGCAACAGTGAACAGGAAGAAACAACCAAGAAAGAGAGAGCTGAATTTAAACCCTTAAAAATCAATGGATTAAATATGTATTATTGTGTTTTAAGGTTCATACTCGTTCATTGAAAAACACTATAAAATTGCACTCCGGAGGCAAAGGTCATGAGTTCGAATCTCGTCGGGTGCACCATTGTCGTGCTATCGCATTGAAGCGACTCGCCAAACGCAGTGAGAGCTGGTACCTGAAATGCCGTTAGCGCAGGTGAGTTAAACTGCCTGATGACGCTAACCAAAACCCAACAAATTCAACGTATTTCAGTTAAAACCAAGGTGGTTTGTCCATAGTGAAGCTACTAAAAAGTGCACAGCTAGATTTTAATTGGATATAGGGGCAAGTTTTTCTAAACCCTCGCCACTGTTTCTGCACAAAAAGCCTATATAACTCAGCTTTCGCTATCTACCTGCATTGTGTATTTACGGCCCTCCGCCAACAAATAAACCATAAATAATGCTAACGGAATATTAATTTGTAGTGTTGCCATCCGAAATGCGAATAATCCGAACCAATTTATTAGGCCCAGACCTATATCAACAAATACATGGAGTAAATTACTTGATTAGCGGTAATTTCATCACGGTAATTCGCACGCGTCTAAAAAATTCTCGTGAGCATCAAAATAGTCATGTCACCAGCCCTTAGTTTGTAAATACTTAACGCTTCATCAGCATCAGCATCAATCAAAATTGTAATTTTTAGTACCCAATTTATCGCCTTTTCTGGAGTAGAAATCGACTCTTATGCGCTTCTCAGATACATGTAATTTTGTAAATGCGTCTGTTGGATATACATCACTGGCTTTTTTTACTTTGTACTTACTGGCTGTCAATGTGTCCAGATGACCACTAAGTTTAAAGCTTCTGCGGTTGGGGTGTGGATAAGGCCAGAAAAACGCTGATGAAACCACAGATGTCACCGTCGTATTATCATTCAATGCAAGTTGCGATGCCATGCAGGCGTGAATATCGCCTGACAGAAATACCACTTTAGGTACTTCGTTGATCCGAATGCATTCTAACATCTCATCTCGCTGGCTAATAAAACCATACCATTTGTCAGTGGATTCAGATTCGTATGGCGGCACACTACTCACAATAATTTTCACTCTACCACTGCCGTCACATAGCCAGCCTTTAAGTTCTTTCATCTGTCTGGGCCCGATTATTTCGAGGCTATCTTTGTTGAGGTTCCTTTCTGTTCTGGTATCGCAGACGAAAAAATCACAACAACCATCATGATACTTGTACCAAAGATGTGTAGGCGTACCCGTAATGCGGTTACCGTTTAGTTCAAATAGAGGACTATGGCTTGCCTGATAAGTTGAATATGCATGGATCGCCGCAGGAAATTTGGTAACCCAATCTCTTGCTGATGCAGACTCCGGCCAGTTATCTTCGATTTCATGATCGTCTAAGGTCATATAGGTTGGCGTGGTAGACATTAGCCGGCGCAAATATTTCGATGTCAGAACTTTGCGATAGCGTTTGTTATACTCATCAAGCGAATCGTCAGCACCTATAGCATTTAAGTCATCAGCATATATTTGGTCACCGCACATAATGACCTGATCAACCGACTTACCACTGTCTATTTGTTCTAATATTGACTTGAACGTTCTGTCACTCCGGTCGTCCCACCATAGGCCACCGAATAAACGTAAAACATAGCGACAAGAACCAAAGACTAAATTGCGCGATTGGGTACTATCAGACGATGCCGTTTTAATTCTATAACAATCAATATTTTGCCAATTCAATAGCTTTTGCACATCAATATCTTTCGTATCAAGTTCAGAATAGAACCAACCCATCTGATACTCATAGCTGGTGTTTTCCTCTAAGCCCACTAATACAGTAACGCCTGTAAGGTCAAAATTAGGATTCATTTTAAAGTATGAAGGGGATGAGAAATCTGATTTGCCTACTTTACGATACCGGATAACGCCATGGGCTTTTCTTGGCCGAGCGTCATAGATAGTCAGTTCAGCACGTCCGAATATTCTAACGATATTGCTTGATGTGTGACCAACAATAGGTCCAACCGTTAACTTTTGTACGTCCATGTTTTTGTCCTTGTCAGTGCTTGAAATAAATAATGATTTAGTCGTTTGACTGCCATAAGTACTGCATCACCTTTACATTAGCCTAGTACATGATTTTCAAAAGACACTTAATGATACGCACCTTCTGAAACGATCTTAATAGCATGCCTAAGGCCACCTTATAGCAGCTGCGTCCATGTAATGATTACCCCAAAAAAACCTTAAAACGACCACAATCAAGCTTTCCTCGGATAATCGATATTTAAAAGTTACACGTCGCTATATAGTGTTTTGTGTAACTGACAGGATATTGAATTAACCACATTCTTTTAGATTTTGAGCTACAAAAGGACGAATTACAGTTACTTAAGCAGCGATAAAACGCTAAAAATTATACAAAACACACGAATTTTATATGTATTTAATATCAGACGGCTCCACATTCGGGTAATATTTGTAGACTAAGCCTGATAGGCAGTCATATAAATGCTCCTAATGTATTTAAACGAGTAGTAACTGAACGGGCTAATATAATGGCGCATAAAAATTCTCAAATTAAAGACGAGCCAGCAATGCGAAAGTTACTTGAGCGCATGCCTGATCCCATAGCCGAAAGTTTTACTAACGATCAGCTATTACATTTGAAAATCGCCCTAGGGGCTCGGCAGTGGGGCAAGCATAAAGTCGACTTTCGCGGCACCGTCGCCCTACCTTTCGTTCCAAGTAAAATTTACTACGTACTTCTCATGGGTAAAAACCATAGAGATCTATCGCGCACCGAAAAAGCTGTATCAGCTTTTACAGTGACGCTCTTTGTCAGCCTGTTTATCTTTATCTGCGTACTAGTAGGATTACTCGTTATCTATTTGCTTAAGTCTGCTTTAGGCATTAATTTGTTCGAAAATTTTTCATTGGGAATTTGGAGTTGGTTTAAAGGGTTGTGGTAGTGAAAGCTGGTTATTGTTAGTAATAAAAGCAAATAAATTAGCGCTAAGGGTAAATTTATTAATGCTTATTTATAAACTCTAACTAATGACTTTATTTAAGCTCAGTAAACCAGTTTTACATATCAGCACGCTAATATTTTTCGCTAATAGGGTTAATTTTAACTCTTTTAGCTAAGACAATCCGAAGTATCACATTTAGTAATAAACCTAGTCCATAATAAGCTTAGTAGGTCTATACTCCGTGTATATTTTTGACCATTACTTAGAGGGTACTTATGAACCGTAATTTCATTTTATTAAGCATAGTCACCATAGGAATTCTCGCGCTCGAATGCAGCGCTGGTGATATATACAAAGAGCCTCTTGTCCAAAAACAAGCTGTGTCTACTATAAAAGGAACACGAAACCTTGATACAGACGAGAACGGGCTTTATGACGATGTCGAACGCAAAGCAATGCTTGATGTGCTGCAAAACATCAGCCCTGAGATCAAAACAACCTTTGATACGAATAATGACGGCAAGGTATCAGTGCTTGAACAAACGAGCGGCCGCCATCCATTATCACAACTGACGAATAGTGACAAAGTCGTTGCTAGCTCAGTGAAAATACCTTGGTCACCTAATATCTACTCTGAGTGGATTTCCACGTCAGCCCTTCAAGAGGATGCCCTACTAGGTAAAGTAGCAGTGCTTTCCTCCCGGGGTACGGTAAATAAAGCCGGTTTAACACAGCAGAACAGAGATAACCAACCCCAACTTAGTGAGGCCCGTAACGGAATAGAATTTGCGGCTAACTCAGGGCAACATCTTAGTATGGGTGTGCAAAAAGACGCCCGTTGGAACTACCGTTGGTGTCTTTTTACCTTCCGGATTGATGGAATGAGTGGCAATGGTGATACAACCGCGCTGGTTGATATCAATCGTGGTAATAGTGCGGGCCAGTCATCACCAAAAATTTGGTATAACAAGGAAACGGGGCTAAATGTTGAGTACGTAGGACAAGCAAAAAGCGGCTTGGATAGACGCATTATGACAACGAAAGATATTTACATCGATGGTGAAAGTTGGAATGTTGTTGTTGTAGGTATGCGCTACGGCAGAATGTACGCCTCAGTCAATGGTCGCGAAATTGATGTTGAACAACCCGATTACTTTTCAGCGCCTCGCATCTACGACGGAACAACCATCATTGGAAGCACACAAAATGATAATAGTTCATGGGCATTAGACGCGCTACTCTTGGGTACTACAGAACCCTCTGAGGCAATGATACGCAAAATGAGTGGATGGGCTGCACATCGTTTGAATTTTGAAGGAAAACTACCTGAGAATCACCCTTACTATTCACAACACCCCGTCCTTGATGAAGAAGACCACCCCCATCGCTATGTTCATGACGATGAAGCTTGGACGCAATGGGGTCAATCGCTTCAAGACTCCGTCTTTCGAAAGAGTAATGCTGGCAATAAACCCGTCAACACAAACACATTTGAGCGCGTCTTTTATGATGATTTTCGGAGTAAACGCATTACGCGAAGTTTTACCGGCGAAGGAAACCTATGGCAATCCCCTGGTTTTAATACGGCAGTAGGCGCTTCAATTCCATTGGCTCTTCCGGGAACTGAACCCGATGCCTATGCTCATAATGCCGAAACCAAAAAGCAGACTCTATCTTTGGTTCCCAAAGGCAATAGCATGGTTGCGAGCGCTTTTTATTCCGTTAACGACATGGGGCACGGGTACACTTGGGATGGCCCTAAAGTCATTAGAATTCGCGCAATGTCCCCCAATATCCCTCAAAAAGACTTAGCACCGGGCCTCTTCCCGGCCTTCTGGTCCTATGGTACTGAGTGGCTATTTTGGCGAACATCTAATCGCATAGAAGTGGATTGGTTTGAGTTTGATGGTAAAAATGGCCAATGGCTAAACGGGCTCGCAAGTCACTATCACTATAGCCATTTAACGGACAACATTTATGCAAAAAACAATAAAAGCGCTAACAGTTACAAGGCGTACGGTGGCGAGTTAACTGAGGCAAAATCAAACATTCCGGGAGGGCTTTATTTTTGGGATGGTCAATACCACACTTGGGAATTTGTAATAGATAACGACTTAACCTATATAAATGTAACTGTGCCAGACCAAAATGGTAAAGATCAATGGGTTGAGGTAGGGCGTAGTAAAACCCCAGCAACCTATCTTGAGCGCATGGACATCCAATTTGATTACGCCCTGAAAGACGAACAGCCCAAACCCATTGGGGAGCAGAGATTCACCGTGGATTTTGTGGAAGTACTGCAAAAAAGTGCGCAAATTTCTCATTTTACCGAACCTTTTATCGCCGCCCCACAAATCAGCGGCGATGCGTCCGTTGGAAGTACGATAACCTGCACTGCTAATTTACAAGGGGTGAAAGATGTTCGTTATTATTGGTTTGCCGATGGATACCCTTTGACCTATTCATACAACGCGTCTTATGCCCTAAGCGCTAACGAGAAGGGTGCAAAAATTCGCTGTATGGTTAAGGCGGTTGGCGCGCTAAATATGCCTGAGGCATGGTCAGCAGAATGGGAAAGTCCAATTGTAAAATAGTGAAATAAATATAGCCCCACAACTAAACCGTGCAATGGTTTAATGATCACGAGCATCGAATAAGGTGGTAGTGTTACCACCTTATTCGATGAAGTGATAGAAACGTACCTTTTCAACAGAATTTAAATTTAAAGCAGCTCTTCCTCGTTGGATTATGCAATCACAAAAACAGCGCGAAGCCAGACGGACTCGACTGCACGCACAGCTTGAACAATGGAGTGAGTATGAGAAGGTAAAACAAGCTGCTGCGTATTTGATACTGCTCCTGGTATCCATTATTAACACCACGAACGTGCGAGAAAAATGAATATTGAGCTCACGACATTGCACATCAAAGTCAGCAAGTTACTTAACCACTATCAAAGCTCTGCATAAAACAGAAGCATGTCGAGGTGATGCAAGAGCAAGGTTGAATATTGTCCGTTTCAATGTGTGCATGTTAATGGAACAGCTTGTACTAGTATGTAAATACCCATTCACATACATATAAAACTACGAAGATTAAACACCTAAATATACGAAATCAATTACGATGGGAGTTTGGTGTATCAAAATGCGACAGGTGTCGGTTGTGGTGATACCACGTATATCTGGGTGGGTGACTAGCGGTTGTAATTAATTTTACACGAAACGTATTGTAGGCTGGTCTATACCTCATCAATCGGAAGCGGAAGTCGCATGTTCAGGCCACAGTTCTGGCGTTATCGCCGGACACAAAGCGTGCGTCGCCACAGAAATTGTTGAGACAATACACCAATCAAAAGAACATTAAGAAACTTGAAGCTTAAGTGAAAATCGATAACTGAATATTCTTCTTAGCAGGAAGAAAAATGCGATATGCGATCCAAGTTAGTACTGGATTACGGCAACCACTAACAACTGCATATATTCAATAAAGAGTTAGCTCCCGCGAATGTGGAAAACTAACCTAAATTAAAGTCTACAATAAGTTACACGCTAAAAATTAGTAAAATAAAACAATCGGTTGTACTTACAACAGAAGAAAATTTCTGGGGAAATTAAAACCCGCGAATTCAACTCCGAAGTGCACCACTCGCTAAATTAAGCTTCGCGGCGTAGTTCATTGAAGACAACTAAGGGTTGTCTGTACCCGAGGCATTTTCTTGGCCTCAGGTTAAGTGCCCGTTGCGCAGCAGCGACTTGTTCGTTTGTAACGGTTCTTAAATCGGTGCCTTTTTTAATGTATTGCCTTAGCAAACCGTTAAAATTCTCGTTCAATCCTCGCTCCCAGGATGAGTAGGGATTTGCGAAGTAGATATCAGTTTTTAGTTTTTCTGCAACCTGTTCATGACCGCAGAATTCTCCGCCATTATCAGCTGTTATCATGTGCACATGACTACGGTAGCGCCACAGCATACCTACCATCGCTCTGCCTACATCAGCCGCGCTTTTAGCGGGCACCTTGCGTATCAGGTACAACTTACTTTTACGCTCTACTAAACTCACAATGGCACCGGTACCGTGCTTGCCTAGCACAGTATCTACTTCCCAATCACCAAAGCGTTCTTTCTCATCTACGATGGCTGGACGACACTCAATTCCAACGCGATTTGGAATGATAACGCGTTTCGCTCGGCTACCTTTACGGTACTTGCGGTGGCCTTGTCGCAGCTGTTTGTAAAGCTTGCCACCCGCTGATTTATCTCGTTGAACGTAGCCATAAATCCACTCATGACTGACTGGGTAACCAACAATTTTACCCACACCAGCAATCTGCTCGGGACTCCATTTATGAGAGAGCGCGTACTCAACAAACTCAATGGTGAGTGTACGCACTTGATATTTAGCAGCCTGACATCGCCGCCGTCTCGTTTTACTTTGTGCCAATTCAGGCAAATAATGACTGTCTATCAAGCGATTGCGTCGAACTTCCCGGCTGATGGTGCTGTGACTGACACACAACCGTTTTCCTATTTCCCGATAACTGAAACCCTCGCGCAAGTAGGCCTCTATCTGATATCTTTGTCCTTCGATCAACTGCTTGTAACTCATGGTGATACTCTTTTTGTTTGGCGACTTAAGAATACCACCAACAGGCAGTTGTTCGTCTATCCCCAGTTAACCATGAGTGGTGCACTTATTATCTGAATTCGGGCCTACCAATAATCCCTTCAATGATGGCTTAATTAATAACATCGAATTAGACTTACTAACTAACATGCTAATTAAACGTGATTATCTTTTTTAAACATTATCTTTACATAACGGAAGCATATCAATTCTGTAAGACAAGAGTGACGAAAATATGTCATAACATTCAGATGTGGTTCTTAATATTTTATTGTATTATATTTTTATATTAAGAAAAGAATAGATAAACGACACTGAAAGTTTAGTAATGGAATATATATAATATGAACAGAAATATAGCTTTGGATGTCCTAAAATTAATCATGGCGTTTATGGTGGTGGGCATACATGCTAATTTTATGATGGACTTATCACCATTAGGTAATTATCTTACCGTCCATGGTATATTTAGAATAGCAGTCCCTGTTTTTTTCGTAATAAACGGATATTTCTTTTATTACGTCCTAATTAAAGAACAACAATTAAAATGGCTTAGAAGGGTATTTATTCTATATATTACATGGATGGTATTTTATTCATACTTTTGGTTTTCGATACCAGATATGTCTTTTATTTCCTATGCGAAACTTCTTAAGGTTGTTTTTTTTGGATATTATCATTTATGGTATATTGCTGGAATGATTGGGGCAGCTTTAATATTGCTGATACTCCGAAAATTGCCGTCATCTATTCTAATAATATCTATCATACTAACCTTCCTTTCTGGAGTGATAATACAATACTTAGGAAATTATCACGTTTTTGAAGGAACCTTTTTAGATAAATTGTTTAACACAAATCAGATGCATCGGAATATGATGTTTTTAGCATATCCATTTTTTTGTACAGGCTATTTAATCAATAAACATTCAGTTCCTAGCAAAATATCTTTAGAACATTCATTTATCTTAAGTATTCTTGCAATAGGTGCATTGTTAGGAGAATCTTATTTAAATTTTCTTCAAGAAAATAGGGATGGATATTTTGATAATTATTTTTCACTTATTTTAATTTGCCCAATAATATTTATATTATTTATTAAAGCTAACATCCCCGGAACGAATAGAAACATCGCATTATATTCTTCATCCATATACTTTATACACGTATTAATTCTGATTATACTGCAAAAAAATACCGCCCTTAGTCCAACATATATAATGTTATTTACTATTTGCCTCTCAGCATTTGTTTCATATTTAATTATAAAAATCAATAAACGGTTGAAATTTATACTCTAAATCGCCAACGCTAATTTAATGAAAATTTTATGGAATTTATTTAACTGCATTTAACACCACAGATTTATACGGTAACGCGCATCTGATAAACGATAATTAACGAGGAAAGTCCCTTTTCAAATAATAGACAATTCGCTTACGTTATAATGAAGAACGTTTCTTAGCATTAAAGAGACAATCCCAACATGCGGCGATTTTCGCTCTTTGTAAACAGGCTAAATTACTCTTATTGGATGCGTAGTAAAAAATTAATTTTAGCCATCCTTTTAAAAAATACTCCAAAGAAAGAAACTTTGCATGACCTTTACCTAGATATTTTCCAGAAATATACAAATACGACCAAGTCATATGATATTGTCTAAAAAAACCTAATTGTTCACTGCTTCCTGAAGACCCTCCATCGATATGGAAAGCTTTGGCATCTGGCGTATAAATTAATTCATACCCCTTATTTTTTGTGCGTAAACAAAGGTCATCTTCTTCAAAAAATAAAAAAATATTTGAATCAAAGAAACCTACCTTTTTCATTATCTTCATATTAAAAAACAGTACAGCACCAGATAGAAATTCAGCACAGATATCACCGTCAGCGCGCAGAAAGTTCCCTTCACTGATCTTTCTCTGATGAAAATTTCGTCGATATGTCTCTTGTAAATGACCGTTTTCGTAAAAAATTGCAGTACTAAGAATGCCAGCTTGATCATAAAGCGCAGATTTTTTGACTAAAGTATCTAACGCGCCTTTCCCCATTACTGCATCGGGATTCAGCAACAACGCGTATGGTGTTGTTATTTGCTCAAGGGCAATATTATTCGCAACACCAAATCCCAGATTGTGAGAATTATGAATTAGTTTTATTTTGGCGGAGCCAAAAGAGTCAATTACATCATAAATATTATCAGCACTTGCATTATCAACGATAAATATATTTGAAACTAACTCTTCATTTACTACTGACTCTATTGCGGCTCTAACTACACTAGTACTATTAAATGTAACGATAACAACAGAAACTGAACCAATATTATTAATAATTTAGTACCTATTTCAAATTTACTTCAGCATCAAACTGAAATACAACAAATTGTAAAACACTGAAAAATAGAAATTAATAACAAATCATAAATAACTGCTAATTATATCTTTCATCATATTTTCTACTACATATTTGGAACCTTTAAGCGACAAATGCCCATAGTCAAATACTAATGGGGTATTTTTGTCATCTACTTTAGCTAGACAACCGTTCTTGTTACATAACTGATCAATCATAGAGAAATATTCAATTTCTGAATTATCATAATCTATATGTAATTGACTATTAATTCTCAAAACAGAGCGGTTAAAAGAAAGATCACTAATTACTTTATCGGCGACATTGAAATGTCTTCTAGCAATAGCTATGGGTAGAGATGGCTGCCATTGTGGTGAAGGACCTACTAAAATTAATTTAGACGGTAATTTATTTTCATGTAGATAATGTAGTATTTCACTATAATCATTTTTATCATGATCAATACGTTGAGCCAAAAGAATGACTTTAGGTCTAATCTTTAAAATTTTATTTTTTGCCATCTCGTTTGACCGATCACAAGCACGTTTATATTCCTCAATTGATTCATCATCTGCTTTAATAAGCGGGCGACAGCCAGAACTAGCGACTTGGTTAATGTGAACATTCGGGAATGTGCTTCTAATACCATAAGAAAGTGCTTGAGCATGTGAATCCCCCCAAATAAATATCCCGCCTTTTCCATTTGTAGTACAGGCTTCAGAGATATCATTAACCTTTGCACTAAGAGATTCTACATCGAAGAAATTACACTGGTCCATAAATGCCTCCGGCAGATATTTTTTGTAATTATCTAAGTGATATATAGATACGTATTTTGCTTCTTCAGAACTAGCAAAGCTTCTGATAGGCGTATTGATGCCATTTCCTACAAATATGACAGAGCCTAAAAATCCGATAATGCATAAGAAATAAACAGGCTTACATTTTAGGTACCCAAATACGCTAGTAAAATCATTTCTAAACTTAATTTTCTCAATATACTTGTAACTCAAAAAACCAAGTAATATCGACAGTGTAATACCAAAATATATGAATATGCTATCCAGTGAGTAATAATAAATAGCGACCACAAAAGGCCAGTGCCATAAGTAAATAGAATAAGACCAAGCCCCTACTTTCTGAAACACGATATTGCTAGTAATAAAACTGTTGTTACGTTGTGCCTGAATGATAAGAAATGAACCGAACACCGGGAAGATTGCAAGATAACCAGGCCAAGGATTATCTTTTGAGATAAGCCAGTAAGAGCTCACGATTAAGGCCAAGCCAATCCACTCTAGCAATTTTTTTCTTTTTTCTTGTATGGAAAATGGATACAAATAAGCAACACCGCCAATCATCATTTCCCAAGCTCGAGTATGTAATAAATAATATGCCGTACTAGGCCATTGGTAAGTAGCAATAACGCAAAAGATAAAACCGAAAACACTTCCCAACAAAATAGCAGTTTTCATCATTTTTAAAGACATAAATTGCCGCATAGCAACAAGGACTAATGGGTAGATTATGTAAAATTGCCATTCAACCGATAAAGACCAAGTGTGTAATAGCCATTTTTCATGCGACGCGGTATCAAAATAGCCAGCTTCCATCCAATATATGAAATTGGATACAAAAGTCAAACTACTGCCAACGTGCTTACCCAAAGCTCTGTAATCGAATGGGGTAAGATAAAACCAACCAAATACAAGCAAAGCTAAGCACAGTATTGCTAAAGCAGGAATAATTCTATTCGCGCGAGCAATATAAAACTTTAATATGGAGAAACTCTCTTTTTCAATGCCTCTAAATATTATTCCTGTCATTAAAAAACCAGAGATAACAAAAAACACATCTACACCCGCAAAACCGCCTGGCATCCAAGACGCATCAAAATGAAATAGCACAACGGCTATGACTGCTATGGCTCTTAATCCATTTATATCTTTTCTAAATTCCATGATAGTTCAACCTATAAATAAAAAATGGAGTTAGCTAATAAATAATAACAATCAAACGCTCAATAATGAGCAGTTTATTAACTCTAAAAATTAAAAACCAATTATTTTAATCTTACTAAAACTCGCAAGCAGCGAATCGTATAAGGCTTGTCATTAACAAGTTATGAAAATTGACTTCAAGAAGAAGCTTCATCGCCATAAGAGTAATCGTTGTAATAACCTTGATATCCAGAGTCAGACATCTTTTTAGTATCAACTTGATTTAACACCACACCGGCAATTTTGGCATTGACCCGTACTAATTTACCTATGCCGTTTTGAGCAACCCCGACACGTGTATCATTACTTTTCACTATAAAAATAACTGCATCTGCTTGCTTGGCAATAATCAGAGAGTCACTGACCACTTGAACTGGCGGGGTATCGATAATAATACGATCAAAGGATTGCTTTAATTCTTCTAATATATGGGAAAATTTTGGAGATGTTAATAACTCCAACGGATTTGGCGGCCTTTGTCCACAGGGCATAATGGTTAGACCTGAAACTTCATCCAAATATATACATTCGTTCAACTTTTCAGTACCTGATATTAGATTTGCTAAGCCCGGATGATACGGCGGCAGATCAAAACGCTTGCAAATATTTGGCTTTCGCATATCAGCATCAATCAGCAAAGTACGTTCAACTTGAGCTAATGCAAAAGCGAAATTAATGGCGGTAGTTGTCTTACCTTCACCAGGTAAAGATGAGGTTATTTCAATGGTTTTTGTCTCTTTATCAAGTTGCGTTAATAAGAAGTTGGTTCGAAGGGTACGTACAGACTCAGCGAACCTTTTGCCATTTTCATCATAAAAATAGTGCAACAAAAAGCCGTTCTTTTTCTTCACGCGCACTAGCGGCAATAAACCTAACAAACGCTGGGATAGTTTATCTTCGGTACCATTTATGTGCTTAAAAGTATCGTTTAAAGATTCAACCACAAAAGCAATTACTAGCCCTAACCCTACTGATGCCATAAAAGCTAAAATGACGATAAGCATCTTATTAGGTTTAACGGGGTTTTGCGGTCGAAAGGCTCGGTCAGTAAAACGTGCAACCGCCGAATTAAAATCACCAGTCACTTCAGTTTCTTTCGAACGAGAGAGAAACGTATTATATATTTCACCGTTTGTTTCTACTTCACGAGATAATTTTTTATATTCATATTCTTTCGCTGTGAGTGTCTGGAATTGCGCTTTTATGCGCACAAGTTCTTGCTCCAGCGCTTCAATATTACGCTCACTGGTAGACAGCTCTTTTTCTACCCCAGTAACTAATCGGCGTACTTGCTCATTAAAGTTACTGTTTACGGTGGCCAATTCAGCTCGAGCAGCGATCATTTTTGGGTGTTTAGGCCCATATCGCTGGCTAAATTCTGATACTTTACGCTCAACCGTGACCAAGGTTTGTTTTACATTTTGTATAACATCTTGTGAGCTGATTGCACTTATCGATCCCAACATCTCTAAATCATCACGGCCATACTCATCGATAACGCGCACTATGCTTAATAGTTTGTTTCTGACCTGTCTTGCACCAACCAATTGCTCAGATGTTTGCTCTAATTCTTTTGAGACTAAACCCACCACGCCCGAGACATCCACTAAATTCTCGCGTTCACGATATTGCTGTAGTTTTAACTCGGACTCGTCTAAGCGAATACGTAAGTCAGATAAACGCGTAGTTAACCAGCCCGAGGCCTTTTTAGTCATCCCCATTTGTGCAGATAGATTTTGCTCTATATACACTTCGCCAACCGTATTGGCGACGAGTGCAGCTAATTTAGGATCACTACTCTCGAAGGTAATGTTGACTAATTGTGTGGTACGCACAGGGTCGATCGATAACCGCCCTAAAAAGGTGCCGACTAACGACTGTAAAGCCATTTCCTCTTGTTCTTGAGCTGATAATACCGACACTTTCTTTTTAGGTAAAAAAGGAATGAGGCCTTTAATATCATTAATAACTTCTCTTTTACGTGACGAATTAACGATAAAATCTGGGTTGTTTTTTAAATCCAACTTTTCTACAACCGCTTGAGCAATTTTACGCGATTGTAGAATTTTAAATTGCGTTGTGTAATATTCTTTTCGGTTAGAATCAAGGCCGTAAATATCGTCAAACGACACGGCTTTCGCTTGATCAGCCTCTATTAATAGGGTAGCTGTTGCCCTATATATCGGTGTCACCTTAGTTACTGCAAAAACCGTCGACAGTGTTATGACTATAGCTAGTAAAGCAATTCGCCATTTATGCTTATTAATTACCGCAAAATACTGGCGTAAATCGATAACCTCGTCGGCAGAGTTTTTAACCATTTCAGCCGTCACATTAGCTTTCTGGGAAGGAGAATCTAATTCCATACTTTCAATCTTTCTCATTATAAAAATTCTTTAAAAAAACCGCTGTTCAATGGTAACCGTATCACCAGCATTTACTTTATAGTCAAGAGATGCTTGTTGCTTTTTGTCTTTCTCTCTCTCTTTGAAAAGAGATATTTTACTTATATCTGCGCGCTCAGTTAAACCACCTGCCAATGCAATAGCCTGATTGATAGTCATCCCCGGTTGATAAGGGTAGCCGCCTGGCAATTTAACTTCACCAAGAATATAGAAAGGGCGATATTCAACGACCTGTACATAAACATTGGGGCTGATTAAATAGTCGCCTTTTAAACCTTGCTCAATAACTTGTTCAACCTGTTTTACGGTCAAGTCTGTTACCTTAACCTCCCCCAAAAATGGATAATTGATGTTACCACTACTACCCAACAATGTTTCTATCGCTAAATCCTCTTCACCAAACACCTTAATAGCGACCTTATCACCAGGGCCTAAAAGGTAAGTTTCTTGCGCAAAGACGTTTATCGAAGTTAACGAAATCATGAACAAGAAAAAAAATGTTATTTTTATAAAAATTTTATTCACAAACACCTCTTATAATTAAAAACATTTAACAAACCTATTCATTTATTGTATTTCGTATCAGAAAGTGCTGCTGAATTAAAAGCAAACCCCATGCACAAAGGAAAATAAAATAACAGCATTGATGGTGCGCCACTTGACATAAAAAATAACATAATTATTGAATAAGCCAACAAACACAAAAAGCAATCTCGTTGTCTAATAGAATTAAAATTGTTTTTTAGTCCGAAAATAAAATAAGGGAATAGTAATAAAATAAGACCAAACACTCCATACTCGATTAAAATATCAAGAAATACATTATGCGTATATAAAGCTAGATTCGGACTATAAAAATAGTTAATCATATGATTAGCTAACATCTTAGGTCCTACACCAAAAAATATATTTTTTTGAAATATATCCCAACCAAAAGTCACTAAACTCTGGCGATGCAAATTAGAAACCCACAAAGCTGCATCTTCATCAAGATAATATATTTCAACATCGCTATAATTAAAAAAAGAAAACTCTGCTAAGTCAACCATATTCGGTGCTAACATTAACAAAACCACGCCTAAGCCAAAGGCTCCCATTAGCAGCCATTTAAGCGCATAACGATAAGCCATAATTAAATATATCAGCGAAACGATATGAAAAGCTAAAATGCCTTTCCGTTCAAGTGAAAGTAAAATAAAGGGGTATAAAATTATCAAGGGAAAAATATATTTTTTATTATTAAAAAAATACATATGGCTAACTAATACAACCCCTGTTAAAGCGAGTATGTACTTGGCATCACCTAAATCTTTATAATGGTAATATTTTCCATGAGAAAAGTGATACAAAACGACAAAGATACATATCATTAGTAACGCTTTTAAAAATAATGCCTGAAATTCTTTATGGTATTTAATTGATTGACCATAAACAATTCCAATAACGACCAACAATAGCGTCCACTGGACTGACTCAACTATTGCATCCTTCAAGCTAGATTTTAAAAGGCCAAGTAACAAACAGTATCCGATAAAAACAAACACCATTTGATAGCCATGCGGCACGCACCATACAATGCGACGATGACGTGCAAGAACAAAATAGAGACCGATGATGGTTATCGACGATATATCCGCCAAACGAATAATAACGCCAGGTAACGAAAGCCGTAGATCGGTGAAATACAAAGGAATAACAGTCGCAGCCAAAACGAGCAATAGCCTTTCGATAATTTGCAACTTAATTTGCATATATCCCTCGTATAACTGATAAATTAATCACCAACTAATTACCTAACAACGTGCTATATAACTCAGTATGTCTTTGAGCGCTTTTTTCAATCGAAAACTCATAGGCACTTTCTATTGCTAGTGTTGACATATCATTATAAGAAGTAATATTTGACGTTACAGCTAAGATCAAAGACGTTAACTGCCCAATATCCCCAACTTCAAATAGATACGCGCTGTCAACCACATCATTTAAACCTTCTACATTAGTTGCAAAACAAGGTAAGCCCGCAGCCATAGCTTCAACCACAGCTAAGCCAAAGCCCTCCCAGTTGGATGACTGAACATATATATCAATACTGTCTAAAAAGTAAGGGATATCGCTAACTTGCCCATGAAAATACACCTGGTGCTTTAAGCCTAAATCAACAACCAGATTTTCTAACTTTTCGCGTAATTCACCATCTCCAGCTAGATGTAACTCATAGCCACTACCCAATTCTTTTAACGCCTTAATTAACGTCTCAATATCTTTTTGCTTAACAAGTCTGCCAACCATACCGATTTTGATAGGAAAACCAATTGCTTCAATTTTACGTTCTCGCATTGAAAAGCGACTTAAGTCAACACCATTATTAATAACTAATGCCTTATCGTTACTCCACCCTAAAACAAGTTCAAAGGCTTTTTTCACGCCTTCTGAGATACATACAACTTGTTTAAATCGGCGGAAAAAAATAGCCTCAAACCATTTAACCAATTTAATATCTCGTCTACGATAATAAGGATTATGTTCAGTCAATATTTTTAAGGTGGATGATAGAAGTGCAATATACATAGAAGGGAATAAATGAGCATGGACTAGATCAGCTTTATTCAAACGTTTAATGACACCAAACAATCCTAAATCTCGCTTGTGGTAAACAGTAACGCCTAAGCTATTGAGTTCGTCAATATATTCATTTTCACCGCGGGTAAGAATGACTTCAAATTCAAAGTCATCTTTTTGCAACGTTATTAAGTCGACTAATAAACGTTGTACGCCACCAAGACGTTGTAAATCATTAGTAATATGTACTATTTTATTCACTTAAAAAACCTACAAATTAAAAAGGAGAGTGAATAGTTTATCTTACCGATTATATTAGAACCATGCTGTTTAACGAGCTTATTTACCTCGATCATTTTGGGATAACATAGTTGGTAATAAATTTTTCTATCGGCTTTATCTGATATTTTTAATCCCTTTAACATAAGCAAAAATGTACGTTTTTGAAGTTGTGATACCAATTCACGTTTTTGGTGAATATTATCAATAGTCTGCTGGCTAGCTGTGATTAAATTTACTAGTAGATCTGAATATTTAGAGTTCCTTAACGCCGTTGTTGAGCCCATACGTTTACGATAATAAACAAGTACGCTTGAAATACGAACACTAGATTCGGCTTTTGAAAAAGCGTGAATATTAAACCAAATATCTTCATAAATCATACCCTTCGGGAACCGCAAATCGTTTAATGTGTCTCTATTATACAAACGAGTCCACACAAAAAAGCCTGTATGAAAAGGATTTAAATTTGATGAAGGCAATTCAGATATGACTGTATCGTTAAAATCCGGTAATACTGTTGTAAACTCTGTGAAACCAAATTCAATAATGTCATTTTTGGCACGTTCGACATATGACTCAAGAGTTTTCCAATAATGTGGTGCAATGGCATCGTCTGAATCAATAAAGCCAATATACTGCCCTTGAGCGACTGCTAATGCTTTATTGCGGGCTGCGGCCTGGCCTTGATTAATTGGTTGCTTAATAATGCTGGGTTTAAATTTTAGTGCCTGTTGATGTTCAGCAATAAATTGCTCAACCAAAGTGATAGAGTTTTCAGGGCAGCAATCGTCTACAAAAATGATTTCGACTCTATCCGTATTAATCCCCTCGAATAAGCTTTGCATCAACTCTGGTATATACTGGGCAACCTTATAAACTGGGCAAATGAGCGACACTAGAATTGGCATATTATGCTTCCTGTCGGGCGCTAGCTTGATGCTTAGCACCAATGACGCCATACTCTTCTGAGTAACTTTCTAACATGACAGGCAATGAATATTTTTGCTTATACAATTCATACGCTTCAATACCGTGATCAACAATTTTTTGTTTATCATCTATATATTCCGCCATCGAACTTGTCATCACATTAGCATCTCGAATCGGGACTAAGTAGCCAGATTTGTGTTCAACAATGAGTTCAGAACAACCACCTACATCTGATGTGACTACCGCTTTTTTACAAGCCATTGCTTCGATAATACTGCGCGGTAAACCTTCCCAAAAACTGGATAGTACGAATACGTCTGCTTCGGCCAGTTTTTCTGCGAAATTATCGACCACGCCACAAAAATTAATCATACCGGCTGGGAAGTTAGCGAAGTAAGATTTAACCTGTTCTTCGTACTGTCCGTCTCCGTATATGCTTAGAATAAAGGCTTTATCCTCTGTTAATAATTGCTGACACGCTTCCGCTAGGGTTACGTAGTCTTTTTGATCTTCAAAACGCGCTGCGGTAATAAAATGAACGGGCTCATCGCTTAACTGCCAATTATCGTTACTGATACCCAGCATACCATTGCGGATCACTAATAACTTTTTATCCGGGACGCCAATACGCAGGTACTCATTTTTATCAAACTCACAAACACCAATAATGGTCGAAGGTAAAACTGATAGTGTTTTTTCAAGTAACTGGTATTTTTCATACCCTTTGTTTTCAGGTGTATTAACAAAGGGCACACCATGTGGAACATAGTAGGAGCGCTTAAATGTTAACATTGCCGCGATACGCCCTAATGCGCCTATTTTTGCGGTGTGCCATGAGCAAACTTGTGGTTTTTCAGCGAGAATAAGCCAAACCAATTTAAGTAATGACAGTAAATCGCTTATCGGGCTCAAATCCCGTTTCAAACCCGTTAATGCATGCACCTGAAAGCCTGAATCACGTAATTTATCAATCGCTTCTCCATTCCCGCCAATTGCATAAATTACTTCAGCACCCTCTTGACGAAATTTTTCACCAATTTGACAAATGTGCTTAAAAGAGCCTGATACCACTGTATCTGAACGTGTCATTCCTATTAAAATTTTCATTTTTTGCTCCCTTAGCTCTTATATTTATTGTTGACTAATAAAAAATTGGTCGTCGCCGGTGTCGTTCTACTACCTGCAGTTCTAATAAAATGGTGAAGTTTTGATGAATGAAAGTTCATTTATTTATCGATCAGACCTGTTTGATCGATATACTTTAAAAACACTCTTCATATTTAATAAAACATTCCTAAATTTTATAAATTTGCTTTCTTCTGCTTAATGAAAACAGCCCCTTTGTCTGTAAGGAATAGTCCCAAGGGCTTTATCGCACAAAAGATTAGAAAAATTAAAATAGTGACTATCCCTCCTAAAAGTCCTGAGAGTATTGAAATTTTGGATATCATTAGGTAAAGGGCAATTATAAAAACAGCAGAAAATAGAGATGGTGAGAATTTATTAATTAATTGATAAAAAGTTATTCTTGTATACATAATTATAAACATGAGCGTTAATGAAAATCGTAAAATACTTGCGATGACAACAGCATAAGCAACTCCAATCACGCCATAGTCGAGGCCAAACCAAACTGAAAAAAGTAATATAAACAATGAAGTAACTTGCTTAATTGTTAATATTTTCACTAAGTCGTAAGCAGCTAAGAATGAATCCATAAATGAAGATAGGGCTCTAAAAATAATACAGCTTGCAAGTATCTGTAATAGATCACCGACCACTCCCCACTGACTTCCCATCATAATAAGTACAATTTCGTGAGCCCCAACAATTAAAAGAATTGAACCAAGTGTTAAGGCCAAACTTAATAATGACAGGGACTGTAAAAAAAAGACTACTAATTTATCTTTCTCGGACTTCATTGCTGCCATAACTGGAAATACAACACGATCTACAACAAGTAAATATATCTGATTAGGAAAATCTACAAGTTGCATTGCCCTAGAATAATTTCCGAGCGTGGCACTTCCTAAAAATCGACTTACAATGGCAATGTCTAATTGTTGGCTAAGTAAACCCAATGTATTATTAAAGAAAAATGCAGACGCATATTTACTAATCTCAACCAATTCTTTTTTATAAATTTTATAGCGCAGGTTTCCCCATCCTTTTTGCAATATAAATAAAATAGAAATTAACTCTGATACCCATAAACCGATAATGATCGCCCAATAACCAATATCGAAGTAGAGCAAAGGTACGGTTACAAAAATATTACCTGTGATAGTGCCAAATGCCTGCACTTTTCCTATAAAAAGAATGTCCCCACCGCGTTGTAATAATGCAGAGCAAATATTGCTCACCCCAAGCAATAGAAACATTAAGCTGGAAACTTTTAATGGCATACCAATTTCTTCAATCGTTAATATGTCAGCAATAGAAGTACCAAGAAAAATAAGTGTAATAGTCACTAATGTGCATAGCCCAACGGACAAACCTAGTGCGCTGCCTATATGACGCTCGCTGATTAAAGGCCGTTGTATAACGGTTCTTAGTATTCCCATGTCGGCGACAAGGTACGCAAATCCGAAAACCATGGTAAAAGCAGCCACGACACCGAAGTCTTCAGGGGTAAGAAAGCGCGCAGTCACCATTAGAATGAATAATCTAACTAACTTTGACGAAATAGTTAAAGCAGCCATTGTCCCTATGCCAGATACCACTGACCGATTTTCAGACATTATGACCTCCTGACTAAAGAGGCAGTTTTATATACTGATAAAAAAAGAATACGAGGTGGTATTTTTTTAAATTCTGATTTTCTAACCGAATTAGTAATGTCTTTGGTAATTGATATATTTTTGGCTAACGTTTTTAGCGCATTTTGCCAGTCGCTTTTATTCGTCAACTGTTTGCGCCATTTTAGATAACGCCCCAAAAGATCAAAAAACAGTCGGCTATACATTCGTTCAATGCTAATATTTTTATTTTGGGATAATAAATATTTATCAAGCGCGTGAACGTTATTGGCAATCAAAAAGTAATCAGGATTAAACTTTTTACTCACTGACTCATCATTTAAGTCGTAAAAGTAAGTGCCTTTACAGTAATCGATCATTCTCGATTGCGTAAAAATAATACGAGACAATAATTCATCTTTGTAGGTTTTGCTCATATCTTCAAAACTATCTAAGAATGAGTAGGCAGAAAGAAATATCGACTTTCTATATACGCCGAAACTATGTGCTCCCCAACCATCTATGCAAGATTTAAAGACATCTTCCCCAGATTGAGGCCAAGAATCAGTGAACATATTAAACGGAACTGACTCACCTCCGCCTACTTTCACCTGGGTGAATAATACAACATCAATATTTTTCGTAAATTTTTCAAGTGCCAACTCGATCGCGTTTTCAGAAATAGTGTCATCTATATCTAAATATACGATGAATTCACCCTGCGCTTTCAAAGCACCTGCTCGGCGAGCTTCAGCTGCACCGGCATTTTTTTGATCAACAATATGAATGTTTGAATAACTTTTAGCTAACGTTTCAAGCTTTGATAATGATTTATCTTGAGAGCCATCATTTATAACAACCCATTCAATATTCGGGTATGTTTGAGCTGCAACGCACTCATAGCATTTATCAATGAAAAACTCGCCGTTATACACTGGTGTAATAATGGAGACTTTTTCACTAATTTCGTCTATTACCGTCATTATCGAATACTGGCCATACTATTATACGCAATATACCAATCAACAAACTGCTGCATGCCATATTCAATCTTTGTATCAGGTTTAAACCCAACTTCTTCTTTCAAACTGTCAATATCAGCAAACGTGGCAGGGACATCGCCCGGTTGCATGGGTAAGAAGTTCTTTTTAGCTTCTTTCCCTGACGCTTTCTCAATCGCTTCAATAAAGGTCATTAGTGCGATGGGTTCGTTATTACCGATGTTAAACACTTTATAAGGTGCTTTGCTTGAAGACGGTGACGTATTGGGGTTTTCAGCATTACGCTGTGGTACTACGTCTTGAATGCGAATAATGCCTTCAACAATGTCGTCAATGTAAGTGAAATCGCGCTTCATTTTGCCGTGATTAAATACTTTGATTTCGCGGTCATTCAATATTGCATCCGTAAATAAGAACGGTGCCATATCGGGGCGGCCCCAAGGACCATACACAGTGAAAAAGCGCAACCCTGTTGTGGGTAAGTCGTATAAATGACTGTAGCTGTGTGCCATTAATTCATTCGATTTCTTTGTGGCGGCATACAGTGACACAGGGTGATCGACTGCGTCTTCGGTGGAAAAAGGCATTTTTTCATTCATGCCGTATACCGAACTAGATGATGCATAGACCAAATGCTGTACTTTATTATGCCGGCAACCCTCAAGAATAGTGGCCATACCCACTAAATTTGAATCAATGTACGCCATTGGGTTTTCAATTGAATAACGCACACCTGCTTGAGCTGCCAAATGTATAACGCGTTCGAATTTCTCGTCGGCAAATAATTTAGCAATGCCGTCTCTGTCAGCTATATCGATTTTAATAAACGTAAAATTATCGAAATGTGTAATTCGCTCCAAGCGAGCGAGCTTTAAATTAGGATCGTAATAATCGTTTAGGTTATCTATACCAACGACTGTATGGCCTTGTTCACATAACTTTTCAGCAACAAAATTACCAATAAAACCAGCTGCGCCGGTTACTAAGTATTTCATTTGTACTTCCTTTAATTTATTCGCTAGGGGCGTTAATACTGCTATAGGCCACTATCTATGGTTTGAGTCGACGCATATATATGCAACTCATTTAATAAGCGTTTTTGTCTGTAAATGAACGGAAAATAGTAAAGAAGACGATTTTTGCGTCCATCCATAAAGACCACCTACGAATATAATCTAGGTCGTATTTAATGCGCATTTCCATTTTCTCTATTGTGTCTGTTTCACCACGCCACCCATTGATTTGCGCCCAACCCGTTATACCGGGCCTTATTTTATGGCGCAGCATGTAATATGACACCGCTTTACGATATTCTTCGTTGTGAGCAGCCGCATGTGGACGTGGCCCTACAACCGACATTTTTCCTTGCAACACATTGATGAACTGGGGTAATTCATCAAGAGATGTGCGTCGTAAGAATGCCCCTAATTTAGTGATACGTACGTCATTTTTTGTGGCTTGGGTAACCACATCGGAATTTTCAGTGACGGTCATAGAGCGGAATTTATAAACTTTAATGTCTTTACCATTCAAGCCATATCGGCGTTGTTTGAATATGACAGGTCCTTTAGACGTGAACTTCACGGCCAAGGCTATTACCAGCAATGGAACGGCAATAAGCAGCAAAATAACGCTCGAAAGAATAATATCTTCTATTCGCTTCGTTAAAGCGTATGAACCGCGCATTGGGTTGCAAAAGACACTGATAGTTTGAATATTTCTAACATGCGCCATTGAGGCGCTCATAATACTGAACATATATAAGTTAGGCACAAGTTGAACATTAACCGTGGTATTGCCCAGTAATTGTAATATTCCGGTTATGCGTTTTTCGGCCGATAATGGCAAGGCTATATAAACTACGTCAAATTCGTTTAACCGTGCTGCGTCTACTCCTTCGTCAACTTTACCTTTTAACAACCCGTGATAGGTTTCAGGTAAGCGCGTTGAGGTCCGATCATCATAAATGGCCTTTATTCGATAGCCTGTTTGTGGATTAGCTAGTATTTCTCTGGCGAGGCTTTCGCCTTCATTGGTTAGCCCGATAATTGCGACATTACGAGTATTCATGCCCTTACGACGTATGTAGCGTAGGAAAAGACTGAAGCAACCCCGCCAAATAACCAGCATCGCCGCCGTTAACACAAACCAAACTGAAATGACGCCTCTGGAAAGTTCAATGCTGATTTGCGTCCAGAAGAGATAAAGCGCAATAAGCACAAACGATAATGCCCAAGACAATAAGGTATTAAAAACGATTTCTTTGAACGCGCCGTCACGCCATGAACGATATAGCGCAAGCATTTCAGCCGTAATAGAAAAACCGATAATAGAAATCAAGAAAAGAACAAAAAAATCTTGTGTATACAAAACTTGAAAAATTGATAATGCGATTACCAAAGCGAGCTTGATAACGATCAAATCTGTTAACCGATAAAACGTAGCGTATTTATTGATGTTATTTTTGATAAGACCATTTTGTAGGACCATCATTTTCTTCCTTGCATAATATATCGGTTCTTGATCTGCTTATCTGATAAATGAACATCACATAAGCTTGTATAACCAATGCTTTTTAATTATTAAAATTGGTTCAGGCGTGCATTAACATTTAATAATTTCTGCGCCGCAGTGGCGTCACAATATTTGACTGCACGATGCATTTTTTTGTTATTCGGTAACGACTCCACATTCCTTGAGCAGCCGTTCAATATTATTGTTTTTCTCTGCCCGAATAACACAATACACATTGACTCAGATCTATTTTATGAAAAAGACCGCACAGCGGAATCTTAGATCATCATTATTATTTATATTGACAAAAAATGTCAAGCAAACTTCGATCCAATAAATTATCACCCTTGCAAATCAATAACTTAAAATTAAATAATTTTGTATAATGTTTTTATAAGGACTTTTTAATGAAATATCACCCGAAAGTGTAAAAATACCTGTCAGAAGCATAATTATTGTAAATATTTAGGACTTTCACCTCTTCTGATATGTAAATATAATGTTATAAGCCACTGAATAAATGGTGTATTGCTACAGTTACCCTTACTTTATAGCCTTTTAACATTAATCTAATATCAAATAGATTTTTACATTACTATTCTCAATATATTATTTTTCCAGTACCCGGTTTCATATTGTTTATTTACCAACAGCAAAAATTGATCCAAGACATCTTGTGTTAAATTTAATTCGGTAATCTTTATAATATACAGAGGTTTAAGAGAGAGCTTGGGCGCGAGTATTTATGGTTTGCTATATGCTTTTCTACTGTATGCTCTGAAAAGGTGAAGAGACATGCACAAGTCTCGTGCTGAGTATATTTTTAACCATTCATTACGGTATTTTTAAAAGTTTATATAAAACAGATAGATAGTGCTTTTAAGTGCTTTTAAGGTCTTTATTTCTCTTTTTAGCATTTTCGTAGAATACGTACCCATTCTACACCAGCTGTTATTATCTCGGCCTTACGTTATATGCTTTTAGCTGCCGCTATGTGGGTTTTTGATCCGCTGATGGTTTCTTCGAACACCGAATAATAAGGCACCAACATTACGCCCTAAAAAAATGTGCATCATCATTCAATAACGTAGATTTATCTCGTGTATCAATCCCACCTTTCTAACTAATTGTTCTTATGGCAAATTACTAAAAACGTTTTAATCAAAGGTAGCCTGGCGTTATGGCCTTAACACAAATGCAAATTATCCAATCTCTTGGCGAGGCCATGAGCTGGTTTGAGCGGGAATTGAGTTGGGGTGTACCACCAACAGAGTTACGTCACCTTTGCGGGCGTATTGGGGAGTTATATGCGGCGTTAATTTCTAATGGGCAAATGGCTACCGAGGTAAATCAAAAGGGCTATGACGTAGTTAGTGCAGAGGGCGAGCGCATTTCAGTAAAAACAACAGCCATGATGAGAAACAGCGGGCATGTTACGTTTAATGCCAACACCCTTGAACTCGTTGACCGGGTAATCATTCTGCGCGTTAATACCGACGAAATGCAAATAGAGACATTATTAGACGCCTCTACCGCTGAAATGATTGAACTATTGGGCGGCGAAAGAAACGCTAAGCGCATGCTGTCATTAAGTAAACTAAGCGGAAAACCTAAAAATACATTTGAGATCAAGTCTGTTAAAGAAGTTAAATTTCAGGGCTACCTTATCCGTGAACTTGAGACAGGCACAATTGAAATTGACTTAAACGGCGTACAGATAAGTCCTGTTAGACCAGAGTTACGAAACATCGCTAAAATTCTGAATGTCAGTTTATTAAACAGTAATGGAAACCTATTTAACACACGCCAGTTGGGAAGCCTGATCATAAAAACCATACAAGAAATGAATGATTAATTTTTGCTCTTTTCTGGCTATTGGCCTCATTGGTTACACATCACGCTTGAGAGTTTAAATATCCATCATTCGGTCAATATTCATTGATAATATTCGTTTTTCTTGTTTTTGCATGTCGACCAAATTAGTGAATATTTCTGTCAACTGTATCTCATCTACTTCTTGTGCTATTTGGCTATATAACTCAATGAGTTCATCGCTAAATTTCATGGCTAATTCAGCAACATATTCTATCAATTTATCGGTTTGCAACGTTTCAAACTCTGGGATCTGAAGTATATTTTGATCATTTGCGAATTGAAGATAGGTATCTAGGACTCCAGTAGACGTGTCTTTTTCATAATTGCCTAGTGCATCAGCAGCGTCTTTCTCATGTTTAATCAAGTAATTTAATAATAATGCTGCTTTTTGTGAGTTTTCGTCTGTTGCCAGTAACGCATAAAATTTACCTAATCGAATATGAAATGATTTTGCATGGTTAATAGCCTGTCGTGCTGTTTCAAACCTCATGTTGTTCTCTTTGATGAATATGCATAATAATTGATCTTAATTATCATTTAGATAGTGATAATAATGTTGATGAAAATCAATTTTGTGGAACAAAGCCTCAAATTGAAAAATATATATCTTACACTGGTTATATCACTACAAAACACCGTGAAATTAGCTGTATTCGGTTAAAAAACGTAAAATTAAATAAAGTTTTTTCGCTTGCTCAATTTATCTCTTAAACAGTGAGTTATGGCTTTGCGCGATACATAAAATAGGCGTGTTTAATGACGACATTAGCTTGGATAATAGTCAGTAGTTTGTTGATGAGTTCAATAGCGTTGGTGGGCAGTGTAACCTTACTACTGAAGCCTACGACCCTTAAAAAATTGCTCTTACCTTTAGTTGCCTTCGCGGCAGGTTCGCTGCTTGGTGGGGCTTTTTTACATATGATCCCAGCCGCGCTTAAAGCTAATCTGGGTATTGTGACGATTGGATTATTAGTTATCAGTGGGTTTACCGCTTTTTTCATTCTTGAGCAATTTTTGCATTGGCGGCACACCCATCAAATACCCAGTGAACAAAGCAAACACAAAGAGCCTTTGACCTACTTAATTTTATTTGGCGATGGGCTGCATAATTTTTTGGGCGGTATGGCAATAGCCGGTACCTTTTTAATCGATATTCGTTTGGGTATTGCCAGTTGGCTTGCCGCCGCAGCACATGAGGTACCACAAGAGTTGGGGGATTTCGCGGTACTTGCTGATGGTGGCTGGTCAAATCGTTCAGCACTGTTATTCAATTTTCTATCTGGGCTAACGTTTTTACTTGGCGGATTAATCGCTTATTTTCTATCGTTTAAAATAGATATTTCTTGGCTTATTCCTTTTGCTGCGGGCAATTTTATTTATATCGGCGCCGCAGATTTAATCCCCAAAGTGAATAATGATACTTCGCACAATGTAAAAGACAGAGCAGTGACCTTAACTGCTTTTGTATCTGGTATAGTCCTTTTGTTTTTGGCGATACCTTAACGATATTTTTTGTCAGAATTCCGCGATAAAATTCCGCAATAGTTTCGAACAAGACATCTTTAAAAATAACGAGATTCATGCCGATTGAAATGAAAAATAAAAGCGGCTTATCCTTTTGCTATTATTTTTATTCATGCCGTAAATGTTCACAGGTTAGTGTAAAAACATAGTGCCCGTCTTCGTTGATATCTCGGCTCACTTCATCCTCAAAATACAGATAGTTCAGGTGTGCAAGCGCTTCGGCAATGGCGAAGAACATATTGTGTTCATTTAATTCCCGCTTAAACAACACAGGTAAGCATTCTTTGATGGTTTTACCTTGTGCACAAAACGATTTTAGGTTGGCTAGATGCTCATGATGATGCTCAATCAGTTCATCAACCCGCTTATGTAGCCCAACAAAAGGTTGTTTATGAGAGGGTAATACCAGCGCGTTCTGTGGAAGGTTTTTAAACTGCGGCAAAGTGTCTAAATACATTTTTAGAGAATTAGCATTTGGCTCGGTGCTGTACACCCCTATATTCGGGGTGATAATGGGTAACACATGATCCCCTGATATCAATACATTCGTTGTGGGGTTAAACAAGCAAACATGTTCTGGCGAGTGACCTCTACCAATTAATACCTGCCATTGATGTGTGCCAATGGTCAGGTTTTCGCCCTCTTGCAAACGTTCATGATGCAAAGGAATTGGCCGAATAACTTGCCCTACCCCTTTATTCGTTTTGCGGTTTTCACTGGCGGTTGCCACGTACTCTGATGACATACCACAGCGCACAAGATATTCGTCGTCTTGCCAGTCTGATGCCCCTCTGCTGCCTGCGCTCATAGCTCTGCCAACAAAGTATTCAGAATGGCTCATATACAAGGGTGCACGATATTTATCGACTAAATAACCAGCCATACCTATATGATCAGGATGCATGTGGGTGACAATGACCTTGGTCAAGGGCACATCTAATTTGCTCAGTAGGCTATCCCATATCTCTTGCGTTTTGCTTACCCCAAAGCCAGTATCGATAAGTGCATAGCCTTTTTCACCGGTGACAGGGTCGTCGTCTTCAATCAAGTATAAGTTGATATGATCCAGCTCAAAGGGCAACGGCATGCGTAACCACAAAATACCCGGTGATACTTGCTGCCACTCACCTGGCTCTGGCGCTTGCACATCAATAAAGTCGATTGTCATTGGGCGTACTCCACAATTTATATCAACCTATTACAATCAAATTTGTCCTAAACCACCACGCACAACGATGAATCATTAACTATCAAAACCTTGAATATCAAAAAGAGTGACTTCTGCACGTCACCCTAGCGTTATATCTACCAACCTAATCTGGCCGCTTAACTTAATTGCGGGAAAATAATCAACCACTTCTATTTGCACTCTCATGATATTGGTTAATAATCAAACAATAATATATATTTAGGCTAGGGATATGGCCACAAATCAAACGGAAAACAATTCTCCCCTTCCCCGTAAACCAAAGTTTTTACGTATTTGGTTACTGGCTTTGATTGGCATTTTTTCGATTGTCGCCTTCGGTTATTATCAATACAGGCTGCAGCAAGAAAATTTTGCTAATACCAATTATTTTCGAGTGTTGTCTGAAGCCGCCTCACAACTAGATAATAACCTCGCCCAATTAATTAGCTTGTATGAATGGGGCGAAAGCGAAGCCAATATACGGGCCATACTACCCAGTTACAAAAGTGCAAAGCTGACAAGTCAGCAAAGCAAAAGCTGTAAACCAACGGATGAAACTGGCGCACAAACCAAGCTCTTTTCCTACCAATTCGACGGGCAAAATTTTTCAGTTTTGCCAAAGGGAATTGACGATGTCAAAGAACCGGAAAAAGAAAAGGGCAACAAGAAAAACCCATGCGCAAGTGTTACCAGCAACGACATTTTGCCTATTCCCACAGCAGGCTTTAGTCTCTATCTATTCGTTAATCAATTTAATAAAGTCATTGCGAGTCGCGGGGAACAATCGGCCCTTTCAATCATTAATGTTAACCATATAAGCCGGCTAATTGCCGAGAAACAAAACCTCAGTTGGAAAGATCTGGCATCCGACAACCAGCAATCGTCCCCCGTTGAAGGGCAAAAACTACCTGGATTCAATCATTTTTTAGATTTACAACTCACCGCGGGTGAGTACCGTATTTTCATCTATCCTTACAAAATGAGCAATACAGATAAGCTCATAGGTGATATCGCAGAACCTCTTTATGTATTGGGTGTATTGCCCAAACCCATGCTTAAGGCAGAGCAAAGCCAGCGCTGGAATTTAAGTTTATTGTCGATAACTTTGCTGATCTTGATCTTTGCTTGGGTCATGTCACGTCTATTTATGTTGTCCAACAATCAAGCGGTGGGAGATATATTTTATTACTTAACAATGGTCTGCAGTTATGTTCTTTTTGTAATGGTTATTTCACTGTTGCTCGCCTACGGGGAAAAAACCACCGAACAGAGCTATAAAAAAACGCAAGCAAAGCAACTGCTAACCAATATCAATTCTAGCTTTGATCAAGAGATGAGCGAGATAATTAATGAGCTCGATACATACCGTAAATTTTATCGAAAATTGCTTGAAGCTCTGCCAGAAAACTTACCAGAGAACACTGTTCAGCAAACTGAAACTGCGGAACGCACAGCACTCGCTTCCCTTCTATTACACTGTAACAATTATAATTCACCCTATTCAATCAAAGAAGAAACTCAGTGGAGTTACAGTACGCTAACAGATGTATACCAAACTGTAGATAGGCCCACAGATTGTGATCTCGAACCGGTTATTACAAACAAAAAACGATTGAATCAGATAAACTTTTTTGCCCCCGGCCTGCAGTTTATACCTAGCGAAAAAGATGATGAAAAGTATGCCCAGTGGTTTAACGCCGAAAAAGGGAGCAGCCAACAGACTAAAATTTTAAATATTGTGCTCTTGGATAAAGACGGTAGCGATACTATGCCGATGTTTTTTTTCAGCGAAAATAATAAAAAACCTACCAGCTTCCAACTTGCACAGAGGCAATATTTTAGAAATGTCCGTGACCTAAAAGGTTGGCACGCAAAGTTCGGTGACCTATCTAAGTCGGCGGATAAGCAAAGTTCGCTGGATATAAACAACTTCTATATACAACGCCTGTTGAATCTTAATAACGGAACGCGTGGCAGCACAATAGGTATGCCCCTTTACGACATCCCTCAAGAAAATGGTGAAGGTAATGTCATGGTGGCCGACATTGCCCTACCATCCCTAACGATGACTGAATTTAATCAGCCTAATAAATTATTAGACATGACCTATATGGTCGTTGACCGAGACTCCGGGCAGGTCTTATTTCATTTGGAAGAAGACCGTACCCTAGTAGAAAATTTATTTAGTTTTGGTCAGGGTACCGAAAAAATCACTCACCGCATACGCGCAGGTCTAGGCTCAGACGAGGATTGGGTAGAAGGGTTTTATCATGGCATAGCCGGTACTTTTAGTTATCAAGAAATGCCCATCGAGCAATGGGCATTAGTAATGTTTATGCCTAACGATAGTCTTGATATTTTTATGACCAATCTATTTTTGCTAAACAGCATCACCATGGCCGTAATATTATTATTTATTTCGTTATGCATCGTGATAATACGGCATTTTTTTGATACCGGTTTAATCAAACTAAAATGGTCAATTCCATTGGTCATCGACCGACGCAAAATCATGTTGTTTAGTTCAATTTATATTGCCAGTATCTATCTTGGTTTTTGGCTCGACAGCGCTATTAATCGCTCAAATGGACCAGAGCAACCCTATGTATATTGGGTGACGGTACTGGCCGCCATCGCATGTTTACTTTGGGGATATTTTGAATACCAGAAGTACTATAGCCAGTCACGGCAGGCCCAGCGTCGGCCAATAAACAGTAAAAAGGGCGCGTTCGTATTAACCATTTGTTATATTTTTACTGGCGCTTTATGCACTTTTTACCTGCAACAGGTCGGTATGTCTTCGTCTTTAAGTTTGAACTGGTACTACACCCAAAAGTTATATCCCGCTAGATTAAATCAAGAACGTCAGGAATTACATACCAGTGCACTTAACCGCTATCCTAATTCGATCAGCCGTTTTCACGTGGCCCCCTTGAGTCTTATGCCCATTTCAGATGAATGGGAAAAGACCTTAACGTTGAAGGCCGCTGCAACCCCATATATGCAACCTAAAGACGTTCGCCATTTTGGTAAGCTTGTAAATACGTCGGATATGAAAAGTTGGGTAACACGTTATTTGGGGTTTAAAAAGGATACGCAACCTAAATCAGCGAGTGTGGAATCCGATACATCGAAACTCGTGCGTAAGACAGATTTGAACGGATATTTATTTATCATGGCTGTCAGTTTTGTACTGCTGTGTTTTGTCTGGGTGCGCTTTAATAAACTCATTTTGGCCGTGCGCTTATTCGGGCCCCCAGAGTTTTTGCGCCATCTTAATCAAATCGTTAACCGCCCCTATAAAATAGATGACTATTATCCGAATAAGGCATTGGTGCTCGACTTGAATACTGTTCCAACTGCTGGCCACAACATTGCGCTGTTGTTACAGCAATGGCAAACCAAGACCAAACATTTACCAGCACTATTTGAAGACTTCTTTATTCTTTGCCCGTCGTTAGTAGAGATTGCAGGGCAAGATAATCCTTTTCCCAATATGAAAATATCCTTGGAAAAAAGCAAACAAGGAATAGCATTAACGCTATGGGATATAGAGATGAGCTTAGAACTACCCATACAACGAAAACTACTGCTACGTTTTATTAATCATTTAAAATCGCTAGAAATAGCAGGGCACCTTGCCAGCGTCACTATTATCAGTGAATTTCACAGCCTGCAACGTTTGTGTTTAAAAGATACGCTGCTAAATTCTCAAGGACAAAGCACCCAACAACTTGAACACGGGGAATATTTCTCGTGGGCTGAATGCCTCATGGATTTCTCCGTTTTAGTCCCCTCGGACCTTAAAGAAAATCTAGATTTAAAATTTATTCAACATGAAGTGGATGCATTTCCAATGTTGGAATTTCTTCGTTCTGAATTAAACTTACCCATCGCTAACACATGGTATAAGTCGTTTAATTTATTGCGTTGGATATACCTCAAAGATTGGCAAAAAACCCACAAAGAATGGGCATCAATTAACTTTATTTTACTTAAGTCTGAAGCTCTTTATCGTTTCAAGTGGGAATCCTGTTCAGCCGCAGAGAAGCTAGCACTATTCTATTTGGCCCAAAACAAACGAGTAAATCCCGCCAATCTGCAAATGTTAGAACACTTGGCTTTGAATGGACTCATAAAAGTCAAACGAGGCAGAGTACATATCGTCAATAAGAGTTTCGCTTATTTTGTTCAGTATGCCGAAGACAGAGAAACCCTTCATCAACTGGTTGCGGAGGGTAACTTGGGCCGGTGGCAGAGTTATAGGCTACCCGTGACGTTACTGATTGTAATGGTTATTGGCACAATAGCTCTGACATCAGGTAACTCTTTGTATATGATCGTGGCATCAGCAATGGGTGTGTTGGGTACTATTGGCAGCTTAACCAATAGCGCTAATTTGATCCGCAGTAATCTGCAAAAATGAGCAGCTCTTGAGCCTTAAGCATATTTGAGATAGGCATCTTATGTACGACGAGTTGATATACCTTTCAACCTCGCTACTTTTTGTTTATCCAAGTGCGTTGCAGAGTTTGTGATAGTGGCGATGTACGTAAATACGCTTAATTAATTTTTAAGCCGAATCTGTTTAGACGACCTTACTTGTGGTGTTATTACATAAGGTCAAGGCTAACCAAACAGTGCGCTAGTCACAGCAATGCTAAACGGATATTTTACATACCTTCTATTAAAGCCGTAATTAACGTGGCCAAAGAATTTTTTGGCTAAATATTGTTATCCTAGTAGCAGTGTATGAGCAAAATAATAACCACTTAAAAGGACATAATGCGTGATCGACCAAGCCAGTAAAACCCTTAAGGATGTGTTTGGTTTTAATGAGTTTCGCCAATCGCAAAAAGCGATTATTGGCAACGTACTCCATAAGAAAAACACTCTGGCGATCATGCCTACCGGTGGCGGTAAATCTTTGTGTTATCAGATTCCGGCTTTACTGTTCGATGGTCTAACAGTGATTATTTCACCGCTAATTTCACTGATGCAAGATCAAGTCCGTCAACTCCATGCACTCAATATTCCAGCTTGTGTATTGAATAGCTCTCTTTCAAAACTAGAATATCAAGACAATCTACAGGCCATTGGGGAGCAGCGTTGTAAATTAGTGTTTTTAGCTCCAGAAACGGCCTTGCAAAGCAATGTTGTTGCGCTATTAAAAAGCGTTACTATTGCTTGTATTGCCATTGATGAGGCACATTGTATTTCAGAGTGGGGCCATGATTTTCGACCTGAATATCGCCAACTTAATCTTCTACTTGAGCAGTTCCCCAGTGCGGTCTGCGTTGCCCTGACTGCCACAGCCACACCACGGGTGCGAGCCGACATTAAGCGACAGCTTCATATTCCTGATAACAGCGAATTTATTGCCAGTTTTGATAGGCCAAATCTATATTTAGAGGTATTACCTAAAGACAATCCTTACCAGCAGTGCACCAGTTTTATTAAGCTGCATCCAGAGCAATCTGGCATTATTTACTGCCTGTCACGCAAGCAGGTTGATGAACTGAGCGCTAAACTTAGCGCCGATGGTTACTCAGTGGTGGCGTATCATGCAGGGCTTAGCAGTGCCAGGCGCAATGAGGCGCAAGAACGCTTTATTCGAGATGATGTGCATATTGTGGTGGCCACCATTGCGTTTGGTATGGGTATTAACAAACCCGATGTGCGCTATGTTTTACATTACGATTTACCCAAAAATATTGAAGGGTATTATCAGCAAATTGGCCGAGCTGGGCGCGATGGTTTATCTGCCGATTGCCTTTTACTCTTTGGTTACGGTGATACCGGAAAGGTTCGCTATTTTATCGACCAGATTTCCGACGATCAAGAAAGACGAATTGCCACCGGGCACCTTAATCAAATGCTTGCACTGGCTGAAACAGACACTTGCCGTAGACTGCCATTACTACAGTATTTTGCCGAAGCGCCACAAAGTGAAAATTGCGCAAAATGCGACAACTGCTGTAATGAAAGCAAGCAAAAAAGCGATTTAACAGTCCCTGCGCAAAAGTTTCTTTCTTGTGTCTATCGCACAGGTGAGCGCTTCGGTGCTAGTCATATTATTGATGTACTACGTGGCTCAAGCGCTGAAAAAATTCTGCAAAACCAGCACAACTTGCTTTCTACCTATAATATTGGCAATGAGTACAGCAAGAAGCAGTGGATGGTGCTTTCGCGTCAGCTGTTGCAGAAGGGGTTGTTGAGTCAAGATGAGCAATTCGGCGGGCTGCGTCTGACCAAACAAGCAGCTGACGTGCTCAAAGGTAATGCCCCCTTCTTCGCCTTGCTACAGCAAGCAACCGTTAGCAGTAAAATCAGTTCTACCCCAGCGCAGCCGGGTGACCCAGCGCTAGTGCAAATACTTAAGACTGAGCGTAAGCGCATAGCAGACGCAGACAATATTCCGCCTTATGCAGTGTTCGCTGATCGCACGTTAAACGAAATGGCTCACTACTTTCCTCGCTCATCCCAAAGTTTATTAAAAATTCACGGAGTTGGTCAGGCAAAATTAGACACATACGGTGATATTTTTCTACAGCTTATCAATGATTATTGCCAGCAGAATAATCTGCAAGAAATGACTAATGATCAAGCACCCAGTAAAACTGTTAAGGCAAGCAGCCATACCTCGCCAAAAACCAGTGCAAAAACGCTTGAAATTATCAATGCCTTTGAAGAAGGTAACGATATAGAGGCACTCGCCATTCAGCACAAGGTTAAAGCTAATACCATTAACAAGCACCTGTATGACTATGTACTAGCAGGCAATTGTCTCAACCAACCCGAGCGTCTACTCTTAACAACGAAACTCAATAAAACTGAAACAGATAAGGCCCTCAACGCCTTTCAGCAACACGGGGCTGCCCGATTAAAGCCCGTGTTCGATGCCCTGAATGCACAAATAACCTACGACCAATTGCATTTATTAAGGGTCTATTTCGTGCAGCATAAAGGTATTTAAATTAGATAATCACCTAACCATTCCTAGGTTTCACAGAGAGTAATTGGGGTCAGTAATTGGCAGGAGGAGTAATTGGGGTCAGGGTCAGGGCAACCGCATGAATGCTTATTAATTAATCATGCTACTGAATCCCGCTGTTAATACAGCTTCCAGATAATTGGC
>NZ_WTPY01000038.1 GCF_011378905.1 Paraglaciecola sp. 20A4 | reverse complement strand
TAAAGGGGTCATAACTTATCTCCGATTAATTGGGCTCATGCCCACAGATAAGTGTGACTCAAAGGTAAAAAATTACAGGCTCCGCGCAGCGGCTTAGTTCAACAATATTAATAAGACGCAAACGCCCGTGTTTAAACACGGGCGTTCGCCGTATATATTTTTCAACTATTTTAGTCATATAAAGTAAGTTATTACAATATAAAGTGTTTTTCTGATTCCCGTATTTCGATACGGGGGAAATGCGGCAATTACCTAAGATCTTGCATATATACGGGGGCAGAACTATAACTGTATATAATTACAGTTAAAAGAGCAGCAATGGAATGATTAAATCCCCTTTTTTAGCCCATATATCAGAATTTATGTATCAGCGGCATTACGCCAAGAAGACCATTGAAAGTTATGTTCACTGGATCCACCGCTATATCTGTTTTCATCAAAAAAAACATCCTGCGCAAATGGGGGATAATGAGGTAGAACTGTTTTTAAATTATCTGGTGGTTAAATTAGATTCAGCACCTAGCACGCAGGCTAGCGCGCTTAATGCCTTAGTTTTTCTATACCATAATATTATTAATAAACCCTTAAATATTAAATTGAATTTTGTTAGAAGTAGTCGTCAGGCGAAGTTACCCGTTGTGTTAACAATCGAAGAAGTAAAAGCGCTTTTGGCGGTGATTAACGCAAAACATAAATTGTTGGTGTTATTACTTTATGGCAGCGGGTTACGGTTAATGGAAGCGGTACGTTTACGTGTAAAAGACGTGGACTTTGATTTTTCATGCTTAAAAATATGGTATGGAAAAGGCGGTAAACATCGGGTAGTCACCTTGGCACCTGAGCTGCATCAGGCACTTCGCCGCCAAATTACTTTGGTTGAGCAGTATTTACATTCAGACATCGCCCATCCAGACTATGCAGGCGTTTACCTGCCAAATAGACTCCGTACTAAGTATCAGGGGGCGACTCGCACGCTGCCTTGGCAATTCCTTTTCCCAAGTGTAAAACTAGCAGTAGATCCACAGAGCAAGTTGTTGCGAAGGCATCATTGCGACGAGACAACAATTCAAAAAAGTGTTCGTAATGCCGCATTTAATGCAAAAATTCATAAACATGTTACGCCCCACACCCTGCGTCATTCGTTTGCTACCCATCTATTACAATCAGGTGCAGACATTCGCACCGTGCAAGATCAACTAGGCCATGCTGATTTACGTACCACCCAAATCTATATATTACAGCGGGGTGGCAACTCGGTACTCAGCCCCCTATCGAGAATATCAGGATCTCTGTGAAAGCCAGGAATAGCAAGAAGGGTGTAAATTATGGCTGTGGATTGCTGGAACTTCGCTGTAGAGACAAAACTAAGTCCTGATTTCCTATCAAACAGAGGGGATCCCCTCCATAACGCTACAGCCCACAGAACCAGTGCCGTGAGTTCGTAAAATCCAAATGTGACAGGCTTTTGGGCCAGGCTTTTGTAACAGAGGGATGCTGAACCTCTGTCACATGTCGAAGTGCATCATGCATAAAGTTCCAGAGTTCAATGTGTCTTCATGTGAACTAACATCAATATCACGATAGGATCTATTACCTTGCCGTGGTGGTATCAAAATAACCATCAATCATATTGGGTGAATAAATTTGAGATTCGCCATTGGTCCACTGTACTTTTACGCTATCCACTTGTGCGCATTTTCCTAGACCGAATAACAACTGATTGTTGTACGTGTCAGCGTAGGCAGAAGACGATGCGCCCACTTGTTGCTGCCATTGCCTGCCGCACGCTTTTAGTGTCGCTTTAGCCCCTAATTGCGTGGCTTTTCCTGAGGGAGAACCGCCCACAATAACCCCCATAAAGTGATGGCTAGATTGGCTGGCTGTGTGATTTTCAAATAGTCGCCATGTGCCGCGTTCATTGGCGGTAACAAGATCGAGATCGCCGTCTTTATCGAAATCGATAACATCTGCGCCCGCACCCGTCGAACCCAAATCGTTAATAACAATGCCGTGTTCCTTGTTCTCAACAAAGCCGTTACCTTTGTTGTTCATATACAAAGTCGGTTTATGCACCTTTGCCATGTTGCCATACTTCATAAACAATAAATCAGTCCAGCCGTCATTATCAAAATCGGCAGCGACGACACTTGCGGTGGGCTCCTGAATATCAATCCCCTTAGCAGCGGTTACTTCAACGTAATGCCCATTTTGGTTTTCTAATAATTTAACCGGTAGCGGCTCAATGGCCTTTGGCGCAGGGCCATCAGTGACATTTAATACAACCCCCGCCGTTGGGGAGCGCGTTTGACTGCAGATACGCCATTTATCGCCCCCTAAATAACCGATATACAAGCCAGGCTTTGATCCTTTTAGTAAATCATTCATCTTAACGCCTTCAGGGCAAATATCCCTCGGCCAGCCTAATGCCTGCAGCTGATTAATATCGAGCTCTCGACTGCCGCTTACGTCTGACTCGTAGCTATCGATGTCGTCACGTCCTGCCAGTTCTAGCTTTGTTTTTTGCTCGCCTAGGTATATATCGAAATCAGGGTAAGCCATTTGTAAATTAACCAGTTTAAAGTTGCCAGAAATGGATAAGACATCAATAAGAAGTGGCTGAAATCGCGAAAAGAAAGCATAGCGTTGCTGCGCTTTATCATAAAAAAGCTGATTGCTAAATTGATGCTTAGCGCGACTGATCGCTAAATCAAGGTCGCCATCGTTGTCGTAATCTAGCTGGGCAATGGCACTGATCTCAGTTGTTTTGTAAGTATCCCCTAACACAGCTTGAGTTGCTTCTTTGAACTCAAAATCTGGCCCGCCAATGGCAGCAACCATTTCCCCGCCACCGAAAATGATTACATCGGGGTCATTATCATCATTGATATTCGTCACTATGGTTTTGTAACTTAACCGTTGTGAGTAGGGTAAATTCCCCTCAAAGGTAAACGCGCCTGTACCGTCATTTGAGTACAGATGATTCGCGCCGGCTTTCGCTTGTTCAGGGGTCGCAAAGCCCGTCAGAAAGAGGTCGACGTTTCCGTCTTGGTTTGCATCCAAGGTTTTCACCGCCCGCCCTCGTCCTTTTTCAAAGTGGCTTAATACTCTGTTGTCAGTCAGTTGACGGGCTTTTGTTATCTCAATATGTTTGGGCTTTCTTGGGTTGCTGCCATTGCCACCACCTTGAGCAATAATGACTTCCAGTAGGCCGTCGTTGTCAAAATCAGCAATACCCGTGCCGTGCATATCCCCTGTCAGTAGGGTATCTGGTGCGCTAAATTGGCCTCCTTCATTCCAAAAAATCAGCACTTCGTCCGCATGTTCGGTCAGCAGTAGGTCTTGCCAGCCATTGCCGTCTAAATCACTCACAATTGGCCCATCCCACTTTCTTCTGGCACGTTTAGACGCAGGCAGCACACCGGTAGTTTCACTGAATAACGAGCTTGGTGTTTTCGCGACGTCTACTTGGGCGTGATTTACTTTTGTATGCTGATTAGCGGCAGTTCCACAGCCAACCATAGTCACCGAGGTGCCAAGCAGTAAAAAAGCGCAAGTTGAATTTTTAAACGTCGTCATACATATCTCCAATACTGGCTACTCAAATATTGAATAGCACGGTCAGTGCCGCCAACTCGATTCCAGCGCGCTAGCGGTCAATACATTTGTTTGTAGCTCTATTCTTTTACTGAGAAAGCTTTTTACCAAAAGCGTCGTTTACTTGAAGCGCCATTTAGCACAAGAGCCGTTAGAAAAAAGCCAAGCATAGAAAAGGCTAATCAAAACGTGAGTGGCGCTTCGATTAGCCTACCGGTGCACATCACCGAAAAAGGTTAACTGCCCTGTGGGCTATTTCCACACAACAGGAACGAATACTGTCATCTCTGCTGTACCTCTGTTGCTCCACGCGTAGTAGGGTATGAACTGGGTCTGGTATGATTCCCATGCAGGTTTTTGAATTTCATCATACATATTTTGCGTATTGTCTTGGCGCACCAACAACTGTGTTTTAATGGTCGTCATGCCGCCCAAAAAGCTCTGGTCGAACTGGGCATCAAACTTAGCGTCAGACGCAATATAAGCATCCAAAATACCGGTATTCTCTGGCAAGTCTGGTGTCTCGATACAGTAAACAAGTGGCCCACGCTTAACGGCAACTTGATTGCGAATTTCTTCTATACGAGGGTGGCCTTCTACAAACGTGGTTTTCATCGGTAACTCGATAGCAATTTTGTCGCCTACAGACCACTCGCGCGACAAGGTCAGGTATTCACCATTTTTAACGCCGCTTATCGCTTGGCCGTTAACGGTAACGCTCGCGCCTTTCGCCCAGCCTGGAATACGCACGGCTATGTCAAACGATTCAGTTTTGCACGCTTTTACCTCAATGCTGATTGAACCATCCCAAGGGAAATTAGTGACCTGGCTTAAAGTCACATCGCTGCCATCAAGCAGTTTGGTGTTCAAATTGTTGCTACCGAATAGGTTAACCGCTACGCCATTATCCGTAAGGCTATACGCCCACGCCGATACTTGCGCTATGGTTCTTACGAGGTTTGGCGGGCAGCAGAAACACTCTATGTAGGCTTCTCTATCGGGGGATTCAGTACAATCACAATGATCAGAATAATCACGCTGGCCGAAATTCATACGCAGTGGGTTTGCGTAAAAATACTTTTCGCCATCGGCACTAATGCCCACCATCGCACTATTGTGCAGGACTAATTCAACGTTATCGGCATGCTTAGCATCACCGGTTATGCCGAGCATACGCCAGTTGAACATGGCGTTAGATATATTCGCGCAGGTTTCATTGTAAGCAGTAGAATTGGGCATAAGGTAATCGTCAATAAACCCTTCGTGGATCATATTTTGGTCATCGTAAGCACCGTGATGGCATTGGCCTAGTGCGCCCGTAATATACATTTTGCGCTCGTTGGCACTAGACCAAATGCTTTGCAGGGAGTCGATCAATGCGCTCTCACCCGTTTCTGCATATACGTCTGCTGCACCAGAATATAAGTACATGCCGGTAACAGCATGGCCAACCGCTTCGGTCTCTTCCCTTAAAGGCGTTTTCATTTGGCACTGATCCCCGGTAAACCAATAAGGTACAGAGTCATGTAAGTCCATAGGAACAGAGCCACGCATCGTCACAAAAATATCCGCTAATTCGAGATATTTTTTCACGCCTGTCTCGCGATACAGCTCAACCAAGGCCATGATTTGAGAGGGGTTAAAACCAAAACGAGCTAATTCTTGGTCTTTTGATTCAAACACTCCGTACAGGTAATCAGCGTGTTTAATAGATAAGTCGAGCCAGTTAGTTTGGCCGGTAACGCGATGGTGAATAACACCCCCTAAAATAAGGTGACCACTGTTGTATAGCTCATGATCACATACTGCTTTCCAGCGGGGCTTACCGAGTATTTGGTTGTGTGTGTGCAAGTAACCGTCGCTACACATAGCGCTTGCTAGCACACTGATAATCTCATCTAACTCAGTTAATAACGCCGTATCTTTATTGATACCGTAAACATAAATGCAGGCTTCCATCCACTTATAGAAGTCGCCGTCGTGCCACAACATGCCCTTTGCTTCACCATCTTGCATCTTGGCAGCGACTTTGAAATTATTGTAAGCATGGCCGATATCCCCTTTTAACAACTCACCCATATGGGGAACCATAATGGTCTCGGCTTGCTTGAATTTGTCCGCCCAGAAACCTTCTGTCCATTGGCAATCACCAATGTTGATGCTGCGAAATTTTACAAATGGGCTATTACTATTGGCATTAATGGCTTTGTTGTGGGCATATTTTTTGTTCACAATACATTTCCTATTCATTTCAGATGCTTCGCTCCCTTGCAGGTTAGACTTAACTTAACCTGTTACTTGGGCGCCATACTTCATTCAAATTGTTCATCAGCTATCAAATACCGGATAGCATATTGACTGTTCAACAATACATTAACGTGGTTGTATCATAATTGCAAACATATGATGTTTAAATTTAGATGAAATAATATATGAACTAACAGTCTTGTTTTCCTGCAAAGGGCTCAGAAGTACTAAAGAGTGAAGTGACGCATGTCGACCCTTGATAGCGCAGAGATGGAGCGAGGAAAGTGAATAATGCCTAGGTCGCTACCTATTATGTAATTTTGTCTGGTCTCACTTTGTTTTTTAAAAAAAACTTATTAATGTAATTATGGAGAATATTTTTCACATCGTTTTTAATCGGAAGTAATATAAGAAAACGTCTTTTGCCTGTGCGATTAGGCTGCTTTTACTGGGCTATTTGACAGTGATAACATAGAAAGCAAGCAAGTAGATTTTTCATGGGCGAGCCAAGGTCACTAAATATTGTGTATCAGGTGAATTTTTTTGAAGCAGGTTGTAGGCGCGCTTTAACAGTTCTCTCGCTTTAGTCATTCCACGCAGAGGTTGATGAAGTGTATGGCGCTTGGGACACTGCTTTTTAAGCAAATCGTCTAAGCTACGAATATCACGCGTGATGTTATACTTTGTAGGTAACAGCTTGGTTAGTTTTTGTCGAAATGCCTACTGTTATAAAAGACATCAAATAGCGCCATGCGTGTCTATATTATTGTATCCGCTTAATATTATAAGGGGGTCGTTAGCTGTCATCACACATCGAAAGAGTAGAGTTTTATGCAAAATAAATTTGTAGCAAAGCAGTTCATAGTCATAACACTTATTACAAGTATTTGGATACACATAGGTGAAGTTTTAAGAGCGCTTTTCGTTGCATTTCCAAGAATGGAAGCGTTCTTTGATGGACGTGTAGATTTGAACGGACTTGATAAATTTGATATTGGAATAGCCCTAGTTTGGGGGGGGTGGGATACCCTCCTAACTGCGATATTAGTGTTCACTTTTTGGTTGTGTGCTCAAGTATTTGGCAATAATTTAAAATCGACATTAATTTCAGGCACAACAACGAGCTTCGCAACGATAGGTGTTTTCTGGATAGCTACAGTCAATGCCGGATTAGGCGATTGGTCTACAGCTTTTATTGTGTTCCCTCTAGCGTGGGCTGAGATGGTTGTTGGGGCATTCATCGCATCAAAACTATATTCCCGTAATAACTAGCCAGCTAATCGTGTAGCCAGAGATCTTTGACCTCCAGCCCTCACAACACTCTGCACCAAATGGTCGCCCCGACGACTTCGAACAGGGCGTTTCACTTAGGATAGTGAAGCGTAGTCTAATCATCATTGAGTGAATAAGGGCCTTCGGATTTGTTTTCTGCTACTTCACTCCGACTAAGTCACGTTCAATATCTTCAATGCTTTTGCCTTTGGTTTCCGGCAATATTTTGGCCATCACTAACATGCCAATAAACGCGATAATGCCGTAGTTCAAGAACGTATTGGCCGCACCTAAATTCTCAAGCTGCCAAGGGAAGAACTGCTGTATCACGTAGCTGGAGATACTTTGTACAAATGCCGCCACAGGTAAGGCCACACTGCGCACATTATTCGGGAATATCTCAGAAAATATCACCCACATCACAGGCCCTATCGACATATTAAATGCAGCTAAGAATGCAAAGAGTCCGAACAGAACAAAGAATGCGTTAATACTAATGGTCGAATTAATAATGGCGCCACTGACCAGAGGTAAGTCTTTTTTACTGTATATGGCGTTTAGCTCACGCTTTAGCTCTACGTCTGTTGCATAGGTTTTACCTACGAGTGGCTCCAGTAACGTTACATCTATATCGCTTTGTTGAAGTTTGACGATTGACTCTTGGCTCAACTCATAATGGGCAGACTTAAATCCATACCAAATAGAGGTGTGCGCAATGCTGATAAACAATAATCCGATTAGGGTCAGGTTACGTCGTCCCCATTTCTCGACAAATCGTATGGCTACTAGGGTAAAGATTACTGCAACTAGCCCTAAAATAACGGTTTGCATAAAAGTGTCTTCGACTGACATGCCGATTTGCTCGAATACCGTTGGCGCATAGAAAAGCACTGCGTTCATGCCACTTGCCCCTTGCACAATGGCGTACGCAAATGCGACGCATAACACCAGCGTAAAGCGCTTACTGAAGAGTGTTTTTAACTGGGTAAGCGGTGTGTTTTTTGACTCTTTATTTAGGCTGTCTTGCACAGATAGGATCAAGCCTTCTATTTGTTCTTTCGGGGCTATTTTTGCAAATGCTTCACGGGCTTCTTCTAAATGCCCTTTAGCAACTAACCACCTGGGCGAGCGAGGCACAGTTAACAACAGCAAAAACCAAATGATGTTTGGCACTAATTCAAAGCCGAGCATTAAACGCCACACGTTTTCATTGTCAATCCAGGCGATACTGTCCATGGATAACACCAAGCAATAATTGGCTAGAAACGCGAATAAACTACCAAGGGTGATGAGTAACTGATTAATTGAAACAAACTTACCGCGTTTATCAGCCGGCGCTATCTCGCCGATATACATGGCTGACACCGTAATGGAGGCAAACGCCACTCCCCCAATAAAACGCCCCACCACCAGCATGGTGTAACTAGTGGCAAAGGCCGATAGCAAAGTAGATAAGGAATAGGTCAGCGCGATAGCCAACAGCACTTTGCGGCGACCAAATCTGTCACAGAATGATCCAGTGAATAGCAGGGCTAATATGACGCCCAAAATAGCCACCCCAACCACCGTGCCGGTTTGCATGCTGCTGAGTTCGAATTGTGAATTTACAAAGCGTAACGCACCTGAAATATTGGCCGCATCTAAACCGAATACAAACCCGCCAAATGCGGCGATGATGGCGAACTTAGTAACATTCCTGTCGACTTCACTGTAGCTCATTTTACATTCCAACTTGGTTAGCGGTCAGTCGATACGTTTGCGCTATAACTTCACAGTAGCTATCTACACAGTGCGTTGACTCACCTGATTTATTATTATTAATTATGAGAAGTGTTAAAGGTTACCCCCTCAATTAAGCTTTGTTGTTTGCCAGTGCAGCGCGGCATGCAGTTACATAACCTCGGGCATTTTCAGTGACTTGCTCCACGCTCATGCCTGCTTTGTATAAGCCTGAGCCTAAACCGAAACCTCCCGCTCCTACCTCAACAAAACCACTCATGGTTTCGTTTGATACGCCGCCTACAGGTAACACAGGCACATCTTTGGGTAATACCACCATCATGCCTTTCAGGCCAGCTGCACCAAGGGTATCTGCTGGGAAGAGTTTAACCCCATCTGCACCCGCTTCAATGGCACTGAACGCTTCTGATACGGTGTAAAAGCCTGGTACTGAATACAGCCCTCTCGCTTTTGCGTGGCGGATCACATCTGGGTTGACGTTAGGGGCAATCATAATTCGCCCTCCAACCTTTTGTACTTCGTCTACCTGTGCACAACTTAAAACAGTCCCTGCACCAATAATTAACTCATCACCAAACGTCTCGACTAAGCGCTTAATGCTTTCAAAAGGCTGAGGTGAATTCAACGGCACCTCAATAATTTTGAACCCCTCTTTTTGCAGTGCTTTTGCCACGGCTACCACTTCGTCAGGGGTGATCCCACGTAAAATCGCAATCAGTGGTAGTGCATTCATGGCGGCTTGAAATGTCATTGAACTCATTGTGCTTCCTTTAAAAATGTTATTAACCCGCCGCGTAAACTGTCGTGCGGGCTACTGCGAAAATCGCCATGTTAATGGCTACGTAATTAACTATTTGAACAGTCAGATAACCCTTGTATCAATAGTATTGCGAATTACAATTTACCGGCGACGTTGGCAATATTGAGAATACCCAAACAAGACGCCACCTCAGCATCGATGCAATGCACACTAAACGCTGTCGTCGCCATCACGCGTTGATAAAGTTTGCTTAACGCTGGCGCGCCCACGATGATAATCGGTGCGAGAGACTCCTCTGCTTTTACGTCTTCATCCGCGCTGATATCGCTGCTTTGATAAACACTCAGCATGTCAAATACTTCGGTGGCTATCAGCATTCCAGACAAATAACTGTGCACACCAGAGGCTTGCAACTCTTTATTAAGCACCTTGCTTCTAGCGCTGAATAATTTGTGTAATAACGAGCCCGGCGCACGCGCTGTTTTTACGCCTTCATCAAATGCTTCACCGTCAAACGCGTCAGCGTTATTGGTGTTAGCAGCGTGCTGATACATTTTGCCCAAAATACTGTGCGTGTTGAGCAGCGCAAATAACTCTCCGGTCATGTAGGTACTGAATTGCGTGATGCTAGACGCGCCATGGGAGTCAGATTCATTTCCCCCTGATGTAACCTTGGCCCATTTAGAATGCGTGCCTGGCAAACACACCAGTTGCGAGTCAAACACGCTTGGACTTTCTTGCCCGTCTTCCGTTTCTTGGCCTTTTTGGGCTTCACGCGCCAACTGACGCTTGCTCGCTAATAGTGCGCCAAAAATTTGCACCTCTTCCCCGCGCATCACATCGATTTGGCCGAAATTGGATAGACCTTTTACGCCAGGCACAATATAGGCTTGAAGCTGTTCACCGTTTGCTACAGAATTTACGACTGGGGATAAATTCTGAGCTAAGTCGGTTAACGTGGCTGGGCAGGCTACATAACCTGCGTCTTGCCAACCTTGCGCGCTGCCAACCATGCCCGCCAACATAACGGGTACTGATTTTACGCTCAGCCAAGGCTGTAATAACGCACTCAACTCAGGGCCATATTGCCCCGCACTGAAATTCAACACACCTTTATCGCTTTGCAGGCGCGCTAACACGTTCCCCTGCATATCGATAAGGTATGCACGTAAATTAGAGCTACCCCAGTCAACGCAAATTAAGGCTGCTTGATTGAAATCAATCATAGGGGTTAATTCCCTACTGAATATTTTTTAATGAAGTCTCGGTTCGGCTCAATACCCAGACCTGGGCCTTTTGGTAATCCTACAAACCCGTCATTTCGTTTTACCTGCTCGTTAATCTCTAATGAGTCGACCAGTAACTCTTCACGGAATCGGTTAGGTGTGGTGTCATATTCGAGCATAGGTTGTACAGGATGTGCAGCCCCCGGGAAGTCCGGTAACGCAGCCAATAAATGCATATTGGTGGCCACTGCAACGGCTGAGCCCCAAACATGGTTAACAACCGGCACGAAATGCGCTTGGGCCAGTGCGAGCACTTTTTGATATTGCGTGATGCCGCCTAAGCCACACACTTCTGGCTGAAGTATATCTACGCAGCGGTTCTTAATTAAATCTCGGAACCCCCACACAGTAAACTCACCTTCGCCACCCGCAATGTTTACATCAAGCGCTTCGCACAAATCACGGTAGCCTTGCAGGTCTTCTGGTGCGACGGGCTCTTCAAACCAAGCTACACCTAAACGTTCTAATTCGCGGCCTAACGGTATCGCTTCGCGCGTTGTGTAGGCGTGATTAGCATCAACCATTAATGGCACGTCGGGCCCAATGGATTTGCGCACAGCTTCGACTAAACGCACGTCTTTTTCCACCCCAAGGCCGATCTTCATTTTCATGGCTTTAAAGCCTTTATCTAAAATGGCGGCGCTTTCAAGCTCGAATCGGTGCTCTAAATCCGGTACACGCTGTAACATCATGCCATAACCGTATACGCCAATTTTTTCTCTAAATGCACCACCAAGCAATTGATAAACAGGAAGATTATGAATCTTGCCGGCGATGTCCCAAAGGGCAATATCAATGCCTGACAATGACTGGATCGGCATGCCTTTTTGGCCGTGGTCTCGCATCAAGTTATACGCTTTATGCCAGATCACTTCGCGATCCAATGGGTTCATCCCTAGGATCATCGGCTGAATCACTTTCTCAACAATGGTTTTATTGGCCAGCGCAATATTACCACCGCCAAAACACTCCCCCCAACCGGTCACGCCAATATCTGTGCGTATTTCGACGAGGTGCGTGGTGCGCTTAAAGTAATATTGCTGCGAATAGCCTAACTCTTCGTCTAAGTCGTACTGTAAAACGTGGCTAATAACTTGAGTAATTTTCATTATGCTTGTCCTTTGCCTAACGCAGTAGAGATGCGCTTAACGGTAAAATATTCTTCTAGTGAAAGATGTGAGCAATCAACGCCCACGCCGGATTGCTTAACACCGCAATGAGGTAAATAAATGGCATATTTCACGCCATTCACATGCACCTCACCAAAACGTAAACGCTTAGCAATGCGCTGGGCGCGTTCCTCGTCTGCGGTGAATATAAAGGAAGATAACCCTGCGTCTGTGTCGTTGGCATCGCTAAGCACTTGGCCTTCTTCATCAAAGCTTAATATGCTGATCACAGGGCCAAACACTTCTTCACGATAAATCTTGGCGTCACGGGAGACATTTTTAAGCACGGTAGGTGCGTAAAACGCGCCTTTGCTTAAATGTTCAGGTCGCCCCGAGCCAATAAGTACCTCAGCGCCCTTTGCCACTGCATCGTTGACTAAGCCATCAATGCGTTGCCATGCTTGCTGGTCGATCACCGGGCCCATATCAATAGCACCGTTACGATCGAAGCCCACTTTTATCGCTTGGGTTCGCGTCAATACTTTTTGATAAAAAGCGTCTGCCACTGTGCTGTGCACGAATACGCGATTTGGCGCGACGCAAATCTGCCCAGCGTTTTCAAACTTAAGTCCGCACACGATATCCGCGGCTAAGTCTAAATCAGCATCGTCAAAAATAAGTACAGGTGCGTTACCACCTAGCTCCATCGAATAACGTTTTATCGACGTTGCCCCTTGCTGCATAACATGCTTACCGGTTTCGGTAGAGCCAATGAGCGTTAGCAAAGCTGGAATAGGTGACGACGAAATCGCATCACCAATTTCTTGGTCAGGCCCGCATACGATATTCACTACACCTGGCGGCAAACCAATTTGTTGGCAAATCTCGCCAACGGCCAATGCAGAAAGTGGCGTTTTTAAAGAAGGCTTCACTACAATTGGGCAACCCGACGCTAATGCAGGTCCCAACTTGTAGGCTAAATTTAACAGTGGGAAATTCCATGCTAAAAAGGCAGCAACTACGCCAACAGATTCCCGTACAAGCACATGTGAATGCGTACCGTCTTTGTCTTCTAGGGTTTCAGCTGCTTGTTTTTGAATATCATTGGCAAAAAAGTCAAGGCTGTCCAAGAGCATTTCAAAATCGCCTTGTGTGCTCGCCCAACTCTTGCCCATTTCAAGATGAATACACTCTCTTAAGTGCGTTTCGTTTTCTTTAAGGGCTGCTTTTAGTTTCATCATCCAGTCGACCCGTTCGCTTATAGGCGTGCTCGACCAACTGTCGTAGGCAGCATCAGCAGCTTGTAGGGCTGTTAGCGCAAGTGCGCCATCGGCAATACTTACCTTAGCGACCGCTTCATCATTAGCAGGGTTGATTACGAGAGCCGATGAGTGGCCGCTATGCAACGCGCCATTTATGTACATTTTTTTTGAAAGAGTCATGTCCGTCCTTTAATACGAGTCACTAAATGGATAAGGAATATACATACATTTAAACATATGATGTTTGAATTAACAATATGTATTCGTGACTAAATTGTTAACTAAAATCACATATTTCTGAGAAGCGTTAAAAACGAAGGGCTGCAATTATATCAATTCATATTAATAAGTACCCCCCGCAGAATGCATCCAGCGGTTTTTGATTAAGGCGTCGCTATCTCGTAATGGTTGTTCCCTTTCAAATAGTGAGAACGCAGAGCAAAAGCCCCTGGGGCATTCCTTTCAGGCAGTTTTAAAAGGGCTTACACTGCGTTGCATGACTTCGAAAAAGAACAACTATTCATTCAGTCATGTGCCTTGTTTAAGCCCTTTTAAACTCTCGCTGAGTGATCACTTATTAACGTGGAATGGAACGGGATGGGATTAGATTGTATTCGTTCAAAGATAGGAAACAGAGTCCGTTTGGCCAAGGGTAGGACACAAAACGTCTTGTGGCGTGATCCTAGTATATTCGTTAGCTATGGCAGCGGGCTTTTACTTCGTGCTAAAAGTGAAGGCAGAAAATGCACGTATTAACAGAATTAATACGTGCATTTCCTTTTTATTAAACACCGAATTTATTTAAGCTAATAGGCTAAATGGAACCGGTGGCTTGGGCTTGGGCTTGGGCTTGGACTAGAGCTAGAGCTAGGCATTAATTTTATTCTAACCGGCTCGGCACTCGGTATTTGTCCATTCGGTTTAAGTCGTATTCTTCAAACTGACGTTTGAGTAACCACAATGGGCGCTCAAGCGTCATTTCCCAGCTAAAGAAATCTTTGAACATTTGTTTAACACGCTCAGGCTCCTGGGCGGCCAAGTTATGTTGCTCACCAATATCACTCGCTAGGTTATATAATTCTGCAGGACGGTCTGGAAAACGTAATAACTTCCAGTCGCCTTGGCGAATAGCCGCTCGCGTTTCCTTTTTCCAGTACATGCTAGCGTGAGGTGTAGCGATATTTTGGCCGGTTATATAGGGCATTAAGTCTACGCCATCCAATTCAGACATCGCTTCTTTACCACCACCCGCTTTAAAGAACGTGGGTAGCAAATCAAGTGTACTAACGGGTTTGTCGTATACCTTTCCAGCGGCTAATTTAGCAGGCCATTTAACGAGGAAAGGCACTCTAATTCCGCCTTCCAAAAAGTTTGATTTAGTCCCCGCTAATGGATAGTTAGATGAGGCGTTTTTATCTGTAGGGCCGCCATTATCGTTACTAAAAACCACTAGTGTGTCATCTTCCAGACCCAGCTCTTTGAGTTTGTTTAATACTGCGCCGCTGGCTCTATCAAGCGCTAATGTCATCGCTGCAACTTCCTTGCGCTTACCTTTGAGCTGCGGAAACTTCGCTAAGTCTTCAGGCGTGGCTTCCATTGGTGTGTGCACAGCGTTAAATGATAGGAAGATAAAGAACGGTTTATCAGGTGCTTTTTCAATAAATTGATTGGCTTTCTCGGCCAGCACATCGGTTAAATACCCTTCGTGCTCTTGAAATTGGTCAATACCGTGTTCAAGTTTTTTGTCGGTAAAAACGGCTGACTTACGCTCTGGTGCATTGACTTCATAGGCCCAGTAACTGCGATCACCACCCCGAAAACCATAAAATTCGTCAAAGCCACGGTTCATGGGGTGCAACTCATCCGTACCGCCTAAGTGCCATTTGCCATAGAACGCCGTGCGATACCCCAAAGATTTCATGTAGTCGCCCATCGTCACTTCGTCTAACGGGATCCCCATTTCAGCGCCTTTAATAGCAGAGTTTTCACTCATGTACCCAGGCACGTTTATTTCTTCATAACCGAATTTTTGTTGGTAGCGCCCCGTCATGATACCTGCCCGAGAAGGACCGCAAGTTGAGTCAGACACGTAACCTTGGGTAAAGCGCACACCGTCTTTGGCAAGTTGATCCAAGTTTGGGGTTTGCATCGTTTTGCTGCCTTGAAAGCCAAAATCGGCGTATCCGGCATCATCAGAAAATAAAAACACGACATTCGGCTGCTTGGCATAACTCAACGAAGTGCACGCCACACTAATAGAAAGTGCTGTGACGACGTGATGGAAAAATGATTTCATTGTGTGAACCTCAAAAAGGTAAGTTATCTTTAAAGCGCCCATGACGCTTATTCGTTGGTCAACTTTCTAGTCAACCGTTTGCTGTAACCGCTCGCTAGCATCACGCAGTAAACGGTCTGTTAATTGTTCAGCCAATGCACCGTCTCGATTAGAAATAGCTTGGAAAACTTCATAGTGAAATGGCAGTGATGTGCCGTTCTCGATAGGATCTTTATTGGTTAATTGAATGCTGACCAACAAAGCTGAATAAATCACACCTTCTATGTCTTGTAAAAATTCATTGTGTGCTGCGAGCAATATAGCGCGGTGGAACATGGCATCTGCTTTGATGAATTTAGTAACCGAAAGCTCATTCGCATGCTGATACTCATATTTCACCATGTCTTGATATGCAGCGGCGATTATCTCTATATCTTGTTGCGTCGCACGCTCTGCCGCCCATCTGGCTGCTTTAGGTTCGAATGCTAATCGAATTTCCATTAGTTGCTTCAAGAATTCAAGGGCTGGTGGCGCTGATAAGTGCCAGGCCAAAACATCGTCATCTAACATCAACCAGCGGTTTCGTGAGTTAATCTTAGTGCCAATCCCTCGCCTAACATCTAGTAACCCTTTGCTGACGAGTATTTTGACTGCGTCGCGTATTACTACCCTGCTGACCTGATAACGCTCTGATAATGCATTTTCATCATCAATCAGTGCGCCTGGTTCAAATTTACCAGCAACAATACGCCTACCAAGCTCACGCGCTACTTGCACAGACATGCTGTGAGAAATAGTTCCCGCTTGCTTTAAATCATAAAAAGTCATTTCGTTCATAGAGCAAATATAAACATATGATGTTTGTACTTGCAATATCTTTTTTTGAGTGGCGCTAGATTAAATATGACAAATATATTTATCAAAAAACCTATCAGAGACTAGGATCTGAAAATACCTGCTGCTGGTATCTTATCCGCGATATTGCAGAAAACCACAACGGCAATTGGTTGAATTTATTAATGAAGTAAAGGGCTACAAAGAATAGTCTGTGCCACCACAATAGAGAGTCTCCAACGCCGTATTCTAGCTTTAGGAAATCTATGGCCTGCCTGAGGGCGAGAAGATACTACTCGCCGAATATGCTGCTGTACCAGTGTAATAAACCTAGCTTTATTCATCCTTAGCCACACTTGAACTCCCGCCAGTGTGGCTTTTTTATGTTTTATTATACAACGATATCATCTCAACATCGTTGTAACGTTTGGTAACAACTGAACAACATTTATCTTTCCATTTTAAACATCATATGTTTAAATACATACAATGTTGAATGCCGTGTATTTCATCACATTAAATTCAAGTGAAGTACAACGATAATCAAAATACGTTAGCCGCTACATTATCTAACAACCGATATTCAAGGAAATTTACTATGTTCAGAAAAGCTAAATTAGCAACCGCCATATTAGCCGTTCTCTCCAGCACTGTTGTTCTACCCGCTTTCGCTCAAGTTGAAGAGGATAATACCGAAACGATCGTTGTTAAGGGGATCCGCAGCAGCCTTGCCAAAGCAATAGACAGGAAAAAGGAAAGTAACGATATTATCGACAGTATCGTGGCGGAGGATATCGGTAAATTTCCAGACGCAAACGTAGCGGAGTCTTTGCAGCGCATATCAGGCGTTTCAATTAGTCGAAGCGGTGGCGAAGGCCAACAGGTTACGGTTCGCGGCTTCGGTCCTCAATTTAATACCGTACTAGTAAACGGGCGACGTATAGCCTCCGATAGCGCTGGCCGTGGATTTAATTTTGCCTTGTTGCCAGCTGATCTTATTGGTGGAGCCGACGTTTATAAATCCTCATCTGCAGAATTACAAGAAGGCGGCATTGGGTCAACAATTAATCTTCGTACCCAAAGGCCACTCGATATCGGGAAGTTTTCCGCGGTGGCCAGTGCTCGTGGTGTATACGACGAGCAATCAGGTGAAGCTGCACCTCAAGTGTTTGGCTTAATTACCAATACATTTGCAGATGACACCATCGGCTTGTTATTTTCCGCATCGTATCAAGGTCGTAAGACGGCAAATGATCAAGTAGAAGGCGCTAATTATCTAACCCGCACTTATGATGCAGATAGACGCGCGACACTTTTTGAAAACGGGCTAGGCAACGAAGGCGTTGATAGTTATACCCATCAACAACAAACACAATATATTCGAGCAGAAGAGGATCGTGAGAGATTTGGGGTTACCGGCGCATTTCAGTTTGTGCCTGCTGACAACATGAAATTGACTATTGATGGCTTATACAGTGCATTTGAGGTTAAAGCTCAGTCTATTGCTGCGGTGCAATTTAATGAAATTCCTACGTTTCACAATGCGATAACTGACGAAAATAATATTCTGACTCGGTACGACCAAATTGGCCGTCCGTTTAGTACTTTTTTAGCCTCGAACCGTGACTCAGACCTGTTTCAATTGGGCGTTGATTTTGATTGGGACATTACTGAATCATTAAACGCTAAGTTTGACTGGTCAAATTCACGTGCTAAAGATGACAACGCAGGCAAAAACTACTTTGTCGTTGTGGCAGGAGAACCCGCTATACAACGTTACGACAACACAGCTGGATTACCCGCCCCGGTTATAACGAACTATAATTTCACTCCAAATGCCACTGACACCAATGGTGATGGAGTCGTTAACCAATTTGATTACACGCTTGGAAGTGAAATAACCCAACCCGATCCGACTAAGCAATCATCTTGGTTTTCACAAAGAGAAGGCGACGGTGACGAAGATCACATCAATGAACTCAAAGCTGATTTTGAATGGTTTAGCGACGGTGAGTACTTGCGCTCTGTCAGCTTTGGCGCATATTACGGCCAACAAGAGAAAACACATTCAGATGCCCACACTGGCGCAGCCAACGTCGTTTACTTGAATCGTATTATTCCATTACCTGAGTCATTACTATCCCTTAAAAACCGGGATGGATACCTTGATGCTGTATCGGGTAACTACCCATCTTCTGTGATTACTTACAATGTTGAAGAGGTACTTGCTTATCTCGAGGACCCTGCGACACTAGCCATTCGAGACAATCTCTACGACTTACCTGCAGGCACCTCGGCGGCAGAGCTAGGGCCAAACGGTTTTGATGCCATTATTGATAAAGGCAGAGGCTATAGTGTTGAAGAAGACATCACCTCGCTATATATAAATGCAGAATTTGCAACTGACATTGACGATATGGAACTGACCGTTAATACTGGCCTGAGATATTCAGAAACAGATACAACGTCCACAGGTTTCGCGACTACATTTACTGACTTCACGCCTAACGCCTCACGAAATGATGTGCTGGCTGTGACACGCTCTGATGCAGTGGAAATTTCACAAAAAAGTAAATACGATAACTGGCTGCCCAATATAAATGCCAAGCTGCGGGTTAACGAGACCTTAATATTACGGACATCTTATTCAGAAACGTTGACCCGGCCGAACCTAGGGGATCTAAATCCTGGTGTGCAAACGCCACAAGAAGTGCGTTTATCAGATTTGCGAGGCTCCGGTGGTAATCCAGAATTAGAGCCCTACACTTCAACCAATTTCGATGTTAGTTCTGAATTTTATATTAACGATTCAACGCTATTTTCTCTGGGTTTATTTCACAAGAAAATAGAGGGCTACATTGTGCGTGGTGAGGCACGTGAGGCCATTACACTACCTGAACCCAATAGCCTAGGCACCATTACTGAAGACAGGACGAATGTAGAGGGAAATCAAATATTTTTCACAATTACGCGCCCTCGAAACCTTGAAAGTACTAAAGTGTACGGCGCTGAAATATCATTTCAGCATACCTTTGAATACTTACCTGGTTTACTTAAATATGTGGGTATAAATGCGAATTTAACCTACGTTAACTCTACGGATGAGTTTGATACCAGAGATGCAGACAATAGTGTTGTATTGCCAGGATTATCAAATTCACAAAACTTAGTGCTCTTTTATGATGACGACATATTTGAGGCACGTTTAGCCTACAACAAACGTCAAAAGTACTTTGACCGTTTAACGGGATTAGAACCAATATTTGTTGATCAATATGACCAACTTGATGCACGTATCGCTTGGAACATCGAAGAAAACATTCAAGTCTTTGCTGAAGGCACTAACTTGACGAATTCGTATACCAGCTCTGGTGGCAGATTTGACAGCCGATTTGGTTCCTTAGAATCACCCGGTGCACGCTACGCTATTGGTGTGCGCGCGAGCTTTTAAGACTAAGTAACGATAAGCATTGGACAAGAGGTAGTGGCGATTACGTGACTACCTCTTTTTAATGTAACTCCAATAAAAATATTTTATTTCAATGTGTTACACAAATAACCCTCACAAATCGCTTACATCAATGATTACTTCAATTATTCGTTTCTGCTAGCAAATTTAATAAATTTGATCGTTGTGCGCGACGTAAACCAAGTGACGGTGTGCTTTGTTACAGTGCCAAAAATAGCTATTTTTGGTGGGACAAAACATCTTGCTGCAATGGAACACCAATAGCCTGGTTTAAGCCTGCAACCTGTCAATACGTATAACGCTAGCCAGCATAATGAGCGAATCGATACAAAAGTAAATAATGGGCAATAAACGATCATTGATACATATGATGTTTGCATATATGATACATTAAGTTCAGTGTACTAACATATACGATCATAAATTTAACATGTTGCGACGCCCTATAGGTTGCACAGTAGGAGAGAATTATGAAACCACATTTTTTAGCCGCATGTATCACCTCTGCGTTAGTGCTGAGCGTCGGTTGCAGCCAGTCCAGCGAATCACAATCGACTATAACGCCTGTAAAAGCAGAAGCGTCGTCTCTATCGCCGCTAGAACATGAAGCAAGAATCAAGCTCGCCACGCTTAAAAGCATGATGGATGAAGCGCGAAATAAAAATATTGATGTAACTCGAGAAGAAACCCTAGAGTGGTTTTCTGAGCAATTTTTAACATTCGCCAGTTGGGATGAAGCTAATCCTGCAGCGATTGAAGCCGCCTTCGGTTATGAGCGCTACTACGCTAAAGACAAAGAAAAATTAGCGTTAGATCTACCCGGCTTTGAACGCCAAAAAGTCATCGATATTTTAGACAAAGGTATTGACGAGCTTGGTCAAGAATTACGTGGTGAAATTAAAAGACGCCCAGTGAATAAAGTCGACTGGCAAGGCACGAAAGCCGGTGACAACATGTTCATCAGTAATGGAAAACCTATTTTCCCTTACGATTATTTTTCTAAATCGGTTGGCCAACCACTGACCAACACTGATGTTTACAATGACCATTTAGGTGCTTTGTATCACGGTGGCGAGAACCTCTATGAGGTCGATCATGACCGTGCTATTAACTCCTTTTTATTAAAAGAAGACGGAACATTTGATCAAGACTTAATGAAAGAGCTCACGGACATTCCAGACACTAATATTGGTTTTTTATATTATTGGATCATGGGCATACCAGAGTGGGTCGAAGAGCAAGAGCCTGAAGTACGTAAAGGCCGTTCGCTGTTTACCGGCTTTGACATAGACAACCCCTTGGCACGTGACGTGTGGGGCAAAATCATCCGCAGGACAGGCGAGCTAACCAAAGGCAAAAAGGTCACAGAGTTAGGCTTTGTGCTCGCTAATGAGCCTCATTGGTTTGCCGAGAAAGACTTTTGGACCGCGCGCTTTGACGAGATGACGTCTATTTCATCTTACACATTGAATAATTTTCGCCACTGGTTGAGCGATAAATATGCCGGCGATCTGGCTTCGCTAAATACCAATTGGGGCAGCAACTTTGCGAGCTTCGATGACGTACAAATTGACATTCCTATTGATTCGGCATTACTAGGTAAGCCGATTTGGTACGACTGGACACGCTACAACATGGACAGAAGTACCAACTGGTTTGCCTTTATGCAGAGCGAGTTACATGCAGTCAATGGGGATGCCGATACGCATATTAAAATTATGCCCCGTATGTTTATGGATAACGTGCGCTCTGGCGGCATTGATACCGAAGCCTTAGCGGAATTAACCACTATGGTCGGCCACGACGCAAAATCCTTTGGTAGCGAGAATATCAGGCCCGGTAAATCATCAAAGTGGATTGAGAAGTATGCTTACAATTGGGGCTACGTGGCGATGTTCCATGACTTTATGGAATCGGTCGCCCCCAATAAAATTAACATAAACTCAGAATCTCATTTCTTATCCTCAGGCCAATGGCGAGATTTAGACACACGCCCTAGCTACGTGCGCAGTGTTTATTGGCTAGCCACGTTATTGGGTATGGATGCCAACATGGGCTGGTTTTGGGCCCGCGATCCAGACGGTTCACCTGAAGACCGCTTAGAAGGTGAATTAGACTTTTTCGATCCAGGTTTAGCCGGTGCTTATGCAGGCTCTAACAACATGCAGCCTCAAGTTACTAACGAAGTTACCCAGGTGATGTTCGATCTAAACAGCTTTTCAGAAGAGATTATTGAATTAAGGGAGCAACCTCGCCCTCTACGTTTGTTCTACTCTGAAACGACGGCCATCAATACCGATGACTACATGACCAAAGAATACGCCCTCTATGAAGACCTGTTCTTTGAAGGTTTACCGTTAGGCTTTGTTACCAAAAACATCATTGAAAAACAAGACAATAGCGCTTGGGATACGGTTGTTGTTTACAATAATCCAAACGTCAATGACGCTGAGTTCTCGGCATTGCAATCTTATTTAGATCAGGGCGGCACCATTATTCTTGATGCTATAAGTTTGAGACTGAACGAGTACGGCCAAACCCGCAAACAGACACTCAAAGCAAGTAAAGGCAAACTGATTACCCTCGATGCCAATGCTGATATTGCCAAAATCAAGCAAGTTGCGCTGACAGAAGTCGCCGACAGCATGCCTGATGTGATGTTAAAAGAAGATAACAGTGAGCCTTTCAAAACCACCACATGGCGCACAGTTAAACAGCCAGATGGTAGTTACTTGGTGAACATTCTAAATGTTGGGCACAATACGGTTGCGTTAGATTTATCACTTAGCAACGCTCAAAAAGTGTCTATCACTAACATGATGACAAGCAACGCGATGGGCAGCTCTTTTGAATTAGCATCAGAGGGCGTACTGCTGCTAAAAGTCACCCCGCAATAACTGGCATTTCAACAACTTAGTTGTACCTAACAGCCACCTTTAATAAAAGGTGGCTGTTTCATTTTGGACTGATAGCATAAAAAGTTGTGTCGTCTGCTTACGATGACAAATCGCACGTTAATACAGATTACCAATACACGATTCACGACGACAAATAACTTTATAAGGAAAGCCATGTTAAATTGGCCACTTCAAAAAACGTATAAAGACATCCAGTTCAAAAAGTCCTTAATTTATTCTCAATATTCTAAGTCAATTGGCATTGGTTATTCTTATGGTGCGAAAAGGTGTTTTTAGTCAAAATGCGTGGTAATCAATGGCAACAAAGCAACGCTTTGTGTACTACGGGCAGGTAAACAAACCACATTCGGGTGTGCTGTGGTGTGGTGAACTTATCTACTATATTCAGGTGGTCACGCGAAACAGTTTTATACTTGTTTTAACAATTCTTTGGCCTTACCCCCCCCTCTTATCCGTTGATGATGGGTATGACGCTTGAACGTATTCATCATTTGCTCCGCTCCTGCTGCGTAGTAAAGATGCTCCTTATTTGTGTTGACTACTGCCCAAGTTGTTCTGGCTTTTGCCACACGCGGATGTATTCCACCTCGAAGTCCACGACACCATCATTTTTCAGGTGTTCAGGGCTGTTCTTTTCTAAATCTTCTTTGCTGTTTGGGTAGCCGTGCCACGGGAAGGTTTCCATGTCTAGCCAGAGGTTTATCGGTTTTGTCGCAACGTAGCCATTGTAGTCTTCAGGGAGTCCTTCGCGGTTCTCCTTAGCCCACGCGGTGACCTGGTCTGCACTGACCGTTGACAGCAACTTGCCGTCGACATAGTACTTAACCCCCTTTTCATTCCATTCAACACCGTACACATGAAAGTCGTCTGCCATTCTAAAGCCAAGATCTTTATGTTCGGTGTAACTCGGTTTACCGCCGACCGGTTTCTTCCAGTCGCGGATAGACCACCACAATTCACTGTCTAGGTGATCTTTTTTAGGATCTTCTCGACTGTCGCCAAAAGATTCAAAAAAATCGAATTCTAAGCCTGGGCCCATTGACCAAAAAGCACTGGTCACTTCTGCATCGGCTGATTTACTTTTAATTTCAACGTACCCGTAGGTAAATGAACGGCGGTTGATTAAGCATGGCACTGTGATGTTTTCATGTTTCATTGGCTCACCAAAAACCGGCTTTCTGATTTCGTCCGAAAAGGGAAAGTCTGGCTCCCAACGCGCTTCTAACATCAACTTTCCATCTTCCAAGCGGTGATTACGCCCAGAAAATTGCGACGGTGCCCTGCCCTTCCATACCCATTTATCGGGTTTATCAGGGTGGACATATTGGGGCTTACCGTCTTTAAATTTGCCGACGATAAACCAGCGATCTTCATCTAGGCTACTGCGATTGAATTCGTCGCTGACCTCGGTATTCAAAGACCAGTCACCTTTGTTATCTGGGTCAGACAAAGGCAGAAGGACTTCAGTACCAGCCTGAGAATGAAGTGTAAACAAGGCACTGAAAACGAGTGCCTTGGTCGCGTATATTTGCTTGGTCATATTTACCTTTTTAAACGTTTTTAAAATGCGCGACTAGGCGTAGCCAAAATATGAACGAGGTTGAATGCAAGAGCTAGCTAACGCGCCTATCCCGATCACGTTGATGACTTCTTACTCACGTTGACGACTCCTTACTCACGTTGACGACTCCTTACTCACGTTGATGACTCCTTACTCACTAATGACTCGTTCGCACAGTTGACTTGTTCGCTCAGCACAGGCCCGTCCGATTGACGAGGCTGGCCGATGCTGAACAACACATTACTTATTGATGAAATCGGTAGCGGCAGTTCCGTCAGGGTTGCGCATATCTGAGCGATACAAAATTAAGGTATCAGCAGGTAAACCATCAGACACGATATTTGCTTTAGAAAAATCGACCGGGTAAAAACCTACCTTAGCTGACTCATTGCCCACTTCTGTTGCAGACAACATAGATAGTGCTAAAACAGGTGCCGTTGGGAATATTTTATACCAACGCGTACCAGACGGATTATCGAAGCTATCAGGGGTCAATGCCGCTAATTGTTCAGGTGTTTGCTGGCCTGTCACCGTCTTCTGTTGTAAATCATTACGGGTCAGTTGATCAACCGTTTTACCGTTAAGGTTGGCTAAATATTGCCTGTGGGCATCGGTTATCAAATAGGTAATATTATTGCCAACCTCAGCAACAGGTGCATCAAACACGGTTTGTCTTAAGGTGATATCCCCTTTTATCACTAAGTTATTAATTCGGCCTCGGGTCAAGTCGCGACAACTGGTTTTACAGTTAAACGAGCCTTTGCCAACAAGTATCGCGGTACCGCTGTCTATCGCTTCGATATTCTCAACGCTTATGTCTTTCATTACTTTCGAATGCGGCTTTAACCACACCCCAGTGAAACCATTAGTGACTTTAACGTTCGAGATATTGATTTTATTCATTGACGATAAATACGGGCCTGAGCGATTAAAGTTGTCGTTATCAGTACCATTGCCCGCTTCTACCCGCACACCGATACCATTGAATGCTTCAATATTATCAATTTCGATCCAATCACCGCCGTACACTTGCACTACGCCATAGCCAGTATGAGCATGACTTGCTTTGATGTTCTTAATCGAGCCTTTCAAGGGCGTACGACCATAGGTAGGGTTGCGTTGAATGGCAAACATGTCGGGGATAACATCGCCTGAATCGTTAACAAAGTCGCCATTTTCGTTTGTCGCTAATGGGATATTAGCCGGATTCATCGGTTTGTTGAGGTTGGCACTGCCTTCTGGATTTTTTACGTACCGGTCTTGCAAGAAAACCGGCTTAGAGCCAAAGCGATAAGCAAATGCACCATCTTTATAATCCGCATCAGCAAACATCTGCACTGCAACCGATTCAGTGTGATTATCTTCAATGTTGATATCTGAAATAGCAAAGTTCTTCACATAAAATAAACCAATGGGGATAGCACGCGTCAAGTTCACTACGCCATTACCATTGCCACCGTTCATATAACCGTAGTTATGCGGCATGTTTGTGTTGGCGTCTATGGTGAATTTTTGACCTGGTATGGTAGAGCGTACTTCGACGTTTTCAACCCGCTCTGACAATAGATTACCAGGGCCATTACTACGGCCAAATGAGAACAAAAATTGACGATTAGGTTTGTTCTTATTTTTATGATCATTTGCACTTGTGGGGTAAAGATCTTCTTTGATACCACGCATTTCTAATACAACACATGGCTCAACTTCAATACGCACGTTAGATGGCACTGCGATATGTGACAAACTAAAACGATTTTGCCCATTAGCATTAGCCCGAAGCACCACTACGCCGCCACCGGTTTCTCTTTTTGCTTGATTGAGTGCAGTTTTTAAACGCGCCGTGTCATTTACTGTATCAACGAACTCGTCTTCAGCGACTAGCTCAGTTGGGCTGTCGTCAAATACCGCATTTTCGAAAAAGCCAACATTGACCGTCGTCACGCCATTTTCATCAGTGTAACCGGTGTAACCGCTTAAATCGGTATCCAGTATTGTTTCGCCATCAGGGTCTGGTTCAGGGTCCGGTGTGGGTGTCGAATCGTCTACTTTGCTAATAACCGAGAGTTGATTAATACCTAGATTCGCGCCATCAGTGGCTCTGAATCTAAAACGAATTTTATTCGCTGACACATTCGGATTAGCGGTAAAGGTATTGATACCTGCGTTAGCGTCACTCCAGCTTTTAAGCACAACCCAGCCACTGTCTGTTTTATGGGCTGCTTCCCAACTTATAACGCGATTTTGCGGCGTATCATCTTGGCTAAAGCTAAAGACTATATGATTGCTTTGCACGATATCAAAGATGATGTAAACATTACTATTGGCAGCGCCAATCAATGTGGCCACCGCTTCTTCGGCGCTATTGCCTTGTATAACGTTAGCCAGAGCAGCGCGATCCCAGTGTGAACTAGGCGCCATATTCGCCACTAACAATAAATTGTCGTCAGTCACATCAGCTGATACAAATTGCTGCAATATGGCGTGGTAATTCAGTGCTCCTCGCTTTATTTCGAAGTAAATTTGTATCTGCTCACTTGGCGAAGCGATGTCAAAATAAGGTGCTCCGCTCTCGGTTACACCATCAGCGTCTAACACGGCGTGGCTGGTATCGGTCACCACTAAGCGTAATTTGTCAGAAAGTGCAGAGGCATCTGAAACGATAATATTATTGTAAGTGTAATACCCCGCGCGGCGTTTGGTGTAGCGTTCACTTTGCGCAATACTGGCTGACTCGACTGTCACCCAAGTGCCTTCTTCTGCAGCATAGACATTGAAAGACAGCTGGCAGACGAGTGTTAAAAAAATCAAACGCATTATGGCGCGCGAGGCACCTTTTAGCGCATGTAAATAAACCCAATGATCACTAGGATTAAACATTTGTGTTCTCCAAAAATTCAAAGCGGTTGGCGAAGTCACTGTTATGACGTCGCCAGTAAAGGCAATCAGTACAAGTAAGAAACTAAAACGCCTTTTTACCTGAAACAGATGTTAGGCGGACGGCTAATAAGCCCAGCAAAAAAAGAGCAAAGGTATTGGGTGCAGATACCGCGTTAGCGCTCTGGCTAATAGAAATATTGGATACGGTTAAGTAGTCGTCGTAATTATAATTAAAGTCTTCAATGCCAAATTCCAACGCAACTGACGAGCCAGCCAATGCGCTGATATCAGCGCTTAGACCGTCAAGCATAAAATCATGCAGAAGGTCGCCATTATCATCAACCAATGTCACGTAAGCGCTGTCCGCTAACGAGTCAAACGCCAATGAAATAAGTGACGAATTATCAGCAACCATAAATGCTTGAAATAAATATACCCCCCAGTATTCCATTGCGGAATTGGCTGATGTGTTGAGTGTCACGCTGTTTGAGCCAGTGAAATAGTTGTCCGTGTACTCGGTAAAGTTGATGTCATAGGCTGCTATTTCTTCGTCAGCATCGACGCTGTAATAATTAATATCTCCTGACCAACCATATAAGCCATCAGAAAAATCACCGTTAATTAAGCCTGCCGAGGCGCCGCTGCTGAGCAGTAATCCACCAACAAAAAACAATGGTTTTGCGAGCGTTTTACACGCTAAATATATATTCATGTGTTCCCATTCCTCACTCTTTTTTAAATAAGTGTTATTCGCGAGCGACAAAATGAAGACATATAAAGCCAATGATTGAATTGGTAATTTAATGCGCGATTTGCCGCTTAAGTAAAAATGCACCGCATTAAAGTCAATGTACGAACTGGAACATTTTGTTACTGAAATGTACAACAACATTAAACCTATGTAAACATCAGATGTTTATTTGTGATGTCAAAAAGTTTTTTTACGGCGAGAAAACATAATATTGCCGACGACAACGCTGCCTCAGAATGTTAATTAACGAGATAAGATTAGATGCTCAATCGTGCTAAGTAATTTTGCTCAGTGCACGTGATGTCAGTTAGTGCAGACCGTCACACTCAAATAAGCATGCTTGAGCCAAATCTGCAAAGAGTGGGCATGCATGGCATAAATTAGGATGTTTGGTTTGGTTTAGATTAGCTTGGTTCGCTTGAAAAAGAGCTGCCTGAAAAAGGATGACGGCTGACCTCTTTACTGCCTGCAAATGTGTTCACTTACATTGTATTGAATAAAAAAGTGTTAATTTCACAAGAGGAAATGTGACGGCGAGCAAAGACTACATATGTCCCGAATACTCGAACGCACTAGCTAACGTTAAAAACGCTGTTTAATCTAGTTATGTGGTGCGCTAAGCGCACCACATCTTATAGCGCGACGTTATGCAGAAGCCACTTTAACATCATCAAAATGCTTGAACGTTTCTTTGATTATGTCTTTTTGATCGCTGTTATCATAATGGACACCGACCAAGACCGAGCCTTTTTCGATCGCGTCTTCGTAAAATTTAACCTCATGTTCAGGAATGGCTAAGCCGATTGCCCCGCCGATGATACCACCAGCAGCCGCACCTGCGCCGCCCGCCGCTAATGCCGCGACTAATGGCCCGCTGGCTAAAACACCGACACCACCTGTTGCAACGACGCCAACCGCTGCAAGGCCGCCCACAATAGCAGCCAACACACCACCAGAAGTTGCTCCAATGGCGACGCCTTCGGGCAACTTAGAATGATCAGTCAAGGCGAAACTGTCTTTTGTAATTGAGTCGTTAGCCACTAACGAGATATTCGCATCACTGAACCCTTTGTGTTCTAGCATGCTTATGGCTGCACTGGCTTCGGCTGGATTTTTAAACAAACCTGTAATCACATCACTCATGGGTATCTCCTTCTGTAAAGAGCGTTATTGCTCTTGACTTACATTGGGAATTTGCAACCTTTAGGCCAAAAAATTTGGCGGCTAGAAATTAGGTCAGAGCGCCCAGTAATTAAGGGGGCCGAATATTTTTCGGTATTTTAAAGGCTGCCCTAGTAGGAATAAATTACCCACTTTATAAACGTTACTGAGTAAAAAAGTAATTGGTTAATTTAGCCGCACAATCAAAAGAAACGGTTAGATCGATATCTTGCACGTATTGTCCACTGGCGTTTTTACTGCGAGCTCACTAGGCCATCGAAGCCAGCATCGGTGATACTGCCATTAAAGATTCAATTTCCTGAATAGTCTGATTCAAAATCCAAGCTCACGTGAAGCTTGCTAGTATCCATTTTTTAAAAACGCTTTATTAAGGCTTTCGGAGGGGTAAATAGCGGATTTAGATGCTTGAAAGAAGAACTTATTAGCCTCATTCATACTAACCTGATGTTCCCGTTGCTATGCGAGGTCAATCCGCTAAACCCTCGAAGAAAAGGGCCTGGGAATTATTCAAATAATTTAATACAAAGACGATTGGCACATGGATGTCCCTTGCGACACCTAGAGCGGTATGTTTTGTTTTTGCCAAAAAGCGTCGAACCTAATGATTCAAGTCAAATCCTTCAAATCCGACACAATAAGAACCTGAACTTAAGGTTGCTGTATTAACGGCGACAGACTGTTGAAGCAATGCGAAAAAGGTCAGAAGTATTGCTAAAAGACAATAAATTCATCCCTTCGTCTCTGCCCAACGTAGCCTCTATTGTTGCAACGCGCGCAATTTAGATTGATATTGCTGCGCTTTCCCCGTTTGGCCTGTTTTGTTTAAATAGCTGATGAGCGCACTTAGCACGTCAGTATCAGCTGGCCAGCGCTGATGGGCTTGTTCCAATTCACTGATAGCCACATTAGTGTGGCTTTGGTGGTCAAGGGCAACGGCATAAATATAAGCAAAAGACGGCAATGCTTCATCGCTGTGTGCTGATATTTTCAAGTTCGCCAGCGCGTTCCCATATTGTTTCTGGCGAATTTTGAATAAACCTAGCGCGTGATTGGCTTGGGCATTGTTCGGCTCAACGTTCAGTGCCTTGGTTAAATACCCCGCGCCTTTTTCGTCTTGGCCCTGCTGGCGGTAAAACTCAGAGATTTGAATTAGCACCGGTATATAACTGGGTTCGATTTTGTAAGCGGTTTGGTAAGCCTGCTCCGCAGAAGCCAGATCGCCTAGGCTGGTATGCAAATGACCGATGGCCAATTGGGTGATAGGCGAATCAGCGTTCAGCTCAAGCATGTCACGGTACTCATTTAGCAGGGGCATCAGTTTCGCTTTATCAGCACGTGACAACTGACCCACGCTATCCACTAATAACCTGGCCATTTCAAAGCGTACCGACTTACTCGGCTCATTCAATTTTGCGCTCAATACCTGCCAACGTGCTTGTGGGCTAAGAATTTCTAGGGACTCAATGGCTGCCCGGCGCAATAAGGTGTCTTCACTGTCAAGGCTCTCAAGGGCAATGTCCACCCCTTGCTGGGAGCGATATTGACTTAAGTCAGCCAATAAAGACGCTTGGCGTAAGCGGCTGTTATCAGGGTTTTGAATAAACGCTATGGCTTCGTCCAGTCCCTGAGGAGCAACATTTTGCACATGTTGACGGGCGGTTTGCCACGCGTTGTGTTTGGTATTGCTGCCCCATACTTTTTGACTGGCTTCTCGCCAATGCTTGTCGCCTTTGTCATGACAGGCTAAACAGGTTTGTGGCTCACTTGCTGCGTTGTTAAAGCGCAGATCAGGAATTAAAAAACTATGATCCCGTCTGTCATCCACGCCCATATAGGTTTTTTCGGGCATGTGACAGTTCACGCACATAGCACCGTCTGTTTGCGGGGTATGGTGATGATGCTCTGGGCTATTAAAGGTGTCAGCCTGGTGGCATTGCAAGCATAGGCCGTTACCCTGAATTTTAACTTTCCCTGTATGTGCGTTATGGCAATTTGAGCACGTTACGCCGGCATGTTGCATTTTGCTTTGCATAAACGAGCCTGCCACAAACACCTCTTCATTGATGCTGCCGTTAGCATGATAAAACGGGCCGCGGATCCACTCGAGTCGGTTGTCATCCACAAAGCTTTGCTGAGGCTGCTTGGCGTCTGCATCAGAAAATGGATAACTTAAAGGAGTGCGTAATGAATGGCAACGAGCACAGACGTTTACCTCACTGTTATTCGGTTTGCCATCGGCATGGGCGATAGGGTTACCTTCACTAAAAGCAAAATTCTTCAGCGCTGGCAGTACCTGAGTAAATCCCGATTGATCTGGCGTTAAAGCATTGCTGTTTGCCAGCTCAATATGCTGTCCTGCGGGGCCGTGGCAGCTCTCGCAGGCCACATTCACTTCACTAAATTGGGTATGAAACACATTGGTTTTCGGTTCAAAATTACGTTTTAAATCTGTGGTGTGACAATCGGCGCAGCGGCTATTCCAGTTTTGAAAGTGACGTTGCCAAAAAAATGGGTGCTGCGGAGTTATTTTTTCAATCGGTTGTAAATGAAACCAGCGCTGGCCGCCCTCTTCTTCGCTGCGGCTGTCCCAGGCAATGTTAAACGCTTGCAGTTTCCCCTCACCGACATCGACTAAGTATTGCTGCAAAGGATAAAAGCCAAACGTGTACGGCACATCAAATGTTTCAACTTTATTTTGTTTATTGGTGGTAGTGATTTTGTAATGGCCGTTTTCGACAAAAAAGCGCGTTTTTATATTGTGAAACTCAACATCAGTATCCGCGAAGTCACCTAACACACTGTCTTTGGTCGCTTCTTGCATGGCTTTAAAATGATCGGACTGTTGCCACTGTTCATATTCACTTTGATGGCAACTTTGGCAAGCTTGCGCGCCAACGTAATGTGGTGTATTGATTTTAGAAGCGGTGATTGAGGCCGCTTTATTAGACGCACTAGAAGATGCTTTAGAAGGCACTTTTGACGGTGCTGGGGACGGTGCTGTGGAAGAAGTATAGTAAGGTAGCGGAGCGCTATTTGTATCCCCCGCAACACTGGCGACGCTGAAAAGTGCTGCCCACATAAAAGAAAACAATAAAGCGTAAAATGTTATCTTTTTCATACCTACTCCATCTGCTGCATACCACTTCGTCACGTTCAACTGCTTATATCCTTGTCAAAATTATTGGTCTTGTTTACCTAGAACCTAAACGCTCTCTAACGCATTATTGCAAATAGCTTTATACCTATCTACTTTACTGTCAGGGAAATTAAAGAGCCGATACTACAGGGAAATATTGCTTTTAGAAGTGATCGTGTAACCTTCTTTTATATTATAGGGTCTCATTTGTCTCTACATCACCGATAACAGAAAATTTCACTTTGTATATCAATACGCATTTCAGCACTTGGATCGAACAATGAATTTCTGGCGAAATAATTGTAACGGATCCAAATGCTGATTTTTCAAAGACGAGTAAACCCAAGTCTTCAATTACTTTTTGATTGCATTTAAACGAGCTTGAAATTTAGTCACCAATTCTGGATGTTGCTCGGCGACATTATGTTGTTCAAATTTGTCCTTCGACAAATCAAAAAGTTGCGCTGACGTTTGCAGGCCATTCGCTATCGCTGTTTTATTCACTAACCAATCAGGTGTTTGGCCATTAAACGGCTCTATGTATTTCCAATCACCGTTTCTAAGTGCCAAGGTAAAAGACTCCTCGAGCATTTCCTGACGCGCACTTGCTCGGCTGTCCAGTAACGCCGGTAGTACGTTAACACTGTCAGATGCTGCACCTTTTTCTAGCGTCGCGCCAATTAACTCAGCAAATGAGGCGTAAAAATCAATATGACTAAGCAACGCATCGCTTTCACCATTTTGAATCAAGCCGTTTGGATAAGTAACAATCATCGGAACACGTGTGCCCGCTTCATAAGCACTGTATTTGCCACCTTTGAATCCACCAGCAGGATCATGATCGCCCCGCAACTCTTCGGCTTGGTCATTGTAGCCGTCATCCATTACCGGGCCATTATCACTTGAGAATACTATCAACGTGTTGTCGTATAGCCCCTGTTTTTTAAGTTCGTCAACAATACGCCCTGTCATCCAATCCATTTGTAAAATCGCGTCGCCTCTTGGTCCCATACCGGATTTACCAGCAAACATTTTGTTTGGCACTCGAGGAACATGAATATCATGAAACGGAAAGTACAACATAAAAGGCTGATCTTTATTTTCCTGAATAAACGAAATAGCTTTATCGGTAAACACCAGCGGAATATCTTCATCTACCCACTCGGCCGATTTACCTCCGGCCATCCAGCCGATACGGCTGATACCGTTTACAACGGTTGCACTATGTTGCAGATCAGCGGTTTGCTTTAGAGTCTCAGGCGATTCTGTTCCAACAGGCCTATGTCCGATTCTTTTTTCATAGCTGACTGTTATGGGATCATTGGGATCTAAGTTAACCACGTTATGATTTTCTAGAAAAACGGTAGGTACTCGGTCACCCGTAGCAGGCATCAAAAAGCTGTAATCAAACCCTAATTCAATTGGCCCCGGCTTAACATCTTTGTTCCAATCAACAAAACCATCGCCAAGTCCTAAGTGCCACTTACCTACTACGCCGGTAGTATAACCGGCTCGCTGAAACATTTTAGGGAGCGTTGGCTTAGTATGGTCAATGATAAGGGGGGCATCACCGGGTAAGATGGCTGCATTGCTTCTAAAAGCATACTGCCCTGTCAACATTGAATATCTTGAGGGAGTGCATGTGGCAGCAGTACTATGAGCATCAGTAAATTTTATGCCCTCATCAGCTAAAGCATCCACATTTGGTGTTTCTATGGCAGTCATACCATAACTACTTATATCACCGTACCCTAGGTCATCTACGTAGAAAATAACGACATTTGGGCGCTTTTCACTTAACAAATCATTCGTTTGCGTGTCAGTCGACATTTCTCTATCAGGATTTGAGCAACTTGATAATCCCATAACAGACGCAATTACTGCGCCACCAACCAATAAAATATGTTTTATTTTCATAATTCCTCTTTAACGAATTGCGGACGAGTCTAGTTTACAGTCAAGGGACAACGATACCCCTAAATATCACATAAAAATTCAGATACCGCTAGTTTAAATACCAGAATCATTAACATATTATTATTATCGCATTACAAAATATCAATAAAGATCAATAAAATCAGTACCATGAGGAATTACCATAAAAAATAGGATGTAAATAAATATGATTACTGAAGAGGACAACGATTTACCCGCGGTAAAAGTAATGGTAATGTGAATAAATATATTTCGCCTCGGTCACCATCAAAACAGATGAATTAACTGGATTAAATTATCGAAATGAAAAATTTATTTTTTATCCTATCAGGCATGGCAGTGCTAAGCGTTTGCTCAAATGCATTTGCAGATACCCCGACACACATTGAGGAAGTACCCAAACCAAACATCGTCATATTTTATGTTGATGATTTAGGCTACGGAGACATAAGCGCCTATGGCGCAAAAAGTGTCACCACTGCACATGTCGACAAGTTGGCCGCGAATGGGATCAAATTTACAGACGCCCATAGCTCAGCAGCGACTTGCACACCTTCTAGATACTCGTTGTTAACAGGTGAGCATGCCTTTAGAAAAAACATACGAATCTTAAAGGGCGACGCCGCTATGGTCATTTCGCCCGAACAACCGACTTTACCCAAATTATTAAAAAAAGCTGGCTATACAACCGGCGTAGTGGGTAAGTGGCACCTTGGTTTAGGCGCCGATACGGCCCCGGTGGATTGGAACGAGGACGTTAAACCCGGTCCTTTAGAAATTGGTTTTGACTACAGCTTTTTAATCCCTGCAACAGGCGACAGGGTGCCTTCGGTATATCTGGAAAATCATAACGTCGTGAACCTAGATAAGAATGATCCTCTTTATGTTGATTACACCAAGAAAATCGGTAACAGGCCGACCGGCTATGAGCACCCTGAGTTATTGCGTCAGCAAGCAGATAGTCAGCATAGTCAAAGTATTATCAATGGTGTGAGTCGAATAGGTTGGATGGCAGGAGGAAAGTCAGCTGAATGGGTAGATGAAGACTTTTCTACCGTGACCACTGAAAAGGCCAATAGCTTTATTTCGGATAACAAAAACAATCCCTTTTTCTTATTCTTTTCATTTCATGACATTCATGTACCTCGCTTACCGAATGATAGATTTAAAGGCGCAACGACTATGGGCGTGCGTGGTGATGCCATTGTGCAAATGGATTGGATTACCGGCCAAGTTGTTGAACATTTAAAAGCCAATAACCTATTAAACAATACCCTTATTATATTTACCTCTGATAACGGTGCAGTGCTGACTGATGGCTACGATGATGAAGCTTTAACGTTAATTGGTGAACATAAAGCCAATGGCCCTTTTAAAGGTGGTAAATACAGTGCTTATGAAGCGGGTACACGCGTTCCGTTCATCGTACATTATCCCTCTAAAATCAGCGCAGGGGTGAGTGATTCACTAATAAGCCAAATCGATATTTATGCTTCTATCGCCAGCCTACTCGGTTTAACGCTTGATGAAAAAGAAGCCATTGATAGCGAAAACTATTTGCCTGCGCTTTTTAATCCGAACTTACTCGCCAGAAAGACGCTAATAGAAGAAACCCCTCATACTCTTTCACTGCGCAGCGGAAGCTATAAATACATACGAGCTACAGATAAAAATGCCGGCTTTGTCGTAAAGAAGAAGAATATTGATCCCGGTACAATGAACACGCCTCAACTCTTCAACTTAGTACCTGATATTCATGAAGACACGAACCTTGCCAAGAAACTGCCGCAAAAAGTGAACGAAATGGAGCAAATAATGCGAAGCATAGAAGCACGCCAAACCCGCTTAGAATCAGGAGCAGCCACACGTGAAATCAACTAAATACGTTCTTATCCTATTATCTTTACTGATCTCAAATACTGCTTCGGCAACCGAAGGGGTCTCTAATATGAAGTCGACTCATCCGTCGGCTACGCAACCGAATATCATCTGGGTGGTACTAGAAGATATTTCATTAGATTTAGCCTACAACGGCACCCCGGCAGTAAAAACCCCCAACCTAGATAGAATAGCCAGTGAGGGCGTTAGCTATAGCAACGCCTTTGCCACCGCGGCGGTTTGCTCTACCGCACGCTCAGCAATTTTTACGGGTATGCATGCCACTAGTATTGGCGCACAGCACCATAGAAGTCACTTAAGCGATAACTACACTTTGCCAAAAGATGTGAGAATGGTATCCGAATATATGCGTGACGCAGGTTATGTGAGCTTGTTAATGGGACCAAAACAAAAAACAGATTTTAATTTCACACCTACGGTGAACGCATTTGATGCCCAAGACGGTGAGGTAAAATATTCGGGAGGAGCTTATACTCACGCCCCCATTGACACTAAAATTTTAGATAAATCAGCCTGGAAAACCTACCAAAAGAAATATGCTGATAAACCGTTTTTTACACAAATTAATTATAGTGAGACACATCGAACATTTATAGCCGACCCAGATGATCCCATTAATCCAAAAGACGTTAAATTACCAAGCTATTATCCAGATCACGAGATAACTCGGCGTGATTGGGCACTTTATTTGGAAACCGTGCAAACGGTTGATAAAAAAGTAGGCCTGTTATTCGATGAACTAGAGGAAGCCGGTGTACTTGATAACAGTATAGTATTTATTTTTGGTGATCACGGCAGAGCCATGCTGCGCGACAAACAATGGTTATATGATGGTGGTTTACGCGTACCACTTATTGTATGGGGTAAAGGAATACCAGCAAATCAAAGCAACGATACGTTAGTGAGCCTCATCGATATAATGCCTACCAGTATGGACTTGGCTGGAATAAAGGTGCCTCAATATATTGAAGGAAAAGTGATGTTTGGGCCACACAAAGAAACCAGAGACTATGTATATGCTCATAAAGATAGATGCGATGAGACAGATGATCGGGTAAGAGCTGTGCGCGATAATCAATTCAAATATATAAAGAATTTCTATCCTGAAAAGCCTTACACTGACTTTAATGCTTATAAAAATCTACAGTATCCAGTAATGGCTCTGATGAATAAGCTCCATGCCCAAGGCAAACTGACCCCACAACAGGCCTTATTTATGGCGGATTCTCGCCCACCGGAAGAACTTTACGATACGGTTAACGACCCAGATGAAGTCAATAATTTAGCAACTGATCCGGCATATAAAACGCAACTCATCCGACTTAGAAATCAACTTAGTTTATGGCAAACACAAACCGGTGACATGGGCATGGTTGATGAAGACCCTAAAGAAATCCAATATTGGGATGATTTTTTTGCCAAGCACTATAATCAAACCATGCTAGAAAGAGGATTATCGCCTGATATCAGTCCCGACGATTATCTAATCTGGTGGGATAAATTCTTAACGGAACTAGGTAAATAACCCCCTCCCCAGCATCGTTACACGGCATATTACAGAGTATGCCGTGTAACAAAGTATTCAGACAATAGTCCCGAGACCTTCACATTGTGTAAATCTTCCTTTCTTTTGAGATATTTACCTAAATGTTAGGAAAAAATTAATCCTCCCATTTATGATGAGAAATAGGCTTTTTTATTCAAAGCCACTCGGAACTACTAATAGGAAAAAATATGTTTCACAGAATAACGAAAATATTAGGGTTATTGCTGTTAGTAACGTTTTCACTACAAACTGTGGGGTCACCTCAAGCCGCAGAACATCCCGTTCAAGTTGTGTTGCTCGCTGGCCAATCTAATATGGGCGGCGCAGGAAACTATGAAGAGCTTGCATCATCCGTCATCGAACGCATACAAAAGGTATCATCACGCGTTAGCGTCAGTTTAGGTGGTAGAAAGCCGCAACCTTTGTCTTATGAAGTATCTAAGTTTCATCAAGATAAATATGGTATTGCCAAAAAATTTGGCCCCGAGTTATTTGTAGGATTAACCCTTGCCGAAAAATATCCGGATCGAGAGTATCTGTTGCTCAAGACGGTACAAGGTGGAACGTCGTTGTACGGTGCATGGAATCCTCAATGGACAGCCGAAAAGGCTAAGCGCGTAGAGCGTGGAAGCGTTAAACAAAACCTGCAGCTGTACACGCTTCACCTTACCAATGTGCGAAGTAATTTGGCGCGTTTGGAACAAGACGAAAAGCTTTACAACATAATAGGAATGCTGTGGATGCAAGGTGAAAACGATGCGGCAAAAGAAGTGGCCGCAAATAGCTATAAAGCTAACTTACTCAGGCTCATTAACGGATACCGAAGTGAACTGGAAGTGAGTACTATGTCTTTTGTTATTGGACAAATTAATTCAACATATGGACGATACCCCAGCGGTCCAGATATGGTCAGGGCGGCAATGGCCGACGTGACTAATATGCTACCCAACACTGCCCTTATTAGCACATCGACGGATAGATCGTGGCATGACTATCCCAAACACTCAGATAACGTTCACTACAACACACTAGGACAAACTCGCCTAGGCATAGCGTTTGCCGAGACATTAAATTCGCTTACCAACCCCCAATTAGATGCATCAAATAAATAGCTATGGTTTGTTATATGTAGCCCGAAAAATAGCTTCTAACATGTCATCGTTTGCCATACTTAGAAAGTACACTAACGCATTGAACTCAGACGCTTGCAGCATAGACACCCCAGTATTCATGCCCAGCGTAGTATATTAACTTCAGTAAATCGTTAACCACTCAGTGAAAATGTATTGGAATTGGTATTATTCTGCGATTAACTTCCAGAGCAAAGTAACGTAAGCGTCCGGCAATTTGCACATTCCACTAGTTAATATTGCACAGCAGAATATCGACTTTAATCATCATCGGAGT
>NZ_WTPY01000037.1 GCF_011378905.1 Paraglaciecola sp. 20A4 | reverse complement strand
CCAATTATCTGGAAGCTGTATTAACAGCGGGATTCAGTAGCATGATTAATTAATAAGCATTCATGCGGTTGCCCTGGTTAACCAGCTATTTCCAAACGCATTAATCTCAGTCCAGTTAGATATAGTGAAGTCTGAAATTGAAATTTTTCTGCCAACTTTACCGAGGCCTGATTTACTGGAACCAGAGTATTTATCGCGATCTAAAAAAATATTAACGCGTCCATCGCAGAGGTCTTACCGCTATTATTAGCCCCAACTAAAACGGTTTGTTGACCCGAAAAATCGATTTTTACTTTTTGAAGTTTTCTAAAGTTTTGAATGCCAACGAGAGTTATTTTCATTAATTAATGTCCGTATAATAAACGACTATTTCCGAATGAATTGTTGTAAGCGATAATTTGAAGTTACGATTTATTTCAATAATTATAAAATCTTAGCAATTTTACGTTAGCAATAATCAAGACTTTACTCAATTAACTTGAATATATCTAAAGTATCCCTCTAACATATCAACAGGCGGATGAGTTGCCCGTACATTTGGGAGGTTTTTTGCAACTTACATAAGTATAAATCTAAGTTGTTAGAATACTGGCATATAATTAAATTTGAATGCGGATTATCTCTTCAAAAAATAATCCGACATACTTAATTAATGTATTATATTTTTAGATATCTTTTAGGAATATCTCTTCTTCCCAGTGCCCATGTTTGTCCCATTCGGCCCGCCAAATAATAAAAAAGCCCCTACGTTTTTCGTAGGGGCTTTTTTATTATTTCGGATTTACGAGGATTTGATTTGAATCCTTAGGGTCGACGATTTTGTCAGGAATAAAACGTACCGCCCTTAGGCGCCCGAAGGGGCAGGCACAGGGATGTGCCTGAGGACATCCCTGTGCCAATCACCCTCGTTTTAACTTCTTTACATAACTGCCAGGGCCTTGTTGTTTCTAGGGTTTAGCGGATTGACCTTGCGTGCCAACTGGTACAAAAGGTTGGTACAAATGAGGTTAATGAGTTCTCCATTCAAGCATCCAAAATCCGCTATTTACACCCTCAGAAAAGGCGTACTGAAACGTCTAACTCCTATCATTGGGAAAGCTGTATTTAAGCAATCACTCAAGCCCGCAATAGCAAAGATTTACATGAAGCCAAAAGCCTAATCATTCCCTTGCTTGCAGATGTTGATAACCAAATACGACTAGCAGAACTGTAACTCAAAGGTGATAATCCCAACGAGCTAAGCCTAAGAGATTGTCAGATCATAGCTAACCGTTGGTATACTCATACAAGAGAAAAGATTCAGGCTACAGATAGCTATGAAGACTTTCTTGTGTACCACAATAAGGGAAATGAAGACCTTCACTGGGACTCGAACGGCGAGGACTTTCTGATACGCTAAGTTTAAGGAGCCCTGAAATACAACGAGATCTTCCCCTAACTTTGTAGACACTTTTTACTTAGAAACTGAAGTAAGGTAAAAGTGTTATGAGTAAATAATATCCCGATAAATTTAACAAGAAGCCGTTCGCCAAGTGGTTGAAAAAGGCTATTCTGTACCTGACGTTTCTAAACGTTTAGGTATATTTGATAAGTCACTCTATTACTGGATGAGTAAGGTAAAAGTACCTGCTAGCCAATCGACAGATCCAAGGAATGACACATAAGGTCTATCGCTATGTGAGTCAGAAAGCTCGGTACTTTATTGGTACCATGTTTCAAGCATGAATCATCAATGAATGATTTACACCATGAAACAGAGCACATACATTATTACTATCGCTATGAAAAGCACATTCTTAGGTCGCCCACGGCTTTCAAATGCCATTGTTAACGCCTGGCAGGTTAAATTACTATCAGGCGAATGGCTCATAGACCAGCCAACAGGTTTTCTTGCAAACAAGTCCATCACAACGGCTAAATACGCCCAACGGTTACCAGTCAAGATAAACGTCACATCACCGCACCACGCTTGATCAGGCGCTGTTACCGCAAACTGTCTATCCAGTAAATTAGGAATAGCAACATGCTCTTTAGTCGACTTTTTATAAGCATGTTTAGGCACCTGACCAAATCAACTTGTTTCATCAATCTTGTTGGTCGACAGCGCGATAAAGTAACATTATGGGCATAATCGTCAGTAACCATATCCGCAACAGTTCTTGCACCCGCGGAGCCATTACTCAAACGATGTGCTTCCCTGACTAAACTGTGCAACTTAGCCGTTTCAGGAGATAGACGATTATCACGTTTAACCCAGTATTTATAGGTGCTGCGGTGAACCCCAAATAATTCACACAGCCAATTGGTTGAATAACGGCTTTTATTGCTCTGACTCAGTTTCTCGACTAACGCAAGTTGTTCATGGACTCCGACATCAACAGAAGTGGTCTAATTTATCCTGACACTCTAGTTAATAGATAATTCTCAGAACTGGAGTGGATGATAAATACTAGAAGAAAATATTCAAAAGAATTTAAGTTAGATGCGATCAGCTTGGTATTAGAGCAACAATATACGCGGGCTGAAGCCGCCCGCATTTTGGAACTGAATCCAAATTCAATCACTCGCTGGATAAAAGAGCTCGAGCACGAGCAAGACAATGATGGTCAGGCGTTTCGCGGCAATGGCAAACTGACACCCGAGCAAGAAGAAATCCGTGCGCTCAAAGCCAAGGTTCGCCAGCTTGAAATGGAGAAAAAAATTTTAAAGGAAGCGACGGTCTTCTTCGCCAAATAAATCAAATAAAATACCAATTTATTGCCCAAAAGAAGAAGACCTATCCCATCGATACCATGTGTCGATTGTTGGGGGCAAAGCGCAGTGGTTATTATCGCCGGTCAGATAATGAATAACGATATTGACCCAATCCATAGCGAGATGAATGGGTGTGGCTTAGATTCTAAATTTATTCATCTTAATGATGCAATGTTATGTAGATAGCCTATTTTTTCTTTTTCTGGTGGGCTGGTAGTCTAGAAATCAATAAAAATTGAGAGTAAAAAAATGATTAATCAAAATTCGTTTTCAGACAAAATTGTTTTAGTAACAGGTGCGGCAGCTGGGATAGGCGAAGCAACTGCCCGGGCTTTTGCAGCACAAGGTGCAAAGGTAGTGTTGGCGGATATAGATAAAAATGGTGAATTAGTTGCACAAGACATATGCGCTCAAGATAACTTAGCCGTTTTTCATACTTGTGACGTAAGTGATACTAAATCGGTAAAAGCGCTTTTTGCCTTTATTCAAGACTCTTTTGGTCACCTAGACATCGCATTTAATAATGCGGGTATTGATATTGAGTCAGGTAAGTTGGCAGAGGGTAGTGAAGATGTGTTTGATAAAATCATGGACGTCAATGTTAAAGGTGTGTGGTTATGTATGCAGCAAGAAATTCGTAGCATGCTTAAAACTGGGGGTGGTTGCATAGTGAATACTGCGTCTGTTGCTGGTTTAGGTGCAGCGCCAAAAATGAGTATTTATGCGGCCAGTAAACATGCAGTAGTAGGGCTGACTAAGTCAGCGGCAATAGAGTATGCGAAAAAGGGGATTAGAGTTAATGCTATTTGCCCTGCTGTTATTGATACGAATATGTATCGTCGAGCGTTAGCGGGGGATGAAAAAAAGGCCCATGCAATTGGCACCATGCACCCCGTGGGCAGAGTAGGCACCGTGGAAGAAGTCGTCGGCGCGGTATTGTATTTATGTTCTGATTCGGCAGGTTTCACCACCGGGACTACGCTACCTGTTGACGGTGGCTCAACTGCGATTTAAAGAGGAGCTAAATAACATGGGCGCGTAAGCTTATCGTTTCATCTCTAGCAGGGCGTAAATATTGATTAAACAGCTGGGCGTCGCTCATTGGGAAACTATTCAGACGTGTAGACAGAAGCTAGCCCTAGCAATTTACCCCGTGCAATAAAATTAGTTCGACAGAGCCATCGCTACTTGTATGTCACTTTAGCTTTATTTTTCAATCTATCTTTGTAAATAGGGTACAAGTTATAGGTAGGATAAAACTCGGTGGTGAATGCTTTCCAAGCCGTCTTCTCTATAGCAAGGTTAACCTCATTAAGCTGGTGTGCAGGAACCTCTAAAGTAACGACTTGCCCAATACCCATCATGACATACCAGCTTACAACAGAAACACCTTTAGGCGGAAATGCATCAAAGAAACCTTGTTCGGTCAATATTTTCTGTGTTTCGTCTAACTTTTTACTTTGATCGTGTTTCAAAAAGACGGTTAATAGAATTGAATCTTGCGGCTGCACATCAAATTTCTCCTCTGCCAGAGAAGTAAGGCTGGTAAAGAGCAGCATAAAAAATATAAATAATTTAGTCATAAGTTTTCCATTTTTTAATAAAAACAATACTTTAACATTAGTAGTGTTTCGTATGTCACTAGTCTATATTCTCGGCGTGTTGCCGTAATAGTTAATTTATTAAAAAGCTATTTTTTGTAATATTATAAATATTAAAAAAGATTATAGAAGCATTAAAGCACGATAAAATACTAAATTTAAAGTTAATCAACAAGAATAGGATGATTGCTTTTTCTAGTGGTAAGCTTACTAAAAATAGTTTAGTTATTATTCTCGATGTGTGATTTGAAATGCTCATTATCAATGAGGTGGTTCGAAAGGTGATAAATTTGTTTTATAACAAATATATACGGTAGATATATTGATGTGATATTTAAATTAAGCCACTTTTAAAGTGGCTTAATTAACAACTAATAATTCATATTTAACGTTCGGTATTTAACTATATCTTCAATGCTTAAAACTATCATTTCATGTTTTATCGCAAACTGACATATTTCAGGCAACCTTGCCATTGTTCCATCTTTGTTGGTCAATTCGCATAAAATTCCTTTCGAATTTAATCCTGCAAGTTTAATTAAATCTAAGGTTCCTTCAGTATGGCCTCTTCTACTCAGAACACCCCCTCCATTGGCAAGTAAGGGGAAAATATGACCAGGAGTATTAAGGTCATCAGCATTATTATCCGGATTGGCTGCGGTTTGAACGGTACGAATCCTATCTACTGCCGAAACACCTGTTGTAACGCCATGTTTCGCTTCAATTGACACTGTATAAGCTGTTTTATTACGGCTGGTATTAGCGGAAACCATTTGGGGTAGGTTAAGCCGCTCCACATCATCTTGCTCTAAAACTAAACAAACAATACCGCTGCACTCTCGGATCATCATCGCCATTTGATGTTGCGTAATATGCTGGGTGGAGAAAATAAGATCGCCTTCATTTTCGCGATCTTCATCGTCTACTAATAGTAGACCTTTGCCGGATTGAAGTGCATTTATTGCAGATTCCACTCTTTGAAAAGCGGTTCCGAATTGACTAAGTAGTGACTGACTCATGGTAAATTTCCTCTTTGGTTACCAGAATCAGGGCGCGAAGAGGCACAGAAGATATCTTCTGTAAACAAACGATTCATTTATCCCTTAGTAACCCTACGGCAAGCCGCATAATAAACTAAACGATAAAAAAATGGGTCGTCTTAAACTCTCTCATCCGGACTATAACCGTCGGCTCTGGAGTTTCACCAGATCTGCTGACCTCTTATTGTTAAATAAAACAATCAAGAGCGCTCGCGGGCTACCTTAAAATAAATCGGAAATGATTACTTTTAAGTTACCGCCGGTGGGGAATTTCGCCCCGCCCTGAGATTAAAACAATTTATATGCGGTTAATATAACCGTATGTTGAAATTTACTATTGAATGTTACTGTGTGCAATAAAAATTTAGTACAAAAATGTATGATTTTATGTATTACATTATCATTCTTAATTTATATTTAGTTGATGCATAAAGGTGACTTTTAAACATCTATTAATGGCTGTTCGAAACTCGAATTTTTGATTAAATTTTATAGCGTGAAGTAGAAAGTCATACTTCTATTCTTGAGATAAAGGATAAACAACGAGGTAGATACATAATAAAAATTGCGCAGAATGGTCGTTTAAAACTACGCAAAATCAGAATAATATACGTCTCTGAAAATTACTTTAAAGGTCTCGCAAGCTCGTAATTTTCTACTTCTTTTGACTCTATCCAATTGGACGTTTTTTGATCAAAACTTTTGAAATGGCTAGTCATTAAGTGTTCGTCAAAGGATTTGGCTGTCTCATAGACTTCATATAAGAATATTTCATTGTGGTTTTCTTGACTCATGCACACATCGAAGTAATGACACTCAGGTTCAAGATGTATGGAATTTCTTGCTTGTATTTGCACGGCTTCCATAAATTGAGCTTGGAAAGTCGCTTTAATGATAAATTTTACGGTCACTACAAACATAAATATCCTTAAGGTTTTGCGTTCTTTTTTAGGTGGTTTATTTGGCTGTTGGTCAGTAAACGGGGCTGCTTAGTGCTAAGCATAAATGCTAATTTACAGCTTTCTTCTAATTCCTCTATCCCATAGACACACGCATCTATAGTTTTTGCAGACACAATTGGTCCATGGTTCGCCATTATCACGCCCGCATGCTCCTTTGCGACTTCACCTACTGCTACTGCCAAACCCGTATCGCCGGGAGCGAAATAAGGTACACAGGCGATCGCTCCCAGGCGCATAGTTAGATATGGTGTATAAGTGGGGATACAGTCAGCCAGACTATCTAAAGGCAAGCATGACCATGCTGTTGCGTAAGTAGAATGTAGATGAATAATACAGTTGTCTTGTGGACGTTTATCGTACATGGCTTTGTGTAATGTAAACTCTTTTGACGCCTTACTACCACTTATTAAATTGCCGGCATGATCAATAACGGACAGCTCATTTTCCCTTAAGAATCCGAAACATGTATTTGTTGGGGTGATTACCCAACCGCTGTCAATGCGAACACTCATATTCGCTGAGGCGCCAGAGGTTAACCCGCGCTCGAAAATAGAGCGGGCATATTGGACTATTTTTTCTTTTGCAGTTTGTTCGTCTATTGACATGTCAGTTTCTCCAGCGCAGTTTGAAAGAATGTGTGGTCACCAAAATTCCCTGATTTCAATGCGAGATTGATAATAGGGGGGGTAATGGAATGCAAAATTGGAACGCCAGGGCTTACGCTTTGGCCTATCTCTAAAGCATGAATGTCTAACGTCTTAACTACAGCGCCCGAGGTTTCACCGCCGGCTACAATAATGTTTTTAAATCCAGCCTGAATACAATCACGAGCTAACTTAGCTAACGTTCCTTCTAATAGAGTTTGGGATTTTTCAAAGCCGATTTCACTTTGTACCTTACTGACTATTTCTTTAGTGGACGTAGTATAAATTAATGGTGCTGCAGACTTGTTTTGCACTGTCCAATCGAGAATTTGTTTATAGGTTTGCGTTTGATTAAGCAGTTTGAAAGGGTCGATATAAAGCGCTGGATGTTTTTGTTTATATTGCGCTACTTGTAGCTGAGTCATTGTAGAGCAGCTACCACTGAGTATAACTGTTGGGCCACCAGGCAGACGCGCAGCTATTTTTGATGAATTTGGTACATGTCCATATTTTGTAAATTCACTGCTTAGGTTGGTCGCTAAGCCTGAGCCGCCCGTGATAAGCGTGAATGCTTCTACATTGCGCCCGATGCGTTCTAAATGCGTAGTACTTAGGGTATCTAACACGATATATCGATATTTTTGTGCAGCATCAAGTAAAGATTGCCTAAGAGACGCCTCATCTCCTTCGATACAATAATAGGGAATATTAACCGCTTTACCTTTCCCTTGAGCTTCAATAAGACGTACGACAGAGGAGTCTTTCATGGGCGTTAAAGGGTGATCTTTTAAGGAGCTCTCATTTAAGGGCGCATCCCCGACAAAAAGGTGCCCCATATACACAGTTCTCCCGTTAACAGGAAGTGCTGGACAAACAATCGTACTTTGAAGCTCTAGGGAATCAAGTAAAGCGTCTATTACTGGGCCAATATTTCCATCAGGCGTTGAATCAAATGTTGAGCAGTATTTAAAGTAAAACTTTCGACATCCCAATCCTTGAAGCCAATGTAAGGCGGCGAGGGACTTTTCGACGGCAGTATGAGCATCTACAGTACGAGTCTTTAGCGCGATTACTATAGCGTCATAACCATCCAACTCTAGATCAGAGTCAACTTGCATGCGGTTCAGTTGCAGGGTTCTTAAGCCACTATTTACCAGAAAGCTGGCTAAATCTGACGCCCCTGTAAAGTCATCAGCGATACAACCAAGGATGGGTTTCTGTAGGTGATTTTTCATAACGCTTTTTTCCATCTAAGTGACAATTAACAAAAATATACATTGACTTCATCATGTCACTAATTTTAAATTAATGTATACATTGAGTTAAGGTTAACTTATACATTGATTGATTTGCAATACCTATCGCTACTAAAAGTAAGCATAAACAATGTGTCTTGAAGATGGGTTGAAGCTGTTTAGAAACGCAGGTAATTGTTATCGCCAACAACCTAAAGGTATTTCAGATTAATAAGGGAAGTGACGGATAAATTAAGCAGCTTAAATGACGATGAGAAAGCTTTAAAACACATTATCGAAACGATGATGAAATGCTAGTTGCGGTGATCAAAAGCGTCTCGATTAGCAAGCATTAACACTTAATAATTTAAAAAAATTGGGGCTAACATGAGCGGCAAAACGCAATTCACGATTACAGTATTTCCAGGCGATGGTATTGGACATGAGGTCACGCCTCCTTGTATCGACTTACTAAATAAAGTGGCCGAAAAAGTGGGAGGATTTACCCTAAATTTTATCTCTTTTGAGGCTGGGGCGGCATACTATAAAAAGACTGGCGTATCTCTTCCTGACGAAGCGTTAGAACACGCTCGACAATCAGATGCAACATTATTAGCCTGTATGGGGATGCCAAGTATTCGATACCCCGATGGCCGAGAAATTGCCCCGCAGTTGGAGCTACGTGAAAAGCTTGATCTTTTCGCCGGTGTTCGGCCAGTAAAAACGCTACCAGGGTTACCTTTACCTCTGCAAGATGAGCGTGCTAAGAATTTAGATTTTGTATTGATCCGCGAAAGCACAGAAGGACTTTTTGCTAGCCGAAGTAACTTCACTATTAAAGGTGAAGGGGCTGATGAAGCCGCTTTTGATACACAAAAAATAAGTCGCAAAGGTTGTGAGCGGTTATTCGACTTTGCGTTTAATTTTGCAAAAAGAAGAAAACATAAAGGCTATATAGGAAAGGTGACCTGTGTGGATAAAGCGAATGTGTTAGGTTCGTTCTATTTTATGCGCCAAATATTCAATGAAATAGCCAGCAAGCATACTGAGATAGAGGCCGATCACGTGTATGTCGACGCTGCTGCTTTGCAGATGGTGAGTAAACCATGGATTTTTGATGTCATGGTCACTGAGAATATGTTTGGCGACATTCTATCAGATCTTGGTGCTGGTTTGATGGGAGGAATGGGCATGGCACCGTCTGCTGATATTGGTGAACATAATGCTGTTTTTCAACCCTGTCATGGAAGCGCTCCAGACATTATTGGGCAGGGGAAAGCGAACCCTACCGCTATGTTTTTGTCAGGCGCATTAATGCTGGATTGGTTAGGGAGTCAATATGATAACGCGGCAGCAATTCAGGCTGGTCAATTGATCAATACGGCAGTTGAGAATGCTTATGCGAGTTCAAATATCCTTCCTTATGAACTAGGTGGTGCTTGTGGAACTGATGAAATCACGCTAAGTATCTTGGCGGAAATCGATAAGCTTTAAATGGCTATCGTGGCTGACTATTGATTATTCGCAAACGCCACTAACCATTGATATAGCACACTCTTCACTAAGGCAACGACACGGAGAACTATTATGCTAAGAACGTTACTTATATCTTTATTATTTTTTCTATTTATCAGCGATGAGGCCGATGCTCAGCAGGCCTACCCTAAGCGACCGATTACAACGACTGTTGTTTGGTCCGCTGGTGGCGGAACTGACGCGGTAAATCGGGTAATCATGGCTGAAATGTCGAAAGAACTCGGTGTGCGTATCAATGTTACTAATAAAGCGGGTGGGGTGTCTGGTTCAATCGGCATGAGCTCCACTTTAAGAAAACGCCCCGATGGATATAATTTGGTTGGTCTGGCAAGTTCGAATGTATCTGCTGCGGTTAATGGTGGATGGAGAGAGAAATTCGATGTGTGGTATCCCTTCATTGTGGGAAGTTCTCCAGATGTATTATCTGTTAAAGCTGACTCGCCCTACCACTCACTTGCTGAGTTGGTAGCTGCAGCTAAAAAGTCTCCCGGGAGCCTAAGAGCAAGTGCAGGAGGATTGGGCAGTAATCATCATTTACATTTACTGGAACTCAGTAAAATAGCCGATATTGATTTGAGCTTTATCCCTTACTCTGGGTCAGCTCCCTCGCAAACTGCTGCGATAACTGGCGAAGTCGATTTAGTTATTACGTCAATGGCCGAACAAGCCCAATTAATTCGAGGTAATAAATTAAGACCATTAGCTATGCTGCATCCCGAACCGTTTGAGATGCTAGATGGCATAAAGGTTCCTAGTGCTTTTATCGAATTCCCTGAGTTATCGAAAAACTTGCCTATTAGTCAAGCGATTGGCTTTGCTGTTAATAATAAGGCGTCTGCAGTAGTCAAACGTCAACTCGCTGATGCTTTTAACAAAGCAATGGATTCATCTGAGGTTAAAGACTGGGCACGGCTGAACTATTATCAGTTGGACGGTTTGTATGGTGAACCTGCACAGCAAGAATTTTCTCGCTTAGAGTCGCTTTTCGCGTGGTCCTTAGAAGCACTTAATGCCAACAAGGTGTCACCTGAATCGCTCAATATTTCGCGACCAAATTGATATGACACAGGAAATTCACCATGTCGCAGAAATGGACGAGACAAGCCGTGCATTAGCTCGTGCGAATTTTAAAGTTGGGTTAGTGTTACTGATAATTAGTGTCACCCTTTTTGTGCATACATTATCGTTTCCAATGACTGGCTCATACGGTGGTGTAGAAAATCAGTGGTATGTCTCACCGGCCTTATTTCCACTATTGGTGCTCAGTATATTAATCGTACTGAGCGGGATATTGATTATAAAAATGTGGAAGGAGTGCGATTACTTTAATGCTCCGACTGCCAGTAGAGGCACCAAAAATTTTAAGGATCGAAAAAACCAAGATAAGTGGTATGTCATCCTCCTTTTATGTGTCTATGTTTACGTTTACATTCCTTCGGCTGACTTCTATTTGACCACGTGTTTATTCTTGCTATCGCTTATTCTCAGGTTTTACCTGCAACTGACTGGAATGTGGCGTGGGGTTCTGTATATCCACTTCCCGCTGGCATTAACCCTGCTGAGTGTTCGAAGTGTAAACAGTGACGTTTTTAGTTGGTTTTTAGCTGACAGTATTGTCGATGAACCACTTATTTTGATCAACGACTTATGCTGTGCTGCTGCGTTATGTGTATTGCTACTCGCCAGTGTGATTAATTTAAAGGATGAGCCAGCTAAGCTGCTCAAAGTTTGGGTATACAGCTTGTTGATACCCTTGATCTTAATTTGTGCTTTTAGTTTCTTACTTTATGTGCCTATGCCTGTTGAATATGGCACTGTTTCGAGTTTTCTGAATTATCTCGTCTACGATATTTTAGGAGGTTGATGACTATGATTGACCAGTTTTTACAGTTTTTTAGTATTCTTTTTGACTTAGTTTCACAGCCCAGCAATTTGTTAATACTTTTTGCTTCGAGCTTTATTGGGATTTTGTTTGGGGCGATGCCGGGACTAACCGCCACCTTAGGTATCGCCTTATTAACTACTTTAACGTATAGCTTAAACACAGATACCGCTCTTATATCGCTGTTGGGTATGTACGTGGGCGCGGTATATGGGGGGTCCTACCCGGCTATCCTTTTGAATATTCCCGGCACCCCCGCTGCCGCTGCTACTGCGTTGGACGGATACCCGATGGCTAAACGCGGAGAAGGGGCAAAGGCATTAGGCTTAACGACTACCGCTTCGCTGATTGGTACACTTATTGGTCTGGTTTTCTTAGTGGTTTTATCCCCTGCTATTGCCACTGTCGCTCTGCAGTTTACGTCTTGGGAATTTTTCTTATTAGCTTTATTCGGCATTATTATTAGCGGCTCCATTACCAGTCAAGATCTCGTTATAAAAGGTTGGATAGCGGGTTTCTTAGGATTATTTTTGTCCACAATTGGTCGTGATTCGCTGCAATATTTTCCACGCTATACGTTTGAGCAAAGCCAGCTCGACAGTGGGCTTGAAATTGTTCCTGTATTGATTGGGGTATTTGGAATACCTCAAGTTATCCGTGTATTGAGTGATCGAGAAACATTAGGCAAACTCACCAAATTATCTCGCGTGCTGCCTGAGCTTGCTGTTATCAAGCGCAATATTAAGCATATATTTCGCTCTGCCTGTGTCGGCGTAGGTATTGGTTCAGTGCCGGGCATTGGAGAAGATATTGCGGGATGGGTGAGCTATAGCGTTGCTAAAAAAACATCCAATCCTGAAGAGCAAAAGAAATTTGGTCAGGGGGCTGAAGCGGCTATCGTTTCATCCGAGACGGCCAATAATGCGTGTGTAGGCGGGGCATTGATCCCACTGCTAACCTTGGGCATACCTGGTAGCCCACCAGCCGCGATGCTATTGGGCGCTTTACTGTTGCATGGCATTACCCCTGGGCCAACCATTGAGATTGATCATCCCAATTTTCTACTAGAAGTGACAGCGATTCTTTTTTTGGCATCGTTGGCGATGTGGGCAAATGGTATGTTGCTAGCTAAGCAAGTGCTTAAGCTATTGCAGGTGCCGCCTCCATTATTTATTCCTGTGGTCGGTGTGTTGTGCGTAATGGGTGCGTACTCTTTAGGTATCAACATTTTTAACCTTTACATCATGTTGCCTGTGGGCGTTTGTGCCTATTTTTTAAGTGAAATGAAGTTTCCCTTAGCACCACTCGTGATTGGTTTAGTGCTGGGGAGCATGGCAGATGAGAGCCTTAGACGCGCTTTGATGTTATCTGATGGTTCATTTTGGCCGTTATTCGACAGACCCGTTGCCGTTATTTTACTGATGATCATTGTGGGCTTCTGTGCAATCCAAATTCCTTTAGTTCGACGTGGTAGCTCTGCATTTGTGAACCGCTTTTTTAGACGTGCAAATCGTAAGTAGACGACATACAAAATCAAGGTGTTGTAAATGATAAATAACGTATTGCGAGTAGCCTGTTCAGGCACAGGGTATTTTAGTCAATTTCATTACGAAGCATGGAATCGACTAGATAATGTCAGACTCGTCGGTGTATGCAACCGAGACATAGAAAAAGCAAAGAGTTTCTCAGAGACCTACCAAATTGAGCATTATTATCAGAACTTAGAAGTGATGCTGCTTGAACTCAAACCGGACTTTTTGGATATTATTACCCCACCTGTAACCCATCTTAACGCTGTGACTATAGCTGCCAAGTTAGGGATTGACGTATGTTGTCAAAAGCCATTTGGCGAGAATGTTGAGCAAGCTCAGCAAATGGTAGCGATAGCGCGAGAGGCGGGGATTAAGCTCGTTATACATGAAAATTTTCGTTTTATGCCTTGGATCCGAAAAGCCAAAGAAGTGATCGACAGTGGGATTCTAGGGCAAATACTAAATGTCCAATTCAATCTTAGACCGGGAGATGGTCAGGGGAAAGATGCTTATTTAGCACGCCAGGCTTATTTTCAAGATATGCCGAAGTTTTTGATCCACGAAACCGGTATACATATAGTTGATGTTTTCCGCTATTTCTTCGGCGAACCCAACTCTGTCTATGCCCAACTTCGCCGTTGTAATCCCGTTATAAAAGGTGAAGATGCGGGCATCGTTATCTTTCAATTTAGCGGTAACTTACAAGCTATTTTAGATGGAAATCGCTTACTGGATCATAACAGTACCAATTTGCGCCGCACTATGGGCGAATGCCAAATAGCAGGAACGCAGGGCACATTAAATATTGATGGTGAAGGACGAATATGGTTTCGAAAAATAAACGAGCAAATCAGCAACGAAATACATTACGAGTGGCAAGACGAAAATTTTGGTGGGGACTGTGTTTACCAAACGATAAAGCACATTGTAGATCATTATCTCCGTGGCAATCCACTGGAAAACCAAGGCGTTGAATATTTACACAATATCTTGGTTGAACAAGCCATATATCAGTCACATGAACAGCGCAGCTGCATTGATTTATATTTGCATCCGAGTATTAAGATAACATCATGAGCAGTTTGTCGATAAATAATGTGGAGTTTTTAGGCTCTGGACTTGTGCGACCTGAATGTGTGTTAGCAACGAAGGCGGGTAATTTATATGTCTCTGACTTTCGTGGCGGCGTTACTAAAATATCATCATCTGGACATATTCAGTTTATGGGCGGTGGGGACGTAGACGGTCTAGGCAAACTTAAACCTAATGGCATCTGTATGTTAGCGGATGGTAGCTTTTTGGTTGCTCACCTAGGTGATGACAGCGGGGGTATATACCGTGTATATCGAGACAATAAGATAGAACCTTTTTTAACCGAAATTGAAGGGAAAGCACTACCTCCTACTAATTTTATTATGCTTGACCATCAAGATCGTCTCTGGATTACTGTCAGCACACGACAGTCACCTCGAGCGAATGGATATAGGCGAGATATTGCCGACGGATTTATCGTGTTGGTAGATGCTCGTGGGGCGCGAATTGTGGCAGATAACATTGGGTATACCAACGAAGTGTATGTCACGCGAGATGGCCAAACGCTTTATGCTAATGCGACGTTTGCGCGCCAAACGCTAGCGTTCGATATTGACGATAGGAATAACCTGTGTAATAGACGTATCGTTGCGCAGTACGAAAAGGGGATTTTCCCGGATGGACTAACCATGGATGAAAGCGGTGTACTTTGGATAACCAGTATTGTCAGTAATAGTATTCTAAAGGTAGATCCAAAAACATCTCGCGTGGACCTTGTGGTGCAAGATGTAGAGGAAAGTCATGTCAATTGGGTTGAAGATGCTTTCATGCTAGGGGAAATGAACAGTACCCATCTTAGTACCGCAAAAAGTAAGGTTTTTAAGAATATTAGCTCCTTGGCGTTTGGTGGTCTAGAGCGACGCACTTTGTACTTCGGTTGTTTGTTAGGGGAGTCCGTTGCCATTTTAAATGGAACTGTGGCGGGAGAGGCTCCCGCACATTGGAATTTTGATTCAAAAACGGATTAAGCTATCCCTAAAAAGCTTAGCTAGGCGTCATGGTAAATTAGTAACCAGACGCCTTTGTTACTTGATTTCTCAGTGGCTGCTCAGTCGTATAAAGTTGTAAGTTATCTAAAGCAACATCCCGCCAAGTCTCAATCACCTGATCGTAAGTACCTCCGATGTGTGGCGTGATCAATAAGTTGTCAAGGGCCCACAAAGGAGAGTCTTTCTCTAGTGGCTCTTGTGAACAAACGTCTATGCCCGCACCATAAAGAGTACCTGTTGTTAGCGCGTCTGCTAAATCATCTTCATTAACAGCGCTCCCTCTACCAATGTTAAAAAAGAAAGCAGGTTTTTTCATACAGGCAAAAAAATGCTCATTAAATAGATGATAAGTTTGGGTCGTTCGAGGTAGGCAAGAAACGACAATGTTAGCTACTTTGGCCACTTCATTTAGTTTATCTAATGGATAAACTTCATCTACGTTGTCGCTGGCTTTCGTAGGATCGCGTCTTATGCCAATGACATGGGCACCGAATGCTTTTAGGCGCGCCGCGATGGCTATACCAACTGAGCCAAGCCCAACAATCAGCACTATTTTACCTCGAATTTGGAATAAAGAGTCACACTCAGTCAAACTAGTCTGCTGCCAATTAGCCTGTTGCTGATTTCTAACCGCTGTAGGTATGCCGCGCAATACGCCCAAAACCAACGCCATCAGATGGTCTGCAACGACATCGAAGTGGCCATCAGAACAATTGGTTAGTAAGAAAGGTTTATGCACTAATTCAGGGTAATCTTGTAGCCATTCTACGCCAGTGCCAAATTGCTGAAACCAGCGTAGATTTGGCAACGATGATAATTCCTGACGAGGAAAGTCTCCTAGGACGACTTCAATATCGTTAGCGCATTGCAGCACTTGTTGCATATCTGTAGTAAGCATTATGTTGTAGGCTCTTGCATACTGCTCTAATGTACTACGTGATTTAGTATCCATGAATACGTCGTCTATCCACATGAGCAATATCATTACGCTTGGCCTTTTGATATTTGTAAGGAGTTAGACCATTTATCGTCTAATTTATAAAAAAACAATAGAGCTAAGCAAATCAGAGCACCAATAGCCGGACTTGCGGCGAAAATAATGCGAATACCGTCTAGGGCTGATTCTGATTGCTGAATATTCGGTTGGTAGCCATAACCTGCCAAAATCCAGCCTGTTAGCGCTCCCCCTATTGCTATACCAAATTTTAAGCTCAGAAGATGACCTGAAAAACTCATGGCCATCGGACCATAACCACTTTTGTGTTCACAATAATCTACTGTGTCAGGTATCGCCGAAAACAGCATGGGAATTAAAATCATATGAAAAAATTGCGTTAGTAAGGTGATGGTTAGCGCGACATACATTAAGTCTTGAGGGACAAAATACAAAATAATATTCGTTAGCGCGATACCCACACAAGCAAGTTTCATGAGCTTAACTTTGCACATAATTTTACTGCCCCAATTCGCCATAAACGCCCCGAAAATTCCCCCAATCATGCTGACAGTAACAAAGGTGCCAACCAAAGATTCAGTTTGTAAATAATAGCTTACGTAGTAGGGCATAACACCTCCACGCATTGCGACGGTCGCCAGCAGTACAAACGTAATAAGCGCTACTACCCACCATTGATCATTATGCAGCACAGCGCCGATGTCTTTCTTCACTGGGACGGGCTCTGAAGAGTGAGTCATTCGTTCTCGGGTATAAGCAAAGCAGGCAACAAAACATATGATAGCGATGACAGACAAAACCACCATAGCTAAAGAGAAGCCAAGTTGATCATCTCCGTTTCCAAAAAAAGCGACAAGTGGCAGGGTTAAAACGGCGATAATAAGACCACCCGCTTTTGCCATAGCAAAGCGCCATGACTGTACCGATGCACGTTCTCGAATGTCACTGGTAAGTATGCCACCTAACGCTGAATAAGGTATGTTAATGGCAGTGTAAGCGACCATCATGAGTGCGTAGGTTATGTACGCATATATAAGCTTGTTAGATTCAGTGGTGTCGGGTGTGGTGAATGCGATGACGGCTAATAATCCATACGGAATTGCCATCCATAGTAAGTATGGACGGTAACGACCCCAGCGCGATTTTGTTCTATCGGCTATAGCGCCCATTAAAGGATCAGTGATGGCATCGAAAGCCCGAACGACCAGCATTAAAGTGCCCGCAGCAGCTGCCGTTATCCCAAAAACATCTGTGTAGAAGAACATCATGAAATTAATCACGACCTGAAATACTATGTTACTTCCGGTATCCCCTAGGCCGTAGGCTATTTTTTCTTTTGTGGTTAGTTTAACCGTGGATCCCATGTCACCCTTTCCTTTACGTGGATAATTATTATTGGCACGTTTTCGTGCCACTCGTTTAGTCGGTTGGCGTGGCCAGTTACATTATTGAAAATGCATTCTCGGCATATCCTTGTGTATTTGTCTTTGATGAAAATAGGGCTCCAGCTATAGGTTGGGCAATTACATCTTCAGGTTGCAGATACTCTGATGCGCTAGTAATAAATAAGGTATTCATGTCTGCGCCGCCAAATATACATTTAGTGACTTGGGATACGGGCAGCCTAATGTGTTTGATTAGCTTGCCGTCTGGTGAATATTGATTCACTCCCCATCCGCCCCAGAGTGCGACCCATAAATTTCCCTCAGCATCTAAAGTCATACCATCGGGGTAAGTCCCCTGTTGTTGAATTTGCACAAATCTGCGACGTGACAACATTTCCCCATTTGGGGTTAATTCACATTTGAAAATGGTTTGCCTGACAAGCGTGTCGGTGTGGAACATCCATTTCCCATCTTTGCTAAAGCAGGGACCATCGGGCACATGAAAACCGTAGTCTTGCACTGCAAATTTCTGGTTTGGATGAAAACGAAATAGCTGCCCAACTGGATTATTGACCGGATCTAGCATGTGCATAGTGCCCGCCCAGTAATATCCATGTGTATCAACCGCGCCATCATTGAACCTTACATCGTCATAGTTCAACGCTGGTGAGGAGATGAGTTGATGTGCACCATAAGCTAAATCTAATTTATATAAACCATCGACGAATGTTCCAACCAACTCACCTGTTTTTGTAAATCCTAAGCTCGTTAAGCTTTTTTCTAATATCCAGCTTTTAGTGCCTCCCTGATTTTTCTTTGGAAAAATAACTTTGCCGAAAATATCTGTCCAGTACACTGCTTGTTCAGCAGTGGACCAGACAACGGCTTCGCCAAGGCGATACTTACTCAGATGTTCTATTTGAGGGCTAGACATTAATGTGCTCAAGCTATCATTGCTTAATTGGCGAAGCTGTAAAGCAACCGTTAACGCGACGGACTATTTTATACGGATTTTCGTCCGCTAACGCCTGAGGTAACAAGTAAGCCGGCGTATCCTGATAGGCAACAAATTTAGCGAATCGATGTATGGCATCGATTCCGACGCTGGTCGACGCTGCGTTTGATGATGCCGGATAAGGACCGCCATGGTGCTGCGATCCGCAAACTTCTACGCCAGTAGGAAAACCGTTAAATATAATTCTGCCAGCCTTTTGCTCTAATACAGGTAATAGTTCATTAATGAATGATTGGTCCTGCTCTGTGGCATGAATTGAAGTCGTCAGGTTTCCTTCTAATGCGTTAGCTACGGCCAACATTTGCTGCTCGCTGTCACATTCGACGAGTAACGTTGCTGGTCCGAATATTTCGCTCTGCATGGCCTCATTATTTAAGAATGTTGCCGCGGATGTTTTTAGCAACACACTTGCAGGCATGAGAGGCTCGTTCAAGGCATCATCTTGTTTGTTAAGCCATTGAATATCATCGTAACCGATGAAACGCTTTACCCCTTTAACAAAAGCAGAGCCGATGTTCTTGTTCAACATTGGGGTTCTGGGTTGGTTATTAAGCCCTTGTGTTAAAGTCTCAATAAAGTTTGGATGCTTTTGGATAACAATGATACCAGGAGATGTACAGAATTGGCCTGAGCCCATGCATACTGACGCGGCTAGTTTGTTAGCTAAATCATTGGAGCTCTGTTGCAGAATATTGTGGGTGAAAAACATTGGATTAGTGCTACCCATTTCGGCATACACTGGAATAGGGGTATCGCGATTGGCTGCTGCATTCATGATTGCACGGCCGCCTTGTAACGATCCGGTGAAGCCAACACCTTGAATAAGAGGATCGGTGACTAGTTGCACCGAGAGCGAAATTTCGTCGCCTTGTAGTAACGAGAATATACCTTTGGGCATTCCACATTTCGTAATGGCGTTGTCAATTGCTCGGGCAAACAGTTCATTTGTTGTAGGGTGGGCAGGGTGTCCCTTTAGGACTACAGGGTTACCCGCTGCTAGCGCTGATATAGTGTCACCACCAAGGGCGCCAAATGCAAACGGGAAGTTAGAAGCACCGAATACCGCAATAGGTCCTATGGGCTTTAGCATCTTGCGCAGGTCGGGTTTGGGCAATGGTTGTCTTTGTGGCTCAGCCGTATCTATGCTGGCTTGAACCCAGCTGCTCTCTTTTACTATTTCAGCAAAAGCATTAATTTGGTTGACCGTGCGAGCTCGCTCTCCAGTTAATCTTGGTAAACCCAAGCCACATTCTTCGTTACAAAGAGTAAGCAAATCGTCGCCTAATGCTTGGATTTCCTCAGCAATAGCAATTAAGAATTCACTGCGTTTTTTGGGCTGTATAAGAGAAAACTGAAGATATGCATCCCAAGCAGCACTCGTTGCGGTGCTTACTTCGTTGCTCTGACAGTTATGGAATGTGCTTAACAGCTCAGAGGTGGCAGGATTTTGAGGGCGAAAAGCAGGCCCAGTTGGGGAAACCCATTCACCGGCTATGTAAGACTGTTGATTGATTTGGGTCATAAATAGACTCCTATATTAAGTTACGTTGCGCGAGATTGTTCATTAATGCACTAATACCAAATTCCCAAGGCGGAATTTCATTTGAAAAGTGCACTGTGTTAACTAACGAACCGAGTTTTTGTGCAGAGATACTGACAATATCACCGGGTTTATGGGTGAACCCTTTGTCTTCTTCATCTCTGTCTTGAGTGGGGGTAAACAAGGTGCCGGTAAATAAGGCTAGCCCGTCGGGATATTGGTGGCAGTCGGAGATCGTTTGGGAAACTAGATCTTCAACGTCGCGACTGATTTTTGTCATGTCATTGGTAGCATCAAGTTGATAGTGGTCTTGTGCTCCACTGACGTTAAGTTTTACTTGAGCAGATTTAAGCTGGGCGAGACTAAAAGTGTCATCAAACAATCTAATGATGGGGCCAATGGCACATGAAGCATTATTGTCTTTTGCTTTACCTAACAGTAAAGCACTGCGGCCTTCAATATCTCGAAGGTTGACATCATTACCTAAGGTGGCACCGACTATTTTTCCTCGACTGTTTACCGCTAAAACGACTTCTGGTTCAGGGTTATTCCAGCTTGATATTGGATGAATGCCTATATCAGCACCAAAACCAACCGAAGATAGAGGTTGTGCTTTAGTGAACACCTCAGCATAAGGCCCAATACCAACTTCAAGGTATTGTGACCACATATTTTCTTTTAGCAGCACTTGTTTTAACTCTTCAGCTTCAACTGAGCCGGGTATTAAATTATCAACCGAAGTACCTATCGTATGCGTAATTTTGTGGCGTATGGCTTGAGCCACTTTCGGGTCGCCCCCTGCTTTTTCTTCTATTACACGTTCGAGCATGGAGCCTACAAACGTCACACCGCAGGCTTTAATTGCTTGTAAATCAAACGGTGATAGTAAGTGTAAATATGCTTTATCTAGCGGCTTTTCCAGAGAGTTAGTAAAGAGTGTTTCAACGCTGCCAAGATACGGCAACGCATTCTCTTTTAAGTCTGCTTTGGATATCCCTTTATCTAATAATGCTGAGCATGTGGGGGCTATCCTAGATAAGTCATACACGCCTGATTGTGACAACCAAACAGGCGTAGGTCCCGCAATAGTATTGTTAGATGATTCGGGAAGCCAAACTCTGGCAATCAATGTCCCAGCAAACCCGTCTTCGGGTAGATATTTTACTATATTCATTTACAAAAACCTTTTAATAAAGAATGCCATGCTAATGGTTGTGACGAGGCAATTTGTGTGAGATTTTCTGGTATTTTGTGGCCAATTCTATGACGCCGCCTTGAGAAAGGTCACTGACTGTACTGCGATAAATTTCTTGCCAAGGGGTGTCTGATACAGGTGTAGAGAGCGTCTTGTTCTGTTTACGCAATGTCATTTCTTCGTTGCTCAAAGCAACGTCACATTTTCCATTGACCAAATCGATACGCAGCATATCGCCGGTTTCAATGTAGGCGAGGCCCCCACCGGTGGAACTTTCAGGAGAAACATGCAAGATAGAGGGGCTGTCAGAAGTACCAGATTGTCTACCGTCGCCCAGCGTGGGTAAACTCGTTATCCCTTGTTCGATTAGATAATTTGGGGGTTGCATATTGACAACTTCTGCTGAGCCAGGCCAGCCTACAGGGCCTGCGCCACGCAATACCAGAATGCATGAAGCGTCAATTTTTAATGTCGGGTCATTGATGTTTTTATGGTAATCCTCAGCATTTTCAAACACCACCGCCTTTGCGTTAAATATACCTTCACTGCCCGGTTGTGATAGAAAGCGTTGTTTGAATTCAGGGGATATAACGCTAGTTTTCATTATTGCAAAATCGAAAAAATTACCCGAGAGTACGGCGAATCCTGCATTTTTTAACATGGGAGCGTCAAAGGCTTTGATAACAGCTCTATCGCTGGCTTGTTTCCCTTGTAAATTGTGCTTCAATAAGTCACCTGATACGGTCAGAACATCTCCATCTAACTCGCCTGCTTCAAGTAACTCCCATAATACGGCTGGCACACCGCCAGCTCGATGAAAGCGCTCTCCGAGAAATTCTCCTGCAGGTTGTACATTTACTAACAATGGAATGGGTCTGGCGAGGTCATTCCAATCTTGAGCATTTATTTCAACACCAGCATGTTTTGCCATTGCCATAAGGTGGGGCTGCGCATTCGTAGAACCGCCAATAGCCGCAATAAGTTTCATTGCGTTGATAAAAGCGGCTCGCGTGAGAATACGTGAAGGGACGAGGTCTTCGTAGACCATTTTTACAATACGCTCACCAGTACGATAGGCTATTTGTCCTCGCTCTCGATAAGGAGCAGGAATAGCTGCACAACCGGTTAGAGACATACCCAGTGCTTCTGCTACCGAGTTCATTGTTAAGGCCGTGCCCATCGTATTGCAGTGTCCAGCTGAAGGCGCTGAACTCATGGCTAAATTGAGAAATTCTTCTTCGTCTATTTCACCCGCTGCGAGTCGTTTTCTTGAGCGCCAGATCACAGTGCCAGATCCGACTAATTCATTATTATGCCAACCATCTAACATTGGACCGCCAGATAAGACGATTGATGGAATATCCACAGTAGAAGCAGCCATAAGACTAGAGGGTGTGGTTTTGTCACATCCGGTTGTAAATACCACACCGTCAATTGGGTAGCCGTACAATATTTCTACCAAGCCCAGATAGGCAAGGTTTCTATCTAATGCGGCTGTCGGACGTCGGCAATTTTCAAAAATGGGATGACTTGGGAACTCAATAGGTATACCGCCAGCAGCGCGAATACCGTCTTTTACCCTAGCGGCAAGTTCTACGTGAATTCGATTACAAGGGGCAAGATCACTACCTGATTGCGCGATGCCTATAATAGGTTTACCTGAGCGTAGCTCTTCTGGCGTAATGCCATAATTCATAAAGCGCTCTAAATATAAAGCGGTGAGGTCTATGTGTTCTTTGTTGTCGAACCAATCTTGAGAGCGAAAGCGCGTTTTTTTATGTGCGGTCATGGTCTATATCTTTTGTTAAATTGTTACTAGAAGTGAGGGGAAGGTATTCAAAGTGATGGAAGTCAGCATGAATACCTCTGTTGCTTAAATCACTGCAATGCAAACAAATAAAGGCTCCGGTGAAAAAGCCTTTACCTTTGACGTAATCATCGGATAATTTCCACGCTTCAAATGACAAGTCGATAGGGCACCAGTTTTTCCCGTCTAAGGCGTAGCTAAAAGACAGTGTTTGAGTTCTAACACTTACTTTAAGGGATATTGGATCTTGAGATGCGGGTAGTACGATAGGGGAGTCGTATAAAAAATATTTTGCTTCATTATTATCAAGCTGGATTATTTTTAGGCTGCGCGAACCAAGAGCGCTATCAAAATCTATAAAGCAATAAATCCAATTTTGCGTGTTGTAGTAACAAGCAATACCTGCATTTTGTTGGGGATTTACAGGATTGAATGACATACTGGTCAGCGCATCAAACTGAAAATTTTTCCATCTGTGTCCAATTGTTGCTTGGGTGAATTGCGAGATAAGAGGCTCTTTACCAAATAGCCTTAAGCATTCATTGTCTGGCGAACACTCTCCTATTTCATCACTAAATGGCACTCGAAGTGTTTGCCATTCTGCATCCAGCTTGGATGTGTTGAATCGATCAATGAACGTTTCATTTGACGAGTCGTTTGTAGTTAAAAATTGAGGGGCGGGTATCGCTGATTTAGCATGTTGGCCACCAACAACATATGGCCAGTTATCACGCCATTCAATTTTATCAATCGCTGTTTCGCGGCCTAACGGACAATAGCCCATTGATTTTTTTTCTTCGGTTTGCGAATTACTATTTATTGGGCGACCGACCAAAAAAACCATGTACCACTCGCCGTTATGGGTTTGCAGCATCGCGCCGTGCCCCGCTTTTTGCAATTCATGTTCGGGCATGTGAGCACTGGTTAAAATCGTCTCGTCAGGATGTAGCTCATAAGGCCCTTCTAATTCGGTACTACGAAGTACCGTGACAGCATGATCGTATGCAGTTCCGCCTTCAGCAACGAAGAGATAGTAATAGTCACCGACCTGATAAATATGTGGCGCCTCTGTTAGTTTTCTTTTCGTACCGGTGAATATAATGCTGCTTTTTTCAGACAGACTTTGCGTATCATGAAAATACTCTTGCAATACAATATAATTGTGAGGGTTACTATGATGGCGAGGACCCCATTCTCGATAGGTAATATATTTCTTACCTGATACATCATGAAATAAAGAGGGATCAAATCCAGCAAATGGGAGCTGAATTGGCTCACTCCAAGGTCCCTCTATTTTTGGTGCGGTTACCAAAAAGTTATCGCCGCATTTCCATGGGCTTTCGACACTTTTTACATTTGAATAAACTAACCAAAAAAGACCATCATGGTGAGTTAAACAGGGGGCCCAAACGCCACCTGAATTAGGGATACCTTTCATATCTAACTGGCTGATACGATTGAGAGGTTGCGCTATTAACTTCCAGTCTTGCATGTTCTTGCTGTGGTAAATACGTACCCCAGGAAACCATTCGAATGTGGAAGTGGCAATATAATAGTCATCATCTTGGCGGCAGATGACAGGGTCAGGATTAAACCCTTTAATAATTGGATTACTAATCATTTGCACCAAACTTGTCCCTTTATCAGTTAAATATTGTTCAGCCAAAATTAAATGGAAAAACAATTTTTTTACATTATTAATATATCAACAACACTAAAATGTTCCCGGTAACATTTCAAGTCGTGTCGCCAGTATGAATAACTAACATAAAGGTTAAATGTCTTTCCATAATGCATTTATTATTTCGGTCAGCGAATACATCAACCATCGAGGCACAGGTTGCTAAGCCGTTAGGCGTTTCATAATGAGCGGAGCAATGAAAAATGGGTTTAAACGACTATGTTAAGAGTAATAGATGTGTTGGCTGGTGAGATAAGCTTTTATTTTTCTGCTGTTAAGAGAAAAGCTCATAAGCGTATTTCATCTTATGAGCTAGTGTAGCAATCCCTTAGTAGCGGTTGTTTTAACGGTCAGAATCGTTCTATATAACTAAAGTTTGATTCAATTAAAACGTAGGGCTATTTAAAGATCTTGTCAGCCTGTATGCGTTCAACTGAATCTAATTCGGGTGAGCCACCTTGCATTCCCGACCCTGATGCAATCCATAGGTATCCGTTCATCTTTATGACGCCACTACCGTGTCTACCGTGTATCAAAGATTGCCCTGATGACCATTTATTTTGCGATATATCGTAGCGATGAACTTCCTCATGAGCTTTATTTGGGTTGGCACTTTCTCCGCCTACCGCGATGAAGCTGTTATGCTCAGCGTACACGGAAAGACCCGCTCTAGGTATTGGCAGCGGTTGAGAGAGAGTCGTCCATGTTTGACTCGGTATATCGAATACATCGACCTTTTCTTCAACTAACTCAAATACTTTATTTTGCGCACCTAACGTTCGCCGCCCACCAACCACATAGATTTTATTGTCTATCAATACCCCTTGAGCGTGATCGCGAGAATGGGGGGCGTTGGGTAAAACAGTCCATTTTTGGGTTCGTAAATCTAAGCTATCAACCCAGTTTACGTTACCGTCGAGGTGACCATTGGTAATTCCACCGATCAAATAAAGCATATCTTGGTTTACAATGGCTACAGTGCTACCTCTTTGCCTTCCTCGAGGAATCGCGGCCCCTTGTTGCCACGTATTTTTTTCAGGCGAGAAAAAATAGATATGCTCTACTGGCTGTTCACTAGGGTATTGACCTGTTAGGGCGCCCGCAATAACAATTTGATCTTGCCATACGCTAGGTTGAAAGTGATGAAGTTCAATAGGTGAGGGGGATAAGTTGCGCCAACTAAGCGAATTAGGATCGAACTCATCAACGGGCTTGATACCCCGCCCGCCGATTAAGTATCCCTTGTTATTGACGCCTATAAATCCAGCTTCATGGCGCACTGAATATGCGCCATTGGTTTCTACCTTGCTCCACGTTTCTTGTGATGCAAAAGCTATAAAACTGCAGGTATACAGCAAAGCTGCAATAAGTCGTAATTGCGTGAAAGAAGTCAACATGGTTACGGCTTAGTGTTGAATTTTGTAAAAAACTGATCAACCGTATCGACATCTGTGATGCCTAAGAGCCAGGTTACTTCTACCAAGTCTGAAAAGTCAGTGCCGCCATAGTGAATACTATCATTCTGGTATCGTCCGTTTACACCATTATATTGGGTACTAATGACGTTAGCTGTTTTCCATACCTGTGACGAAGGTAAATTGTCCGCTTCAAGTTTTTTTACTGAGTAAGAAGTGTTATTGAAGCCCGGGGTGCCATTCTCTGCAGCATTGCCATCAGGCACTTTTATGTAAGTGGTATGTGCTTTAACATAAGCTAGTGCATCTTTACTGGTCTCATTTTCGTTCCAAGTACTGTGTTGAACAACAATGAATTGTTCTTTAGTTGGTGCTTTGTCCGCTTGAGCTAAATGCTGAAGAACTTCTTGAGTAAAATCACTTTGACCTGCTTCTGCAACCCATACCCGTCCGCCTGAAGCGATCACTTGCTCAACTTTTTGAGACGTGTCGCTAAGTGCCTTTTTATGTTGTAAATGGGCATCGGTCCAATTGTTTTTGAACACTAAATCAAATAGCGAATTCGCTGGAACATACAAACCTCCCTGGACGCCGTAGGTGCCGCTGACTGCAAAGTAGTTAATATTTTTAAAGGCATCGGCTTTTAAAATAAGGTCTAGAGCGGCAATAGTATGAACGTCATCTACATCAGTTTTGAGGTCAAAGTTTAATAAAAGCAAATCTTTAGCTTTATCGAACTTAGGGACATCATTAGCAGCTAGGCTAAATAGTGAGAATAAAACAGACATAGTAAAGAGGGTAAGTAAGTAAAGCTTTTTCATTTTTAAAATTCCTTGAGGAAGCGGGTTAGATTTATCGTTAGTAAAATCATTACATACATGATTTAACAGCCAACATGGTTTGAAAGCCTGACTCACCCTTTGGTTTATATTGAGTCACTCCAATAACTAAGTTGAGCGGGTCGTCTTAATTAGGTGGCATTAATGTATACATTAATAAGTTACCAGTAACATAATTATTGAGCAATAGTTTATTTCATAAGAGACTTTTCCTGACAGTCGTTATTTAATAGATTATTGTGCGTGGATAATACTTCCGATATAAAAATATTAGTGAATGTGATAGATGAGTAAAAACAAAGCGAAAAGAACGACATTACAAGACATTGCTGATGTAGTTGGCATGACGAAGATGACCGTCAGCCGTTATATGAAGAACCCAAATTTGGTTAAAATATCTTCGCGTATTGAAATTGAGTCAGCGATAAGCAAATTAGGCTACATTCCCAACCGAGCCCCAAATATCTTATCGAAAGGGAAAAGCCATGCGATTGGTGTGCTTTTTCCATCAATATCTAATCATGTTTTTGATGAAGTTTTGCGTGGTATTGAATCGATTACTGAGCCTGCGGGTTATCAAATTATGATTGCTCATTACAGCTATTCCAAAGAACTTGAAGAAAAACGAATAGGCTCTTTACTCGGATATCATGTGGACGGCTTGATTTTGTCTGAGAGTGTACATACTGCAAATACTTTACGTATGATCAGTTCATCTGGTGTTCCGGTAACAGAAATAATGGACACTTGCACGCCCCCGATCCAGCAGGCTGTCGGGTTCAATAATATGCAAGCGTCACAAAAAATGACAGAAAAGCTTATTCAAAAAGGATACAAGAATATCGCCTATATTGGCGCGAAAGGGGATGTACGGGATATATTGAGGCAAAGAGGTTATGAAGCAGCAATTACCGAACACGGACTTAAGTCCTTGATCTTTCGTTCTCCTGATGTCTCGTCAATCCGCTTAGGATCTGAAATTTTGGATAGTATTCTTAGGGTTCATCCCAAAGTGGATGCCGCCATTTGTACCAACGATGATGTTGCCATGGGGGTGTTATTAAGCTGTAAGAAAAAGGGTATTCTCGTTCCAGATGAGCTTGCAGTTACTGGAATGCACGGGCATGAAATGGGTCAGCTTTATTCTCCTAAACTTGCAAGTGTCATTACGCCGAGATTTAATATTGGTAAAGTGGCTGCAGAGCAATTGTTATCCCGTATTGACGGCGTACAAGTTATCGATGCGTGCATCGATCTTGGCTTCGAAATTAACGATGGTGAGAGTATTTAAATATTTCTACATAGCATTTCGCCACTATAGATGATCGAACCTATACTTTTCGATAATACTGAGTAGATTATGCTTACCTTTCTGGCGGTGTAAGCTATGTATTTCCCCTGCTTTTTTCGCATCGCCAGCTCTAATAGCTTCAACTACCGCAATATGATCAGCTGTTGAATCTGTGGGCTTATTACGCAGTTCAAGTGTAAAGTAGCGCACTCTATGGGCTTGACCCCAGAACTGAAGAACCACCTGCTTCAAGCGAACATTTCCGCATAATTCTAATAGACACAGGTGAAACTCTTCATCAGCTTCGGCCCATTCTTTTAAATTGTCTTGTTGTAATGCTTTTTCCATCCGCAATGTAGGGAGTTCAAGCTGCTTAAGCTCTTTTTCCGTAATCGTCTTATTTGCCACCTTCTCAGCTAATATCTTAGCGGCTTGAGCTTCTAATGCCGTCATGATGTCATAAATTTCGTTCATGTCCGCAGCGGATATAGGCTTAATAAATATGCCTCGTCTAGGTCTGATTTCTATCAAACCTTCTTTTTCAAGTTGCACACATGCTTCACGAATGGGGGTTCGACTAATGTTGAGTTTTTCTACCAACACTTTCTCTAGAATTTGATCGCCAGCTCTGAACTCATTTTCCAAAATTAACGCACGGATGGTCTGATAGGCCTTTTCAGAAAGGGGGATTGCACTGGTCTTCATTGGTTTATTCATACATGTCTTCTTTTACTGGATACAGATGATCATTTTATATAGATAAGTGTTTTTTTCGTGAAATGCTAAGGGAATCAAACTTGCTTCATATTTTTGCCATTCGTTCTTGTTAATGATCACGAAATAAAATTCCAGTGAGTTTGATGTTCTCACTCGCCTCATTCTTATTAAAACCTCAAGATAGCTTGTATTACAAGGGGTTTGCATACCCCCATTATATGAGCATGTGCAATATTGAGCTTGCCATGGCCCCAAGGTAATGGGGCATATAGTACGGACTTATTTTAAAAGAGGGGTAATTTTTTATTGCATGTAAGCAAAACGTTAATTTTTAGCGTTGACATGTTAATCTTTGAATATTAATGTATACATTGGTGATTGATAATGTATACGCAGAGTGTGCAGGCTCTTTCGTCTAGCGATACACATCATCCAATTAACAGGAAGAAGATTAAAAGGCTTAAAATATGAACACGCATAATAAGTTTAAAAAAACACTACTGACAAAGAGCATATCGCTGCTGCTTAGCTCGGCGGTGATCATGCCGACTATTGCACAAGAGTCCCCAGCCAATGATGGAACCGAGGTCATTTCAGTGACGGGCATTCGAGGTAGTTTGCTTAAAGCTATGGACCTAAAAAGAGATTCAGAAGGTGTGGTTGACGCTATCTCGTCCGAAGATATTGGTAAATTTCCGTCGACGAATTTAGCTGAATCACTGCAACGTATTCCCGGTGTGTCTATTGACCGCGTTAATGGTGAAGGTTCACAAATTACCGTGCGTGGTTTTGGTGCCGACTTTAATCAGGTGACACTTAACGGACGTACTATGCCCACCGCAAACGTGCCGATTGTTGGTGCGGGTAGCAGCGGCAGTGCTTCGGGGGCTTCAGGTAGAGCGTTTGATTTTTCAAATTTATCATCTGATGGCGTGCAGATCCTAGAAGTGTTTAAAACCGGCCGAGCTGATATTTCCTCTGGTGGGATTGGGGCTACCGTTAACGTTGTAACACGACGACCTTTGGGAACCTCGGGTATGCAAGCGTCAATAAGCGCCAAAGCCATACATGATACATCGGTGGATAGGGGAAGCAGTGTTACACCGGAAATTGGCGGTACCTTTAGTTGGGCCAATGAAGACAACACGTTTGGAATTGGCTTTTTCGGTGGTATGTCCAATCGAGATAGTGCGGCTGCGGGGGCGACATCGTCATCGTGGAATGTTATCCCGTATTCTGAATTTCTCGGCCTGACGACAGAAAATACCATCATTACTAATGCACCTACTGATTTAGACCAGTACGTGACGTTGCCAAGAGATAGCCGCTATCAGTTTTCAGAGTTTGAGCGCGAACGGGCCAATGGTCAGTTAGTCTTGCAGTTTGCACCTAGCGAGCAATTGACGTTGACGGCAGACTACACTTTCGCAGTGAATAAAGGAAAGGAAGAGAAAGTAGAGTTTTATAACTGGTTCAATCGTCCTTTCACTGAGGTCGTGTTTGACGAAAGTCCGATTCCAACCACTATTTATCTGAAAGAGCAGGCAATCAATAAAGGCGGTGGTATGCCTCAGGTTATGCGTGCGACAAAAGATGAGTTGAATTCCGTTGGTTTTAACGCGCAATACCACGTAAATGATACGCTAACGTTGACGTTTGACGGCCATTCTTCGAAGGCTGAAGTAACGCCTGACGCGCCAATGGGTTATACCGAAATTAATGTTGGGCTAGACCATAAGTACGGTAACTCTCCTACAGACTCGGTATTCCAATCCGTTGACTACAGCGGCTCAATTCCTGTGCGCACAGTAGAGACACTATCAGGAGAGACGATCATTCGTCCTGAAATAGTGGCCAGCCAAGTCGCCAGTGGTATGCGTAAGGTCACACAAATAAACGAAATTGATCAATACGATTTTCGTGCTGATTGGGAGTTAGATGACGGCGCAAACCTGACGGTAGGAGCCAATTACCGTGCCCAGAAAAATATTGCTGATAGAACTGACTATCAACAAATTTTGGGAAACTGGGGTTCTGAATATCCTGGAGACGTGGAAGATTTAGCCCCAGGGGCACTTGAAACTTTTTGTCTCTCTTGCAAATTTAATGATCACACCATAGGTGGTGGAACGACCTCGGTTGGCGGCGCGACAAACAATCAAGTTTATGCTGTTCGTGGCAATGCCGCAGATATTTTTGCTGCACTATCGCCCGCTTATGAAGCTGGATACTCAGGTGCCTCTTCTCGACCTCTACGAGTGACAGGCAGTGCTTATGATGTCATCGAAGAAGATGTCACATCCATTTTTGCTCAGCTAACAAACGTGTTTGAAATTGGCGGCTTTGACGCTTATTTGAATGTGGGACTTAGGTATGAACAAACCGACGTTACGGCAACAACTGAATCATCGCCAACATCTGCCATTATTTGGCAGGGCGATAATGACTTTGCAAAGTCTGCGGCTGCATCGGGTTCTGGGTTTTCTTCAAACTCTTCATACAGTCATTTGTTACCGAATATTGACCTTGCAATTGACCTGACTGAAGAAGTTAAAGTGCGAACGTCTTATAGCAAAACTATTGCACGAGCAACTTACAACAATCTATATGCCAGCGATAATGCAAATACCCCGTCAGGTCCAACGGCGTTGGGTAACGTGGTCACGGGTAGCAAAGGTAACCCAGGATTACAGCCGCTAGAATCAGATAATTATGATGTATCAGTAGAGTGGTACTTCGATGAAACCAGTTATGTTTCAGCAGGTTTGTTTTCTAAACGTGTACGCAATTTTGTTGGGCGTGAAACTGTTACCGGTAACTTATTTGGATTACGCGATGTGACATCTGGCGCGCCTGGTACTCGTTCAGGTATGGCACTCGATATACTGGACAACTTAGGGGTTGCGGCAGACGAAATTAATCTATTCGCCGCTAGCGTATATGTTGACCAATTAGGGAGCATGACCGAAGCAATGGCGATGTTTGTGGCCAATCAAGATGTTAATGGGAATATTGAGGACGCTGAATACGACCGTCTTGAAGGCAGCTTTGAGATAGTACCAAACAGTGATGACCCGTTATTTAACTTTGCTTTGAATCAACCTATAAACAATGAATCAGCAGAAATAAACGGGTTAGAACTTCAAGCTCAGCACTTTTTTGGTGAGTCAGGATTTGGCGTTGTAGGCAGTTATACAGTGGTCAACGGTGATGTCGGATACGATGTGTCTGGCGCGCCTAACGTCTCGCAATTTGCACTGCAAGGCTTAAGCGATACCGCAAACTTCACTTTGATTTACGAAAAAGAGGGTTGGTCAAGCCGTTTAGCCTACAACTGGCGAGATGAGTTTCTGGCGTCAGCAAATGATGGCAGCGGATTCAATAATCCTATTTTTGTCGAAGCGTATGGTCAGATCGATTTCAACCTTAGTTACTCGTTTAGTGAAAATTTGGCAGTCTCTTTTGATGCAATAAATTTAAATGAAGAAGGCTCTCGATCGTTTTCTCGTTCGAAAACAGATTTGCACTTTCTACGTGAAAATGCAGCACGTTACTACTTGGGCGTGAGATATAAGTTTTTATAAAGCATCAATTAAACCGCCAGTGATGGCGGTTTAATCTTTTCATTTAAACGGTGCGCTTCATGCTTTTGGGCGCGATAAATTAAAGGCGTAATAACCATGAATAGGTATTAGATGTCGAATTATAAAGCATTAGATTGTGTGATTCACCAAACCTTGAAAGTGCGTAATCAATACGGTAAAGAATTTGGCGACAATATCAATCAGACACTTGTTTTTCCAACAGAATTTGAAAGCTTGCACAGAGAATATCCAATTTTTTTTCGTCATAGTGCAACAGCAGGTTACTATGCTGTCTGTATTTTAGGATTTGATAAAAATGAAAATCTGTTTCTGGATGATACTCATTGGGATGCTCGTTACATTCCTGCCATGTCTATGCGGGGGCCATTCGCGTTGCAGTTAATAAATAATATGAGCAATCAGCATTCTATGGCAGATCCCATTGTTATGGTCGATATTGATGATGCGCGTATTAGTAGTGAAATAGGCGAACCCATATTCAAAACTCATGGAGGTTACACCCCCTATTTTGAGCAGATAATGCAAGCGATGCAAAGGATCCATGTCGGTAACCACAGTGCGGGTGACTTTTTTGCTATTTTAACCAAGTTTGAGTTGATAGAGCCAGTCGAAATATCAGTGAGTTTAGGGCAAATGGGTACCTGCAGTATGACAAACTTATTCACGATAAGTCGTGAGCGTTTGGCTGCATTACGCGCTGATGAATTACATGAATTAAATAGAATGGGATTACTGGAACATTGTTTTGCCGTGGTATCGTCTGCGGGGAATATAGCGAACCTAGTTAATATCAAAATGAACTCATCTCATTCGTCAAATTAATAGGAAAGATGATGAGCTACGTTAATACAATTGAAGCGTGTCAATTCGATGAAATAAACTTTAACGCTCTGACGGAATTAGGTCAGCCATGTTTAATAAAAGGAGCAATTGCGGACTCTCCTTTAGTTCGCAAAGGCCGCCAATCCTTAAGCTCAGCGAAAGAGTACCTACAAACTTTTTACGTTCAAAAGCCTATGTTGGTTTATCAATGTGAAGCTCAAGCAAAAGGCCGATTTTTCTACAACGCGCAATTTGATGGAATGAATTTCACGACACGCTTTGCCCAATTGGACGATTTTTTTAACGATATAGCACAGAATCAGCTGAGCCATGGCGACACTTCTTTTTATATTGGTTCAGCTAGACTGAATGACTACTTTCCGGGCTTACTAGAAGCCAATCTACCTATCCATCATACCAACCTTTCTGGGCATTCAGCCCAAGCTGGAATTTGGCTTGGTAATAAAACGACTGCCGTTACTCACTTCGATACTTCGAATAATATTGCTGCCTGTATGCTCGGTCGCCGTAGGTTTACCTTGTTTCCCCCAGAGCAAAGTGGCAATTTATATCCAGGGCCATTAGAGCCAACGCCTGGAGGCCAAGTATTAAGTATGGTGGATATATCAGCCCCCGATTTTACTCGCTATCCAAAGGCGCGTGAGGCTCTTAAACACGCGGTAGTAGTCGATCTAGAGCCAGGGGATATATTGGTATACCCAGCCCTATGGTGGCATCAGGTTGAAGCATTAGATGACTTTAACGTGATGTTTAACTACTGGTGGAATAGCACACCCAATTACGTTGATGACCCCATGACCACGTTACTCCATGCCATGTTGAGCCTGCGCGGTCGACCGCAAAGTGAAAAAGATGCATGGCAGGCGCTATTTCAATATTATGTTTTTGAAGATAAGCAGCAAGCACGCCAACACTTACCTATGCATACGTGGGGGGCCTTACGAGATTTAGATGAATTAAGTGCTCGGGTGCTGCGCAATAAGGTGTTGAAAAAGATTAATCGGTAATGTTTTAAGCAGCCATATTTTGGTTAGCTCATAGGAACTTTTAGATGCAAAAGGTACAAAATGTGATCATCGCAGGTGGTGGTACAGCTGGATGGATAGCAGCGGCTACGCTATCGAGTCAATTAGGTAGCTTGATTGACATTACACTCGTTGAATCTGCAGATATAGGAACTGTCGGGGTAGGGGAGGCAACGATACCGACGCATACCGCTTTCCATCGTCTTATTGGCGTTGACGAGCAAGTATTTATGCGAAAAACCCAGGCGACGTTTAAATTGGGTATTGAATTTAGCAATTGGGGAAGTATTGGGGAGCGATACTTTCATTCATTTGGTCAGATTGGCCGTTCTACGTGGATGGGGGATTTTCAACATCTTTGGCAACACGCGAACACATTAGGTTGGGGGGGCGAATTGCAGGATTACTGTTTTGAACTTCAAGCTGCCAAAGCAGGAAAATTCGCCAACGACAGTAAAACTAATGTGAATTATGCATACCATTTAGACGCCGGCTTATACGCCTCTTTTTTGCGTGATTTTAGTCAACAGCGTGGTGTTAAGCGAATCGAGGGGACGATTGAGCGCATAAAAATGGATAGTGAAAATGGGCATATTAGCCACCTTTTATTAAGTAATGGTACAAGTGTTTCGGGTGATTTGTTTATAGATTGTACCGGATTCAAAGGGTTACTCATTAACGGTGCTTTAGGAGTGGGTTTTGAAGACTGGTCACATTGGTTACCTATGGATAGTGCTTGGGCAGTGCAAACCGAAGGGATGCAGTCTATCCCTCCTTACACCAAATCGATTGCTCATGACGCGAGTTGGCAATGGCGGATCCCATTACAAAATAGAGTAGGCAACGGATTGGTTTTTTGCAGTGAATATACCTCTGAGCAGGAAGCGCTGCAGACACTCACTGACAACATTGAAGGCGATATGGTTTCCCAGCCTCGTTTGCTAAAGTTCAAAACAGGGAAGCGTAAAAAAACATGGTATAAGAACTGTGTGGCGATGGGCCTTGCGAGTGGATTCCTTGAACCACTTGAGTCGACCAGTATTCATCTTAGTCAGATTGCAGCAACGAGACTAGTCCAGATGTTTCCATTTAATGGCATAGATGAAACGCTACAAACCCATTACAACACTTACGTTGATGGCGAGGTAAATAGCATTCGAGATTTTATTATTTTGCATTACACCTTGAATCGACGAGCAGAGCCTTTTTGGCGTCATGTTGCCACGATGGGTATTCCGGACACGCTTAAACATAGGATAGAGCTTTATACTAAAACCTCTATTGCGTTCCAAAATGATGGAGACCTCTTTCGTGTAGATTCCTGGAACCAAGTGATGTTAGGTCAAGGAGCCAACGTCGAAGGTTATCATCAAATGGGTCGCTTAGTTGCGAATGATAACTTACGAAAAGCGTTTAACGAATTACAAGCACACATCAAAACAGCGGTCGATGAAATGCCGCTGCATGCTGACTTTTTGCGACAATATGGCGTGCTTAGCAATCAATAACGGCAGGTTGTCATTTGTTATCAGCCAAGAATTATCGATTGTTAATAGATCGTGCTTTAGCGTCGTGGGGAAATGCAGTGACTGTTTGACGTTTGATATTATTTGATAATTACGGTAACACCGGTCTTTTTTTCTTTTTGCTTGGCAAATTCCAAAACAGTTAATACAGGATTTTTATCAACATTACACCCAATAGCACTTTTGTAGGTTTTTATACCTGATGATAGCGCGGTAGTGCCAGCTGCGGAATCTGTAACATAACCTGAGATCAGAGCCGGATAGGTACTGCTAAGACCCACAACGTGTCGATCGAATACCGTTTTCTCTACTTCCATCGTCTGCGGCTCATCATTAAAATATCGATAGGCACTGGTATAAGCTGGCCCCATACCGTCGCCAATTACAAATATTATATTCAGTGGCAACTTGTCACTTTGCTTGGCTTGTGCAAAGCCACAAATAAAATAAATCATTAAAGTCGTAAAAATTAACTGGTCTTATGTTGTGCCTTATTTGAGTTTCATAAACTAGCTTGAAAATAATTAACTATCTATTTATCTTTTCTTAAAAAATGGAAAGGCACTTTTCTCGGCTTGTTTTCCCCCCATTTCAATAAGTTTCAACCTATTCAAAATGGAAAACCTTGAACGTTTAATTTGGTTGTGTAAATGCTCGCTTTTGAGCAGGGAGCGCGACCACACTGGCGAAGATTATTGCCGTCCATTGGCGCGGTTAGTCCTGTAACAAACAAGGTTTTCCCGTCATTTCCACCAAAAGCAATATTAGTGACATTATGAATATCTGGTAAGTTTAATACGCCAATTTCTCTGAACTGTTTGTCTAATATCACAACAACTTGACCATCTTTTCTTTCAGGCATTTCACGCGTTGTCGTCACGTAAATGTTGCCGCTGCAATCTTTTCCTAATCCGTCAATTTGTGTGCTTAGCCATTTTCGTGGATTGGAAACCTTGCCTGAATCTAAATCAAAACTCCACAAGCCCTGCAAACCACCGACAATAAGTTGTAGTTGATTAAGTGACAATATAATGCCATTTGGTTTGTCACGCAGTGCTGGTACCAACTCAGTAACCTTGGTTGCCGTGACAGCACCATTAGCCGTAACGCGGTAAATTCGTTGCCCGGGCTCAATCGAGCCGGGTTTACCGCCGCCTTGAATATCGGCCAAATTAATATTAGAGGGGGTATTCCAGTTTGGGTCAGTGAAATAAACGGTATCGTCGTGGCCAATGGTTAAGTCATTCGGTGAATTAAAGCGTTTGCTTTGAAAAGTGCTTGCAATAGGGGTTACTTGTTTAGTCTGCCAATTTATATAGGAAAGAGAGCCATCTAGCTGACGCGTTACTATTAACTTCCCTTTACTGTCAATTGCTAGCCCATTGGTACCTGCTTTAGTATCCTTCATCCACACTTGTGGTTTGTTACCTGGAACCCAGCGCCAAATAGTACTTTGGTTACTTAGCTCAAATCCATTTTCATCCGGTTGATGTGAGCCCATATTCGAATAATATAATGCGCCATCGTACCAAACCGGACCTTCAATATTATTAAAACCTTGGTACATTAATGGGATATCTTGTTCTCGAGTAAGCTCAATATTGGTCAAGTTCAGTCGCACGTTCTCTGAGCCCGGCAAGCAATATAACGAGTTGGCGTTATCGATTTTGTTTAAAGCTTCGTTATTATTTGTATTACTCGTGCACGAAGCGACGCAAAAGCCGATACATAAGACGGCGACAATGTTTAATTTGTTAGGCTTAATTTTTTTTAAAATCATAGAAAGTACACCTATGTTTTACCTGCACTTAATACAGGCGTGACTTAAATGAGATTTACAGCACTTTGTCTAATACCTGGGGCATACCTGCCAGCGAAATATCCTTTCCACCCGCAGCAATAGATTCATATATCTTTTCAACAATAAACATGTCGCGTAAGCCCATTTCTCCGCAAGGCAACACAGGTAGGTCATAACGCACACTATTGGCGAAATCATCCATTTGTAATGCTTGTTGATTGACTGTGGGGAAATTCATATCTCCGGCCGGAGTAAAGCCCGCCAGTTGATCAAATAAATAAGCTTGGTTTAGTCCGTATGAGTGTTTTTCTGTTTTTACTAGCAGATGATTGACTAGCTCTTTTTCATAGCTGCTTCTGCAGTTTGCTACGGCCCCAGATTCAAACTTCATCGTCCACTCCAGCGAACCTTCAACACTTTGCCAATTGGCTTTATTCAAAGTGGTATCGCGAGCACTCACACTAATAGGCAGTTCACCCAAACTATAAATCGCGCCCTGTAAACAATAAATCCCTAAATCCATAAGCGGTCCACCGCCGGCATATTTCTTGTTGGCGCGCCATTGAGTGCGATCATTCATATTAAAACTAAAGTCCGCGTCTATACTGTTGACCGGGCCGTAAATTCGTTTCTGACCAAGGCGTATCATTTCTCTATTAAACGGTTCGTAATGTAGGCGGTAGCCAACCCCTAATTTAACTTGCAGAGCTTTGCAGGTATCGATAACCTGCTGACATTCAGCCGTAGATATCGCCATGGGCTTTTCAGATATAACATGCTTTCCAGCTTTGGCTGCTCGAATCGAATATTCTGCATGCATCGAATTTGGCAAAACAATATAAACAATATCAATATTATCATTGTTAACAATGTCGTCAAAATTGGCATAGTTATAGACATTTTTGTCAGGAATATTATATTTTTCCTGCCAAATTTTTTCTTTTGATTTCGTTCCGGTAACTATGCCTGCAAGATAACAATTTTGTGTTTCAAGTAGGGCTGGCGCCAGCTGTTCACTGGCATAGTTTCCAAGGCCAACAAGTGCAACGCCAAGTTTTTTATCATCCGTTCTGGCAAACAGAGTATTGGGCAAACTTGCCGCTGTGAGCAATATGCTGCTGGTTTTAATAAAAGTACGTCTCGTTAAAAAAGTTGGTTTTTTTTTCATAGTACCATTCTCACTGTTTTGTATAGCGGATAGAAACTTTAGTTTAATCAGCTCAACATACTCCAGTTTTTGACTTTAAAACAAACGGATACATCTCTTTAACAATATTTCATCATAGAGAAATCAAAAAAAACTGTCATTATCGAAGCCCTCAAAACTAAATTGAAGGATTTCAGGGGGCTATATTTCGAACATTTTATTGTGTCATGCGTAAGCGTCTCGTAAAGGCCGTCTTTTAGATATCAATTCTGCACCGCACAATAATGTCTTTGATAATAATCGAGGA
>NZ_WTPY01000036.1 GCF_011378905.1 Paraglaciecola sp. 20A4 | reverse complement strand
CAACCAGAACAGAGCATCGACCACCTGTTACCATGGGAATTTGCTAAACGCTAGGTGGGATCACCAGACGCTTACAAAGTAACGACTTAATGATGATATATAGCAGTCGCTGCATACTAGGTGAGTGAATACAGACTGACATTAATGAATGCGCCCAATCTCTGATAATATAAAATAATCTTGCGAAGTAGCGAAGTTACGCCTTGGCGAGGGAAAAACGGAGTGAGTATAAGAAAGAATTTACGATCCTTTATTCCTTGCAGGATCGTACATTGATACATTTTCACCTTACAGGATCTGTAAGGTGAAATTCAGCGCATACTATTGAAAACTTTTACGATAAAGCTGTTCAATTTTGTCGTAATAGGCTTTGTTAGGCTTTGGCATATAATCAGGCCAAGGCATTTTATCGTAATAATCATCTCCTTTCACACCCTCAGCATCAGGATGGCGCTTTCTGAAGCTGTCACACTGCCAGCTAACACACTTTTTCCCCCAAAGGTCGATAGTCTCTTTAATCGCTCGGTCTGACTCTGGATACGCCCCTTTGTCGTCTGTTTTTGCTATCCAATCTAACAATACCTGGCGGTGCTCCTTGAGCACTTTAGAATAGTCAGGGTTATCGACCAAGTTGCTAATTTGATGCGGATCGTTAGCAATATCATACAATTCTTCAGCCGGCTTAGTGGCTGCAAAATACTCAGCTTGCACCGGCGTCAATGTGCCTGCTTCAAATGCTTGTTTGAACTCAATACTGAAAGGTTTTTTATCTCTAAATTGAGGCTGCGAACGAGGAATTTCAGGGTGGAAATTACGTATATAACGAAAGTTGTCTGAGCGCACTGTGCGGCCTCTATCAAAACTGAAATCCATACGATCTTTTGCTGAAATTACATATTTTCGAGGTGTAAGCTTGGCTGCAAACACATCTTGACCATCGTAACTATCTGGCACGTCAATACCTGCCAATGCAAGACTTGTTGCAGGAATGTCTAATCCACTGACGAGATCTGTTCTGACCTTGCCGTGTTGGTTTAGACGTTGCTCACCTGCTGGCCAACTGACGATAAGCGGAACATTCAAGCCCCCGTCATACAAATCTTGCTTATGTCTCAACATACCCATTCCATGGTCAGAGAACCAGAAAATGGCGGTATTTTCTAACAAGTTGTTGGCTTTGAGCGTGTCAATAATCTCAGCTAATTCGATATCCGACACAACCTGCGTTTTATAATGTTTAGCCCACTCTTTTCGCGTCGCTGGCTTGTCCACATAATAAGGCGGCAAGGTCATTTCATTGGGATCAACTTCCGGGACATTTTTTCCTTCAAAATGCGTATGTTTGCCGCCTTTCAATTGCAACTGGCCAAAGAAAGGTTTGTTTTTTAACTTACTCGCCCAATTAAAATCACTGCCATCTTGTGCACCTTGAAAGCCGGCAATACCATCATGAGCATTGTATAAGCGCGAACGGTCATAACTAAAGTTATAATCATCCTTGCCAATATTGAAGGTCTGATAACCGGCTTCTACAAACAGTTCAGGCACCGTTTTATAACTTTCAGGTAAAAACTGCTTATTATACCCAGAGCGAAACGAGCGATGATCTTGCAAGTTTAAAGTCGTCTGATACTGACCTGTGACTAGAGCTGAGCGACTTGCTGAGCATACTGGCGCTGGCTGATAGACTTGGGTGAACATCACACCCGAATCTGCCAACTTTTGAATATTTGGGGTATCGACAGTGTCATCCCCCCAAGCGTTATTCCAAGGGTTCTGATCTTCCATATAGATCCACAGAATATTTGGAGGGTTTTTAATATCACTCTGGCTATTATCAATGGCCACTTGTTCACTGCTGCTGCAGCCACTTAATAAACTACCTGAAATTACGACAACTAGACTCAGTTTAGAGATGACGCGTTTATTAATGAACGATTTAATGTCTTTCATTGTTTACCCCCAAGCACTATAAAATGCAGTTAAAATTGCGATGATTCCCGCTGCTAAAATATTATATGAAACAGTCGTTTCAAAATTGACATCACCTAGCGAGACGGTCTGAGATTCATGTTCACTGTTTTGTGTTTTTGTCACCAGTGAACACGCCACTGCGATTGCCACGCAGCATAAAAACACGACCCCCACTCTGTCCATGAATGGCAATTCGGGGAAGGCCGCACGAAATAAAAAAGAGAGTGCGGCAGAACTTAGGGCAGCAGAAATCGCCCCGACAGAATTCATTTGCTTCCAAAACATACCCAGTAGAAAAATAACCACTATGCCCGGTGTAAAAAAGCCGGTGAATTCTTGAATATATTGAAATGCTTGGTCAAAATTTCCGAGTAAAGGTTTGGCACTGATCATGGCGATAATAAGCGCTAATACACTTACGATCCGGCCCACTTTTACATAATGAGTTTGGCTTCTATTCTTTTTGATATGTGAATAAATATCCATTGTAAAAATCGTCGATACGCTATTACACATAGAAGCCAAAGACGAAACGATAGCGGCTATGAGTGCGGCGAATACTAGCCCTTTTAGCCCTACAGGCATCAATGTCATCAAGCTAGGATAAGCTTCATCCGCACGGTTTAAGTCAGGGAAAAGAACAACGGCGGCAATGCCTGGCAACACGACAAAAAACGGCACTAAAATCTTAAGATAAGCAGCAAATGCAATACCTTTTTGGGCTTCTTTTAAGTCCTTAGCGGCAAGGGCTCGCTGAATAATATATTGATTGAATCCCCAGTAACTTATATTCATAACCCACATTCCTCCAACAAGCACAGAGATACCGGGTAAGTCAGCATAGTGGGGGTTATCAGAGCTGAAAATCATGTCAAACCTGCCAGGCAAATTTTCAGTGAGTATGCCAAAACCGGCGAACATGCCATTGCCTTCTGAAACCAAATCTAGGCTTATATAAGTCAACATTAGGCCACCAAATATCAACAACACAACCTGTATAATATCCGTGTAGGCGACGGCTTTTAGGCCACCATATGACGAGTAGGCAAGAGAGAATAAACCCAGAAAAATCATGCCTGTTGCCAGATCAACACCTGAAATAGTATTGATGGCTAATCCACCTAACCACAACACTGCTGTCAAATTTACAAATACATAAACGGCTAACCAGAAGACCGCCATAATCGTTTTGACGCGACTATCAAATCGTTGCTCTAAGTACTGGGGCATGGTGTAAATATTGTTTTTCAAAAAAATGGGTAGAAAGTATTTGCCGACAATAATAAGCGTAATCGCCGCCATCCACTCGTAGGACGCAATAGCCAAACCCAATACATAACCCGAACCAGACATACCAATGATTTGTTCTGCCGATATGTTTGAGGCAATTAATGATGCGCCAATTGCCCACCAGGGCAATGATTTACCTGCAAGAAAATAATCTTCTGTATTACGTTCGTGCTTATTTTCGTTACGCGAAATGTAGAGAGCAAGCCCAAGTAACGCAATGGCATAGATAACAAAAATACTGATATCAATAGTCGAGAGGTTCATTATTATTTTCCATTTGTCTTTGATTAATCTATTTAGTAACTAGCGCGCGGCGCCTTCAAATTAGGCGGTCAACGCAAAGTAGAACATCTACCAATTTTCGTATTATCCATAACGGAGCGATGACGCACACAAGCACTATTGGCTACTCACGACTGTGGTTCCATCACGCAATTGGTCTGAATACGCTCTAATTTTTATGTTTCCTGTTTCACCGGTTTTGCTTTGAATAATCAACATCGCTTTACCGCTGAAAAGCCGTCTATAGCTAGCCTTAAACGGCTCTACAGTGGAAGAGTCACCATTTCCAACACCCGCAATGGTTGCCGGCCCATCAACAAAAAATTGTATTTTGTTATCTGCATTTGGCACTGGGTTACCATTTTTATCTTTTACGATGACAGTGACATAAGACAAGTCGACACCGTCTGCCTTAATATCAGTGCGATCAGGCGTCAATTCGATACTGTAAGGTGCGGATGCAGTTTTTATGGTTTTAGTCGCCACCACTTTTCCTGCATTATAAGCCACTACTTTGAGCTCACCGGGTTGATATGTTTCATCCCAGCGCAAGCGGTATTTAGATTCGAACGATTTAGTCTCTTTATCTTCCCGAAGATCTACCGGTAAGGTAACGGTATCGATACCTTTCACTTTACGGCCTTTAGATTCACCATTAATGAACAATTCAACCTCTTGGGCATTGGTATAAACAAAAATAGGAATAACGTCACCAACCTTATTCTCCCAATTCCAATGAGGTAGTACATGCACCATAGGCGTTGCAGTCCACTCACTTTGATACAGATAGAATCTGTCCTTGGGCAAACCAACTAAATCCACAGCACCAAACGACGAACTTCTCGCAGGCCAATCTTGATTCCAATAGGCTTTGTTTCCATGATCCCGTCCCCCATAAGGTGTCGGTTCGCCCAAATAATCAAATCCAGTCCAAACAAACTCCCCCATCACATTTGGGTTATTTTTTAGGTTCTCGAATTCAAGATCAGGTATGTAAGCCCAAGGTGGCGTTACTAGGTCGTAGCTAGTTACATAATTTGATTCATGTTTGCGGTATTTTTCTAGCGGAAAGTGGTAAATACCACGGGTACTAACAACTGAAGATGTTTCAGTCCCTAAAATTAACCAATCGCTATTTCTTTTGGTGACTTCACCATATTTATAGGCTTTGTAGTTCAAACCCACAATATCAAGCTCATCGGCTAGGCCGTTATCCAGTGCATCGGGGTACATGCTTAACCCAGCGGTTACTGGCCGCGTTTTGTCTTCATTTTTTACGATATCGGTAAGCTGTTTCGTTACTTTCCAACCGTCTTTCTCTTTTTGCTCCATAATTTCATTACCGGTACTCCACATTATGATGGATGGGTTATTGCGGTTCTGAATCACCATGTCGCGTAAGTCGCGCTCGTGCCACTGGTCGAAGTTCTTGTTGTAACCATTGATAATTGTGGGCTTTTCTATCTTCCACATATCAAATGCTTCAACTTGCAATAAAATGCCCATTTCGTTTGCCAGTTCAACCAATTCGGGCGACGGTGGGTTATGTGATGTACGCACAGCGTTGGCGCCCATCTCTTGCATAATCTCCAATTTTCGTTGAATTGCTCTGCGATTAGCGACTGCGCCTAAAGGACCATTATCATGGTGTAAACATACCCCTTTAATCTGCACACGCCTGCCATTTAACCAAAAACCATCATCCACTTTAAATTCAATTGAACGAACCCCCAACGGCGTAGAATATTCGTCGACAAGCCGGTTATTTTTCCAAACTTCACTTTCAATGGAATATAGATGAGGATTGTCGATGTCCCATAAAATGGGATTAACGATGTCAAACTGGCTACTCGGCGTAATAGTTGATTGTGCATCCATACGATATTCGCCAGAAGCTTGAGCAACTAGATTTCCCTTGGCATCCTTAATGTAATGGATCACTTTAGCAGTATTAGCATTATCACTAACGTTAACCAAGGTTGTTTTTAGTTCAACTTTAGCCAACTCTTGGGTAACAACAGGTGTGGTGACAAAAGTGCCCCATGGCTTGATATGCATAGGGTCATTGATTTCTATCCACGTATTTCGATAAAGGCCAGCCCCTGAATACCATCTTGCTGAAAAATTTTCTGGGGACAATTTAACCGCGATAGTATTTTCGTCACCTGCCGGATTAAGAAACTCAGTAATGTCATAGTTAAACGCGATATATCCAAACGGTCTTTTACCCACTTCATGCCCATTTACATACACAGTGGAGTTATCCATTGCTCCATCAAAAGTGACTGAAACACGCTTATTCTTTGCATCATCGTTCAGTACAAAATACTTTCGGTACCAGGCAGTCCCAAAAATGGGTAACCCACCGTTTCGCGCATTATATTTTTTGTCAAACGGACCGCTTATCGCCCAATCATGAGGCAGTGTTACAGGCTCCCATTCTTCGTTGTTATAGGTAGAATGCTCGGCACCTTGAGGGTCACCTTTCTCGAAATACCAGTTTTCATTGAATGATTTTTTTGTCCCAATGCCACTTTCAGCAAGTCCATTTAATGAGTAAAAAATTAAGCATAAGCCAACCACTAAGCTTGTCTTCATCTTACTACTTATTACGTTTATAACTGGATTCATTACATATCACCTAAGGAAGAATAGCCGTAAACACAAGCCGTTTTTTTGTTACTAACAAGTAAATCTTGCCGGTAAGATTACACCCAGAAATAATTTTAGGCAAACGATGCCACTATTAAAAAATGATAAACAAATAAGATATGGATTGATTTAAATTAATTCATCTCAAAAAAATTGTTATAAAATACATAAAATACAAGCACTTAAAAATATAATAAGTTTCATTAGCCTTATAGAGACCTTTGTAAATTGATTGTAAATAAAAAGTGTTGGCTTTATCTGACGAAACAAACTAATATTATTTGGGACAACGCAACCCCAAAATCAAATGAGATTTTAGTTAACATGCATAAAAGATATTTTCTATGTGTGCTAAACACATAGTTATGCATTAGAGCCGGAGAAGCCAAATGACACACAACATGAAATTAAATGTCATATCTGCAGCCGTTATCGCCTCGCTATCACTAGCGGTCGCATATTCAGGAGCAGCTATAGCCCAAGATAATCAACAACAGAACAGTACGTCCTCAAGTGACGCAAGTGATGTTAATAGCGAAGAAGATATTGAAGTCATAGAAGTTGGTGGATTTCGCTCGAGCTTAACTAAATCAATTAATTCAAAACGCTTCTCAAATGGGGTGGTTGACTCAATTCATGCTGAAGATGTTGGTAAATCTACCGATCAAAATATTGCTGATGCGCTATCTCGAGTTACCGGCGTAACTGTGCAAGAAACGGATGGTGAAGGCACTAAAATCTCGGTTCGGGGTGCAGGCTCGGCACTGAACCAAATTTCCATAAATGGTATTGCAGTGACCAGTGGTTTAAGCGGTGATGGCGCGAATGCCACATCCGACCAAAGTGTTGATCTGAGCTCATTTTCGTCAGATATTTTGTCGTCCATTGATGTGCAAAAAACATCTGCTGCAGACCAAGATGAAGGTTCTTTAGGGGCAAACATCGTACTGCGAACTGTGCGACCACTAAACCTAAAGAAGCCTAGAAAATCGATTGAGGTACAAGGTCGTTACAACGACTATTCCGGCGACTTCAATAGAAAGCTGTCTGCTAGCTTTGCTGACAAATATGTTGATGACACCTTAGGTGTTATTTTCACTATCTCTGATGAAACTCAAAATACACGAGTCGATCAGCTTTCGGTTGATTGGGATGATCAAGTCTATACTGCCCCTGCAGGGCGTGCGCGAGACTCAGTCACTGGTGAGATAATAACAGAGGACGTACAATTTATTACGCCAGGCAGCGGGGAATATAGCCTGTCAACTAATCAAAGAGACAGACTAACCGCAACAGCGGGTATCCAATATATTCCATTTGATGGTACAGAAATGCAGCTGGATTTGAATTACTCAAAACAAGATATCGATATTGATAACCAGCGCTATAATTTGCAGTTAGGCTTGACCGATCCTAATTTAGATACTGATCCTCAAGAGGACTGGTGGGTCATAAACCAGCAAACAAATACCCTAGAAAAGCGCCTAATGCGACGTTCACGGGCACGTCTTTTTAGACAAATTGATGGTCAAGAAGTCGAAAACAAAATTGCTTCATTGAATATCAAACAGGTCATTACCGACAATCTTAGTGCTGATTTTACCTTGGGTTACTCAAGAACAACCAGCGATGCCAAACCCAATGCGACGATATTACTGACACCAGCGGCCAATACTAACAGTGTACCATTGGTATCGAACTCTCCAAACGTACCAAGTTTAGAACCAGCAGGTCTTGATTGTTCTTCTGGCTCTTGCCAATTGGTCGTCGGAACTGGCTTCGCAATCGGCCCTCCTGGCGCAACGGATCCGAATGATATACTAGCACCGAGTCTTTCTAACCCATTAGACACAAATCTATTCACCGTTCAAAATATTAACCAAGACGTAGAATCCAATTCGGATACCAACAAATCTGTGTTCTTAGATTTTGACTGGGAAGTAGACTACTTGGGCCTCACTCGCGTAGAGTTTGGTGGAAAATATACCAATCGTGTAAAAGATGTATCCTCACTTCGTAACATTATTACTGATGGTCAAGAAATACTCGATGAGAACGGGGATTCATTTAGCGTTAATGGATTATCAAGCGTTACATTAGCCGATGTTTTAACTCCCAGAGGATTTCCTGTTGATGACTTTATGGAAAGTATTATCAGTGACAGGGCACCATTCCTATCAGGATGGGGGGACATTGACCCGTTCAAAGCACTAGAAATTGTCAGTCCGAGCGACGGTAGTGAAGGGCGAGATATCCGTTCTCGCCAAGACCCATCAGGCTCTAGAAAAATTGAACAAGAAGTGAATGCGTTTTACACAAAGGTAAATTTTGAATATTTCGACGGTTTTGTCACGGGTAACCTAGGCATGCGCTATGTTAAAACAAAGACAGATGCCGAAGCTTACAGCGAATTTAGATACCTTGGTAACAGCAACTTTTACGATGTCTACGATTTAGTTTATAACAGACAGTTGGCCAATACCGACTTGCCAGCGTGTGGGTTTAATAATTCTGATAATAGTCCTAATTACCCCAACGGTGACCAGAATCAAACCCCCACCAACTTGCCCGCTTCAGGCACGTGCCATGATCCGTTGTTGATTTATAACTACCACCGATCCGACTTAGTTGATGGCCAAGTACCACCAGAACTGCAAACGCCAGAAAATCAAATTTTACAAGTTCAATATGATGAGCAAGGTCAAGTTGTAGCAATTTTGGCCAACGGTTCCAACCCGAACGGTCGAAACGGTCGCTTCCCCTTCGGGAGTAGCGCAATAAAGGCCTGGGCTGATCGCTCAACCGTGATCAACAACATGGATAGCGGAGCAGAGTTGGGCTCTGTCGCAGCACAACGAAGTGTTTTAAATCATGACTCTGCTAGTAACAGTTTATGGTTACCGAGCTTAAATTTAAACTTCAAGTTCGACGATGACCTTATAGGTAGATTGGCTATTTCTAAAACGATGGCTCGTCCTAATTTCGACGACACCCGCCCCAGTGGGCGCATAATAGAAAGTCAATTTAATGCTTTTGGTTCAGGAAATATCAATAATGTTGGGTTAAAGCCACTTGAGTCAAAGAACTTAGATCTTTCTCTGGAATGGTACTTTAATCCTACGGGTTTACTTTCTGTCGCCCTGTTCCGTAAAGATATGACTAACTTCACAGAAAGCATTGCGGAGACCTATCTATGGGCAGACTTAAGAACTAACTATGACTTAGACGGGGTTGAAAGCTTAAATGATGTGCTTATCGTCCCTGAACCTGTTATCGACCAATCTACCGGTGAGCAAGCTAAAGATGAATTTACAGGCCTGCCGGTTTGGACCCAAACTGTGGGTAATACACCAGAGGGCGGTACACAATGTATGCCTGATAGAGTGGTGCATGTAGGATTAGGCAGCCCACTAACATTTAATTGTCACACGCTAATACTAGATGTGAAACGTAATGGTAAGGGCGCAGTGACACAAGGCCTTGAGTTTAACTACACACAAAGTTACGACTTTTTGCCTGATTTGTGGTCTGGGTTAGGTACTAGCATCAATTATACTTTCGCTGATTCAAAGTCAGACGAAGAAATATCCTCGACAACAGGTATTGTGGTTAGTCCACTTCCTCAACCTTTCACCCCAAGACATTCTGCGAACGCTACCATTTTTTGGGAAAAGGATGACATCATGATGCGCCTCGCCGCGCGTTATACCTCGGTACAACTAATCAATAGAAATACCGCATCAGGTTTTGGCGCATCTTGGTTAGAAGCAACGACCCGATTAGATTTTAGTTCTAGTTATTCATTCAACAAAAATATCCAATTTACCTTCCAAGCCCTAAACCTTACTGATGTTACGAATCGTAGTTTCTTAACCAGTACCGCTTTCGAGATTAACGGTGAGCGCTTAGACGAAGGCAACGCCATGGTTGATACCGTAACCACAAGTCGACTTTTGTCTGAGTACAAGACAGGTCGACAATTTAGAGTGGGTATTCGCGGTACGTTCTAAATCACCAATCAGTAAGACGTACCTAGGCAATTTGTAATTTGCCTGGGTACGAGTATCAACCATTGATATTTTGTTTGATGATTTTGCATAACCACTGAATCTGAATAAAACAGGTCCTGTAATACCGTGCTATTGAAATGTACCACTCTACTTTTTGTGTGGTTCGGTATTGAGCGAAGTGAAAGAGGATAATCTTCTTTCACTTCGCTTTTTTATGTCAGCAACTTTTCACTTTAGGTACATCATACTTCTTCTCTAACAACAACATTGCTAATCGAATATGGCGGCTCTGCATTATGTTTTCACTTAGCTTAATGCCCCCTAGAAATTGAATTATCCCTGAGTACGGCAGGCACTTTTGGTCATAAAGAAAATTGAGTCGCTCAAGCGCCTTGATTAAGTCCTTTTTATTTTTCGCTGAGTGGCTAATTATTTAATGGAGTTGGTATAAGTAGACGGTTCTCTACTAAGGCTACCAACAGAAATAAGGCTGATATCCAACTCAAAAGAACGAGTCTTTAGTGCTAAAGGGCAACCTGTATCGCATCATTGTAAGTAAGTAGTCACCTTGCCTGTTGAGCTTATTCTGTCGCACTACATTATATGCAGGGCGTCTGTACGCAGGCATTAATATTCGCTTTTTATAGCAGAGAAGCCCAGTGCACAAATAGTGCTCTGGTCGCGCTTAATTGCACTGGTTAGCAACCAGTGCAAACACACTGACTCGAAATGAGCTGATTAGAAGACACTTAACACGTGTTGATATGAGGTAAAATCATCCGATTAACGGGCTTCCATACAATTTAAAATTCGTATACCAAGGGTCAACAACCTCTAATCAAAGCCAAAGAACTGATTATCTTCGATAATGACATCGTCGCTGAATCGCGTTCTAAAAAACTCAGGCGTTGTTAATGTCCTAGCAGGGAAAAAGTCTGATTTATTTATCTTATTATTCTTAAACGTAACATGACTGACAGAAAACAAATCTAACAGTAATCCCTTGTCGTAAACATTAAATATATTGCCCTCTATCACGATATTTTTGTTGTAACGTGACACGTCCTGAAATTCTTTATCAATACCTGCGGCAACGGCGATAATTGCCTTTCCCCAAATACTAAAATGGCTATTATCAAATGTGTTACCTCGAATAGTGACATCCCTTACCCCCCCCTGTTCGAACCAATTTATTGCATCGCCCTCAAACAATATTGCTGCCCCGGGTACATGAAAATAATTGTCCTCAACCACGGTCTTGCCGCGACTATTTAACAACATCCCCCTAGCTCGGTTGCGTCTTATGGTATTGCCTTTGATTAACACATTGGCGTAGTCTCTTACTTCTGCGATTGAGTCGCCCACTATTATTTTAGGATCAATTGCAGAAGCAAAGGTCACTTCATAAATTTCTGTATTGAGTTTTTTGACCTTAGTGACGGTATTGGTTCCATAGGTGATCAAACTCTTGCTTTGCACCAACTCCATGGTATCTCCGGCATCAATAAAATCGAATCCCCATTGTTGCGGGTGCTGTATTTTGATAAGCGCGGTATTAGGAGATTTGAGTTCAAGAAACATGGCATAAATGCCGTGGATATTAGTTGCATCATCTTGCTGATTTTCAAACAAGTTATTAATGAGTTTAATGTCCCCTTGGCAATTATTAAAATGCGTTGCATCCGCTGTTGCACTGATTATTCGTCCTTTCGACGGAGTTACCTTACTGTTTTGAATAGTAACGTTGCGACACCGCTGGCCTAAAACACCCATTCCGCCTGCATGAAATATCGTCACATTATCCAATAAAACATCATCGCTATCAGAGATAACAATGGCAGGATATTTTCGGTATTTTGCCGAAAAGGTCATAATGTTACCCACAGTTCCTTGCAGTTCGGAGTGGTAAATACGTATGTTATTCTTGCCCTCTAGTTGCTGTGCCCGTAACCAAGACCCGGTTTGTATATCAGACGCCATATAGGCGGTTGCTCGTGTATTTACATCGTATTCTAGTAATCGCTTAAAACGATAATCATAAGCATGAAGAGCATCTTTACGACGCTCCAACTTCTCATTTATGGGATAACCCGACGGATATTCCCTTAGCCCCTTAAATTCTAAGATACCAGCACTATTAATACTGTATGGAAAGGCATCAGGGATATGTAAATCCATAAAGCCATTTCCCACCGCGAGTATTATTCCTTCACTGTGAAATGCTCGGGTAAAGTCAATACTGAGATTTTTAATTGATACGTTAGTGGCGTCTTGAAGAATGAATGGATTAATACCACCGTGCATCGTAAATGCAGAGCCTTGGCCATCAATGGTCAGATTGCTGATATTCTTTAAATAGAATGCAATACGTTTAAGCCCCTGATCATTGTTACTAATAAACGCATAGTCTTCAGTCGCGAGTCCAGGATAAAAGTGATATTCACCTGTAGCGAAAGTAACTTTTGTAATATTGTGCTCTTTTATATACGTTAAAAGCGCTGCAACTTTGGCAGTACTGTCATGACTCCCGGGTTTAACGCCGAAACTAGCCGCATCTACCTCAAGAGTATTCAATGGATCTTCAGCGAATGCATTTGAAACGGTCACGATGTACAAAAATAGACAGTAAAAAAACGCGCGAACAACGCCATACCTGACAATACGATTCAAACTCTCTTTCATGACGTTCTCTTTCTCTTTTATGGCAACAAAGTGGTTAGTGATAATAATTGAGTGGATACTGGAACCTTTATAGCAGAGCTAACAAGTTTGCCATGAACCCTATAAGTGAACGTACTGCTTTGAGCATCGTCTATGCATATTTTCGCTGAAAATATTGGCGAGCAAACCTAAAAATAACGATCTCGGCAGCCAAATTTCGACAAAGCTGCTAGTGTTATGTCCATAAAGCTACGTTAACTGACTATGTAATTAGCGTGTCTTTTTTTAACATTACCAACATGTAAAATCAAATTAAATGGTAACGATACCCCTGAAATCCCGTAATGAAAACGCTGTATTTAATTTGAGTGAAAACACCAAGATGAAGATGATAATAAAAAAGGATTATTACTATAATAAAAAGCTTTCAGCTGAATTATTGTGATAATAAGCCAAGCAGCGACTTTATCCCAAAATAAATGTAAAGATATGCAAAGTCGAATATTCTGACGCCGTAAAACTTGAATAAATACGAGCTTGGGGATAACGTTTGACCAAACCTTTGACGGCTGTTCATAATGACTATTAACCGCAATATATGTAGATTAAATTTTATGCGATTTTTTATCCCCTTCTTTATGTTGTACTCAATGTCGAGCTTAGCAATCGACACAGCGATAGTGAGTTTTGATACTGGCTATACAATCACTAACGTACGCTCGGTGATAAATGAAAAAGAACCACTAGTATTCGCTTCTACCTACGAAGGTACTCTGCTCGTCGTAACGCAAAGTGGTGAGATAAAATGGAAAAATACACTTTCAGGCTTTATGAATCATGATATTTGGGCCCAAGATATTGACAACGATGGCGCAAGTGAATACTTCGCCGCTAATGCCGATGGAAGTGTTTATGCGCTAGATCATCAAGGGCATATAATGTGGCGTTTCGCCCCTACTGAAGCACCGATGAATGCGGTTACCGTTATAACCAATGGCAAGACCCCCGTGGTGGTTGCTGGGGGCTACGACAACAGCTTTTATTATATCGATGTGAAAGGACATCTGATTTCTGAAGTTAAATCGGCAGATTATTCAATCAGCGAACCAAAATATAAACACACCAGCTCATTTGAGGAAGAAGGCGCCAGGGAGCCGAAGCCCAAAAGACACGCAATCAACTTCCTAAGGCCTGTTAACAGGGACGATGGAACTCAATCGCTTGCTGTTCAAACCGCCATCAATTCGATGCAAACCTCTGGCAGTCTATATATATTCGATTATCTCGCCCAAAAGCCAAACTACGGACAAGACATTAGTGCCACGAACACCCCGATAGGTGATTTAAGGGTAGTCGACATCGATAATGATGGTAATGACGACCTATTGATGGGCAGTACAAAAATAAAGCAAAATGGTTTAACCATTTTTCAACCTAGCAACCAAAAACAGTATATTTTTACCCTCGAAAAAATCAGCAAAAAACTTAAAGAGTTTGGTTATCGTGTGGCACAACCTGAAGTTGTTAACTATCAAGGCAAAAAAAGTTTCTTTCTTTTGTATGGCAACAGGCTTGCGATATTTCCGGTGGATAGCACAATCCATGACGTGACAATATTTACCAGCCACTACTCGTTTAATGACATGTGGCGAATAGAAAATACCAATAAAATCATTCTGGCCAGCGTGCAATCTGGCGGCAGCGATATCCACATTATTGATTTAGACAATGAGCGCTGGAGTGACGAATTTGAAGCACTTGAGCCAACCGGTAAAATGCAAAGGGTTAACCAAAACGTACAAACCCTAAAAAAGCAGGTAAACGCATACCAGCCTCAATATCAAAATAAGCCAGTTTATTTTATGTCTGACAATCGCAATGCCGACCCAGATGTGATTGAACACCTTCGTGAAAACTATCAAAGCCCCGTGTTTCTAAATTATGGAAACTTAGGCTCCGAAAATTACGATCGCAGTATTATTAAAAATAAAGCGTATAGAAATAAAAAGGACAGAAGGCAAAAATACAATTTGTCGCAAGAAGACGTTCTCGCAAAAGCTAAGAAACTATACAAGGGTAATCATGGAGCCTCTTTTTGGGGGGGGCATGGCAATGATCCTCACTTTCGAAGTTTAGACACACACAAGAAAACACTGGATCTGGCTAAAGGATCTAAAACGGTGATGATTTTTCCCGAAATAGCACACTACAATCGCGATTTCGTTGAAATGCTGGACGACTTTTTTTATCCACTAGCAGAATATAGCCAGCAAAAGAATGGCATTATATTTCTTAGAAACAAGCACACATTTTGGCAATCACAAGTCTATCGCGCTGGCTGGTCACGTTTATTATCAGGAGAGTTTGCCGACGTATTTGTTCCTGGCATGGAAGAAACAACAGATAAATCGATGGAGCTAAGTTTATCAGCGCGCATGGGCTTGTGGGCGGCTGGTTCTGTAGATGCGTGGGGAACACGTTTTTCACGAGATAACACCAGTTTTGACCGGTTACGTCAGCGGTCTCACCAAATGGTTCCTAATCATGCCCTTCGTCAATTTGTTTACCATATTGCAAATGGCTCTACCTACATCAATAATTTTGCCTACGACTCACAGTATATGGAAGTACTGTGGGAAATGATTGCTAAGGGCATAATTTACGTACCCAATATCCGCGACATTGTCAGTTTCTCACCGGTGCACCTCAGTATTTTAGCTCCTGATGGCCATTACACTGATGAAGGAAATAACGTTAAGTGGCTCAATATGTTTGATGCCAAAGTGGAGGAAGATAACAAATCGGTGTTCAGTCGACTCAATGGCACATGGCCAGGCGCGCCTGTCACAGATTACGATTTTTCTCGTTATGCTGCAGGCGTTAAAGACAGAAGGTTGAATTTTTTAGCGCCATATAATAATGGTCTCGTTTTGATGACGCCACCACAAGAAGGGCCTTACGCTGACAAAAACGCAAATCGTCCTCCATTGAAAGAGAGTCTTAACCCTTTGTATGCGGATATTCTGCAAGAGTTTTATACCGATGGACGAAATTACTACTCAAAAGACGGCAAACACGTTTTTGCCGCCGACCAGTATTACACCGTCATAGAACAAGCAATTAAGCAGGCCGCCAACGCATTACCGATAAAAGTAACAGGGGCGGTAGCTAGCGTAACGGCACAAATGAGCTCGGAAAAACTGAGATTAACCCTTATCGATAGCGGCTATATTAATCCCTCAGACAGGCCCGTAACGCTGCAATTCAATGATAAGTTGAATATAGAATCGGTGGTGGATGTACTCACTGGCGAGAAAATAAAGGTAGAGCACAAAAAAGCGACGCTCGTCGTTCCTGCCGGCTTATTTAGATTCATCGATATTAATCTGAAAATGAACAGTGGAAATAATACGTATAAATAGCACTTTTGTGCGGGTGTCACTCCGTTTTAGGCTAAACCATTACGTTTAGCCTAAAACTAACTGGTGAGCCAATATGGCCCATCGGTTTAGGTAATTATCGTGACTATTTAGGGATACTCATAACCGAATCGCGCTCTACTAATGTCGGCATAAAAAGATGCGTTCTATTGCCTACAGCTTCTTTTTGAGTCGTTAGCTGAATCGACAATTCGGTGGCATGAAATGCCATATCATGAACAGGATAGAGCATGGTCGTTAAATTAGGCCGACATATTTGGGCGAGGAGTGAGTCATCGAATCCGATGATGGATACATCTTGGGGTATTCTGTAGCCCAAATCTTGCAACGCATTACTTGCTCCGATTGCCATAACGTCGTTGTAAGCAATAAGCGCTGTAAACTCAACACCTGATTTTACTAACGCTTCAGCAGCCTTATATCCGTTAGCTAAACTAGGACGCACAATAACAATGTTTTCAGGGTGTATACTTAAACCTGCTCGAGAAATTGCTTTTTGAATGCCAAACAATCTGTCCTCTGCATCTTGGTTATCTCTATCACACGCGATAACAGCAAACTTTGTATGACCTTTTTTAAGCAAGTACTCTGCTGACATTCGACCGCCCGCAACATTGTCCAACCACACACATCGCTCTGCGAGGGAGTCAACTTGGCGGTTGATAATCACTAAACCATCTATATTTGAAGCTAACTTTTCTAAGGTTTTTTCAGAAGACAATTTACTGTGCAAAATGATATTTGAGCAGCCATGTTCTCTAAGTGAATTAATCGCCTCAATTTCTGTGTCCACTTCACCTGATGAGTTACTCATCATCACTTTATAGTTAGCGGCTTTTGCAGCAGCAGCTACACCTGATGCGATGCTACCAAAAAATGGACTCGCGAAATTAGGTGTCACAATGCCGACCATTTCCGCTTTCTGGCTAACAAGAGCCCGGGCGTTAATGTTAGGGTAATACCCCATTTCCACAATGACACTTTGCACATGAGCTCGGCACTTTTTTCCTACTTTTCCCGCGCCACGTACAACTCTAGAAACCGTTGAAGGTGATACTCCAGCGACCCTAGCTACATCTTTAATCGTCACCATTTATCTATGTACCCAAAGTTCATAATTCATATTTTTACGACGACTTCGCCAGCATTTTGCGCCACATCAATCTATGAGTGCAGTATATCATCTGAACGAAAATAAACTGTTAAAATACTGCATGTTAGCCCTTTTCTTATAATCATATTTGTTACAAACTTCCCGAATACTAAAGTTTGCGTAGCCTGCTGTTAAATAACAAGAAAAGAATCAATAACGCAATAAAAGCGGTACCAAAACTTAATGTTATTCTCATCATGTAAAGCGTATCGTCGCTTTGCATAGCGCCTAGGTTAGCGTCAAAATCGATAGCATTCAAAATGACACCCAAAGCGAGCAACGCCATCGCTTTGCTGATGTAATTCACCCAAGAGTGCATAGAGATAAAAATTCCTTTGATATCGTAGTGACATTGTTTTTCATGTTTTGCGCAAAGATCTGCAATTAATGAAGGGATTATCAGCGCATTACCAGTCCAAACGAAGTTCGAAAATACTGCGTCTAAAACAATCCACCAGCCAATCGATGGAACAAATAAAAACCACTTTATCAAGCCACTCATCGCTGCGATCAAAAAAATAAGCTTCAGCGTTTTTAGCTTGCCCATTTTACGCGTCATATATAAGACTAAAGGTATATATAAGATACCGAGAAATGCATACGCACTCGATAACGCCCCCTTTAAGACTGCTCCTTGCGCTATGTCGCCTTCGCTAACGAAATACACTAATAAGTAGTAATCCATTGACACTGAGCAGCCTATCCCCAAAACAACAAGCGTAACAAGCAGCATCAAATAGAGAAAATCAGGATTACGCGAGACCGTTTTAATCTTAGTGGCAAGGCTCACCTCTGTTACGACTTGGGTAACCGGTTTTTCCTTGAGAAAAAAAACGGGTATAACGCCCATCGTCACAATCAGCAACAATCCAATCGCCCAGCCAACGATCTTAACACCAGCAAAGATTGAACCAAATATTGCCAGTTGCGTTAGCGGGAAAGCCCACTGGTAAGTCATACCACAAACACGGCTGAATACATTAGTAACCGCAAAAATACGTGTTCTTTGATAGCTACTGTCACTGGCTTCAAAGGTCATGCATTTCAGAGGAATACTATAAAAAGAACCCGCAATGTGAAAGAGCAACGAGAAGCCACCGAGATACAAGAACTTATGGCTATCACTCCACTCCAACGGCACACTCCAGAGCACTCCATATAAAGAGCCACTAGCGATTGCGGCACAAAATAAGAAGGGCTTTCGTCGGCCAAATCTTGAATGAAATCCATCGGATAAGTGACCTATCCATGGTTTCAATGTCGTCGCAATAACCATCGGGATCACCGAACATAAACTCAGCAAAAACGGGTCAAGGCCCAATGTCATCTGATAAAACGGAATAGCAAAAAGCAAAAAGCCTTGATTGCTATAGAACATCGAGACATGCCCAAAACCCAATGCGAGCAATGTTTTATTTTTTACAGTGTCAGGCTCTACTGATTCGGCAGTCGGCATTTTTGTTGCTCTAGCGTTAGTAATAGATTGATTGCTCACGGAATTAATTAATTGTCTGCAAGATGAGCAACCAGTGTAATGCAATTATTAACGCTTTATCCATGGCTATTTCAATCATTAAACAGGTTGAGTTTACTAGGACTAGCACCAGAGATAGACCGACAAACACACCGTACAAAGAGGCAGGGAAAGTGAATATAAACCAAGAGATAAAGCTAGAATCTGGGTGAATAATACGCTCCCTGTTTATAATCTAAATTGACAGATGCCGATGGTCATACCTGAATCATACGAACAAGGTCGACAGCATCAAAACAGATTGACCTAACTGTCACTTTGTCATTTCAGGGCGAAACGACTTTGATTGTTTTTGTGAACGTATTTTAGAAGTAACGTGATGCGAAACTTTCCTCAGCAAAAGGCGGTTAACATCAATCAAAAATGTAACCGCATCGAATGCTTAAAAATGCTAATTTTCGGTACTAATGTACTTCCATCTAGCGGTTAACCAAGTGTCCATCATGCGGTAGCCAAGCGCTCTAACAGATAATGCTTTACGTCTTTCTGGCATGAGTGTTTCAGGGAATATCCATCCTCCTGACTCATGAAAATAAGTCGCTATATTTAGCAACTCGAGTAACGCAATATCACTTGGCGCTTCTGCAAACATTTTACCCAGCGTGACAACTGGATCAATTTTGCCCACAATTCCTAGAAACTCTGCCGCTCTGCCTCTGACCAAGACATTATCGTCATTTTCTAGCAAGGTACTGGCAGATTGAATAAATACATCCGCTTCGTGACCAAACGAACTCAGCACGATTAAGGCCCAATAGCGTTGCCACGGGTTTGTCGATTTCAACAATGCTGCAAGCTGCTTTTCGACCACGTCAAACGGCTGCAACTGTAGATTAGCAATATCAATCAATTCTGTAATTTCACCCTTGTGTTGTTGTCCAAAAGCAACCGGGTTATTCGTCGCATTTTCGAGTAAATAAGCTTCAGGATAAAAGCTTAAGTCCGGCATGGATTTAAGTTGCTTATTTAGCATTGTCCGCAGTTTAACAAGCTCGTCGTGATACTGAGGATCATCGGCTAGGTCATGCAACTCATCAGGATCTAATGCAATATCATATAGACGCTCGGGGGACTTAGGCCTGAAGAATGCCGATTGAGTCATTGGTAACTTACCGTTGCCATACAATTCTTTCCATTGACGATAAGCGGCTTGTTTATATCGATACTCGGCGAACATGCCGTCAGGATAATAAGGCTGATAACTACGAATGTATTTGAAGTTTCCTTTTCGAATAGCGCGAAGCAGATCGTATTTTTCATCAAAACGATCAGCATATGAAAAGCTATAATCTCGGGTTGCCAATGATTTTTTACTGACGTCATTTCCTAGAAAAGCACGGCCGTCATGTTGCGGTGAAGGTTTAATACCGGCCAACTTTAATAATGTAGGCGCAAAGTCGATAAAGTTTACAAAGCCGTCAAGTCTTGCGTTTTGTGCATCTTGCATGTCGTCAGCGAGTAAATATTTAAAATGTTCAGGAATACGAACCACTAAAGGCACATGTAAGCCCCTTTCAAATAGATAGCCTTTGCTCGCAGGCATTACACCTCCATGATCACCAAAATAAAAGATAAACGTATCTTCTAATAAGCCCTCGTCTGCTAACTTTTTAACCAGCTGGCCGAGTTTATTATCGATGATAACGTGGTTATCTAAATATCGTTCTAAGGTGTACCTGAATAAAGCCGTGTCAGGATAAATCGGAAATCTATCCATATTTTTGATGCTGTGGTCATTCGTGTGAGTTGTTAAGTCCTCAATAGGAAAATGCAGCGTATGCTCATGGGTATCTTTCCAGGTCTGCATATGAAAAAACGGCTGGTCGGCTTTACGACCGTTCCAAGAAGCCGTTTTACTGGTATCGTTCCACACGGTTGTTTTAGTTTTTTCGGTAAAATTAAAATCGTTTTTAGCATTATTAGAGGTGTAATAACCCGCCTCTTGCATCAGCTGGCCAATAGATTTTACGTCATCGGGCAGCGTAGCAAGTTTATAGGGTCGATGAAATTCTGTGCCGATACGCGGCCCATAAGCCCCGGTCGCCAGAGTCGTTCTGGCCGTAGAACACACAGGAGCATTTGAAAAAGCGCTATTGAAGATAAGTCCCTTGGCCGCTAGTTTTTCAACATTGGGCATACTGACGCCAAAGCCTTCAGGATTATCTGGGTTATAAATTTTTAGGAATTCAGCAGAGTTATCCTCAGAGACAATCCACACAAAATTCGGGCGCTTTACTACTGCAGTCTCGCTATCACTTTGCCCCCAAGAAAAACTTAACGGTAAAAGCCCAGTGAGTAGAATTAATGAGCGGATCGTCACGCTGCCATATACAGTACGTTTTTTCATATTCTTAATGACACCTTAGGTTGGGTTCATCGTTGTTGAGCGTGTAGCCCTTTGCACGATAGAGTCAGGAAAGCCTTATTTGCTGACATTGATTAATTCAAAATCGCAGTTATCTAAATACCCCACAAAAGTAAGCAACTCACGGCTATTGTTCCCTCGAACTCGCCTGTGGGGTGATAGGTTAGAATTGCTTGCGTTATTTAATTGAGCCGTCATCACTAAGCGTTTTTGCTGATTTTTCATCTACCACTACGGCTGTATTGTAGTGCCCTGTATAATGGTTGTTTTTAAGCGTTATATTGCGACTATTTTCGAATTCAAAAACAGGGGCACTTGGGTATAACTGTTCTTTATCAATGTTCCTATCAATGGTGTTATTTTCGATCACTATTCCATCAACTCTGTCGGCCCAAACGATCCGCCCTCCATGGGTATCTATTTTGTTATCGATAAAACGTATATTTCGATCATAGAGTTGGTCTTGATTAAACGTTTTACCCAACTTAGGGGTGACATACAGCACTGCTTGTTCACCACCAAAGTAAGAATTGTATTCAAAATGGTTATTACGAATTAACACATCACCGACGGCGCCAGCTTCAAACCACACAAAGGTTTCACCACGGAATAGGATCGAGGCCATCATTGAGGAAAAGTAGTTATCTTCGATCACCGTTTTCAATGGCGTTTTTATAACGACATTTCTCGCACGATGATTTTTAATACTGGTGCCTCGCATGGTGAAAGTCGGATACCATGTTTTGTTTTCTATCATATCCCCCGGCTTCAAATCCTTGGGTAACGCATTCGAGAAAGTGAGCTCAGAATAGGTTTGGTTAACAACATTTACGTTAGTGACTGTATTGACCTGCTGACGGTCGGTATTTGGTTGTTGAATAAACCACACCTCATCCCCCTTTTCTGCAAATTCGTAACCTAATTGCTCTCTGTGTCCAAACTTAAATCTAACTGCTTTATCGCTAATAACTTTGTCAACAATGACGTAAGTACCACGAAGATTGGTGCCATCATCAAGCATATTTTCAAAACGGCTATCTTCTATCAACACATGGCCTTTACAATTGGCAAAATGCGTAGCATCGGCAATAGTCGATATCACCCGGTCACTGCCATCGCTCAAATACACACCCGCTTTATGTAAGGTTATATTTTCAGTACGCTCAAACAGAAATCCCATTCCTAATGCGTGATGAACCACTACATTGTTTATTTCAACATTTTTAGAGTTTTTCACATGAAACGCAGGCGCATACCTGTGTAGGTCACGGTCCCCTTTAGAACTTACTAGGCTACCAACGGGCGGAAAGGCCTTTAATTTCTCATGTATACGTAGCAAGCCATTATCTAATTTCTCTACCTTAGTAGGTCGACTCTTTGCATCCTTGATACCAGGATAAACGCGCTTAGTATCTGGCTCCCAAGCCAATGAACTACCCAATTCAGAAAACGAGAAACCATCTACGTTAGGAAACGTTATTTGTCCATTTTTAATCGCCCACTGATGACTGCCGTTGATTGGCTTCACATCACGCCAGGCCTCTTTTTCATTTACAGCTACAATTTCGGCTAAAAATGTAAAAGGAATATCCCAGTCAATAGACACGTTTTTAATCGTGACATTCTGGCTATGATAAATCTGAAAAGGCGCTACCCGACCATGAAATATGAAGTTGGAACCATTGCCGTCAATTTCTACAGATTTGAAGTCATCTAAGGGAAATATGACTTTTTTTAAGCCATTACCATGATTGGTTATCGTACTGTAGCGTTCAGTGGCAAAATCAGGCATAAATCGATATTCACCTTTCTCGAACACAATCTTAATATCTTTATCGTCTGTGGCGTTAAGCGCTTTTAATAGAACAGGGGTCATATCGCTCGCAGAGGGGGAGAATCGTATCTCGGTGGTTGCTTGAGCATTCGCCGTGAACGCAATTACCAGACAACCTACAATCAATGCCATCGTCTTCTTCATATTACCTGCCTACCGTAAAAGTGATTAAATTTACATTCGTTGTTTAGTAAATTGATAGCACACATGGAGCCATTAATTTCAAAACAGGGACTACGTTATCCCTAATACTAACTAAAATATTCTAAATAAGCACTAAAACAACAAAAGAAAAGCTTTATTTTCACACCTACTTTACATTTCTTTACCGATTAATGAGAACGAAAGAGCTGTCCCCTCCTATAGCAACTGCAGTAAATAACATTGTAAAGAACAGAGCTTAGTGGATACTCGCTCAACCGCCCAAAGGAAGTGAGGAATAAAGTGAGAAATATAGAGAATGTATTCTGCAATGGGCTAGGTTTGTTTTATTTCATCGCTTGAATTAAAAGTGAGGTTGTGAGGTTGTGAGGTTGTGAGGTTGTGAGGGTGCAGCTTACAACACCAATTGTGCTTCAGTACAAAAGCAGCAAAACAAATTAATGCTTTGCTGCCAAATAATTATAAATCTGTGACGGGGATCCTTTTGTCATTTGCAATCAAGCAGATAACACAGGTTACTTGACGCCAGAATACTGCTCGACTCCCATCTCTTTTTCCCATAATTGAAGTTTCTGTTTTAAACGGGCAACGATTTCAGGGTGCTTGTCAGCTAAATCCGTGGTCTCGCTAACATCATTGGGAATATTATAAAGTTTGAGCAGCCCACTGCGATAAGCAAGTAATTTCCACTCATCTTCACGCACCGACGCATATAAATCCTGATAAGCACGATAACCGTAAATCGCATCCCCTCGGGCGAATTCAGTGTTATTTTTAATGGTACTCACCAGTGATACACCATCCAAATCTTCAAACTTTTCAGGCTTTACCCCTGCAAATTCAACGATGGTGGGGAAAAGATCCGTCGATTGAACGATACTGTGATTCACCACACCTTCTTTAATGACCCCAGGCCAACTAACGATAAACGGTACTCTAGCGCCTCCTTCATAAAGCGTGTCAATGCGTTTGCTTCCGCGAAGTGGCGAGTTATCGAATAAACCACCTTGGTCTGAAAGGAACATAATAATGGTATCTTTTTCTAGCCCCTTAGCACTAAGCGCTTGACGTACCTTGCCAACAGATTCATCAATAGCAGTGATCATTGAAGCATATTGAGCATCCTCTTCAGACATACCTTTTGCCTTAAAATGCGCAACCAAATCTTTACGACCAACAACAGGAGAATGTATTCCGTAGTACCAAAGCGATAACATGAACGGTTGTTCTTTATCATAATTGTCAATGAATTCGACTGCTTCGCGAGTAAGCCTATCAGTCAAATACTCATCCTTACCATCTGCTAACGTATCAGAAAATTTAAAATAAGGAGGGTAATAACTTGATGGATGACCAAAGTTAGAGGTACCAATTTGCTGATCAAAACCTTGATCAATAGGGTGATATCCTTCATGGCCTAAATGCCACTTACCCACAAATGCGCTATAATAACCAACCTGCTTTAATGCCTCCGCATAGGTGATATATTTTGTGTCTAGCCAATTAGTACTTGGCATTTGAGCCGGATCTTTTTCCCACAAATGTGTTTTTTGCTTGGTACGTCCATATTTATCAAAACCATATTGAGGCTTTTGCGGAATATGCCTCACCATCTTTAGTCTAGCTGGATGCAATCCAGTGAGAAGCGTCGCACGACTAGGGCTGCAAGTCGGCGTTGCAATATGCATGCTATCGAATTCCATACCTTGCGACGCTAGTTGAGTGATGTTAGGTGTTTCGTACTTTGGCGTTCTACTTTCTGTTGCCATCCACCCCATATCATCAACAAACAACATAACAATGTTTGGTTTTTTTACATCTCGCGCTTCAACAAATTGATCGGCATAACAAACTGATAAAAATGAACTGGCGATATATAAAGCGGCAATGCATGGAAGCTTTCTATTGTTTGAAATCATACTTTATCCTTAATTTACACTCTTTGGATCCTCAACTACCGACGGTTCAGAAAATGTTTTTCACTCGCTTTCAACCAGCAGTTACTCGCTTGGTGAGCTAAAATAGTGTGGTAGGCTGTCCGCTTTTGTTTAAACAAATATTGGCCAAACTCGATAAGTAGCTCTGTGAGTTGATAGGCTAAAATTACACGTCTTGGCTCGTCAGGTTAGTTGAAAGGTGCCAAGACAGGATATAGAGCTGTATTTTTAATTAGCTTCCACTCACAAAGCTGCTAACAACTCACCGTTAGGATAACGATGTCCCTAAACTTTGTAAATAAATGCTTTTATCAGCTGATTTGCAGAAACTGCCCTACCGATTGTTGGCGTACAATGAAAACAGCATTTCACAATAAATTCGTTCAGGGGTTTATTAGACTTCGATTTATTACGTCACTTAATAAGTACTGCGGACTACTCACAAAAGCTGTTATTAACGGCAAATCCGACAAGTCGATCCTGCATTAGAAGGCAATGCTGAGATAGCGGCTCGTAGTATTTCAGAGCCCCGTAAACTTAGCGTGTCAGAAAGACCAAATCAGTGAGGATAGATTCTCCCATCTCTAAAGTCCCCGCCGTTAGGGTCCCAGTAAAGTCTTCAATTCCCTTATTATGGTATATATGGCTTTAGGAAGATCATGAAGGTTGATGTTTAGGTTGGTATGTAACGAATATTCATTAAGAAATAGGCTAAATTTAGCGAGACATTATAGAAAAAGCAGCTCCATAGAGAAAACAGCCCCCTCAGCAGAGGGAGCTGCAGAACCAACATCTAAAAACTTGCTCGTACCCCCGCCGCATATCTAGGGCCACTCGATTCTAAAGATAAAAACTGCGAATCATATCGACCGTGTTGTCTTGTAAATGAGTCCGTTAGATTTGTCCCCTCAATAAACACCTGTACGTCTTTGGTAATATTGTAAGCGACTCTCGCGTCTATCTGGTCATATTGCTCAGTAAACCAAGGTTCAACTCCCTGTAAGCGGGTGAAAAATTCTTCTCGATTGTTATATGCAATTCGCGCTTCAATTTTTGTGTCATCATAAAAAAGAACGATGTTCTGAGAGTTGCCCAATCCTGGCAGCGCTATGTTGTTATCAATGACGTTTACGTCAAATTCATCGTCAGCACTGACAAACGTTAAGTTGGCAGACACCCCAAAGTAGTTAAAGGGTGCAGGCAGCGAATCGAATGTATGTTGAAAACCAATTTCAAACCCGTCGACACTGGTTTTTTCAAGATTTCGAGGGCGCGTAATATCAAAGTAGATAGTGTTTCCGTCAATGTTAGTTCTATCTTCAGTGATGAGATCTAAACTATTGGGTTCTTTTAGCGTGATAGGCTCGCGCGCTTTACCACTGACGATAAAACCGTCTATATTCTTTCTAAAATAGCCGACGGTTAAATAGCTGCTCTCGCTGTAATACCATTCAACCGATGCATCATAGTTATTTGCTAGAAAAGGACTTAAATCAGGATTTCCCGCCGTGGCTTCTAAACTCGATAAACGGACTTGTTGAGGAAAGGCCGGCGCGGGGTTAAGCAAGGTCATATCAGGACGAGTAAGCGTTTTAGAATAAGCCATACGCATAACGAGTTCATCAGTTACGTCCAACTTTGCGTTAATACTGGGTAGCAATTTACTGTAATCAGCACTTGCGGTCACTTCTTCAGGCTCACCTAATGTACTGATCAATACGTCATCAACGCTGTCTGCAGGCGCTAAATCATCAAACACTCGGTTGGCCCCAGTAGAGTCAACTTTTGTGTTGGTGTAACGCAAACCAGCATTAATCGTTAACGGCATTGATGCCAATTCAAGTTCAAACATAGCGTTAACGTAGGCGGAAAAAATATCTTCTTTTACATTATAAGAACGCGAAGGATCGATAACCGCATCATAAGTTGGAAATGTTGCAGCCGAGGTGCCAGGCGCTAAACCGTTTAACTCGTCCCGTAGCGCTAATGTTTTTGGATCCGAGTAATAGGCTATGATTTCTTCTGGGTCGAATAAAACAGAGTCATTGGCAAAATCGCCATTCGCAGCACTCAAGAAGTCCTTACGATTTACCGAGGTAAATAAATCCGCTGGCAATGGCACACGGCCAAATTGATAAAACTGAGGGTCAGGTGAGCGCATGTTTATACGCGTTTTCTCTTGAGATGAGGCGATTGCGCCAAAATTCAGCTGAGTAAAAGCGTCAAAGTCAGGTTGCCATTTGAAATCAGCTTTTGCCTCTGATATATCATCCTCAAACGTGAAGCCTTCACGCTGAGTAAACCAGGAAGCCTGATCATTCACATCCGCCACGGTTAATGGATCGCCAAGCACATAATCGAACTGATTAACGTCACCATCACCGTTTAGATCAACCGTTGATGGCGTAAAATTAAAGTTGGTTTCAAGCGGAGCATCAGTACCTTGGCTATTATCAATCCGCTGTAATTTGTCACTGGAGCGAACCACCACATAGTAGTCTTTGCCGGCAGCTGGGTTTTCCGATTTTGACGTAGATAAATCAAAATTGGCAGTGAGTTCATCTGTTATAAACCACTCCAAGTTTGCGCCAATCTGGGTGGCTGACGCCGGACGATTTCGGGCCTGGAATATATTCATCGGGCCTTCGATCATGTCGTAGCGGGTCACAACATTGTTCTCGTCCGCAATCATGTTATGTAAATCATTTTTATTTCTGTGGGAAATTCTTGAAATGGCTTGCGTTTTAATATCAAAATCGGTGTACATCCCGTCGACCGTTAACTTCAAGTCATCAGTCATTACAAATTGGAATGTACCTGTGTAGCCCGTCCGCGTTCTGTCTTCTTCGGTGCGCATGAAGTTATGTTGTCTTTGGTATACATAATCACCTACCCCATTGCCCTGCCCGTCAGCGAAGCGCCATAGGTCATCCTCGCCAATAGCCCACGGGTCAAAGCGTTGTGAGTCTGGTGACCACGATGTAATCGAAGAATCTAATGTGGCTTTGCGTTCTTGGTGTGAAATAGACAGTAAAACACCCATTTTGTCATCCGCGAACGTATTGCTGATAAATCCAAACAGATTTGGCGTGACTTCATCCGACTTGTCCTCGTATGAACCTTTTGCGCTGACAACCGCTTTGAATTTACCGATATCTAATGGACGCTGTGTTTTTAGATTGATAGTGGAACCAATTCCTCCCTCTTGTAAGGCAACACTTGAGGTTTTAAAGACATCAACACTGCCAATTAGCTCAGCAGAGAGCAAATCAAAGTTGAATGCTCGTCCTTCAGCATCAGATGCCATGCGTCGCCCGTTGACTAATACCGTATTGAATTGAGGTCCAAATCCTCGCACGGTAATTTGTTGCCCTTCACCACCACTTCGATCTATCGACACGCCGGAAATACGTTGCAATGATTCCGCAACATTTGAGTCAGGAAATTTGCCTATGTCTTCAGCTACAATACTGTCCTGAATAAAATTGCTGTTCTTTTTGAAATCAGCAACGGCCGTTAAACTCTGCCTGATCCCGCTAACAGAGATAACTTCTACCTCCTCCGTGCTGTTTGTGGTCTTCTGATTACTTTCATTTGTTGCGACTTGTGCATTAGCAACTGAACTCAAAACAGCGAATACAGATGCAGCAATTTTACTCTTTTTATTATTAAACATGTTGTTTCTCTCAAGACTTGAATCTAAAAGAATAGATATCTTTCCCTTCTCATCCGAAATGACCTCAAGCTTTGTATCTTTAAGTAATAACTCCAACGCCTTGCTAGATGTGTACTTTCCGACTACCGAATTAGTTTCTACATTTTCAATGTTATTCACTGGAAACATAAAAGTGATATCCGCTTGTTCTGCAAATTGAATTAACGATGAGAAAGCCGTTTTCTTTGGAATATTGAAATCTAATCTCTTAGAACTTTCAGTTGATAACGCTTCATTAAAAAACGCCATTACTAAAAATAATAACGAGGTCACGACTCCGAATATTTTCCATTCAACCCGCGCATTTTTTGTCTGCGCTGGTATACAAGACGAACCAAGTTTGATTTTCCGCCACAAGGAAATTGAAGGTATCGCTTTAAAAAATAGTTGAACACGCTTCCAATACATATTAATTAATTGATTCAAAAGAATATATTTCATTAAAATACATACCACAACATTAAATATTATTTATATTAACATACGCTATCAAGTATATTAATATATGAATTAGAATGTAATATGAATGAATGATAATGATAATTTAAAGATTTCCCTATTACTCACATGCATGGAAAAACACCATGAATTAGCGGAAATTTTATGATCAATCGTCTTATACGTGGTGAAAGCGTAAAGGCATAACAATGTAAAGTGAGAACTGTTATTAATAAAAATAATACGTTTACAAAGTTGTACCTAGCCTCTAGGGATGGCTTAAGCCGATTGGTGGCCACTATTGTACCTCCTCACGAAATCGAAGATGTCGTTCAGGAAACGTATGTGCGCATTTGCCAAGCAAAAAATACCGAGAAGATACTCTCGAAAAAGTCGTTCATGTATACAACGGCAAAGAATCTGGCATTAGATTATCAAAAAAAAGCGGCTACAAAATTACTCGATGATAAAGTTGAGTGGAGTGAGCGAGAGTCGTTTATTGATGATGAGAACTATGACCGCGTTCTAAACGACGTAATAGCGAATGATGAATTTTCAACTTTTTGCGAAGCGGTAAGACAACTTCCCACACAATGTCGAAAAGTCTTCGTGCTTAAAAAAGTGTATGGCTATACTCAAAAAGAAATCGCTAAGGACATGGGGCTCAGTGAAAGCACGGTTGAGAAGCATATTTCCGCCGGTTTGAAGAGATGTATTCAACTCGCAGAGCGCGATAATCTAACCCCCAAAAATAGCAACGTGATTAGGTCGAAGAAGAGAGGAATTTTAGATTAGCATGAGCAATATACATATCCTTAAAACGCAACACCTAAGCAGTGAACAGGCCCTTGATAAAGCCTGTGATTTGATTGCTAAAATTGACCGAGGGTTGTCTGAGTCAGAAAATGCAGACTTCCAAGAATGGCTACATGCGCAACCTAATAACTTACATTACGTGCTCAAAGCCGCTAAAATGTGGGACAAAATGGATGACTTGGAACGCTTAGCTGACATATTTCCAAAAAACCAAGTTAACAAAAGAAAAACACCTATTTTATGGGGTTCACTTGCCGCGTCTCTACTGCTAATGCTGACCCTTTCATTATACTATTTCAGTGGAAATGTTCTTCATCAAAATGATCTGGTTCAAGCTCGTCCTATGGAGTCTATCTACCAAACTAACGTCGGAGAAATCGATACCATTACACTACCAGACGGTAGTGTGCTAGCCCTAAATACCGACACGATTGTAGGCATGAAATACTCTGACAATTTTAGGATGCTGGAACTTATAAAAGGTGAGATTAATATCAATGTCGCTCACGATACATCGAGGCCTCTTAGTGTTTTAGTGAATGGAAAAGTCATTCAGGCTGTGGGTACAGTTTTTAATGTTGAAGTCAGAAAAAATTATACCGAGTTGATTGTAACGGATGGTAAAGTGCTAGTTGAGGAAAAGTCTACTAATCAATTTAAATCTGATATCTTGAATAAAATAATAAGCTTACCCGTGACATCTTTAGCTATTTCCAAGGGTGAAAAAATTGATTTAGTGCAAAATAAAAACAAAGAATCAATCAAAAATGTTATTAAATTATCATCAGAAGATATTACTTCATCTCTATCTTGGAAAGAGAAAAAGTTAATATTTCGCGGTGAAAAACTATCCCACGTAATCGCTGAAATTAATCGTTATACCCACACTAAACTTTCATTAGAAAACAATGAAAAATTAAAAAACATAAACGTTATTGGTGTATTCAAAACCGGCGAACTAACAGATTTACTTGTTCAGTTTGAGAAAAATTTAAAAATCAAAAACACTAAAAAGAATAAAAATGAAATAACGCTATATTTAGCCAGTTAAATTAAATTGATTAATTTAATTCTCTTTATCCTCCAATACTAAATATGCGCTCTATAAAACTAACGCATCTTATTACTCAAAAGATATTTGGTCCAATATTTTCCGCTATTACCAATATGTTCATTCATTATATCTAAAACTACCTTTACATCTCTATTCTCTAAGCCACAAATAATACGTTTATGTTCTTCAATACTCTGTTTTATTCGTGACGTATTTAGCCTTACATTTGATTGCATCGCCAATAAGATAAGTCGATTTCGGCGCCAAAGATCAACGGCTTTTTGATTGTAGTGATTTTTTACCGTTAACCAATGAAACTGGGTATCTAATGATCGATACTCTTTATCGGTAGCCGTTTCCATTTCATTGAGCAATCTTCCCATCTCAAGTCTATCTTCATCCGTATGCTCTTCAACAAACCAGGTCATTAGATAGGGTTCAAGCAATTGCAATATTTCGAAAACATCCCTCAGGGTATTGTATTCAAACAATGCAACCCTAGCACCACTGTTCGGTTCTACGGTAACAAAGCCCTCACCTTGGAGTTGCTTTAGCGCTTCTCTTACAGGGTTGATACTCGTCTGATACTTTTCGGCGAGCTTAGTTGAAATTAATCGATCACCACTATGAAAAACAGCATTCGCAATATCATTTAAAATATATGCATAAATCGTACTTTTCTCACTAATAAGTGGAGATACCAATGGTGATTCTTTTGATTCAAGCATCTTATGTAAACCGCTTCCAATTACGTTATTTTTCAGTTTGAATTTGTTCCACTTTACCAACCAGAAACAGATATGAACAGCAGCCAATCAAGGCCAATGAAGCAATAAATATCAAGGCAGGCTTAAAGTCCCCGTCCTTAACTAACCAACCAATAACTATCGGTACAATGACCGCTGACAATCCGCCAATGAAGTTAAAACATCCACCGACAAGACCGACCAACTGCTTTGGAGAAATAAGCGAGACAAACACCCATGCAATAGAAGATAAACCATTCCCGAAAAAAGCAATCGACAGGAAGGTGATAATCCAAAATGTATCATCTGTGTAATTAGCACCGACAATGCTCATAGTAAGCATCAGTCCGATAATGATAGGCGCTTTGCGCGCGACCTCTTTGGACACGCCTTTTCGTACCAGAAAATCAGAGGCGAACCCCGACACGAGTACACCAAAAAAAGCAGCTAAAAATGGGACAGATGCAAGAAACCCCGACTTAATAAAATCTAGCCCTCGATACTCGACAAGATAAGTTGGAAACCACGTTAAGAAAAACATTAAGGTTCCGCCAAGACAGAATTGTCCGATGTATATCCCCCATAATTTTTTATGGCCAAAGGCTAATTTCAAGTTCGCGGCATCAAACTTAATCTTGTTATCTTTTGCATGGGGTTCATTTACCCCTGGCTCAACGGTTAACAGCGCCAATTCCTGCTGGCTGATCGTTGGATGATCCTTAGGGTCACGGTAGAAAATGTACCAAATTACGGCCCATAAAATGCCAATTATGCCTGAAATAATAAACAGTCCACGCCAGCCAAAATAGTTTTGTATCACAGCCAATAAAGGCATTAAAAAAGCCAAACCGATGAATTGCCCTGATGTGTACACCGCGATTGCTGATGCCCTCTCGCTTTCAGGAAACCATGAAGTAATAATTTTGTTGTTACACGGATAAGAAGGCGCTTCAAATACACCAATCGCCATTCTGCAGCCAATTAGAGCCGTAAAAGACGAAATAACACCTTGAACCAATGTCGCTAGGGACCATGCGATTAAAATAAACGGATATAGTATCCGTGTCTTAACGATATCCACCGCAATTCCACCCGGGATCTGCAAGATAGAATACGTCCAACCGAATGCGGAAAAGACCAGCCCCATTTGTACCGAGGTCAGTGATAGCTCCTCGGACAAAGCCGATGCCGCAACTGATATATTAGTGCGATCCATGTAATTAATTACAACGGTTATAAATATTAACAGCAGCATGTTAAAACGTTTGCGCGTTTTACCCTGTGCTGTTTTTTCATTACCTGTAACCGCAATGCTTACTTGATTTGCCATAATCTTTATCCTAAGCCTTTTTTGATCATTACCAGTTAGTGTAAGAACCGTCTTTTTTATGTAGACGCGGTGCTTCCCAATATTTGAAAGGTAAATTGCGTATTAAGTCTTCATTTACATCCACACCTAAGCCCGGTGCGCTATTCACCTTTAACGTATTTTCGAGCACCGTCGGACGATTAAGAAAATACTTGTCATAGTCTTCCATTGAACCGTCATAAGGGGGATGTTCTAGCCACGCAAGATTATTAATCGCGGCGCAAAAATGAACTGAAGCTGCCGTGCAAAGTGGGCTTAAAGGATTGTGCGGCATCATATCGATATAATTTAACTCACACAGAGCGGCAATTTTCATTGACTCTGTTAATCCTCCAGCGTTACAAATATCCACCCGACCAAAATTGGTTAATGCATTCTGAGTAAAAGGAGCGAAATCCCACTTGCTGGTAAACTCCTCTCCTATAGCAAAGGGCGTATCTATCATTTGCCTAAGCGATTGATATGCCGCCGGTGACTCATCCCTAATAGGCTCTTCTATAAAATCCAAAGTGCCTCTGGGCATTCTATTGATAAAAGAAACCGTTTCTGGCACGGATAATCGATGGTGATAATCTATCCCTAATGTCACTTCTGGTCCTAATTCCTGACGAGCTATTGTCATCCACTTTGCTACTGATGAGATGGACTCTCTGGGCTCAAAAGTAGATGCTGACTCAGGGTTACCATGCTCCCCCGTTGTGGCTCTAAGCACTTGCCAACCTTGTGACTTCAAATTAACTAAATCATCAACCAACGCCTGTCCCATTGGTTTCACACTGGTAGCAAACAAAGGAATTGCGTTTCTTTGTTTCCCCCCAAGCAATTGATAAACCGGTATATCCAAAGATTTAGCCACCAGATCATGCAATGCAATATCAATTGCGGCGATTGCAGCAGCAAGCACTCTGCCACCTTCAAAATACTGGCTTCGATACATCTCTTGCCATAAAGCACCAATCTGACAAGGGTCTTTTCCTATAAGAAATTGTTTGAAATGTTCGACAGCTCCGATTACGGCTTTTTCGCGGCCCGACAATCCTGACTCGCCCCAACCATAGAAGCCGCTGTCAGTTTCGACTTTAACTAAGCAGATATTTCGAAAGCCAGCCCAAAAGCCGTACGCTTTAACATTAATAATTTTCATTATACGTACCCAAAACAACAATTTTATTAACAGATTTTACATAGGATAAACATATTAATGTGGAATTGCATTAAAATAATGTGTAATCTTTAAAAACACATTATTTTTAACTTCATATGATGTTTATCGATAAGTCGTTAGTTAAAAATGCTCATGTAACATTTAGCTAATATAAGAAGGTGGGTAAGATGAAAGTAATTTGGACAAGTTCATGTGCGCTGCAACTGCTCGTTGTCGCATTAATACTTATTGTTCCTAAGGTTTATGCTGACGAGCGTCCCAATATCGTCATTATGATGACGGATGACCAAGGTTATGGTGATATTGGTAGCCATAACAATCCCTATCTCAAAACACCTAACATCGAAAGGATCGCAGCCGAAGGGTTAGAGATGACGCATTTGATCACCTATCCAAATTGCTCGGCCACGCGAGCGGGTTTAATGACAGGCCGCTACCCATATCGAACAGGTGTAACCGCAGTGACTCAGGTTGATCACTTTATGCGTGGCGAAGAAACGACAATCGCCGAAGTGCTAAGTAAAGCGGGTTATAGAACGGGTATCTTTGGCAAATGGCATTTGGGTGATAATCATCCAATGCGCGCAACTGACCAAGGGTTTCAAGAAGCCGTAGTAAATAAAGGCGGTGGTATCGGCCAAGCGGCTGGGCCCGCAGGTAATACTTACTTTGATCCCGTTCTTGAACATAATAATGTTTCTGAGAAATATAAAGGTTATAGCGACGATATCTTCACTGATGCGGCAATCGATTTTATCGAACAGAAAAGCGATAAACCATTCTTAACATACTTAGCCACCAACCTTCCCCACCTACCGTTACAAGTACCGGACAAACTAGCTGAACCATTTCGCAAAATGGGTCTGCATGAAGACAACGCACTTGTGTATGGAATGATCACCAGTATTGACTACAACGTCGGCCGTGTTCTAGACAAACTAAAAGAACTTGGTATTGAGAAAAATACCATCGTTATATTTATGTCAGATAACGGTCCACGTCAGCGCCGCACTAAAAATGACTCAATTCCAGATCGTTGGATGGCAAAGCTAAGAGGCACCAAAACCAGTGTTTATGATGCCGGTATACGCGTTCCTTTTTATGTGAAATGGCCAGGTAAGATTGCACCTCATACCCTTACCTCAGAAATGGGCACGGTTATGGATTTATTTCCAACTCTGCTTGATGCAGCGAAAATACAACCCTTAAAAAATATCCACATCGATGGCCAAAGCCTGTTACCGCTGTGGACAGAAAATGACAACCAAGGTCTTGAGGATCGAGACTTTTTTGTCCAGTTACATTATGGCCCAACGCCCTTTAAATATATGCACTTCACCTTAAGAACGCCAAAGTACAAACTGGTTAGCCCTCATCCTTTTCCACACGGTATAGTTCATCAACCAACCGACTTCGTACTTGAAAACGTACTCAAGAACTTAGAGTTATATGACGTACAAAAAGATCCAAGTGAACGTATTAATATTGCCAAGCAGCACCCAGAAATAGTAGACGCCATGCTTTTACGTTACGAGAATTGGTTTGATGAAGTTACCGAAGAACGCGCTGCGGCAGGAATAGAACGCATTTCACTGGGCAATCCAGCCGAACCATCGGTGCACTTGTCTAGGTTTGACTGGGGTGGGCCAAGAGTTATCTCGCGATTTGACTATGGTGGCCCAAGAGTGATTGAAGATAATCAATTAGGCTACTGGCGCGTGCACTCATTCAAGGGTCATTATCAAGTAACTTACGATCTGCCTGATGTATCAGACAATGCCATAGCTTACCTAAAATATGGCACCGTTTATCTATCGAAAAATCTGACTAAAGGCCAAAAGACGGTGACATTTAATGATGTTAACTTGCCCGCTGGCGATGGTAATTTTCATGCTTATATCAGAGATAAAAGACTGCCCGTAGGCCCATACTTTGTTGAAATAAAAAGATTGGATTTTTAGTTTAGAGTCAGAAACTGAGTGGAGCATAAGATGAAAATATTAAGATTAATTGAACATTCCTTCATCATAATAGGAGCAGTGTCACTGCTGGCTTGTACAACAAGCGTGTCTGTTGCTAAAGAGCCAACCAAAGGCGTAACCAAAAAACCCAATGTGCTTATTCTGATGTTTGATGATATGCGCTTCGACACATTCTCCTATCGCGGCGGTCCAGTAAGTACACCGAATATCGATGAGTTAGCCAGTCAGTCGACGAGATTTGATTATGCGATGTCTACAACCGGTTTATGCTCACCTTCACGAGCGGCTTTCTTTACTGGTCGTTGGGGGCATAAAACCGGCTTGGATGATAACGTCGAGCTATATCACTCAAGAGTTGAAAGCTTATCCTTAAATGAAGGTGGATTGATAAAACGTGCTGCAGATTCGGGCTACATGGTAGGTTACGTTGGGAAATGGCATATTGGCGCAAAGGGGCCACGCTTGAGGGGCGCTGAATTCGTCACCGGAAAATCTGAAACCGTGCCGCGTCAATTGAAACCCCGAGTGCCCCGTGACCGTCAACAAGGTATCGATCACTACCATGCGGGAGGATTAGACGAGAACAACGAAAAACATCAATACTATCAAACACTCGACGGGACGTATGAAGACACCCATGCGGCGGAAAAAGTCCGCGATGGCCAACAACTTCTGCGTGCAGCAGCTAAAGATGCGCGGCCATTTTTTGGCGTAATTAGCTTTAACCAACCTCACCCCGCCTATCGTGTCCCTGAGCCATATGCCAGTATGTTTGATCCTGACAAAATCAAGTTACCCGGTAATTTCAATTCAAAACGCGTAAACAAACCGATGGCCCAAGATGGTATTTGGTGGCCATGGCATAACGTCGATCATATGTCCGAAGCTGACTGGCGTAAATCACGAGCATACTACTATGGCGCTATGGCAATGGTAGACCACGCTGTGGGGGAGATAATTAATACAGCAAAAGAAGTGGGTATGTACGACGATCTACACATCGTTTTCGTTGGTGATCAAGGCAGTATGATTGGTGAGCATGGCCTTTATGACAAAGGTCCCTATGCATATGATGAATTGATGCGTATTCCATTACTTATTCGAGATCCCAGTGTGAGCCCCCGGATTATCAACCGCCATGTTTCAATGATTGATGTAGCGCCTACATTAGCGCAATGGATGTCACTTCCGGATGATGGTGATGTTGACGGGCATTCATTAGTACCTTTGATGGAACAAGGGGATTCAGCGATCACAGACGAACAAGATTTTTCACTATATGCATATGAATGGTACAACGGTGCTTGGTTTGGCATAAGAGCAATCAGAGACAAAGACTTTAAATTCGTTTGGTATCCAAGTGACGATACTGATGAGCTATATAATCTAAAAGATGACCCGTTAGAAATGACTAATTTAGCGAAGGATCCTAACTATCGTAAAGTAGCACTGCGGATGGCCAACCGACTAGAGGAAGAGCTCATCCGAATCAAGGATCCCTCTTCTGAAAAACTTAATTTTCAAAAACAAACGTACATGGAGTTGAATTAGACTTAATCTTGACCCTAAACAAGTCAAAAGGATTGAGTACGACAGCAGGGACGCTGGTATCTGTAAGCATAGGATTGAGAATTTTGAAATACCCTGCAGGTTTTCACGGGATAAGATGGAATTTTTCAGAGCTGTGGAACAAAAGGTTAAGCTCTACACGAGTTTACGAGCCTGCATAGAGCATTTATTACTTAAAAATTTACAATAAAGTGACGTGGTGAACTACGCTCACCACGTCACATTCTGTATTGTTTCGTGCTAGCCACTTTTACGTAGTCAAAGTGCTTAAAGGTTTCTTTGATTACGTCTTTTGGGTCGCTACTTTTATAGTGAACACTAATAATGCCGCGTGCAGCTAAAGCTGTAACTAATGGACTTCTAGCCACTACCCCAAATATCTCCTGTTGCAACGACTCAAACAGCATCAAGGCCTGCAACAATGTCTGCCAGACACCGCCCGATGAAGCTAGCAACTCCTTCTGGTAATTGAGAATGCTCTGCCAAGGTAAAACTATCTGTCGAAATTGACTCGTTATCCAGTAACGCAATATTTGCGTTACTGAATCCTTTTTTGTTCAAGCATCGTTATGGCTGCGCTCGCTTGGGCGGTTTTTTGAATAATATTGTAATCACATTACTCATCGTTAACTCCTTTGGTTATGGCGTTATTGCTCTTGACTCACATCTGGAGACAACAACCTTTGAGCTAAAAATTTAGGTACTATCATATCTGGTCCGAGTGGACGATATCTAAGGCCGAAACGAACTTTTATCAGAACTGCCGCTTTCGCTTGTGGGAATAAATTACCTGTACCATATGCTAAAGCGTGTAAAAAAGTGCTCACAACCATTGGTTGTTATGATGCTGCATATTTTTAATGAAGTGTGCTTAACGGAATATTAGGCACTTCACCAATAACAGTACATTCATATGTTATGACATGGTCAGTATTGATTGGACAACCCGGTTAATCTACTTTTTGTAATGTAGCCATCAGATGCTCATAGTGATTGAGGCTTTGTTACTCAAGATATGAGTACAATCTCTGGCTGTTATAAAATATTGAGATGATCTGTTGCGCTTAATATCGAGTTTAGTAATTTTGCCATCTTACTCGCTCCTGTTTCATGCTCTTTGGTTGAGCGAGTAATTGGATTGGGATTTACTTCCAAACTGCCGATGGTTTTAGCCCGTGTATGTTGCTACTCCAGTACTAAACTGATCGCATCTAACTTAAATTCTTTCGAGCGTTTTTTCCTGCATTTATAGCGAATTACGGTTTTGAGAATTATCTATAAATTAGAGTGACCGGATCAGTTAGCGTACTTCAATATAATTCAATTTATTTTCAATTTGGCTTAGTCTTTGCTAATTAGGCTTTATATCGGCAACTTTATTTCGGTAAAAAATCACGCTCATGCGTCACTTAGCAGTCATGTGATTTTTGATTGAGATAACATATTTTTAGTCATTGGGAGCCTAAATGAATTCTAAGTTAGTCGCAAAGCGTACACTTGTACAGGTTGTTACGATTGTTGCAGTAGTTCTATTTACGTGGTTGATAATAGAAAACAGCAAAGTTTTCCTTATTGCTTTTGGGGGAATATTGATTGCTATCATGTTTTCCGGCTCAGCTCGGTGGCTAGCGAAAAAGACAAATATCACAACTAAAATATGGCTTCCTATTTCCATGCTTGCTCCTGTATTGCTGTTAGGACTTTTAATGACCTACGCCGCTCCCAAAATATCAACTCAGGCGAATGAATTGGTCGACAGAATGCCTGAAGCATTAGAGTACGTTAGAGGACAATTCACAGAATTCAGTTCAATCGGAAAGTTTAGCGATAATTTAGATAAAATTACTGATTATGATCCAAAGATGAGTACCGTTATGAACGCTGTCTCTGGCTTATTATCATCAACGATAAACGGCTTAGGCAACTTTGTCTTTGCTATCATTCTGGCGATATTTTTATCTATAAATCCTAAATGGTATGTCGATGGAAGCCTTAATTTAGTCCCTCCACAGTATCAAAATAAAGCGCGTGATCTACTAATGTGCTGTGAGACAGCTCTAGCCAATTGGCTACTTGCTAAATTAGCATCAATGATAATGGTTGGTCTGTTTACAACTATTGGCTTATGGGCTTTGGGGATAGATTTAGCGTTAATACTTGGGATTATCGCGGCTCTTTTGTCTTTCATTCCCAACCTAGGGCCGCTATTAGCATTTATTCCCGCAGCCTTGGTGAGCATTCTTACCGGTGTCGATACATTGCTATATGTATCAATTCTGTATGCAGGAATACAGATTGTAGAAAGTTACATTCTGACACCAATACTTCAAGCTGAGATTGCAAGCTTACCCCCCGCTTTGGTTCTGTTGGTTCAAGTGTTGTTAGCGAGTATGGTGGGTATGGCAGGCGTATTATTAGCTGCTCCGCTTACCGTTTTAGTCATTGTTGTTACAAACCAACTTTACGTAAAACGCCTTCAAGGTTATACAGAGCAAGGTAATAGTTAGCATATTACAATTAAATTCTTGAAAGCCAAATTTGCATAACATAAACCGCACGTAATTAAGGAGGTAGCCATGTTTGTTAACGACCCATTAGTGGACCTATTCGTGCGAGCAATGTCGTTAACGGCGATTGCCATGTTCTGGGTCGTATTACTTGTGCGAGTAAATGGTTTGAGATCGTTATCTAAAATGACTAATTTTGATTTTATTATGACAATCGCTATTGGGTCTTTACTGGCAGGAGCAAGCCAGTCAACCGACTGGAGCAGTTTTATGCAGACAATATTATCTATGGCGATGCTCTTCATCGTCCAATATACCACTGCAACTATCCGCAAAAAATCCACAACGTTTGAGTCTATAATGCAAAATAAGCCTGCTTTACTTATGCAAGATGGGGTAATCTTACATGATGCATTGAAAGCCACTCGTGTGGCCGAGAGTGACCTCATTGCCAAGCTTCGCGAAGCAAACGTTTTGGACTTTGCACAAGTCCGTGCTGTCGTACTTGAAACCACTGGCGACATTTCTGTCATCCATGGTGACAGCTGCTCTGATGAATTATTGCAAGGTGTTAGAATGGTGAATGAAAAGTAGCCAATCCAAACGCTATTTGTTTGCTAACGTAAATGGTTATTAACCCAATACTCTTCAATGGCCTTTTCCGCTGCGGCACTTAACACATCTCTATTAAGCGCTTCCAAGTAATCTATAGTTGCTTAAGCTAATTCCCTATCGACTATTGCAGTTGCTGTTGCTGTTGCTACCAAGTTCAAAGCATCATCCAATGCCTCGCCCGCTTCGCAATAGCGCACGTGATAAGGTGTGGTTTTATCTACTGAATTCCTTAGTTGATCGTATGCCGCTAAAGTCGCATGCCTCATCGCTTGAAGGATTTGATAGCGTTTATCATTTACTTTTTGACCCTACTGACTTTTTTAACGATAAGTCTGCTATCAATAGGCCAAATTAGCATGACCCCACCATCGTTAATGCTTGTAACAGCCTTTGCTTTCTCAACTTGATGGAATTGTTGGAATTGTTGGAATTGATAAAATAGTGCATTAATTTATCGTACGGATTGCCTTTAGGTTCATGTATTGAGCCCTTAACAATAATTGCCATTTCATTCACTTTAAGTTTTCTGATGTGCACACCTATATCTCTTACTTTAACGAAATAAGCCCAATCAACAATAGGCTTTCAGCTTGTTCACTGATTTGCTCTTGTCATCACAATAAATAAGATACAAAGCACATTACGCTGAGTTACATAATTGCCCCCTGATGCCTAAGTGGCATACAGCTTGCGTTGTAAATACAGCAAATTCAATAAAACCTAGGAGAACTTTATGAGCAATCAATTCGATAAAAATAGTATTTCAGAAACACTTTCAGGCACCATAAGCGAAACGGAAAAACGCAAGTTATACAAAGCGGTTTCTGACCAGCGCCAGAAAGCTGTGAGTACGCTAACTGGGGTAAGAACCTACGTTAAAGCCAATCCTATCAAAGCCACTGGGCTAGCAGTATTAGGGGGATTATTAATTACCTCTATTTTAAGAAGTAAATCACACCACTAATATTCGTTCAACCAGTGCAGTGGTGCGCCTATGGCACTCATAGCCCGTATCGCTGCACTCTCGCAAACGCGTCTTTATCTGCGTCACTTTGCTCATTTAATTCATATCGTAAGACGCAGAGCTCCTACTAAGTAAAACTATCCCTAAAAAGTTCGCTGTAGGTACAAACGTGTAATTTTTTCCTCATTATTAAGTATTATTGACAAAACATTTTCCAAACCTATTTACTCAATATTTATCTGCGGTGGTGATAAGCGGCTAAAATATTTATCCCATGGTGTATTCACTACAAAACAACTCATTTGGCACATCTATTGCTGATTTTAAATCGATATACAACACATACGAACAGTTTTAGACCTAAGAATATAAAAGGAGATGCAAAGTGAAAACATTCCAAGATAGATATAATCTTCACGTTGATATTGATTCCATCGAAAATTATGTGGATGGCACATTTCGTAAACTCAATCGTACTACCCGCTCATTGCATAAACCGATACTCACCCATCGTAGAGAAAAATGGCAAGATCGTAACTCAGAGCGAAAATCGCTCCATTAATCACTTTTTAATTAATTCTATTCACCTACAAAAATTTGTGTTTGAAGGAGTGTTTAATAATGAAAAACAACCAAATTACGATGCAAAATCCCAGAAGCCAGTATCAAATTAGCGATACCGAAAAAGACAGCCAGCAACCTGACTTCAGCTTAGACGAAATAGTAACTTAAACCGGCTTCTGTAATTATTTATAGTCTCTGCTTTCACTTTTCTTGATTGCTCAAGAAGAGACATGCCCAGTGGGTCTCAAGTGAGTAAAAGCACACTGTCCCACTCGGATCAAATTCGTTGAGCTTTATCAATTCTAGTTTTTATCATTTGATGTTGAGCAGAGGCGATAGTTTAGATAAAACATTTGCTGACGAAGGCGCTAATGGTGGTGTAGCCATAACAGGTCACTGGGTATACACACACGTTAATGCGCCAAGCACAATTACACTATTTACTTTGGGGTTGATCACGATGGTGTTAGTGCGAAAACTATCTAACCGCAGACTTATCATTACTATCTTTGGGCATATAAGACAGTCATAGTATGTTGTGTTCAGGTTAAATGAAATCAGACACCTTAATAAGAAACAATTAATCGTAAAATATTGAGGTGTTAACATGACGCAGAAACGTAGTTATAAGCAGTACCAAAGGGACTCAAAGAAGAGGCAGTCGCGCTGGTATCAGAGCAAGGCTATTAAGTCCTTGAAGCAGGGAAGTCATTAGATATGTCCGGCTAACATGCTCTACCGCTGGAAAGAGCTCCATGAGCTGCAAGTTCAGGGCAAAGAAAATAAACAATTGCGCGTGGAGAAAGAGATTTTAAAAAAGGCCAATGCCTCTTCGCAAAAAAATGAAGTGAAATTTCATTTATAAAGACACAATATGCGCATCATCCGGTGCGCATATTGTGTCGTGTGATGAGGGTAGTACGTCAGCTTTTTACACTTGAGGTGCTCGGCCTGGTCAGTTCATAACCGCAGACAAGGTATCTCTTTTTCGTCAGGCCAAAACTCTGCTCAAAACGAGTCGAGATAGTTTAGGAAGCCGAGGGTTAACTAAAAATCTGAACAAAACGGATTATAACCCAGTCGATTTCGCACCATCAAACTGATTAAAAAATTGAAGCTAAAGGTGAAACAACGCACAACCTTTAGGGTCACAACCTCCCCCGGGAAACAGCTATATATGTTCAGGAATTGGTGCATTTTCCTTGCAAGGTGAGTTCATTTAGATATGCTTGATACAACTGATTGAAATGGGCCTTATAATAAATGTTTATTACAACACCGTTTAATTCATCTGCCACATTGCTGGGGCTAAAAGTACAGACACTCTTCCATTAGCCACTCGGCGGGCTCATTCAACAAGTCAATAAGAGCAAGACAAAAGCAGTTAAAACGTGCTCCTGTGTCGTTTACATTAGTCAATGAATTTAACCTTTTAGCAAGACGATACAAAATCGACAATAGGTCAGAAACATGAAATTTATCACTTCAATAGTATTAACTTTTCTTTTTAACCAAAACCTCTTGGCGCAAGATTCAATTGAATCCCAAGCTGACCGCTTGCATCAATATGCAGGGCATTGGGTTAGTAGCGACCATGCGGACACCGAAAACTTTGGTAAATTTCCAGCGATTAAAATGACTAATATTTCAACAATAGATAATCAATCTATGCAAGTTGAAGTGCTTCAATACCAAAATGGAAGATATCAAACTTTGCTAACGGAGCTTATTGGTTATGATTCTAGAAGTGACAAGATTATCGCGTTAGGCCAAAACCAAGAAGGGGTTATTTTCAAAGGAACCGGACGTTTTTCATCAGAGAAAATATGGAAAATGCAAGATACGGATATGCTAGGTAATTTTTATTTGAGCGTCGAATTTAACTTTCAAAGTCCTACAAACGTTTTACTTGAAGGGTTTGACAAATCGGGGGAGAGCCTCTGGAAAACCCGTTATATAAAATCTAATCCGAAGGATAAAAATATAGGTATCCAATTAATTTCCGTTCATCAAAAAATGCTGAAAGACCCAGTAGGCACCCTACGTGAATTAGGCCGAATGGGTTATAGCTATGTGGAAACGTTTGTTTATAACGATGGTACTTTTTATGGGATGTCACCAACGGAATTTCGTACCGTAGTTGAAGCCAGCGGAATGCAATTTTTAGGATCCATGACATTTCATGATCTTCCTGACACTGATGATTGGGAAAAAAACCTAAAATGGTGGTCAAAGACGGTCGATGATCATCAGGAAGCAGGCGTAAAATATTTAACAATATCCAATAATCAACTCAAATCCGTAAAAACCAAAGCAGAACTAAAACGCTATAGTGACTATTACAACGCGATAGGTAAACTATGCCGCGAGAAGGGTATTACATTCGCGTTTCATAATCACGCCGATGAATTTAGGCTGGTAGAAGGCACACGTATTTATGATTATTTTTTAGAAAATACTCAACCTAGATACGTTTACTTTCAAGCAGATATTTATTGGATGGAAGTTGGAGGCGTAAAACCCGCAGAGTATTTAAAAAAGCATCCAAACCGATTTTTAAGTTGGCACATCAAGGATCACAAGGAATTAGGAGCGAGCGGAAAGATTGACTGGATGGCGTTATTTCATCACGCCAAATTTAAAGTTCCTAAATATACGGTCGTAGAGGTGGAAGATTACTCCTACCCGCCGATGTACAGCGTACAGTTGGCATGGGAATATTTATATAATAGGGTTTTAGATTAGACTTATCTATACTGAGCTTGCCAGAAAGTTATAAACCTAAATCGAAGCATTCTTAGCACATCCAGTATACGGTTCGTACTATCGAAATGTACGAGCATTTCTCACATCGTAAGCGGCTTATTTTCGTTTTACTGATTTCTGGCAAAATCGATTTTCCAATCTTCTATGAGTTAATACACTAGCCTCTCTCGAAAAGTGTCCGTTCAATAGATGCTCATTACCGTTAGCATGACAGTAACTGTCTTGTAAAAGACGTCTAGCCTAACTTAACATTCCATGGCAGCACCGATTCAATATCAGGTTCAGGC
>NZ_WTPY01000035.1:47541-48065 GCF_011378905.1 Paraglaciecola sp. 20A4 | reverse complement strand
CCTCGATTATTATCAAAGACATTATTGTGCGGTGCAGAATTGATATCTAAAAGACGGCCTTTACGAGACGCTTACCCAATCTTGAGGCTATGCATTCTTTATCGTCTGCAGTGCTAAGCGCTTATTGTTCTAGTTCAGCCTAATCTTTATTTATAAAAGGTTAAGCAATAGTAGTTGATTTCATTCCATAGCTTGTCGCGATCAATATTGCTGGCGGAACTTGTTTGCTACCGACTGCAAGTAAGCTCGGCGGAACTTGTTTGCTGCCAACTGCAAGTAAGGTAGGGGGAACTTGTTTGCTGCCAACAGCAAGTAAGGTAGGGGGAACTTGTTTGCTACCGACTGCAAGTAAGCTCGGCGGAACTTGTTTGCTGCCAACAGCAAGTAAGGTAGGCGGAACTTGTTTGCTACCAACTGCAAGTAAGCTCGGCGGAACTTGTTTGTTGCCAACAGCAAGTAAGGTAGGGGGAACTTGTTTGCTGCCAACAGTAAGTAAGCTCGGCGGAACTTGTTTGCTGCCAACA
>NZ_WTPY01000035.1:26208-47455 GCF_011378905.1 Paraglaciecola sp. 20A4 | reverse complement strand
TTGCTACCGACTGCAAGTAAGCTCGGCGGAACTTGTTTGCTACCGACTGCAAGTAAGGTCGGCGGAACTTGTTTGCTACCGACTGCAAGTAAGGTCGGCGGAACTTGTTTGCTGCCAACAGCAAGTAAGGTCGGCGGAACTTGTTTGCTGCCAACAGCAAGTAAGGTAGGGGGAACTTGTTTGCTGCCGACAGCAAGTAAGGTAGGGGGAACTTGTTTGCTACCGACTGCAAGTAAGGTCGGCGAAACTTGTTTGCTACCGACTGCAAGTAAGCTCGGCGGAACTTGTTTGCTACCGACTGCAAGTAAGGTCGGCGGAACTTGTTTGCTGCCAACTGCAAGTAGGGTCGGCGGAACTTGTTTGCTACCGATTGCGAGTTCTAGGTGCAGTTTCTTCTCTAGCATATTTTTGGCAATTGAATCGTAACCAACTAAACACGTGATCGAAAAAGAAGTAATAGACATAATTGTTAGTAGTAATTTCATTTTTAATTCCTTTGTTCTTAGATTAAGAAATTAGATGTTACATTACTCAAACAAATTAGTGTTTTTTTACTTTATGCGCTTATTAACCGCTCTTTGAAAAGCTTATTAGCCTCATTAAATACAATCCACAAGGTAAATGTTGCAAGAGACTGCATTATATATGGGTATACGTAGTATATGATTTGAATATATTTTATTTGGAATACGTGCCTCAATATATATTCAAATATATTAAGCCCTTCAATGAAAATATATATTCTAGTGACTTGATATATATACCAGTCTAAATTTATAGACTTCCCAGATTTTGATGTGAATTGCTCAGTCATTTGAATACGTGAGAATAGAAAATGACGAGTAAGTAAACCCAACCCTACTAATGCTGCATACCAATAAATAGCAGGCGCAAGAGTGTATCCGATTATAATCCAGTATATTTCAGCTGAAATACAGAGCAGTAAGATCAGTAAAGAAATCTTGCTCATTTTATCGAACCAGAACTTATAAATAATAAAGAACAATAATAAATATATGGTTATTTTTGATAGCCAATGGTTATAAAGCTGCTCGGCAAAAATAAACCATAAAGCCTCTTCTAACACTCTAATTACAGCAAGTATTAATATAATACCTAAAACATTTATATCTTTACGACAAATAAAGCCGGTAAATAGTAGTATTCCGATAAAGATCCGATCAAAAACAAGTGCATTGCCAAATGTTAAGATACCCGCGGCGATAAAAAGCCCTCCAAAGAGGGCCGTAATTATCTTGGGTAAGTAGGCACGAACTAACATTAGGTATGATTAAAGCCGAAATAATCCATAACGGTAGAGAAAAAGGATTCACGGGTCTGTTCAGATGCTTTTTGCCGGCACACTGACCACCATTTACTGATAACCTCTACGCCGATACTGTTCATCGTTTCTGGTTTTTCATTTTCAATCGCTGAAACTGTTTCTCGGCTAATACCAACTCGCTGGGCAAGCTCGCCTTGGGTGTATCCAGCTTCTTTACGAAGTGACTTTAGTTGCACACCGCTGAACTTCTTTCTACGTGACATAGTGAGTTGGTTTCCTAGTGATAATATGATGATATTTTCTAAACGGAACCTTAAATTTCGGTTTAAAAAACTACCCTTTATTAGTCGAATATAAGGGAATGCTGATAATTTGTAAACGCACATTAACAAAGAAAACGTATAAAATTTTTGTTATCTCCGGTTTATACTTTTTAAGGATGCCGCTTCTCCACATCACATGGATTGTTGCTAAGGCTACTGTCGACGGGTATTAAAGTATGCATATATTCATTAAAAATAATGCTCTGTAATTATGCTGTAAACCAGATTAAACCTGTGTCTAAATAGGAAACTACGGGGTAAGCGCCATTTTGCTGCCGAAATATTAAACGGGTATTATCAATGTTTTCTATAAACTGCTTCCTGCTTATCCTTGATTATCTTGTCTATTGCCCAGTGTTAGTCTAATCGTCAGTAAGTAACGTCAATTCAGTCGTGATTCGAAAGCAGATACAAAATTTTTTGATAGGCTATTAAGGTGGCTCTTCTCACTTTTTTAAAGTAATTTCGAAATACGCGACAAGATGTCGGCCTCAATTATGTGCTGCGTAACTTACTAATTAATCAACGGGTAATACTATTCACATTAACGTGCTCAGTAGATAATGTTTTGCCCAAATTTTTAAACAAGGATACATAAACATGCAAAGAACGATCTTGGTAACTGGAGCGACAGATGGTATCGGTTTTGAAACGGCAAAAATGTTGCTACTAATGGGGCACAACGTGCTGTTGCATGGTCGAAATAGTGAGAAGTTACAACACGTGCATGCCACGTTAACGAAAGAAACTAATAATGACAGCTGCGAAACGTTTACCGCCGATTTGTCATCTATGTCAGTGGTAAAAAGTCTGGCTTCAAATATTGTAACTAAACATAATTCTCTAGATGCGATCATCAATAATGCTGGGGTTTATAGTGCTCCCACACTCAACACAATTGACGGACTAGATATAAGGTTTGCGGTTAACACGATCGCGCCTTATATACTGACAAAGGCGTTGCTGGCGTTAATGAACCCTGCTGCTCGGGTGGTGAATGTATCTTCAGCTGCGCAAGCCACAGTGAATTTGGATGCACTCGCCGGTAATACAACACTAAGCGACGGTGAGGCGTATGCCCAAAGTAAGTTAGCGTTAACAATGTGGTCGCGTCAACTAGGCTTACAGTTACTCAAAAATGGACCTTCAATTATTGCGGTTAATCCCAAATCTTTATTAGGCAGTAAAATGGTAAAAGATGCCTTTGGTATGGTCGGTGGTGACTTGCGAATTGGTGCTGATATTCTTTGTCGCGCGGCTTTGTCTGAGGAATTTCTGAATAGATCGGGACAATACTTTGACAACGATATCGAACAATTTTCGGCCCCACACAAAGATGCGCTCAATGAAAAAATAACCCAGTCGGTAGTTTCAACCTTGGACAAAATAATTGCTCGGTGAAAAAGTTTAACTGGTTTTCTAGCATTATTAACAGCCTTACGTATTAAGTTAATATAACCAGGGCTTTGCAGGTTTTCCTAGGGGCCAATTCAGACAGTCAAGTGCAACTATAATCAATTACAGCGAAACTCAAGGAACAGCAATGACGTCAAATATAGTGTGCACGGTAGAAGGTTAAATTTAATCCGGCAAGAAAGAGGCGTTCAAGCTCCTTATGGCTCAATTGATAGAGGCAGCTAAAAACGAACTAGGCACACTAGTTTTCGAGTGGTCGATTGGTGATAATCGCGCCGATATTCATATTTATGAACGTTATGACGATGAAGTGGCAGGCAAAGTTCACCTTGGCGCGTGGGGGGCAAATGAGCCGGACTTTAATGATATGGTAAACATCGCCGAAGTGACAGTTTTCAGCAAAAAATCCCAAGAACTACAGACTGTAGTTGCGGGTCTAGCACAGTATTTATGTCGCCCTAGGTGGCTTTGACTGGTAGATTTGAATCTTATAAGTTATTTCTGTCGCGAATTTATGGCGTTTTAAGAATAGCTCCTCGTATTCCTTAAAATATATCGCAAACTGAGACAAAGCATATGGTAACGACCATATGCTTTGTCTGTAGGTATCATGCCGTTATCGGTTTACTTTGTCTCACTTAATAAACGCTGATAGATAAGGTCTTTTAATACTGCTCTATCGTGCTTCATCTGATGCATAGATTCATCGTCAATCGGCGCGTCTTTCAATTCTAAAACACGAATTTCCTTATCTAAGTCGTTATATTTTTTCGCTTTTTCTGCAAACCTATCATCATTTTTACTGAGAGTAGATATCACTTCTTTGTATTCTGGGAAATCGTTATTAAGTGAATGATTTTCGCCTAACATGGTAACTCCTTTATTGAATAGGGGGATTGATGAAACATTAACTTAGTACATGGATTGTCTCTCCAATACTATATATTTGTCTCACACATAGATTAAATAGGGGCGATAAATGCTTTGTCAATCCCCAAGCGACGTTGATTCGGATTCCAGGTAATTGAAAAACGTTGTTATTTTTCTAGAGTCCGTTCCCAATAGGGCGTTTGTCCATAATAATCAACAAAGTAGTCAATAAAAGCTCTGACCTTCGGTGCCAACAATCTATTACTCGGATACACACCCCAGACTGCAGTCTTAGATACTAACGGAAAATCGGCTAATACTTGAACCAGCTTACCCTCCTTCAGCGCCTGATAACTGCACCAGATTGATGACAACCCTAAGCCTAATCCTTCTATACATGCATCACGCACGGCTTCGCCATTATCTATCCGTATATGCCCATTAGTTTTAACGTTGACTGACCCTTTTGCGGTTTCAAACTCCCATAAATCTAAGCCCGTCAGGTTAACCGTTTGATGATGCGTAATATCTTGCGGATTCTTCGGCTCTCCGAATTTTTTAATATAGGCAGGGGATGCGCAAATAATACGTCTGTCAGGTGCTAGTTTCCGAGCAATTAGGTTTGAATCTTTTAATGCTGCGTCTCGAATAGCAATGTCAAATCCCCCTTCGACGAGGTCCACGATTGAATCATTAAAGCGCAGATCTAATGATAGGTCAGGGTAGCGGGATAAGAAACCTGTTAGCCCAGGTACGATATGCATGCGTCCGAATGATGCTGGCGCGGTAATACGTAAAATGCCCTTAGGATTGTGCTCGCCGTTCCCTAATGACGCTCTTGCGGTTTCAATGTTAGTCAGTATTTCCTCCGCGTGGGGCAAAAAAGCCTCACCTTCTTCGGTAAGTGATACTTTACGTGTAGTTCGATGCACAAGGCGTACACCTAAATTATCTTCGAGCTTGCTAATATAAGCACTGGAAACCGCCGGCGATAAATTTTGTTCTTGACCCGCAGCGCTGATATTTAAGGTTTTAGCAATACGTACGAAAAGCTTAAGGTGCTCAATATTCATTCTATTATCAACTAAATCTAAAAACTGATTGTATATATAGCTTAATTATCAGCATAAAGTAATGGCGTTATAATGTTCGCTCTTAACATAATTAAGGCCGTACTGATGAAAGCGATGATTATTAGTGAATTTGGTGATTCCAATGTTTTTACTGCAGCCGAGTTGGCTAAACCAGCATTAAAGCCTGGTCATGTTTTAGTTCGTATTGTTGCCACGAGTGTCAATACGGTTGATTTGATGATTAGGCAAATGGGCCCTGAATTACCCTTATCGCCCCCTGCGCCAGCGGTCTTGGGTATGGATTTTGCTGGTACAATCGAAACCCTAGGTGAAGGCGTCACCGCATATACGATTGGTGATGAAGTGTACGGTTGTGCTGGTGGATTAGCAGACATACAAGGTTCTTTAGCCGAGTACATGTTGGCTGATGTTAAGTTAATTGCTCATAAACCAAGAAATTTATCTATGCGTGAAGCAGCCGCATTGCCGCTAGTCGCCATAACGGCCTATGAAGGTCTTGAACGTGCACAAATTAAAGCCGAGCAAAATGTATTGGTACACGGTGGCTCAGGTGGTGTGGGCCACATTGCTGTGCAACTTGCACGTTATTTCGGAGCCAATGTTTTCTCAACAGGTGGTGGGGATAAGCAAATAGCGTTAATTGAAGCGTTAGGTGCAACGGGTATTAATTATAAAACCGAAACTGTGACCGATTATGTGCAAAAACATACGCAGGGCGTGGGGTTCGATGTGGTATTCGATTCTGTGGGCGGGGTAAACCTACTTAATTCGTTTGATGCGGCTGCATTAAATGGAAACGTTGCGACTACGGTATCGCTGCTAGAACTTGATTTATCGACCGCACATTTTAAAGGTTTGTCTTTGCATGTGGTGTTTATGCTGATCCCAATGCTGCACAATTATAAGCGTGAAGCTCATGGAAATATTTTGGCAAAACTAACTGACATCATCGAAGCAGGTCACTTACGTCCAGTACTTGATGAAATGACGTTCAACCTTGAAGAAGTAGGTAGAGCTCATGATCGTTTAGGCAGTGGAAAAGGCTTGGGTAAGGTCGTTATCGACATATAGACATTTTATCAGGCCTGTATTATTTCTCTTTAAAACGCCTATTTAGTCCAGAAAATATTGCTCGAAACTCCCTTATCATTAGGAGCTAGCCGTGATTACTGATAAAAACACGGCTGGCCTCAATGTGTTGAAGACTTGGGCAACATAGGCCAATAGTGGTCAATACTCTTACTGTTTGGCATTTCGATGAAAGTGATTAACATAAGCTTGTAATATTGAATCCTAAGTATTCAACTAATAGTTTACGTTTAGCTATTCAAGCCGCTGCAAAGATGTAGAAATTTGTCTCTTACCAAAGCAATCGGTAAATACCTTTGTTTCAAAGGGTTTACTCACTGAGGCACTTGAAAGCATCATTTGTCAAAAAGCTCAAGGCTATCTTGCTTGGTTTAATCGTACATTGGAACCAGCTCGAGTGGCACAATTTAGAGAGCTGATTAGCCTCCGTCTGAAAACCGATACTGATTTCTTAGGGGTCATCGAAATTGAACCACATCACTAAATCCACATTTCATCATTAAAGCACCATCTTTCGCACATAATAGTTGTTGGTTCTACCAAACACTCGATAATAAAACGAATGCTAACAGCGATAACAAGCAAGGTTGCTGTAACATAAAGAACCATGCCCGCCAAAGTGTTTGACTAAGGCTCAAAAGCGCAGTTCCGGCCTGCAAGGTACTGCAAAGCACAATGGCGACTGTCAGTGAAATTTGATATTTGTGTGGTCGTTTTTTACGGAGCATTCATCGTACCGGCTAAAAAGGATACTATGTTGCTCATGGTTTTATCGTTCAAAAATAGTGATTTGTGAATTTCAATATTTCAATTAAGGATGCTTAAGTGGATGTTAGAATCTAGTAGGACAATAATCCCTGTTGAAGCAACAAATTCAGGTTGGCAAAACGCACTAAATCACCGTAAGTGGGCAAATGAAGAAGGATCCTACAAGCATTGATTGTTTATGTGTCTAATATCAGCGAAAATAGCGCGCAATTAAGATTAACAAGACGGATTTGACGATTGAAGCGCTGTTGAGGGCTTCTAAATGTGTATACAAAACCGTGAAAAATAAGAAGATTTTATTAGATGTCTAACGCTTTAATCCCGCAGGAAGTCTCACGTAGACGCACTTTTGCCATTATTTCTCACCCGGATGCGGGTAAAACCACCATCACAGAAAAAGTATTGTTGTTCGGCAATGCACTTCAGCGCGCGGGTACTGTTAAAGGTAAAAAATCAGGACAGCATGCTAAATCTGACTGGATGGAGATGGAGAAAGAGCGGGGGATATCCGTTACCACATCCGTTATGCAATTTCCCTATTCAGGATGTTTGGTTAACCTATTAGACACTCCAGGGCACGAAGATTTCTCAGAAGATACTTACCGTACTTTGACCGCAGTCGATTCCTGTTTAATGGTGATTGATGCTGCTAAAGGTGTTGAGGCTCGTACAATTAAGTTGATGGAAGTCACGCGTTTACGCGATACCCCAATCATTACTTTTATGAACAAACTTGATCGTGATACCCGAGATCCTATCGATTTACTCGATGAAGTGGAAAGCGTATTAAACATTAAATGTGCGCCCATAACTTGGCCTATTGGCATGGGGAAGGAGTTCAAAGGTATATATCACTTATTACGTGATGAAACGGTCTTATACAGCACAGGTCAAGGGCATACCATTCAGCCGAGGCGCGTGATAAAAGGGTTAGATAACCCCGATTTAGATGCGGCTGTTGGGGTTTATGCCGATGAGTTACGTGAAATGTTGGAACTGGTTAAGGGCGCATCTCACGAATTTAATCTGGAAGAATTTATTGCCGGTGAGCTCACGCCCGTTTTCTTTGGCACCGCGATGGGCAACTTTGGTGTTGACCATATGCTTGATGGATTAGTTGAATGGGCTCCTTCACCCCAAGGTCGAGAAACAGACCTAGGTAAAGTTGAAGCTAAGGATGATAAATTCAGTGGCTTTGTGTTTAAAATTCAAGCCAATATGGATCCAAAACATCGGGACCGAATTGCTTTTTGCCGCATTGTATCAGGTAAGTATTCAAAAGGTATGAAGATGCACCAAAGTCGTATTGGCAAAGACGTGCGTATTTCTGACGCGTTAACGTTTTTTGCTGGTGATCGAGAAGTGCTAGAAGAGGCGTATGCAGGCGATATTATTGGTTTACATAACCACGGTTCAATTCAAATTGGTGATACATTTACCTCTGGTGAAAAGTTCCGTTTTGCGGGTATACCAAACTTTGCGCCTGAGTTATTTAAACGTATCCGCCTACGTGACCCGCTGAAACAGAAACAATTGCTTAAAGGTCTTATTCAACTTTCAGAAGAAGGCGCAGTGCAGGTGTTTCGACCTCTGCAAAACAATGATTTGATCGTTGGCGCAGTAGGGGTGTTACAGTTTGACGTGGTGGTCGCACGCCTGAAAGGCGAATATAACGTGGACGCTTTATATGAACATATCAACGTCGCCACTGCTCGCTGGATTTACGGAAAAGATGAACGAAAAGTCGATGAGTTTCAACGTAAAGCAGAGGCAAACCTAGCTCTTGATGGCGGCGACAACCTAACGTATATCGCTCCCACAATGGTAAATCTGTCACTAGCGCAAGAGCGTTATCCTGATATAGAGTTTCATCAAACCCGCGAACATTAATAGATGCTGGGACAATATGTCCCCCTCAATACACAGTTATATGTGTGTCCACAAGTACGGTTATTGGCTTTAAAAATATGAATTTACATACCCTATTATTGAAAAAATTTAGTGCTGCTCTTACGGCCATTGGCGCCCCTGAACATTCTCCTGCGCCTCTTAGTCGTGCAACACGTGTGGGGTTCGGCGACTACCAATTTAATGGCGCGATGGCACTGGCTAAAGTACTCAAGCTCAAGCCAAGAGATATTGCTGAAAAAATCGTTGAAGCGGTTGAGCTTGACGGTATCGCTGAAAAGCTTGAAGTAGCAGGCCCAGGTTTTATCAATATTTATTTAAGTAAAACATGGCTGGCCAGCCAACTTGCGAATGCCGCAGCAGATACGCGTTTAAATATAGATGCGCAGCCGAGTAAAACCGTGGTGGTGGATTATTCATCGCCTAACTTAGCCAAAGAAATGCATGTAGGCCATTTGCGCACCACGATCATTGGTGATGCAGTAGTTAAAGCCCTAGAGTTCATGGGACACAACGTGATCCGTCAAAATCACATGGGTGACTGGGGTACACAGTTTGGTATGTTGCTTGCGCACTTGAATGACAAGCTCCAAGCGGATCAAGTAGCTGAAACAGCACTTTCTGATTTAGAAGACTTTTACCGCGAAGCCAAAGTGCGTTTCGACGAAGAAGATGGCTTCGCTGATAGGGCGCGAGAATACGTCGTTAAATTGCAAGGCGGTGATAGCCATTGCTTGGCGCTGTGGCAGAACTTTATCGATGTCTCTATTACGCACAGTGAAGAGGTTTATCACAAATTAAACGTCAGCCTTACTCGTGATGATATCATGGGCGAAAGTGCGTATAACGATGATTTAGCGAATGTGGTTCGCGAACTTCAAACAAAAGGATTAGCGGTAACCAGCCAAGGGGCTCAAGTCGTATTTATACCTGAATTAGCAGATAAAGAAGGTAATCCGGCTGCTTACATAGTGCAAAAATCTGGTGGGGGCTACCTATATGCTACTACTGATTTAGCCGCTATACGCCATCGCTGCGGCACTTTGCATGCAGATCGTACCCTGATTATGACTGATGCGAGACAAGCATTGCACTTCAAACAAACTGAGATTGTTGCTCGTAAAGCAGGTTTTATTGCACCAGAACAGACTTATGAGCATTGCCCGTTTGGTATGATGTTGGGCAATGATGGCCGTCCGTTTAAAACCCGTACAGGAGGCACCGTTAAGCTCGTTGAATTACTGGACGAAGCAGTTGAACGTGCTGAAGCTCTATTGAGTAAACGTGAAACCGATTTAAGCACCCCAGAGCTAAAAGTATTGGCCAATAAAATTGGTATTGGCGCCGTAAAATATGCCGATTTAAGTAAAAATCGTACCACTGATTATATGTTTAGCTGGGACAGTATGCTGAGTTTTGAAGGCAACACAGCTCCTTATTTGCAATACGCTTATACTCGGGTTATGAGTATTTTCCGCAAAGCAGACGTGGATCACTTAACGTTAAATGCGCCCATTACGCTGAACGCCCCTCAAGAAAAATTACTTGCGGTGAAGCAATTACAATATGTTGAAGCCATCAATCAAGTGATTGCCGAAGGGACGCCTCATGTGTTGTGTACCTACCTCTATGAACTTGCCAGCTTATTTATGAGTTTTTATGAAGCCTGCCCGATGTTAAAAGATGGCATAACACAAGATGTTCGTGATAGTCGTATGACATTGGCCGCACTGACCGCTAAGACCCTGCAATCAGGGTTAGGGCTATTAGGCATAGAAACCATGGATCGCATGTAATTCGACATTAAAAATTTGCTTTAACGTTTTTCACACCCGCTAATTTGCGGGTGTTTTGTTTAAACAGGCAAAGAGACTACCTTAGTTTAAGCCGATTTTTTCCCTCCAAGGGGCTGAGATCTGTCATTAAGGGATAAAATCCGGTAAAATCCGCCGCCATTCAACCGCAATGACAATGTTAAGATTTATGTTCGAAATCAATCCAATACTAAATACAATCAGTGATGTAAAGCAACGCAGTAAATCACTTCGGGGGTATCTTTGACTACGATCAAAGAAGTGAGCGCCTCGAGGAAGTTAATCGCGAATTAGAAAACCCTGATGTATGGAGCGATCCTGAGCGTGCTCAAGCCTTAGGCAAAGAAAAAGTCGCGTTAGAGCAGATTGTTAATACGATCGTATTGCTCGAGCAAGGTTGTATTGACGTAGAAGAGCTTCTAGAACTGGCAGTTGAAGAAAACGATCAAGAAACCTTAGATGAAGCTGAAAAAGATTTAGCTGAGCTTGTTAGCCAGCTCGAAAAACTTGAATTCAGACGTATGTTTAGCGGTCCAAATGATGCAAATGACGGTTACATCGATATTCAATCTGGCTCTGGCGGTACTGAAGCGCAAGATTGGGCTAACATGTTATTGCGTATGTATCTTCGCTGGGGGGAAGCCCACGGTTTTAAAACAGAATTAATTGAATTGTCAGATGGTGACGTTGCTGGAATAAAAAGCGCCACTATACGTTTTGAAGGTGAATATGCTTTTGGATGGCTGCGCACAGAGACCGGTGTTCATCGACTCGTTCGTAAATCACCCTTTGATTCTGGTAGTCGTCGTCATACCTCGTTTGCTTCTGTATTTGCATATCCAGAGATTGACGATGATATCGAAATTGATATTGATCCTTCTGATTTACGCATTGATACTTACCGCGCGTCTGGTGCGGGTGGGCAGCACGTAAACAGAACCGATTCTGCGGTGCGTATTACCCACGAACCAACGAATATTGTTGTGCAGTGCCAAAATGATCGTTCACAACATAAAAATAAAGCCCAAGCGATGAAACAGCTAAAAGCAAAACTGTATGAATTCGAAATGCAAAAGCAAAACGAAGAAAAACAGACCATGGAAGACAGTAAGTCTGATATCGGCTGGGGCAGTCAAATCCGCTCTTATGTATTAGATGATTCGCGGATTAAAGACTTACGAACAGGCGTGGAAACACGTAATACACAAGCCGTATTAGACGGTGATTTGGACAAATTTATACAAGCCAGCTTAAAGTCTGGATTGTAAGCAAACCCACATTAATTTACAGCTACTTGAAATCAGGAAAGTCGATGACTGAACAGCACCAAGATGAAAACAAGCTCATAGCTGAGCGCCGCACTAAACTTTCGCAGATACGTGAAAACTGTAAATCAAACGGCTTTCCCAATACTTTTCGTCGTGAATTTTATAGCGACGATCTTCAAACCGAGTTTGGTGAGCACGAAAAAGCAGCCCTAGAAGAACTAGGTAAAACTGTCAGCATCGCTGGTCGTATTCTTGCTAAGCGTGGACCATTCTTGTTGTTACAAGACATGACAGGCCGTATTCAAGCGTATGCGTCCAAAGATACCCAAAAGGATATCAAAGAACGTTATACCAGTTTAGATATCGGTGACATCATTGGTGTTAAAGGTGAATTACATAAGTCCGGTAAGGGCGACTTATATGTCAACATGGATGAATATCAATTGTTGACCAAATCCTTGCGACCCTTACCTGAAAAGTTCCATGGCCTAGCGGATCAAGAAACTAAGTACCGCCAACGTTATGTTGATTTGATCACTAATCAACAAACCCGCGAAACCTTTATGATCCGCAGTAAAATCGTAACGGGTATTCGTAACTTCTTAAGTGAGCGTAAGTTCATGGAAGTAGAGACTCCGATGTTGCAGGTTATCCCTGGCGGTGCAACGGCTAAACCTTTTACTACGCACCACAACGCGTTAGATATCGATATGTACCTGCGTATCGCACCAGAACTTTACCTGAAGCGCTTAGTGGTCGGCGGTTTTGAACGTGTATTCGAAATTAATCGTAACTTCCGTAATGAAGGTTTATCCACTCGTCATAATCCTGAGTTCACAATGCTTGAGTTTTATCAGGCCTACGCGGACTATCATGACTTGATGAACTTGACGGAAGAAATGCTACGTACGGTTGCAAACGACGTACTGGGCACAGCGATTGTTAAAAATACCATTAAGGATACTGAAGGTAATGTTATCGAAGAGAAAACCTATGACTTCGATCAGCCATTTCAACGCTTAACGATGAGTGAAGCGGTTATTAAATATTGGCCTGAAGCGAATGCTACGGCAATTAATGATCCTGAAGCACATCTTGCTGAGCTTAAAGTGATGGCGAAGCAGTTGCACATTAAAGAGCCTGAAGTAGATGGTATTTGGGGCGCAGGTAAGTACTTGTGTGAAATATTCGAAGCCACTGCCGAAGAGCAACTTGACCAACCAACGTTTATTACGGCATATCCATGGGAAGTTTCACCTCTTGCGCGTCGTAATGACGACAATCATTTCGTAACAGACCGTTTTGAGTTTTTCGTTGGGGGTCGTGAACTCGCTAACGGCTTCTCTGAGTTAAATGACTCTGAAGACCAAGCTGCGCGATTCCGTAAGCAAGTGGCCGAGAAAGATGCGGGTGATGATGAAGCCATGCATTTCGATGAAGATTACATTCGTGCCCTAGAATATGGATTGCCGCCTACAGCAGGTGAAGGCATTGGCATTGACCGTTTAGTGATGTTATTCACTGACAGCTCTACTATTAAAGACGTAATTTTATTCCCGCATATGAAGCCGGAAGTCAATGCAGACAAGGCTGAATAATCAGTCTTTGAACGTACGGCATTATTATCGTTAGAAAGCGCTTAGCAAAGGCGCTTTTTTTATGTCTGTGGATCTATTATGAGTTTGCTTAGATTTATGCAAGTAAAGTGTGATTAATAATGCGCTTCTAACGCCGTGATACACTTAAGTAAGTTTTGATTAGCGGGTACGTTTATGCCAAGAATTTGAGCTTGCTGGCAGATATAGCCATTGATGAAGAGGATTTCAGATTGACGCTTGTGTGTTATGTCTTGATACATGGACGAGTAATTTACGCTGGTGGTTTCAATGACGTGTTTTACTCTATCTACCAGTATGCTCGGTTCAGCGCTAAAACCGCAGGCAGTCATTACATTTGCCGTCTCTAAACAGATATCCTCAATGATAGAATGATATTGAGGCTGGGCTAATTGGCCATTTTTGATTTGATGCAATGCTGTCAACGGGTTAATAACCGCATTTATAGCTAGTTTATCCCATAGAGCTTGTTCAATATTAGCATGCCAGCAACATGGTGCTAATAGTGAGGTTAGCAATGCATCTCGGTTGGTGTTATTGCACCTCTGTGGGGGTGAGTTTTGTCCCCGTGCAATATAGCCTAAATGACATATGCCTAAGCCTGTTTCGAACAGGGTTGTGGCATTGGGTTTATAAGCCGCATGGCTGGTGGTGGCTGCAATAATTGGGTTATTGGGTAATAATGCTTTTACTGCTTCTATTACGCCCATCCCATTATGTAATAACACCAGTGTCTGCTCAGCGCGTAGATGCGGTTTTAGCTCAGCAACGCTATCCGCAATCTGGTAAGCCTTTACAGGTAAAATGATAATATCAGCCTTGTTCAATTGATTGATTTCTAACGGCTGAATTTGAATATTGTGAATGTGTTTAAATATATCAGTGGCAACTAATGTAAATGCTTGCTGTGTGCGCGTGACAAGGCAGAATTCTTGTTGCTGATTATGACATTTAAGTGCGAGCAAATTACCTATGGCCCCGTTGCCAACAATAGCCAATTTCACTGTTCGCTATCCCTTGCGCGAAGCACTAGTTGGCCAGTTTTGTGACCAAGGCTGATTATATTCATCAAGCGCATTATGACAGGCTTCAGTATTAAACAGTTCGCCGCTAGTGGGAGGGCAACAGATATCAATTTCCTGAGTTTGATAGCAAAAGCGCAAACAGTAGGCATGTAAATATGTTCTGTCATGCTCTGAACTTTTATATAAAACATCGCCTAAAATTGGACTCCCTAAACTTTTTAGCATTACCCGCAACTGATGCGTTTTACCGGTCAAGGGTTTAAGTAAGTAAAGCCTAATACCCGGTGAGACACTTTTGCTAAAAAACTGGGTTGTGGCCACGGCTGTACCATCTTTGCTTAAGGCCCATTTACCATCACGTATTTTTTTCATTGCACCGCTGATAGTACCCTGTTTCTTCTTGGGTTTGGCTGTGCCAAGGGCAAGGTAATATTTTTCTATTTTACGCGCTTCGAATAACTTCCCTAGGGTGCTTGCGGCTTGTGCGTGTTTAGCCAAAATAAGTAAGCCTGAGGTTATTTTGTCTAAACGATGCACCAACCAAAGTTTATCGATAGATAATTGCTTACAGATAATGGGCAAAATACCCGAGGCATCTTGTTCATTCTGGACGCTCACCCCAGCAGGCTTGTTAATAATAAGAAAATCAGCGTGCTCAAAAACGATTTCGATTAGGGCAGGGCTGAGATTACTCAAGCAAAGCAATCGCTGCTGGGTAGTCTAAATCATCGATAGCACTGAGCAGAGAAGCTTCAGTGGCGCTATCTAATGCACAATCTCGTATATACTGCTCTAGTTTATTGGGGGTGATAAATTCGTTTCTTTTTAATGCCGTAAGCAATGCTTGTTTACCTTTTGGGTTATTCACTTTAGCTGCACTGGGTGACGGCGCAGCGTTGCTGCCTGTTGACGATTCTGTATATCGATTTACTGTGGTCAGTGTTTGCATCAGCACGGCAAGGTACGTTGTCGAATTGATATTTTCCGGGGCCTCGCTTTTTATATACGCTTCAAAGTCACGACTGGCTTGATGAAGTGCAGTCATACCTAAATTGCCACTAACCCCTTTAATCGTGTGAACTTGTTGGCGTACAGCATCTAAATTTTGTAAGCGAATATCACTGACCAGAGATTGTTCTACGCCAGTATATTGCTCCGCAAATTTACCAAGCATTTTAACTAATAGGCTCTCATTGCCACTGAATTGGCGCAATGCAAAGTCCATGTCGAAAATTACGGGGTCTTGATTCATTCACTAGATCCTTCGAATAGAATGTGATTTAACGTGAATTCAAACAGTATAAGCTGAGTGACTTTATTGTGACTGAAAGGGTAGACTAATAGTCTAGTGTAAATCAATGGGCAAGTTTCCTGTGGTAAAAAAAATCCTTATATTATCGGCAATTACTGGCGTTCTCGTTGCATGTCAACCTACCAATACGGTGACACAACCGTTGACTTCGAACTTACCTTCAGGGGTAACCTTGATTGCTGAACATTCGGCGAGCCCAAATAGCGTCAGCATTCCATATAAAAAGTATCGCTTAGAAAATGGCTTAACGGTGGTTCTGCATGAGGATCATTCAGATCCGTTAGTACGCGTTGATGTGACGTACCATGTGGGCTCTGCGCGTGAAGAGGTAGGTAAATCGGGATTCGCTCATTTTTTCGAGCATATGATGTTCCAAGGCTCGAAAAACGTCGCTGACGACGAACATATTAAGATTGTGACCGAAGCGGGCGGTAATATGAATGGTACCACCAATTCAGATCGCACAAATTATTTTGAAACAGTACCGGCTAATCAATTAGAGAAAATGATGTGGTTGGAAGCCGATCGTATGGGATTCTTACTTGACTCGGTTACCCAAGAGAAGTTTGAAATTCAACGCGAAACGGTGAAAAACGAACGTGGGCAGAGCTACGATAACCAACCTTATGGTTTGCGCAGTGAGCGTAACTCAGAGGCCTTGTATCCAGTAGGCCATCCTTATTCTTGGTCTACTATCGGATATATTGAGGATTTAAACCGCGTTAGCGTGGACGATTTGAAAGCGTTTTTTAAACGCTGGTATGGGCCCAACAATGCGGTATTAACGATTGGCGGTGATATTCAACCTGAGCAAGTACTTAGATGGGCAAATAAATACTTTGGTTCTATTCCGTCTGGCCCAACGGTAGTTAACGCTAATAAAGAATTAATCAGTCTAGATGAGACCCGCTACGTCACGTTAGAAGATGAAGTACATTTACCGTTGTTACAAGTAACGTATCCGACTGTATATGTGCGCCATAAAGATGAAGCGCCATTGGATGTATTGTCTAATATATTAGGTTCAGGTAAGACGTCATTATTTTATAAGAACTTGGTCAAAGATGGTTATGCCGTGCAAGCATTGGTGTCACATCCATGCCAAGAATTGGCCTGCGAATTCCAACTTATAGCTTTAGCTAACCCCCAAAACAGCACTAATTTATCGGAGTTATATAAGCGATTTGAGCAAACTCTCGCAGAATTTGAAGCGCGAGGCGTAAGTGAAGATGATCTAAATCGCACTAAAATAGGCATAGAGTCATCAACTATTTTTGGCTTACAAAGTGTTTCAGGTAAGGTATCAACTTTAGCCTCAAACCAGACGTTCGATGACGAGCCTGACATGGTGCAATATGACCTTGACCGATACAATGCCGTTACTGCAGATGATGTGATGCGGGTTTATAAGCGCTATATCAAAAATAAGCCCAGTGTTGTGTTGAGCATAGTACCAAAAGGTCATACAGAGCTTGCAGCAAAAGCGGCAAACTTTACTCCACCAGCCCGTAAATTGGATGATGTTAGTACGGTAAAAGAACATATAGCACAAGCTGCAATTGTGGATGACTTTGATCGCAGCGTGCAACCATCAGCGGGTCCTTCACCTGTGGTGGACGTTCCAGATTTTGCGAAAAAGACCTTCGATAATGGTTTAACTCTAGTAACCTTGGACAGTAAAGAAACGCCTACGGTGTCAATTAGCTTCAATATGGAAGGCGGTCCCTTACTCGATCCTATTGATAAAGCGGGCTTAGCTTCGCTAACCGCGCAGATGATGAATGAAACCACGCAAGGCTATACAAACGAAGAGATGGCTAATCAGCTTGCTTTGTTAGGTAGCAGTATTCATTTTGACGCTAACGGCCGTTATACGACTGTACGTTTAAGTAGTTTAACCCGAAGCCTTGATGAAACGTTGGGCTTGTTAAATAAGAAACTATTTCACCCCGCCTTTTTAGAGAGCGATTTTCTGCGTCTAAAACAACGCACGGCTCAGTCACTTCAACAGCAAGTTAAAAATCCATCGGTGTTAGCCAGCAGGGCTGTAAGTGAACTGCTATTTGGAAAAGAAAATCGTGTTAGTTTACCTGACACTGGTACGTTACAAACCTTGGAGAATATTACCTTAGATGATATCAAAACCTACTACAATCGTTATTATTCCCCAGCAAAAGCGAATGTGGTAGTTGTTGGTGATATAGAGCCCAATGCATTACAGGGCGCGTTAGCCTTTCTAAGCGATTGGTCTCCTAAGCCATATGAGATTAAAGACTATGCGAAATTTCCAGAGCCAGGAAAGCCAGTGCTTTACTTGGTTGATAAACCAGGTGCTAAGCAATCTGTGGTAACTATTTTCAAACGATATTTACCTTACGATGCGACCGGTGAACAATTTAGAAGTAAATTGATGAATTTTGCATTGGGCGGTGTTTTTAGCAGCCGTATTAACCTTAACCTACGTGAAGATAAAGGCTACACCTACGGTGCCTCGACCGGTTTTATTGGAGGGAAAACCCTCGGTTGGTTTGATGCTAGTGCTGATTTGAAACAAGAAAATACCGCCGATGGTATACAAGAGATGCTTAGCGAAATTAGCCTATACCACGACAAAGGTATGACGCAGGACGAGCTAGAATTAATGCGCAATGCATTTACCCAAGGTGATGCGCTGGAGTATGAAACACCTGCAAGTAAAGCAGGCTTTTTACGGCATTTATTAACGTATGATCTAGATAAGTCGTATAGAGCCACGCAAACTAATATTATTAATAACATCAGTAAAAATGAATTAAACGCACTGGCAGCTAAAGTGTTGGACCCCAATTCGATGCAAATTGTGGTAGTGGGGGATGCGAATGTTATTCGTAGTCAATTAACAGGCCTCGGCCGAGAAATTGTTGACTTAACCGTTGAATATTAAGGTTGAGCGCTGAGTGAAAAAACACTCAGCGCCGGTCTTTGTTCCTTGAAAAAACATTAAGGCTCCCCATCTAGTGAGGGTTGCTGACTATATTGGAATTTATTTTGCAGACATTAGATAAAGATTTTAGCGAGCGTTTAGCTATTTTAGCAGGTGACGATCTTGCCTCAACGCTGGTAGGAATAAGCCACGGAATAGAACGCGAAGCGCTGCGTATTCAACCTAATGGCAAGTTGGCTCAAACGCCGCATAACGAAAAGTTAGGCGCCGCGTTAACACATGAGTATATCACTACGGATTTTTCAGAATCGCTTTTGGAGTTTATTACTCCACCGGAGCGAAATGTAGATAAAACCATAGATCAATTACGTGACGTGCATAAATTCGCCTTAGCGAACATAGGCGACGAATGTTTATGGCCTATGAGTATGCCTTGTTACATTGACGATCAAAGCGAAATTCCTATTGCTCAGTTTGGAAAGTCAAATGTTGGCAAAATGAAAAGCTTGTACAGAGAGGGCCTAAAGAACCGTTACGGTAGCATGATGCAAGCAATCGCTGGCGTGCACTTTAACTATTCTTTGCCAGATGACTTCTGGCAGTTATGGCTTAAGCAGGCCGAAAAAACTGAAAATAACAAAGATACTAAGTCAGCTGCCTATTTCGCACTTATTCGAAACTATCGTCGCTTCTGTTGGTTGATCCCATATTTATATGGCGCCTCACCGGCCTTGTGCAGTTCGTTTATCAAAGGTAAAACTACCTCTTTACCTTTTAAAACTATCGGAAAAGGGTCTTTGTACTTACCGTATGCTACGTCTTTGCGCATGAGCGACTTAGGGTATACCAATAGTGCCCAATCCGGTCTGATGACGTGTTACAACCAAGTCGATACCTATATAGCGTCTTTGCGTAAAGCTATTAGCACCCCATCTGAAATATTTGAAAAATATGCCGCCAAAAAAGACGGACAATATCAGCAACTCAACAGTAATGTGCTGCAAATTGAGAATGAGCTTTATTCACCAATACGCCCCAAACAACCTACTAAACCTCTGGAAAAGCCCACAGATGCATTGAATGCTCGTGGTGTAGAATATATCGAAGTTAGAGCATTGGATGTAAACCCTTTTAGTGAGTTAGGTATTGAGCGAAACCAGTTTTTCTTTCTTGATTCGTTTTTACTGTATTGTTTAGTGATGCCAAGCCCTGATATGACACCGGATTCTTATCGAGAAACAGAGTCAAACCTTCGTGCGGTGGTCGATCACGGCCGTGATCCGGCTCTCACCTTGTCTAAAGATGACCAATCAATACCGATGGCTGAATGGGCTGCAGAATTATTCACTGGTATGCGACAAGTCGCGAAAATACTAGATTCTAACGTCGATGTGGCGGAATATAGTTTGGCTGTTGAACATGAGTGGCAGAAGATCATTAATCCTGAGTTGACACCGTCAGCTAGGATCCTTGCGACCTTACTGAGTAAAAATCAAGATAACGGGGCCCTAGGAATTGAATTAGCCGCTCGCTATAAGCAAAGCTTGAGTGAAGAGGAATATCAGTTTTTCGACGCTGAAATTCTTCGCAAGCATGCGCTTAGTTCTTTAGATGCTCAGCATCATATCGAGCAATCTGATACCGTCAGCTTTGATAAATTTTTGACCGACTACTTTACTTATCAATTTGATTAATACTGAATAACCAGTCGATGAGATTTACCTGATGCCGTTCACTTAAGGTGGGCGGCATTTTTGTATGAGCACAGAGTCCTCACTTTAGATATAAATGGTGTAGGTGTATCAATTATCTTTCCTTTTCTTTCTGCTTCAAAATAAGTTGCCTAATATTTTTCTCTATATCCAAGTTCAGTTTAGTTTCATTTCATTTCATAGTTTAAGCACATATTAGTATCTGCATCGACCGAGTACGCCAATACAAAAGTACAGGTTAGTATATCGCTGACATACGCATCATGCTCTATAAAACACCGAACCAGTTAATATCCAAAAACGCTATTCATCAGGGCTCCACATTTTCTTATTGTTTCGACATCTTTAGCGTAAACCATTGGTTAGTGGCACCGTATTAATATTAGATATTTTGATTACGCAATAGATATAGACGTAAGCTAATACTTTTAACTACCTGACCGAAGAGCGGTATTTCTCGTTATCGCTATTATCGAAAAAATATTTGTACCGCCTGTTTTTTAGGCAAAAAAAAGCCCAGCTAAAGAGCTGGGCTAAAAGTCTTTTTGGAAACACACATAAACTAAAACACACGCTACATATGACCGTGGCATATCCGATTAAGTTCACACATTAATAAAAAAAAGTGAATGAGTTCATTATCGCTATTAAATGAGTAGTCAGATAGTTCTATCGGGTCGGAAAACAACTTGGATGGTGGGGACAATACTTTGCAGTTTGCAGTAAGTTTCGGGCAAAAAAAAGCCCAACTAAAGAGTCGGGCTAAAAGTCTTTTTGGAAACACACATAAACTAAAACACACGCTACATATGACCGTGGTATAC
>NZ_WTPY01000035.1:25750-26198 GCF_011378905.1 Paraglaciecola sp. 20A4 | reverse complement strand
TCTTTTTGGAAACACACATAGACTAAAACACACGCTAAATATGACCGTGGCATATCGGATTAAGTTCACATATAAATAAAAAAAGTGAATGAGTTCATTATCGCTATTAAATGAGTAGTCAGGTAGTTCTAATGGGTCTGAAAACAACCTAGTTGGTGGGGACAATGCATTGTAGTTCGTAGTAAATTACGGGCAAAAAAAAGCCCAGCTAAAGAGCTGGGCTAAAAGTTTTTCTAGGAACACACATAAACTAAAACACACACTAAATATGACCGTGGTGTACCTGATTAAGTTCACACATTAATAAAAAAAAGTGAATGAGTTCATTATCGCTATTAAATGAGTAGTCAGATAGTTCTATCGGGTCGGAAAGCAACTTGGTTGATGAGGACAATACTTTGCGGTTTGCAGTAAATTACGGGCAAAAAAAAGCCCAGCTAAAGAGCTA
>NZ_WTPY01000035.1:25492-25740 GCF_011378905.1 Paraglaciecola sp. 20A4 | reverse complement strand
GGGCTAAAAGTCTTTTTGGAAACACACATAAACTAAAACACACGCTAAATATGACCGTTGCATATCCGATTAAGTTCACATATAAATAAAAAAAAGTGAATGAGTTCATTATCGCTATTAAATGAGTAGTCAGGTAGTTCTATGGGGTCGGAAAACAACTTGGTTGGTGGGGACAATACTTTGCGGTTTGCAGTAAATTCCGGGAAAAAAAAGCCCAACTAAAGAGTCGGGCTAAAAGTCTTTTTAGG
>NZ_WTPY01000035.1:25043-25456 GCF_011378905.1 Paraglaciecola sp. 20A4 | reverse complement strand
CCGATTAAGTTCACATATAAATAAAAAAAAATGAATGAGTTCATTATCGGTATTAAATGAGTAGTCAGATGGTTCTATCGGGTCGGAAAATAACCTAGTTGGTGCGAGCAATACTTTGCGGTTTGCAGTAAATTACGGGCAAAAAAAAGCCCAACTAAAGAGTCGGGCTAAAAGTCTTTTTGGAAACACACATAAACTAAAACACACGCTAGATACGACCGTGGTATATCCGATTAAGTTCACATATAAATAAAAAAAAATGAATGAGTTCATTATCGGTATTAAATGAGTAGTCAGATATTTCTATCGGGTCGGAAAACAACTTGGTTGGTGCGAGCAATACTTTGCGGCCGCCAGTAAATTCCGGGCAAAAAAAAGCCCAACTAAAGAGTCGGGCTAAAAGTTTTTCTAGG
>NZ_WTPY01000035.1:24248-25033 GCF_011378905.1 Paraglaciecola sp. 20A4 | reverse complement strand
AACACACATAAACTAAAACACACGCTAAATATGACCGTGGTGTACCTGATTAAGTTCACACATAAATGAAAAAAAATAAATGGGTTAGTCATGGGTATCAATGCGTCGATAAATTGATCTATATGATAGGCATACCTTAGCCCTTGATGCCGGAACCCACATTGCAATTACCAGTAAATTTTGAGCAAAAAAAAGCCCAACTAAAGAGTCGGGCTAAAAGTCTTTTTGGAAACACACATAAACTAAAACACACGCTACATATGACCGGACCATATGCTATTAAGTTCACATATAAATTTAAAAAGTGAATAAGTTAATTATCAATACGATATGACTTAAAGAAGTTGAATCGTATGACCTAGATAATATCGATAGTTTTGCCGGATCTTAGGTTTATTCTTTAACCAATTTCGAGCAAAAAAAAAGCCCAACTAAAGAGTCGGGCTAAAAGTCTTTTTGGAAACACACATAAACTAAAACACACGCTAAATATGACCATTGCATATCCTATTAAGTTCACATATAAATAAAAAAAAGTGAATGAGTTCATTATCGCTAATAAATGAGTAGTCAGATAGTTCTATCGGGTCGGAAAAAAACTTGGTTGGTGGGGACAGTACTTTGCGGTTTGCAGTAAATTCCGGGCAAAAAAAAGCCCAACTAAAAAGTCGGGCTAAAAGTCTTTTTGGAAACACACATAAACTAAAACACACGCTAAATATGACCGTGGCATATCCGATTAAGTTCACATATAAATAAAAAAAAGTGAATGAGTTCATTATCGG
>NZ_WTPY01000035.1:0-24214 GCF_011378905.1 Paraglaciecola sp. 20A4 | reverse complement strand
TGACCTAGATAATATCGATAGTTTTGCCGGATCTTAGGTTTATTCTTTAACCAATTTCGAGCAAAAAAAAAGCCCAATTAAAGAGTCGGGCTAAAAGTCTTTTTGGAAATACACATAAATTAAAACACACAATAAATCTGACTCAGCATTTAATCATTCGTTCCGTTTACTCAACATATTGCCAAAATTAGTCATGGATTTCGCTACTCGGCGGTCACATTAGGCGAGTTTTTTGGGCGAATATATACACAAACTTACCATATTCGAGTCGAACAGGTTAGTATTGTTCATCCGGATCGCGAGGTATGGTACCGCGAAACCATTTATTTGAATCATAGACGAGAGTGACGTATGTCTCGCAAGTTATCTCAATATCCATTTGTTGGTCGTATTTCACTGATACTGTTATTAGTAATGTGGCTTGGTGGGTGCACGACAACGCCCCCTAAAAATATCAGTAATATTTGTGAAATCTTTCTCGAAAAGCGTCATTGGTTTGATACTGCCGAAGATATGAGCGAAAAGTGGGGCGTGCCTATGCATGTGCCTATGGCAATGATGTACCAGGAAAGTTCATTTAGAGCTGATGCGCTACCGCCTAAAGATTATGTGTTTTTTGGTTTGATACCCTGGGGGCGCGTAAGCAGTGCTTATGGCTATTCGCAAGCAAAAACGCCAACTTGGGCGGATTACAAAAGAGAAACGGGAAATGGTTGGGCTGATCGAGAAGACTTTGAAGATGCTATGGATTTTATGGGGTGGTTTATTAGTAAGACTCATAAAATTAACCGTGTATCGAAGTGGGATGCAGAAGCGCAATATCTAAATTATCACGAAGGCTGGGGAGGATATAAGCGTAAGAGTTACCACAAGAAACGTTGGCTGCAAAGAGTCGCTAAAACGGTAAAGTCTCGTTCTTTACGTTACGCAACACAGCTTAAAGGTTGCAGAGAAGAGTTAGAAAAAGGCTGGTTTATGCGTCTGTTTACCTAGGCTGCTCCAGATGAATGTTGCGCATTATTTACCCCTAGAGGCAACATTCAAAATTACTTCTGCTTCAGGCTATATAATAGTCTAGCGTAAAATCAACAGAGGTATATAAGGGCGTGAGCCCATTAAAATTGTTTACTTATTTACCGATTAAATTTGCCAGTAATCGTCAGCTGTTACTAATGTACTGGTTAGTTTTTAGCCTTAATAAGTACTATGGGACAGGTTATATATGGCAGACTCCGACTATGTCCTAGGAATAGTGATGCACTTCTTGGTGCAAATTAGTGCAGAGAGTTCACGCGTTGTTAGTTGAGTACAGCCATAAGTCAGGCCGAGCCTCGTCAGGCCGAGCCTCGTCAGGCCGGAACTGACCGCACTAACATAATATGGAATTAGTACCGCTACTTTCCAAGGCGGGCAGTGCATGACCTATTTTTAATCGCAACCGTGGACTATTTGCTATATCTGCCCCGTGCCTTATTCAAATCACGTTCGTCAATCATTTCTTCCAACACTCGTTGTTCTAGGAACGTTTAAGCTATTATTCATAATAGAAATAACAATTCATATATAATTCTGATGCATGACTGACTCTTGCTTGAGGTATTCTCAAACGCAAAGTGGTGTTTTATCGAACATGTTCATTCGAACATATTTCATAAAAAAACGAAGCTAAGGAGCAGGTACATGTCAGGACATTTCTATTTGAGCGGCGCACAGATTAAACGCGACGATATGATGGATAGAGCGAAGAAACTAGCACATATATTTCGAAGCAAAGGTTTAGCCACAGGGGATGTGGTGGCCATACTCCTTAGAAATGACACCACCTTGTACGAGGTTGTTGAGGCATGTCGTTACGTTGGAGCATATTACGTTACCCTTAACTGGCACAGTACACAGCCAGAGCTGATGCCTATCATTGTCGATAGTGGGGCAAAGGTGTTGGTCGGACACAGCGATTTACTAGCAGGTTTTGTTGAACCATTGCCCAAAAATCTGGCAACCATTGTTATTAAGACCCCTGAAATAATCAAAGAACGCTATTCTGTACAGGATAACGCCGTCACTTCAGTATCATCTAATTGGGAGGACTTTCATCAGTTATTAGCCGATAAAGAGGCTATTAACACGCCACCTCAGCGATTTAGGGGCATGTTTTCATATACCTCCGGTAGTACAGGAAAACCTAAGGGAATTAAGCGTGAATACAATGAACAGAGGCCCGATCCTTACACTGTATTTGCAGGGCTGGCAAAAGCCTTGATGCAACTCGACAATGGTGATCGTTTTTATATCTCGGCACCGCTTTATCACAGCGCACCCCATGCTTTAACACTAAGTTGCTTAGCGGCAGAAAACATTGACGTGTTCATTGAACCAAAGTTTGATCCTGAGCGTTTCTTGGCTGATGTACAAGCGCATAAAATTACCCATACTTACATCGTACCGACTATGATGATTCGCTTATTGAAGCTACCTCAGAGTGTGCGTGACAAGTATGACATATCCAGCTTGCGGTACGCTTTGTCAACGGGATCATCATGGCCCGTTGATGTTAAACAAGGAATGATCGAATGGTTTGGGCCAATCTTTTTTGAATCCTATGGAGCGAGTGAATTAGGATTTATGACCTTAATATCTTCTACAGAGGCAGTGCAGAAGCCTGGTTCCGTGGGTAAAGCGATATCAGGTGGCACTATTATGATACTGGACGATGATATGCAGCCTCTACCCACTGGTGAATCAGGCTCTATATACGTGCATCTTCCTATGTTTGGTCCATTCGAATATACCAACACCGAAGGGACGCTTGATGGTCTGCATTATCAAAACCACACCACCTTAGGTGATGTGGGGTATTTAGATGATGACGGATATCTATTTATTAATGATCGTAAAAAAGACATGATTATTTCGGGAGGAGCAAATATTTTTCCCGCAGAAATCGAAGCCGTGCTCATCGAAATGCCCCAAATAGTTGATTGTGCCATTTTCGGTGTGCCTCATTCCGAGTTTGGCGAAAAGGTGGTTGCTGCTGTTCAGTGTGCTGAGGGGGAAACGGTGTCGATCGAAGACGTGGCTATCTTTTTAGAGGGAAAACTTGCCCGCTTTAAATGGCCTAAGAAACTAGATATACACCAAGCGTTACCCAGAGAAGACAGCGGGAAAATATTTAAGCAACGTTTAAAAGCGTCCTATATTTGATGGCGCCAGTAGTCGTAAACCTATTTACTCTCTCGTAAAAAGGTTTACGGCGCAGGCACACATTTCATCAATATGATTCCGGTCTGCATATATGCCGTCAATTAATAAACGAGCAATGCCGTGCATAGTGCCCCAAGTGACTTGAGCGAGACGAAGGGTGTCCTCTTCGGCGGACATTAAACCTTGTTCCTGCCATTTTTTGGTCATTTCTACTTGGCGTTGAAAACTCGGGTAGGCGATATCACGTAGATCGTTGGTAGCACTGTTTTGTTTCCATATAGTGCGACCAAACATTAAGTCATACATCTCAGGATTCTCAGCCGCATAACCAATGTAGCCTTGAAAAAACTGATGATACTTTTGCTTTGAAGTCATGCCTGTTTGAGAAAAGATGCGTTCTGCATTGTTATGCCAATGTTCAAAGCCTTCTTCGGCAATAGCGCAAAGCAATTCATTTTTATCTTTGAAATGATGGTAGGGGGCGGTACGCGATACCCCGACACGATCTGCAAGCTTACGTAGCGATAAGCCTTCGATTCCGCCGTCGCTGAGCATAGCCTTAGCTGTTTCTAATAAGCTTGAACGCAGATCACCATGATGATAGCTACCCTTGGTTGCAGCTGATTCTTTAATGATTTTTTTAGATGATTTTTTTTGCATGAGCTGGAATTTAGCACATATCTTGACAGCGTCAAAATAAGACTTTATCTTGACGTTGTCTAGTTTGATTGCTGATGGACGTGTAGTCGGTTTGTATTAGTAGGTGACACGTTAATTAGCATCCTTCAATCCGTAACAAATGGAGAATAAAGTGTCTGATTTAGATTTTTCCAAGTTGGAAACCCTGAGTGTCAGTATCGAGCAACATATCGCTCATATCCAATTGTCTCGTCCTGAGGCATTGAACAGCATGATCCCAATTTTTTGGCATGAGTTACCTGCCACTGTTCGTAAAATTGACGAACAGTCAGCTGCCCGTGTAATAGTTATTTCTTCGCAAGGAAAGCATTTTAGTGCTGGTATGGATTTGTCCGTTTTTACACAAATGAGTAAGGACTTTACGGGTGAACCTGCCCGTAGGGGGGAACGTATGCGTCGGATGGTATTAGAACTACAAGACAGTTTTAATGCTCTGGAATCTGTGCGTATGCCAGTGCTTGTTGCTATGCAAGGCGGCGTTATTGGTGGTGCCGTTGACATGGTGTGTGCCGCAGATAGTCGATACTGTACCGCTGATACGTTTTTTACGATTAAAGAAACTGAAATCGGTATGACCGCAGATGTAGGTACCTTGCAACGTTTGCCTCATCTTATTCCACAAGGCTTGGTGCGCGAGTTGGCTTATACCGGTCGTAATATGGGAGCGGTTGAAGCAAAAGAATGTGGTTTGGTTAATCAAGTGTTCGCTGATCAAGCAAGTTTGCTTGAAGGCGTGATGAAAATAGCGGCTCAAATCGCCAGTCATTCACCTCTTGCTGTGGCGGGCTGCAAGGAAATGATTAACTACACCCGAGACCATACCGTCGCGGATGCCCTGAACTATATGGCGACGTGGCAATCAGGCATGTTCCAAATGCCTGATATTCAAGAAGCGATGACGGCAGCCAAAGAGCGCCGTAAGCCTGTCTACGAAGAATTACTTAAAAATATAAGTGGTATGCAGCGTAAATAAGCGCAAAAAACAGAACAATACAGGACCTGAAATATGACAACAGCAACAGCAATAAACGCAGCAGGCGCTAGCGTTTACCCAAATTTACTTAAGCCTCTAGATCTAGGCTTTACTACATTGAAAAACCGTGTGTTGATGGGTTCAATGCATACAGGCCTTGAAGAGGCCCCTAACGGCCATGAGCGCATGGCTGCCTTTTTTGCAGAACGTGCCCGCGGTGGTGTAGGCCTAATCGTAACGGGTGGCATCGGTCCGAACGACGAGGGCGCGACACATCAAAATACCAAACGTTTAAGTAACGATGCTGAAGTCGCTAATCACAAGATGATCACCGATGCAGTGCACAGCGAAGGCGCTAAAATATGTATGCAAATTTTGCATACAGGCCGTTATGCCTACAACCCAAATTTAGTCGCACCTTCTGCTGTTCAAGCACCAATTAATCCATTTAAGCCTAGGGCTTTAGATGATGCTGGTATTGAAAAGCAAATAGAAGATTTTATTTTCACGTCAACTCAGGCACAAAAAGCAGGCTATGACGGCGTTGAAATTATGGGCTCAGAAGGTTACTTCTTAAACCAATTTATTGCCGCGCGTACCAATCAACGTGACGACCAATGGGGTGGAAGTTACGAAAATAGAATTAAACTGCCTTTAGAAGTCGTGCGCCGAGTACGTGAGGCTGTGGGCGAAAAATTCATTATTATCTACCGTTTATCAATGTTAGATTTAGTTGAAGGCGGTTCAACTTACGATGAAGTAGTCGAGCTAGGTAAGGCGATTGAAAAAGCTGGCGCAACAATTATCAATACGGGTATTGGTTGGCATGAAGCGCGTATTCCAACTATTGCCACTAAAGTTCCTCGGGCTGCATTTACCTGGGTAACGGCGAAATTCCGTCAGTCTTTGTCGATTCCAGTGATCACCTCTAATCGTATTAATACACCTGAAGTGGCTGAGCAAGTTTTAGCCCGTGGTGATGCTGACATGGTATCGATGGCGCGACCTTTCTTGGCTGATCCTGATTTTGTGATCAAAGCAATTGAAAACCGCTCTGATGAAATTAATACCTGTATCGGTTGTAACCAAGCCTGCCTTGATCACGTATTTGAAGGCAAGATGACCAGTTGTTTGGTTAATCCTCGTGCCTGCCATGAAACTGAGTTGAGTATTTCACCAACACAGGATCCTAAGCGAATTGCTGTTATTGGTGCGGGTCCTGCTGGTCTTTCTGCGGCTAAAACGGCTGCTGAGCGTGGTCATATAGTGACATTATTTGATTCAACTGATGAACTTGGCGGACAATTTAATATTGCTAAGCAAGTACCCGGCAAAGAAGAATTTTTTGAAACTATTCGTTACTTTAAACGTCAGCTTGAATTGCACAACGTCACGGTGAAATTAAATACGCGCGTTAGCGCCGGTGATTTAAATGATAGCGATTTTGATGAAGTGATTGTGGCAACCGGTATTGAGCCGCGTACGCCACCTATTGAGGGTATTGATCATCCAAAAGTGATGAACTATATCGATGTTATCAAATCACATAAACCCGTTGGTAAGAAGGTGGCAATTATTGGTGCCGGTGGCATCGGATTCGATGTTTCTGAGTTTTTATCACATTCGGGGGAGTCAACAAGTCTAAATATCCCAGCCTTTATGAAAGAGTGGGGTATCGACATGACCTTCTCATCTCGAGGTGGGATTGAAGGCATGAAAGCTCAACCAACTAAATCACCACGAGAAATTTTCTTGTTGCAACGTAAAACCACTAAGGTGGGAGCTGGCCTAGGTAAAACAACAGGCTGGGCACATCGCGTTGGCTTGTTAAGTAAAGGCGTGAGCATGATTGCGGGCTGTGAATACCTTAAAATTGATGATCAGGGCATTCATATTAAAGTTAATGATGAGGTCCAGTTACTAGACGTTGACAATGTCATCATTTGCGCGGGACAAGATCCGTTACGCGAATTAATAGAAGGCCTTACTAAGCCTTATCATTTAATTGGTGGTGCGGATGTCGCAGCTGAACTTGATGCTAAACGTGCAATTGACCAAGGTATGCGCTTAGCTGCACAGTTGTAGTACAAAAATAGAGTACATAATGAAAGCACCCCATTGCTGTTTACAGTAGTGGGGTGCTTTGTTAAGGGCGAAAAAAATTATCGAGACTCGGTATCTTCTAATGCGTTATTTTTAAAATAGTGTTGAGTAAATCCGATAAAGGCCTTTAATCGAGCTGATTGGTGAATTAACTGAGGGTGAATCAAATAAATGGTGAAATCAGGCTGTATTTCGCCATCAAAGAGGGAGGTTAGCTGACCTGCTGCTATTTCCTTATCGACTAAATACTCAGGTACCAAAATTATCCCTTTTCCATGTAGCGCATGATTTTTCAACATTAGGTTGTCGTTTACCGCTATCGGACCATTCACTTCAATTTTCTGTTCTGACAGTGTCCATACTGCCTTTAATGTGCGGCTTAAACATCTGTGTTCAGAAAGCTCCGTAAAGCGCTTTGGAGCGCCTTTTTCAGCAATATATTTTGGGCTTGCACAGCACACGTGCCGATAGTCAAACAACTTTTTGGCGACCATATTTTGTGGGGGTGACTGGGTTGCTCTAAAGGCTAAATCAAAGTCATTTTTTGCTAAGTCATAGGGGGTATAGCTGCAATCTACGCTAAACGTAATACTCGGATACACTTTTTGGAAATCACTGCACAAATCTAGCACGTAGCGTTGTGCAAATTGACTGGGGGCGGTTATCCGCAAGGTGCCTTCGAGTATATCGTTATCATGACGGACCTCACGCTCGAGTTCTAACAGCGAGCTTTTTATTTGATTCATGCCAACGAGTAGTTGGGTGCCTTCTTCTGTTAATGAGACGCTGCGCGTTGAACGAATAAACAAGTGCTTGCCTAAATCTTGCTCTAGCTTGCGGATCTGTTCAGACAAATAGCCTCGGGAAATAGCCAGCACTTGCGCCGCCCGGGTAAAGCTCAATTGATTGGCAACTTCGCTAAATAAAATTAATCGTTCGAATTTTTTATGTTCACGGCTCATTGCATATACTCACAGCTAGTTGAGAGACTTTATATAGAAATATAATTAAGGCTCAAGATATTTTAGTCTTGCATTGTTCGTTATATCAAACAATGTTTTTGCTAACCGTCTCTTTTGCTTTGCCGGTAATTCACTACACTGTGCTCACTTAATATATTACCTTTAAGAGAGCTCGCATGTTCAAACCTTCTTTACCGTTAGCTAATTATTTACCCAATGTGAGCGCACTTGCATATGGCTGCATGGGCCTAGGTGGTACGTGGGATGACGCACCCATCACCAATGTACATATTGAGCAGGCTAATGATTGCGTAAATACAGCATTAGAGTCAGGGATTAACTTCTTCGATCATGCTGATATTTATACGTTGGGCAAAGCCGAGCAGGTGTTTGGTCAGGTGCTAAGGGAGCGCCCTGAATTACGCAAACACATCTATATTCAGTCTAAATGCGGTATTCGTTTTGCGGATGCCAAAGGACCGAAGCGCTATGATTTATCAGCCGATTGGATCAAAGCATCTGTTGAAGGGAGCTTAAAGCGCTTAAATACAGATTATTTGGATGTGCTTATGTTGCACAGACCTGATCCTTTAATGCAACCCGAAGAAATTGCCAATGCATTTACTGAGCTAAAACACGAAGGTAAGGTGCTTCATTTTGGGGTATCTAATATGCAACATCATCAAATAGCCTTTTTACAACAAGCGTTAGATGAGCCGTTAGTCGCGAATCAGATTGAGGCGAGCTTACTCAAGCAAGATTGGGTTGATGAGGGCATTTACGCGGGTAACAGCGAAGGGCGAGATATCAATTTTACCTCAGGCACATTGGAATACTGTCGCCAACAAAAAATGCAGCTGCAAAGTTGGGGGAGTTTAGCCCAAGGCTTGTATTCAGGGCGCGACGTAAAGGGTGAATCGGATGCCGTACAACGTACTAGTAGGTTGGTCGCATCCCTAGCTGATGTCTATAGCACAAGCCCTGAAGCAATAGTGCTCGCTTGGTTAATGCGACACCCTGCGCAGTTGCAACCTGTTATCGGTACCACCGACTGTGCTCGGATCGCGGCGTCTTGCCAAGCAATGAATATTCAGCTCAGTCGCGAGCATTGGTATGCCCTGTATGAAAGTGCTAAAGGCTACGAGTTACCGTAACAAGGTTGTGCTTACTCATTACCAATTGGCATTCAGTAACAGCAATTACCAACAAATAAAAACAAAAGAGCGCTTTAATGGATTTAAATACAGCAACAAACATGATGCAAGCGGCCATAACATCGGCGCGTGCAAACAATCAACACATCGCGATTTGTGTCACTGATAGTCACGGTGAACTGTTGTGCTTCAGTCGTATGGATGATGCCAGCTTACAAGCGGGCGTTTTAGCAAAAACCAAGGCTTATACTGCGGCGCGAGAGCGCCAAAGTACGCGGCAACTTGGCGCTTGGGCGCAGAACACTGGCAAAGACATGGGGTATTGGAATGATCAACTATTTACTGGCATTGCGGGTGGTGTCCCGGTGTTTATCGACACCAAGTGCGTTGGGGCAGTCGGGGTAAGCGGTTTGAGTGAGTTAGAAGACGAGGCGCTCGCTATGTCCGCAATAGAGTGTCAGCATCTCGCTCGATAGCGTGTTGCCGAGGAAGGCACATATAAGAAACATGAAAACCAGGAGAACATCGCATGATGCTAAAACCAACTATTTTACTGCTTTTACTTACCAGCCTTATTTCAAGCTGTGGTTCAGATGGTAATAAGCGAATTGCCGCACCAGTAAAAGACATGAACCCTCATGGTGTTGCAGACACAAGCCCAGCTAACGAAACGTTACCCACTGAAAATTACTTGTTGCGTGATGTACGAGATGATGTTTTCTATTTTGTGATGCCAGACCGTTTCAATAATGGGGATAAAAGCAACGATTACGGCGCTAAAAACGGTGGTATCTCTGCTGGTGGCTTTAACCCTGAGTCAAATCGAGGTTTTCACGGCGGTGATATGCAAGGAATTGAGCAAAAACTAGATTATCTACAAGGCATGGGCGTCACCGCGATTTGGATGACACCCATATTGCGCAACAAAGCCACTCAAAGCGACGGCGTGGCACATCATGGTTATTGGATTGTCGATTTCACTGAAATAGATCCGCATTTTGGCTCAAATGACGATCTTAAAAGCCTAATTGCTGCGGCACACAAAAAAGGCATTAAGGTTTTCTTTGATATTATCACCAACCACACCGCAGATGTCGTGAAATATGAAGAGTGCCATCATGCCAACGGCGATTTTAAGACAGAGAGCCACTGCTTGTATAAGTCTTTGCATCAGCTCGCCGAGGGAGACGATTACACGCCTTTCGTGCCGCTTAACGAGAAAACTGTAAAAGTCCCAGTCTGGCTAAACGATCCGCAATTTTACCACAACCAGGGGGATACCACGTTCAAAGGGGAGAGCTCGTTAAACGGTGATTTCAATGGACTCGATGATTTAGATACCGAAAATCCTAAGGTTTTGCAGGGCATGATCGAAATCTACAAAAATTTGATCAAAGAATTCAAACCTGATGGTTTTAGAATTGATACGGTGCGCCATGTGCGATTGCCGTTTTGGCAAACGTTCAGCCCATCGATAATGGCTTATGCGCAAGAGCAGGGCATACCTAATTTTCATATTTTCGGTGAAGTGTATGATCCAGACCCAGCGCAATTAAGCCGTTTTACCACTGAAGGTAAACTGCCGTCGGTATTGGATTTCGGTTTTCAACAAGCTGCCGCAGACGTCTTCTACCGTAAGCGTAATCCGCAGGCTATCGATGCCTTGTTCGCTCAGGATCATCTATACACTGATGAAGACAGCCAAGCTGATTTACTGATGACGTTTTTAGGCAATCACGATATGGGGCGCACGGGTTATTTTATCGAGCAAGGGGTGCCCGATGCCAATGTACAAGAGAAGTTGCAACGCAGTATTTTGTCACACGCGTTTATGTATTTATCTCGCGGCATACCTGTTGTGTATTACGGAGACGAGCAGGGCTTTACCGGTGACGGTAATGACGTAAATGCTCGCGAAGATATGTTTCCATCTTTGGTTGCTACTGATAACGACAACATCTTACTTGGCAGTGATAAGAGTACTGCGGATGATAACTTTGACCCTCAGCATCCGATTTACCGGGCGCTGAGTGACTTAGCGCAACTAAGATATCAACATGAAGCGTTGCGCCGCGGGCATTATGAGAGTCGGTATTTTAATGATGATTCGATGATGTTTGCATTTGCTCGGAGATTGCCGCAAGGCAAAGAGTATTTGGTGGTATTTAACGCCAGCACCAAAACCACTAGTATTTCCATGGCCGCGCAATCAAACCATTATACAGGACTAGTCGAGGCGACTGAGTTTAACGTTAGCGATAACATGATAAAGGTGACGGTGCCGGCACTTAGCTTCGCTTTGTACCAAGCAAAATAAACGAAAACTACTTTATTTTTATCACAAAAAGCCGCAGATGTTATTGCACAATCAATGCATTAACATCTGCGCGTTAGCTAATTTTTATGACTCAGCGTTCTTTTTTAGCCTGCCAGACGAAGCTTAACAAGGTGACACCTGCAAGAATAAAGCAGTAAAACGAATAGGGAATGATGTCTACCGGCGACAGTGAAAACGTTGCGCCGATAATCAATAACTGCCCGCCATAAGGTATTAACCCTTGCACCACACAGGCGAATATATCGAGTAAGCTTGCGCTGCGCTTGGGTTCAATGCCCCCTTGCTCAGCAAGGGCTTTAGCCGTACTGCCCGCCACGATTATCGACACGGTGTTATTGGCAATACACACGTTTAGCGCACTGATAAGGACTGCGATCCCCAACGAATTACCAATCTTAAGGGGCAAAGATAACGCTCGAATCAGCTTGCTAATGGTTGCTAGCAAAAAGTCAATTCCCCCTTGCTGGCGCATGAGTTCAGAAAGGCCGCCGAGCATCAAAGATAAGATCATGATTTCCTGCATTTGGCCAAAACCACTGTAAACGTCCTGACCGACTGAAACCAGTTCATAGTCAGTCATACTGATACCGATAATTGCGCTAGATAAGATACCAATCACCAGCACTGCGAACACATTTACCCCGGCAACCGCTAACACCAAAATAAGCACATAGGGCAGAGCAAGCCACCCATTTGTGCCTTGAGGGATATTTGCTTCCCCGGATTCGCCTAATATCACCAATAGCACAATCACGATAAACGCAGCGGGTAAGGCCAAATGTAAATTGGCTTTAAATTTATCGCGCATTTCACAACCTTGAGTACGTGTTGCGGCGATTGTGGTATCTGAAATAATCGATAGGTTATCGCCAAATATCGCGCCACTGACCAATACACCTGCCACTAATGCTGGCTCAATCCCTGTGGCTTGGGCCACGCCTAATCCGACAGGGCCAAGGGCTGCAAGGGTACCCATCGATGTGCCCATGGCGGTGGCGATAAACCCCGCAATTAAAAATAACCCCGGCAAGATAAATTGGGCAGGAATAATACTCAGCCCTAAGCTTACTGTGGCATCCACCCCGCCTGTGGCTTTAGCCACGGCAGAAAAAGCGCCCGCTAATAAATAGATAAAACACATGGTAATAATATTGCTGTGACCCGCCCCATCGACGTATCGCGCCATGGTTTGGGTTAGGGTTTCCTTTGACAGCAAAACGGCGAGTATCACCGCAGGCAGTAACGCTGACGGGGAGGGCAACTGATAAAAAGCATACTCCACGCCTTGCGCTTGATAATAAAATCCAACACCCAAAAACAGTACCAAGAAGGTAAGCAGCGGCAACAGCGCAAGTTTAGCGGTAGTTGAATAAGGGTTTAACGAAGGTGTCGGTGTTTGCATAAATTTACCATGGACGTTTAGACGTCCAAAATACTAAACGTCTGAACAGAAATAGCAAGTTAAGTTAGCTTAATGTCCGACATTTGTTCAAGTGCGATAAGGCGGTATGACGCGAGTGCCAAATTGTTCATGAACTTTATTCAATGATTAATCGAATTATACTTAAAGATAATAACCCTAGAACGTTCATTACTGAATATTTTGTCGGCGTAATATATTTCTTATAAGATATTGATTTTAAAAGTTATAATTTAGTTATCAAAGTGAGGGTAGACTAGAAAACAGTTACATTCGATAACACTTTGTGCAGAGGAATTAACAGGCTAATTTACGATCATTTATAGACTTTAGGTTAAGATAGCCGCCATCGAGTTTTGATACTCAACACCACTCTCACACTAGCAAAATTCACTAATAGGAACGTCCATGGACGCTTGGTATCTCATTTGTTTCTTAGGGGCATTAGCTGTCCTTATCGCGTTTACTAATCAATTCGTACTTAAATTGCAAACTACTATTGCTATTACAACGGGCTCGGTGGTGATTTCTTTGTTGCTGATCTTAGCAGTAAAGTTACTGGGGGATGAATCTGCACTGGCACTGGTTAAGGTCGTTAGCGGGTTGGATTTTAATCAGCTTTTACTGAATGGTATGTTGGGTTTCTTACTCTTTGCTGGCGCAATGGAAATAGACCTCCGTGCATTACGCCGTCAACGCTGGGAAATTACTATTTTAGTACTATTTTCCACGGTGGTTTCGACGATTATTGTGGGTTACCTGAGTCAATGGATCTTAGCTGAATTTGGTTGGGAAGTGCCTATCGTTTACTGCCTATTGTTTGGCGCTCTGATTAGCCCAACGGATCCCATTGCGGTTCTCGCTATTATAAAGCAGATGAATGCACCGAAAAATATTTCGATTCAAGTTGAAGGCGAATCTCTGTTTAATGATGGGGTGGGATTAGTCATCTTTTCTACGTTATTTGCGGTGGCCTTTAGTCATGTTGATCCGACATTTGGTAGTGTTGCTGAATTATTCTTAGTGGAGGCTATTGGCGGTATCTTGTTTGGCTTGGTATTGGCCGTAGTGGCGCATTTTCTCATTATTTACAGTACTGATGTCAATATTCGTTTACTCGTAACCTTAACTATTCCCTCAGCAGGATACGCATTAGCCAACCTTATGCATATCTCCGGTCCACTGGCCATGGTCATGTGTGGTATTTTCATTGGTAACGTTACTCGCTCAAAGTCGGCATCGATGTCGCGTATATCCAGCATTCGTTACGTGAAAAATTTTTGGCATGCAACCGACAGTTTTCTCAATGCGTTACTGTTTCTGTTGATTGGAATGCTAATTGTGAGTATGACGCTAACCCTCGACGAGATAGCCATCGGGTTGTGCATGATTCCTGCTGTACTCATTGCTCGATTTATCAGTGTTGGCACGCCATATTTGCTTTTTCGTCGATTTAGACGTTACGATTTGAACTCGGTCCGTATTCTTACTTGGGGTGGCCTGCGAGGAGGGCTAGCACTTGCGATGGCTGCATCGATCCCTAAAGACACGGTGCTTGCTAACGGTCACAACCTGCATAATTTGATGGTTATTGTGACTTATATTGTGGTGATATTTTCGATTGTCATTCAAGGTTTAACGATTTCTCCTTTGATTAAAAAGAGCATCGCAGCGGCTGAAGCTGACGAGTAATATTATCAAAGTGATTGTGATTCAGCGGTTCTTGCAAGGTTTCATTAGACTATCGTATAGCATACTCATTTACCGCATTACTTTAGGCTTCTTAACACCTGTGATGCAGTCGAGAATAAACCTACGCTATGTATCAGCTGATTTATGTGAGTGATTTTGCGAAAGCACTTAACGAACAAGATATGCAAAGCATTCTGTTAAGCGCGCGCCTGTGTAATGAAGACATGGGTATTAGCGGTAAGTTAGTGGCGGTAGCTGGTCATTTCTTTCAAATTATCGAGGGTGACGAAGAACATGTCTGCGTCGTTTTTGATAAAAATAAGCGCGATTGGCGTCACACTAATGTTCGTATCGTTATGACTAAAGATACGAGCATCCGTGAATTTGGCGATTGGTCCATGGGTTTTTCTCTTTTACTAGAAGCCCAGCAGAAAGGGGATGCTGCAACTATCTTAACTAATTTTGCCCAGCGAGATATTTTTGCACGAGAGCATCAGCAGGGGATCCATATGTTACTGAAGCAAGTTTATTGATCATCCCCCTTAGAAATAAAAACGCCTCAGTGGAACATAATTGCGAGGCGTTTTGTTGAATTCCTTAGCTGAGTTCTGGAACTTATTCCTCTGTGACTTGATAAATGGTCACCGTACCACTGACTTCATTACCGACTATCAACAGTGCATTGCCGTTGGGGCTGTCGCCTGCAGCAACGAACTTGATACTCTCGGGACCTAAATCACCAGACTGAGCGACTTCGCTACAATCCATCCCTTCGGCCTCATCACATGGGTTGTCCAAGTCATCGTCTAGCTCAAAGCGGGTGGAAAAATCACGATTGTTATAGTGATCCACAAACGCTACATTAAACGGGTCCGTTACATCGTAGGTAAATAAGTCACCCGAGCGCTCTTGACCGATGAAAGCATACATTCTGCCTTCGATTTTACCCACCGCGATGGCTTCTGGCTCGCCACCTTTATCATCAGAGCGATTATCACCTTTGTTTTCGGTGTGGGCACTATTGAAATTATTGCCCAAAACAGCAGCCGAAATTTTGCCAAAATCATCGCCTGAGTCATAAACCAGATTAATGTTCTGATCCCAGATTGAAAACGAACGCGCTCCGTAGGCATACAGGGCTTCAAATTCACCATTATCATCGGCATTACCTAATGCTGTTGTGATTTTCAAGCGCCCTAAGCCATCCTTGCCACCACTTAAGTCATACGCAGCTTGAAGAGCAGGAGATAGGGTCATGTTTAATTCGTCTTCATCAACAATATCGGCGACCCGGATTTCTTCTGAATAAGCGTTGTAATCACGGGAGTCGCCCTCATTAGCGGATAAAATAAAAGTGGCGTCATTCCACTGATATGAAGCGATGGTATCTGGTTGATACATGCCATAGAGGCCATCCACACTGCTAAATTTAGGAATTTCGTCCTTGTTGGTAAAATCTAGCTGGTATTTGCTCCAGTCTTTAAAGCCAAGCGCTTTCACCTCAATTGTCAAGTCTTCTAAGTTTATAATGCCGATTGCGTTACTTTCTTGCAGCGACACATAAGCTTTTTTGCCATCAGAAGCGTAAGTAATATATTCAGGCTCTAATGCTTGTGCCACCGTCATACCGGCAGGGCCAGCGAATTTGACCCCGGCGGCTTTAAGCAATGCCATGCGCTTCCCGTTACTATCGAAATCCTCTTCATTAAGTGCGTCGCTAGAAAATGTCATATCAGAAGTAAAATTGATTAGTTGCGCGGTATCATTCGGCATGCCAGCTGTGAGCGTAATCATAGACACGCTGCCTTCGGGGTCGACGACATACTCGGTGTCTGGCTCACCTTCATTGGCCACCAGCACATTTGAGCCATCCGGGCTAAAAGCGACCATGTCGGGTAACGCGCCAACACCGACCGCTTTAATGAAACTGCCTTGGCCGGTTGTATCTAAGCGATAAAATAATACTGCCCCGTGGCTAGTTTTCACCGTCGCTTCAACCGCTATTGCAAGTATATCATCGTGGATTGCGATGGAATTTGCTGCGCCCAACGTAATGATTTGTTCTGAGCCATCAGTATTTTTGATTGTCACGGCATCAGCAAAGGTAAATGCACTAGATTGCAGGCTCGCATCAGTAAATGGATTCGCTACGGGCGCTTTGGTAAGGCCTGTTAGATCAATTACCTCTATTTGATTCAGTGCCGAATTAATGGCAAATGCACAGTTTGATGCTTTGTGAAATTGTACAATCTCAGCGGCGCTTTTGCCGAAAATGTCTATACCACCAGCAGCAAAACGACCCACTACTTCAATATTTAATGCTCTGGGAAGGCTTTGGCCGTTGATGCCGTCTGTACCATTAATGCCTGCAGCGCCGTCTTGGCCTTCGTCTCCATCTAGCGCACAGCCAGATAGGCTACAAGCGACCGCGATACTAATTAAACTAAGTCGTAAGATGTGTTTAAGTGGTTTCACAAATGTTCCTTTTTATTTCTTTAAAAGCAGCTGAGCAACATAAAGTCGCTGTGTGACTTTTTAACGACAAAAAAATGAACAAATTATGACGATGGACATAATAGGTAGGTAATCAAAGTACAAAACAGTGAAATGTGTGGAGCAAAGCAAAAAAAGAAGCGCAGGGCTAAACTTTGTTCAAAGTCTCGGTTAAGCGCTTCCGATAAAATTGGACCAAGATAACAACACACTTTTGAAATCTTCCAAACCACAGCCGCTAATAGACTCTTGGTCGTACAATTCGGTGTCTTGGGGAATATCTATCTCTCCCTCTTCGCGAGTAATAGTTGCATAAACCTCGACCTCATCGCGGTTTAACTCCATATTGAATTCTCGTCCGCATAATTCATAGTGCTCAATATCTTTGTTTTCTAGTTGTTTGATCACATTCAAAAGGTGTGCGATTTTATGGTGATCACGACCTAGTTCTTCACTAAACCATAAGCCAAGTGTTTCCGCACCCATATCAAATACCGCCATGGGTTCGGCCCGGTCGTTTCTAATAAATTGATAGTCCATAGGGTAGGGTATCCAAAGTAAAGGGTTAAAAAATGTCGCCTCGTTCTTCGATTTGCGTGAGGTAAACCCGCAAATCAAACTCTAACTGATGATAATTAGGCAGCATGTGCAAACAAAGTTGATAAAAGGCCTTATTGTGGTCTTTCTCTTTTAAATGCGCTAACTCATGTACCACGATCATATTTAGAAAAGGTTCTGGTACACGCTTGAATAGCGTACTGACACGAAGCTCGTTCTTACTTTTAAGTCTCCCGCCTTGCACTCTAGAAACATAGGTGTGCATACCTAAGGCATGATTGACCACATGAATTTTGGGATCAAATGCAACTTTGCTTAAAGGTGACGACTTGCGTAAGAAGCGATTTTTTAACGCCATTACATACTCCCGCAAGGCATTATCGTTACTTACTTCATGCACACTTGGATAGTTCGCATAAATATACTCTTTGAGTTTATCTGCCACTAATAGCTGTTCAATTTTTTCCTGTAAGTGTTCAGGGTATGCTGCTAAGTACTTCATCCCCATAGAATTATTTGTCGCTCGGTTTTTTTGGCTCAGGCCAAACAAAATCTGTCGAGGGTGAGGCCGTTGCTGTGTTTTGCGGTGCTGGCGATCTAGTCTGACTTGTCGAAGGAGATTTAGGTACCGAACGGCGCATCGTATATAGGTAAAGCTCTTCAACTTTGCTGCGTGCCCACGGGGTTTTACGCAAAAATTTTAGACTTGATTTAACACTTGGATCACTGCCGAAACAATTGATTTTAACTTGCTCGTGCATTTGCGCCCAACCTAGTTTTTCAACCAATGTTTCGACGATTTGTTGCAAGGTTAGCCCATGCAAAGGGTTATTTTTCTGAACTGTCATACTGATCACATCTGAAATAAATTGATATTGCGTAAAGTATTTTACGCCTGAAAGCATATTAGATAACAATGCCTTGTGGGGTTGCGACTGAACCCGATGGTTGTTCAGGATAGGTTGCAAGCAAACGTCGTGAGCCCTGTTCATCCACTTGTTCTAATTTAACAGAAAATCCCCACAAATGATGTAAATGCTGAAGGACTTTATGATAGCTGTCAGCCAAAGGAATACCCTGCTGAGGTAGATAGGAAAGAGTGATAGAGCGATCGCCGCTGGCATCAATCTCGTACACCTGAATATTTGGCTCTAAGTTACTCAAGTTATACTGAGCTGACAGCTTTTCTCTGATGGTATGGTAGCTCACTTCGCCATAAATGGCGGATACATCTATAAACGTTTTTTGTTCATCATCTTCGATGGCAAAAAACTTAAAATCATAAATTACATAGATACCCATGTTAACAGAACAGAAATTACACAGACACACGTACAAATTATAGAGACACCCATGGTTACAGCAAATTCAATAATCCTAAACCGATCTAAATCAGACCTCGTTAAATTGAACAGAAATGTGGTTTATTTTACTCACACTCATAACTAACTTTATTCTGATGTTGATGCGGTGATTGGGTTCATTCTGATGAGTCCAACGATGTTTCCTTTAATGATATCGGCGCTGTAATATCACTACCACCTAGTGCTTGATACAGAGTCGCTTGCGCACTGAACTGATTATAACGATTCGCCAATAATGCGACTTCTGCAGTACGCTGATTTTCTTGAGAATCTAACCAAACTTGAATGCTGATAGCACCATTGCGGTACTGACTTGCGTAGATACGCTCAGCAGCAGACGCCGCATCATATTGTTCTCGTAATCTTTGCTCTTGATACTGATAATGTTGTCGTGCTGAAATCCCATTATCGACTTCTTTAAATGCGTTATATAAAGTCTTTCGATAGTTCACCACTGCTGACTCTACTTCGATACTTGCGATCTCCTTATACAGCGCCATCTCATTCCATTGCAAAAACGGTAAGATTAAATTAGCACCCAGTGTACCAATTGGATTACTCAATAAATTTTTCAATTCTGTGGAAGATGTTCCCAGCGAGCCAGATAGGGTTAAGCTCGGTAAATAGCCAGCAAAAGTCGCATCTTTTGAAGCATATGCTGACTTTAGGTCATATAGTGCAGATTTAATATCAGGTCGGCGGATCAATAAGTCAGAAGGGACACCCGCAGCGATGATTGGAATATCACCGTCGGGTAACTTCTCGATTAGAATCGGCATTTCCAATGGCGGCTGGTTATACAAAATGGCTAATGCGTTTTGCGCTTCAATAAGCGCTTGCTGTAATTCACTATTGCTAACCTGTTCGCTAGCCAAGCGACGCTTAGCTTCAAATACGTCCAACTGAGAAACAGAGCCTGATTGATATTGCCGTTCAGTCAGGTCCAGTGTTTGCTGTGCATAGTCGATGCTATTTTGACTCAGTGCTAGACTCTGTTTTAAATAGCCAATTTGCCAATATAAAATGGCCGTTGTAGCCACTAAACTTTGGGCTGTGCTTTCTCTATCTTCGGCACTGGCTAGGCTAGCCCATTTGGCGGCATCTATATCTGCAGAAACACGCCCCCAGAGATCCAACTCATAACTTAATGATAAATTGGTACCATATTCGGTATAGCTACCACCGCCGTCAAACGCTTTTGATTTTGAGCCATTAATGTTCGCTCCTATTTGTGGATAGCTTTCTGTCTCGCTTAATCCTGCTTGCAAACGTGCTGTACGCAAGGTCAACGTGGCCAATGCTAAATCGTTATTGGTTGTTAATACCTGCTCAATTAATTGATTAAGCTCTGGGTTATTAAAACTCTGCCACCAAGGGTCCAATTTAACTTGTTGATTAATACTCACGCTTTGCCAGCTTGCTGGAATAGCAACTTCTGGTGCAACAAATTCAGTCCGTGTGAAGCTACTGCAACCGCTTGCCAGTGATATACAAAGCGCCAGCGGAGAGAGTTTTAGTAGCAAAATTCTTTTTATCATTTTGTTATTCTCTCGTTAAAGCATCAATAGGGTCTAATTGCGCGGCATTATGTGCGGGTAAGAAACCGAATAATATGCCAATCAGCGTAGAGCAAGCGAATGCAGCAACAATTGAAGTGGTTGAATAAATCATTTGAAAACTTCCACCTGTAAAAGCAAAGATTTGACCAATTAAGTAGGCGAGTCCAATGCCGATAATACCGCCACACAAACAAACCAATACGGCTTCGATTAAAAACTGACGCAAAATATCACCTTGCCGAGCACCTACGGCCATACGCACGCCAATTTCTTTCGTTCGCTCGGTGACTGAAACCAACATTATATTCATAACACCAATTCCTCCCACAATAAGTGAGATGACCGCAATAGCTGAAATCAGTAGGGTCATGGTCTGTGTGGTCTGTTCAATGCTTTCACGAATAGTATCGGTATTAATGGTAAAAAAGTCTTTTGTTCCATGACGCATTTCCATTAAAGATATAATCCCTTGCTCCGCAGCATTACTCGATACCGTTTCTTTAACTCTAATGGTAATACTATCTAGATAACGCTGACCGACCATACGACCTGAAACCGTGGTATAAGGTATCCAAACATTTAATGAATCACTACTGCCAAATGCGCTGTTCTTCGCTTTCGTAACGCCAATTATTCGCACGGGTAGGTCATTAAGAAAGATAACTTCACCAATGGCGGATTGCTCTGGGAATAATGATTGTCGGGTATTATCATCAATAACGGCCTCTTGTGCTAAATTTAAAACACTGGTTTCATCCCAGTATTGACCTTCCGCTATTTCATAGCCTTGTACCCGAAAATAGTCTGCCCCTACACCGTTAAAACTGGCAGACACGGCCTGATTGGTATACCGAATAGTACCGGCAGTACTAATAGAAGGCGTTACACTATCTACATAAGACAAGACCTTAAGTGCATCGCTATCTTGTGCTGTTAATGTGCGTACACTAGCCGAGCGCCTATCACCAAAACCCGTTCCAGAACGAACATCAATGGTATTGGTGCCCATGGAGCTAATATTTTCTAGTACCGATTGTTGAGAGCCCGCACCCAGGGCAACAACTGATACCACCGAAGCAATACCAATAATAATACCCAGCATGGTTAAAAACGTACGTACTCGGTGAGATGACATGGCGACAAGCGCCATTTTTAATGCCTCGGTATAGCGATCCCAATTTAGCCAAGAAGTCGTGGGGGATTTAATCTCGGGTAGGGTGTTTTGTTGTTCTGACTTAGCATTTGATTCATCCTTTATAACTGCGCCATCTTTAAGCTCTATAATCCTATCTGCAAAATTGGCTACGTCCATGTCATGGGTAACAAGAATAATGGTATGGCCATCATGATGAAGCTCTTGCAATAACTTCATCATTTCTTTACCACTTTGGCTATCTAGGGCACCTGTTGGTTCGTCGGCTAAAATAACATCGCCGCCATTCATTAATGCTCGGGCTACGCTGACTCGTTGTTGTTGGCCACCACTGAGTTGGCTGGGTTTGTGATCAAGTCGATCTGCTAAGCCCAAACGTGACAACAAACTTTCTGCTCTTTCTCTACGTTCTTTTTTATCTTTTCCCGCATAAATCGCAGGCATTTCAACGTTGCCTACAGCATCAAGGTCGCCCAGTAGGTGATAACGTTGAAAAATAAAACCAAAATGCTCACGTCGCAATTGGGCCAGTTGATCGGCATCCATCATCGACGTATCTTGACCATTAATAAAATAACGTCCTTTAGAGGGTTTATCTAAACAGCCTAAGATATTCATTAGCGTGGATTTACCCGAGCCAGACGTGCCCACGATTGCGACCATTTCTCCGCGATTAATACTAAGATTAATATCGCGCAGAACCGTTAATTCTTGATCTCCGGCGGCAAAGGAGCGGTAAACACCAGACACACTAAGTAGCACTTGTTCGCTCATGGTTAAAACCTCATTGGTATACGACTGCCCATTTTACCACTGGAGTCTGATGAAGGCGCTGCAAGGACAATTTCATCACCGTCTTGCAATCCGTCAGTAATTTCTGCACTGACTTTATTATTGATACCAACACTCACTGTGCGGTATTCAATTTCACCGTTCACTAAAACAGGCACTTTATAACTCGGATTGGTTCCAGAGCTTGTTTGTAATATCTGTGCAGGAACAATCAGTGCATCTTTTGCTTGGCTAAGCACAATAGAAACTTGGGCCGTCATGCCAATTCGCAACACTCCATTGGTATTATCCACATCAAATAGGCCGTTATAATAAATAGCATCAGAATCACTTAAGGTCATGTCGCTATCATCACCATCCATTAACGTTGGCCCCGGCTCAATTGCACGTAATGTTGCGGTATAACGCTTACTGGGCTGACCAAGAATAGTAAAATATACGTCTTGCCCTGGTTTAACTTTAATGACATCGGCTTCGGAAATTTGCGCTTTTACCGTCATTTTTTGCAAATCTGCTAATTCAACAATCGTGGGGGTTGATTGACTAGAGTTAACGGTTTGCCCAACCGTCACCGCGGTATAAACGATAATCCCATCCATTGGTGCTTTGATTGTTGTGTAATCGAGGTCAAGCTGAGCACTTTCAACATTCAGTTGTACTTGTTCTTGTTGCGCTTGCAATTGTTCAAGCTCTGCCTGATAAACTAAAAGAGAAGCCTGTGCCGTTTCATAATCAGCTTGAGAGCTGGCATTATCATCTAACATGGATTTTTGACGGTTAAATTCTAGTTGGGCCTGATTAATTTGTGCTTGCTTTGCTCTATATTCGGCTTTGCTACTCGCCAGTGATGCAAGTGCTTCCTTTAAGCTATTTTGTTGAGTAAGGCTATCGATTTGCGCAATAAGGGTGCCTTTTTCTACCTCTTGACCCAAAGAAACGGGAAGAGTAATAATTTGTCCTGAAACTTGAGCACCAACGCTAACTAGTTTAGAAGCTTGCAACATACCATTTGCCAATACGCTATTTTCGATATCGCCACGCTGGACCTTTTCTGTCGCATAATTTGGCGCGGGCTTACTATTTTGTGAAAAATAAAAAAAAGCGGCTGTCGTTAGTAGAGAAATAGCAACGATTACAACAATCAGTTTATTTCTATTCGTTTTTTTCATGATTTAATAAGGTCCATATTTAAAATACTCACCGTTATCACTCCGGTAGGGTTGAAGCAACAATATCTAAGTTCAATATTAATAGAACAAGGGTTAAGGGTGGGTTAACAAAAGTATATGGGAGGCTATTAATGGTATGATTTGGTCTTGTACTTCATCCCCATAGAATTATTTTTCGCTCGGTTTGTTTGGCTCAGGCCAAACAAAATCTGTCGAGGGTGAGGCCGTTGCTGTGTTTTGTGGTGCTGGCGATCTAGTCTGACTTGTCGAAGGAGATTTAGGTACTGAACGGCGCATCGTATATAGGTAAAGATCTTAAACTTTGCTGCGTGCCCACGGGGTTTTACGCAAAAATTTTAGACTTGATTTAACACTTGGATCACTGCAAAAACAATTGATTTTAACTTGCTCGTGCATTTGCGCCCAACCTAGTTTTTCAACTAATGTTTCGACGATTTGTTGCAAGGTTAGCCCATGCAAAGGGTTATTTTTCTGAACTGTCATACAGATCACATCTGAAATAAATTGATATTGCGTAAAGTATTTTACGCCTGAAAGCATATTAGATAACAATGCCTTGTGGG
>NZ_WTPY01000034.1 GCF_011378905.1 Paraglaciecola sp. 20A4 | reverse complement strand
AATGACTCATCGGATTTTGAACGGTTCTGAGGATCGGTCAACCGATCGCTAAAATATTTCTTAACTGATCGGCATTAGCCCGCTGGCAGCCTATTCACAATAAATTTAGCTAGACTTTCCTTCGGCCCATGACCACTGAGATAACCAGTAGTACGAGAAATACAAAGAAAATAATCTTTGCGATGCCGGCAGCAGAACCTGCAATACCGCCAAAACCTAACACTGCTGCAACCAGTGCGATAACGAGAAAAATAACAGCCCAACGTAACATACACATTCCTTATCATGATTTATGGACTTTAACTAATGCTTCAATTGTGCCAATTTAACTGAAAAGTTCGAAAACCTTATACTATGCGGCCTAGCGGCTTAAAATATACCTGCATTAGATTTAATCTCACGTCTTAGCTTTGAATAAATTTATGACCTTAGTGTAAAATTTTCACGCGGCACAACGTCTGGCGCAATGCTATTAAATAGACAGTTCGATGAGATTTTTTTATGATGTTGTAGGTAAGCGCAAACAAGAAAGCGCGTGTCGAAGACACTTCCCGTTATTGCGGGGTATCTTCTTCACGCGCTTTTAAAAAAGCTTTTGGCAGTAAACGCTATTTGCTATTAAAGAACTCGTCTACCTCGCGCTCCGCTTCTTCCTTGGACTTACCGTACTTCTCTTGAATTTTTCCAATTAATTCTGTGCGGCTGCCTTTCATTTTATCCACATCATCGTCAGTTAAATCACCCCATTTCTGCTGGGCTTTACCTTTCAACTGTTTCCAATTTCCTTCAGCTTGATCTTGATTCATACATCTCTCCTATAGTGGAAAATTATCTGAACACTGTGCTGTGTACAGAAGTACTTCATAGGTTGAATAGCAATCAACGTGCCACTGCGAGGATTGTTAAGTAACGCTCTTGAAGGTTTCAGATATATTCACTATCAGATATATTCACTAAAAAGTGAGGAAAAGGCCATACTGCCGGTGTCACGTGCCCGTTTTATCTATTCCTTGTCGCTAAGCATTAACAGGGCTTCACACCTAGTGCTGCTAAGTGGGCTATTAATCATGCGATGTCATAAAGCGAACACTATAGGTGGAGCAAGATCGACACTTGGTCTTTTTTCGGCAACTTATTGACCACCAGCATATATGAGTTATGGATCATACGCTTAAGCTCACCTTGCGGTAGGCTGCCATCTAACTTCACCGTGTTCCAATGTTGCTTATTCATATGATAGCCAGGCATGACCGCACTGAATACATCACGTAGCATAATGGCTTCTTGTGGATCGCATTTGAGGTTCATTCTGTATTCGTGCACTTGGTCAGCATTACGAGTAATGAACGGGATCTCAACGCTTTGGCTCTGCTTGCTCTGTTTAGCGATTTTCTCAGCAGCTAGCGTGGCGTACATTTTACCTTTGACTTTAAACACCGCTACGTCAGGGCCAAACGGGAAGTCTTCAGCGGTTTCAGGGAAATCTAGTAGCCATCGACGAGCGTCAGAAAATGCCTGACTGTGGGTTTGCTTGTATGTGTGAATTTTCATATTTAATTAAGCGCAATGTAGCCAAAGCAACGGCCTTTACTATAAACCTTATTTTACCTATAAACCTATTACCAAGTCCTGATAGTAGTGCGTTTTCCCCGGTGTTTACTTTTCGAGTTTGAAATATTTCGCTTCGTCTTTGCAAGATTATTGTTACTCGCCTTGTCTCTACCAATACAAAACAACAATTCAGCCGTAAAGGACTCTACAATATGTTCAGCAATAAATTACTCAAACTCGCCGGGATATTCCTAACATTGTGCGTTTTAGGGATTAACGTAGCGTCAGCCGAATCAATTGACAGGGCATCACTTGAAAAACAGGCCACACTTGCATTAGGGGGATATGACGCAACTACATATTTCAATTTAAGCGGTGCCCAAAAGGGTAATGATGCCTTTCAAGCTGTTTATCATGGCGAACGTTACCTCTTTACCAGTGAAGAGAATCAACAAAAATTTGCTAAAAATCCTGCTCAGTATCTACCCGAATTTGGTGGCCTGTGTGCGCAATCACTCGTGATGGAAAAAGACGTGATAGCCAACCCCGCTATTTATATGCTGCAAGAAGGCAAGTTGTACATGTTCGTTTCCCAGGAAGCCCGCACTCAATGGGCACAAAACGCTGGTAACAATCTTGTTGCGGCAAATAAACATTGGATGTTCGAATCTGAAAAACGTCATGAGCAAATTGCAGCCAAAAAACGCTGGAAAACCAATAATACGGTTAAGTTATTTAGTTTTTAAGCGGTTAATGTAACGCTATACAACAATGCCTAATGTGTCTGTTTAGATAAAGCATTTGATTAGATGAACACTTGGCAGTCAATGCAAGCGATTCGGATGTTTCACTGCTCGAATATTCAGACACAAAAAAAGGAGCGTTAATGCTCCTTAATATAAAACCTTGGCGCTGGTTTAATATACTTTAAATCAAAATATCTCGCACGTTAGCCAAATCCGTTTTGCCGTTAATAATTTCATCTGGCGTCAAACCTGAAATCTCATGGGGAAACACCAACCACTCTTCGCTTTCATGCACAAAGTAGTCAGGAACGATGTCCGTTTTGTTATTCTTTGGCTTGTAATAAGGACACGCAATACGCACGTTTTTAGGCATATTTGCGCGAGATAACTTCTTGATCTGAGTGATCAATGCATCAACACTACGCCCAGAGTCAAAAACATCATCTACGATTAGCAAGTCATCTTCTGCATTGGCATTTTCAATCAAGTAATGTAAACCATGAACTTTGATCGTTTTTGATTGTTGATCAATACCGTAATAAGAAGAGGTACGCACAGCGATGTGATCTGTCTCTACTTTCTTAAAATCGAAATACTCTTGCACTGCGATACCGATGGGCGCACCACCTCGCCAAATACCAATAATGAACTGGGGACGAAAACCGTCTTCGTATACTTTTGATGCTAAGCGGAATGAATCTTCTAATAATTGCTGAGCGGTGATAAATGTTTTTTCCATCGAAAAACCCTTTAAAGCGTGAACTGCCGCTGACTGCATAACACTACAAGCCAGCGTGCGAATATGAAAACATCGCCCATTATACACTGAAATTATGCAATAAGAGATGGGCAATATTGCATATTTATGACTTACCCAACACCATGCGCACTGGCTTATTCGTATTTTAAGGCGCTAGCTGGGTCAACTTTTAACGCCCGATAAGCAGGATAAATGCTGGCAACAAAGCACAATAATAACGAAAACAAAATGAGCATAACGATTTGCTGCCAATGCATAATAACAGGTAAGCCTTCGCCCCCTGTGGCAGCCATAATTGGCACATTCAGTATACTGAGTATATTGTTTAGTTGGCTAACCAATATCAAGCCCCCTAGGGCACCAAAAAACGTACCTTTAATACCGTTGTATAAGCCGTTAAATAAAAATACCTGCATAATACGCCCCCGAGATAACCCTTGGGTTAGCAATATTGCGATATCTCCTTTTTTCTCAGTGACGACCATGACCAATGCCGATACGATATTAAAGGCTGCCACAGCAATAATTAGCAGCAGCATTAACGCCATCATGTTCTTTTCCATTTTAACCGCATCAAATAATGGACCTTGACGTGTGCGCCAATCATCACTTGCCAGCCCAAATTCAGTGATTTGCTCTACCACCGTTTTATACTCAAACGGATCCTGCAGGAACAAGCGGGTTTGCGCGATACGACTGACTCTGTTGCGCATAAGTTTGGCGCTGTCTTTAATGTTCATCAAAATTACTTTCGCATCAAGCTCTGAACCTACATCAAACACCCCAACCACAGTGAATAAACGCTGGCTGGGCATTTGTCCAAAAGGCCCAAAAACACTTCCTTCGGCTGAAATAATTCGCGTTTGTTCCCCTACTCGCAAACCAATTCGTGTTGCCAGTGCTCGCCCGACAATAATGCCGTAGCCGCCGGGAGTTAAATCACTGATCTGCCCTACCAACATATTGTCGGCGATAATAGAATGCTGTTCGGTCACCTCAGGCTCTACGCCTTGGATCATTACGCCCTCTAAACTTCGAGGCGATTGAATCACCCCCTCGGTTTCGATAAAGTCACTGGTAGCCAAAACGCCAGGCAACTGCCCAAGCGCAGAAATGATCTCATTATTAGCACCGCGCGTATCGACCACAACATGTGGTGCGATACCTAGAATACGGTCTTTTAAATCTCCTTCAAAACCGTTCATTACCGATAAAACTACAATCAAAGACATCAAGCCAAGCGCAATGCCGATGGCTGAAAAGGCGTTGATAAACGCAATAAAATGGTTACCTTTAGATGATTTTGCATAACGCAAACCGATAAATGCGGAAACAGAGTGAAACATGCTTGCAATAGACTCTTGGCCAGGGGTTAAGGATAATTCAGCGTTAACTATAACGGTGCGCATCAAACGTGGTAATAAATAATCGCTTAACTCATGGTAAAGTAAAACGTTTTTTGAATAATACGCTCTGGTCATAGCGCAAACAAGGTTACAATGTTAAACCAACGCAGTTAACGTTAAGAACCTTTGGAATTTATCTTATATTTACCTTGGGTTGAGCTGGTCAGTTAGTTGCCGAGTAAATGATTAAGAGACAGGCCTTAAGTGGCGGAATAAATAGCGGAGAATACATGCACGGCTTAAGCCTTGAAGAGAAACAGCAGCAGTTTAATGAGTTCTTCACCATAGAGCACGCTATTCGCGTTAATTTCAAAGCGCTTGAGGCAAATTTTGTGCTGCCGGAAGTAGAAGACTTAAGCGACCATATGCCCTATGCCTTTCGCGTGGCAAGTGAAGCTACCGCAATTGATGCTCAGGCACTGCGACCCCTGCGTAATTTGGGTGAGCACGCGGTCGAACTGGCTAATTTTTTAAATGCCCAATCCCGTAAAATAGACCTATTAATGTCTTTAGTCTTGCAACAACAAGATGACCCTAGCCTTGCTTACGAGTCTTTTAAGTTTGGTGGGGGCGGCATAATCGTAATGTGTGATGAAGCCTATAGTGTTGAGCAAAACATTGAACTTAAGCTATTTCTAAAAGAAGAAGCGTCGGCAATTTTTTGCTATGGCGAAGTCATCAAATGTCAGCAAGTAGGCGATAGATACCACGTTTCACTCATTTATAACTGTATTCGTGAAGAAGACCAAGATCTTCTCGTACGTGCCAGTTTACATCTTCAAACGGCGCAGCTTCGCAAACGCGCCAAGCACCAAAAGAACGACTAACTTACATGACAACAAGTATTTTTAATCCCACCTTAGCCAAGGGCCAAGGAGATGCTATTCACTGGGGCAATCTTCATGGCAGTAGCTTAGCCATGTCGATTGCTAATGCAGCAGGTCAAACCAAAGGGCCAATCCTGTTGGTTACCGCTGACACCCCTAGCGCGATGAAATTAGAAAAAGAATTAAGCTTTTTCTTACTTGGCAAAAAAGTGCAGGTACAGCTTTTCCCCGACTGGGAAACCCTGCCTTATGATAATTTCTCCCCTCATCAAGATATTATTTCCCAACGCCTTGAAACCCTGTACCGCCTAACGCAAGCCCAAAACAGTGTGTTTATTGTGCCGGTAAATACCTTAATGCTGCGCATGGCGCCGGTTGATTATCTAAGTAAATATTTGCTGATCTTAAAGGTCAATCAAACCCTAGACCTTGATGCATTTCGCTTAAGTCTAGAGCGTGCAGGATACCAACATGTTAATCAGGTTATGGGCCATAGTGAGTTTTCTATACGTGGCAGTATCATTGACTTATTTCCAATGGGTAGTCAGCAGCCGTTTCGAATCGATTTATTCGATAACGACATTGACAGCATTCGCTACTTTGATCCCGACAGTCAACGTTCTGGCGACAAAATTGATGAAATCAAACTATTGCCCGCCCGGGAATTTCCCACAGATAAGGACGGTATCGCACTATTTCGCCAGCAGTATCTAGAAAAATTCGATCCGAACAATTCCAAAGAATCGCTTTATTATCAAGTGGGTAAAGGAATGATGCCCGGCGGCATTGAGTATTATTTACCACTATTTTTCGAACAAACAGCAACCTTATTCGATTATCTGCATCCTGATACGTTGTTAATGATGCATGGCGACTTAGCCAATGCCTGTGAATTTTTCTGGAAGGATGTTAACGAGCGCTACGATCAATTACGCTATAATTTAAGCCGCCCATTAATGTCACCTGCAGATCTATTCTTACGCAACGAAGAACTGTTTGGCGCGTTTAAAAAATGGCCGCGCATCACTATCGATCACAACGCCAAAGAGCAAAAAGCGGGGGTAACAAATTTCGAAACTCGCACCATCGGTGATATCGCGATTAAGTCGCAAAACAAAGTGCCGTGGGCAACGCTCAAGCAGCGAGTAGCAGACTGGCTTAAAAGCGATAGCAAAGTCTTGTTTAGCGCTGAATCTCAAGGTCGACGGGAAAGCCTATTGGATTTATTGTCTAAGGCTGGCATTAAGCCCAAAGCGTTTGACCACCTAGACGCCTTTAATAAAAGTAAAGAGCAGATAGGCATCACTATCGGTTTAGCGGAACACAGTTTCGTCTTATTTGAAGACAATCACGAGCTGGCGTTTATCACGGAAACCGAGTTACTTGGCCACAAAATAAGCCAGCGTCGTCTGCGGGATAAACGCCAAGCGACCGACGAGAATGCGGTTATCCGCAATTTAGCAGAACTTGCTATTGGCCAACCAGTAGTGCATTTAGATCACGGCGTAGGACGTTACCTTGGCCTGCAAACATTAGACGCAGGCGGGATCACTACAGAATATTTGTCTATTGAATACGCCAAACAAGCCAAGCTATATGTGCCCGTATCGGCTTTGCATTTAATTAGTCGCTACAGTGGTGGCGATCTTGAAAAAGCCCCGCTGCATAATCTGGGTACCGAGACTTGGAGCAAAGCCAAGCGCAAAGCTGCCGAGCGGGTGCGAGACGTAGCCGCTCAGTTACTTGATGTATACGCCAGACGCGCTGCGAAACCCGGCTATTCTTATAAAATAGCTTGGGACGAATATCAGGCATTTAGCGATAGCTTTCCTTTTGAAGAAACCTTAGACCAACAACAAGCCATTAATGCCGTCATTCAAGATATGGGCAGTAGCAATGCAATGGACAGATTAGTCTGTGGTGACGTAGGTTTTGGTAAAACAGAAGTTGCCATGCGAGCCGCTTTTATCGCCGCGAATCAAGGTAAACAGGTGGCAATTTTAGTGCCCACGACTCTACTGGCCCAGCAACACTATGAAAACTTTAAAGACCGCTTTGCCGATTGGCCTTTCAAGATTGAAGTGATGTCTCGTTTCGCCAGCGCCAAAGATCAAAAAGACGTAATGGCAGGCTTAACCGATGGCAAAGTCGATATTGTCATCGGCACGCATAAGCTTCTGCAAAACGATATTAAATTTGCTGACTTGGGTTTGGTAGTGATAGACGAAGAGCACAGATTTGGCGTACGCCAGAAAGAGAAATTTAAAGCCCTTCGTTCAGACGTAGACATTTTAACCTTAACCGCCACGCCGATACCGCGAACGCTAAATATGGCATTATCTGGTATGCGTGATTTATCGATTATTGCCACACCACCAGCCAAACGCTTAGCGATTAAAACCTTTGTTCACCAGCGCAGTAAAGAACTTATTCGTGAAGCGATTATGCGAGAAATATTGCGTGGTGGCCAAGTGTACTTTCTACATAATGAAGTCGAAAGTATTGAGCGTACAGCCGAAGAAATAGCCGAGATAATACCGGAAGCCAGAGTGGCCATTGGTCACGGTCAAATGCGCGAACGTGAATTAGAAAAAGTTATGGGTGATTTTTACCACCAGCGACATAATGTATTGGTGTGTACCACGATTATCGAAACCGGTATCGATGTGCCCTCCGCTAATACCATTATTATGGACCGAGCTGATCACCTTGGTTTAGCTCAATTACACCAATTGCGTGGTCGGGTCGGACGCTCACACCATCAGGCTTATGCTTACTTGCTAACGCCTCATCCAAAACGCATGACCAAAGATGCCATTAAACGACTTGATGCCATCTCTTCACTTGAAGATTTAGGTGCTGGATTTGCCTTAGCCACCCACGATTTAGAAATTCGTGGTGCAGGTGAGCTACTCGGTGACGATCAAACAGGGCAAATCACCACCATTGGCTTTACCCTGTATATGGAAATGCTCGAACAAGCGGTTGAAGCATTAAAAGAAGGCAGAGAGCCGTCATTAGATGCTGCCTTGGCGAATCAAACTGAGATTGAACTGAGGCTACCTGCGTTATTCCCAGACGATTATATTAATGATGTGAATACACGTTTGTCGTTATATAAAAAGCTTGCCAGTTGCAAAGACGAAAGACAGATAAACGAGTTACAAATTGAACTTATTGATCGTTTCGGCTTACTACCTGATGCAGCCAAGAACCTTGTGCAAATAAGCTTGATGAAGCTCGTTGCCAAGAAAATAGGTATCAGTAAAATTGAAGCTAATAATGCAGGTGGTGCAATCGAATTTTCAGATAAAACCCAAATAGACCCAAGTTTTATCATTAAACTTATCCAGTCTCAGCCGCGCATTTACCGTTTGGAAGGTGCAAATAAATTGAAGTTTAATGTGCCAACTGAATCAGCCAGCGATAGACTGCAACTTATCCTGGATATGTTAAATGAGTTTAGCCAGCAACTGCGAGCCGCTTAATGCCAAAATTTTTTAGTCATCGTTCCACATCAATATCCACGAAAAAATGGGGTAAACCAACGCTCGCTGTCACAGTGTTAGCGTTAAGTTGTGCCGCAGCCACACGTGCTCATGCCAATGACTGGTGGTTTGATGTGGAGGTTATCGTTTTCAAACGCGATATAGCGACGCAATCTATTGCCGAGAGCTTTGATCATCAAGGGCCCAAGTTTGCCTCGCCTACCGCCCTTGATTTACTCAGCGATTACATATCGCCGAACCTTACATACGTGAGTGCTGGCTTGCCTGTTTGCGACGTCTCAGTCGGGGATAGTTCAAATAAGCAAGATCCAGAGGGTGAACAACCGGTAGCCCTAGTAAATGAAATATTTACCGTCGCTGATTTTTCATATCTTGAAACGCCATTAAATCCGCCGACAGAAAGCGTTTTGGATATGAACTCAGCCGCTAATGTTCCTGATAGCCTCGCCCAAGTCGACGGTAATAATTCAGACGATGAAGAACTGAGCGGATCACAAGATACAGACTTAGTCAGTTATCAATACACGATGACCCCACCTAAATGGGTCAATTGGCAGCTTCCTGCAACGCTGCCATGTAGCTTTTCCCAGGACAGAATTTTATTGGCTGGGCCATATGATCGCCTCATACCCGATCCTCAACCAACGAGCGTTCCACTGAGTATTGATGGCGTAGAATGGCCCAATCGCCGAAGCGCCTATTTACTGCCTAAAAGTGAGCAACAACTGGCTAAACTTGAGGAACATATTCGCTGGCAAAAAGATTTGACGCCGATACTTCACGTTACTTGGCGCCAACCTGTAGTGTTTGGTCATGATAACGCCCAGCCCTTCAAGTTAATTGCAGGTAAAAATTACGCCACTGAATTTGCTCAGGATGGCCAACGAAAAATTGAAAAAGTACAATCTGAAAATCAAGATAGTCGTTTTTTAGCCGATGATATGGCACAACAAAAAGACTCAATAGGTTTATCGAATGATACCTTATTTGCGCAAATAAATGCCGCGTTGCGCTCACCAGAGCCGGCCAAAATCGTCGATTTGAGTGAGCCTTCAACTGGCACCAATGTATCCAGTATCGATCAGCAAGACTTTACCCAAGTAGCCGAACAGCCACTGTGGCAGTTAGAAGGTGATTTTAGTGTTTACCTACAAAATGTTGGTCGCACACCTTATTTGCATATCGACAGTAATTTGGATTTCAGGGCACCAATAACGTTAGCCCTACCAGGCGAAATAGACGTTAAACCGAATAACTTTTTACAAAGCTATCACTTTGATCAGCTTCGACGGGTGATCTCTAAACAGCTACATTATTTTGACCACCCTTTGTTTGGTATGGTGGTACAAATTCGCCGCTACGAGCCGCCCAAAAGTGAATAGCTAACGCGCTAATGATTAAGACAACGGTTGATTTAGGTTAGAAATAAAAAAAAGCGGCTCGTGAGCCGCTTTTTCATGTTTGTTACTGAATTAGCTTAAGGTTAGAAAACAGTATTCAAACGCATGTAGTAGTAGCCGCCTTGCCAATCAACAATGTTGCTTGACCAGTAAACTGCACCACAACACTCATCGCCATTATCTTTGTCAGGGTATTCATCAAAGATATTCCGCGCCCCTGCTGCAATAGTGACATTGTCAGAGATTTTGTAGCTAGCTTCTAAATCAAAGAATACAGTCGGATCATAATCTTGTTTAGTAGAAGCATCAGATGCGATAGCATTAGTATATGAACCATAAACATTGGCACGTACCAGCAATGTCAATGCATCAAAGCTATGTTTAGCCGATGCCACACCGCGCCATTCTGGAATCGCATTCTCTAAATCATGTTGATCTTCAGCGTTCAAGAAGTCTGATGCATCAGAATCAATTTCAGTTTTGTTATAGTTGATAGAGGTGCTAAGTACTGTATCACCCATGGTGTAAGTCACTACAAAATCCATACCGTTGGTGATGGTATCAAAGGCATTTTGGAAGTAATTAACGCCACCGATGGTATTGGCACCCGCTACACCAGCTGCTTCTAATTTAAGATAGTTGGCATATGCATCAGCATCTGTTTCATCCGTTGAAACATCTAAAGTAGATACGGCATAGAAACGATCTTCAAGTTCGATACGATAGAAATCTAGCGTCACGTTCAAATCGTCAATACTGCCTGTTACGCCCAAGCTATAGTTTAGTGATTTTTCAGGTTTAAGTGCTTCTGCACCCAAAGCTTGACCCACAGCGCTTAATGCAGGGAACAAACCTGTTGCAACCGGCAGACCATCAGGTAAACGAGTAGAAACGTTTGTGGTGCCTTGCTGACCTGGTGTCGGTGCTCTGAAACCCGTACCCACTGAGCCGCGCATATTGAAATCATCAGTTAAGCTATATTTAAAGGCCACTTTACCGACCAATTCTGAACCAAAATCAGAATAATCTTCGTAACGTATAGCGGCTTGCAAATATAAGGCTTCGCTTACATCACTGCTCATATCAGCGTAAATACCGTACATATCACGATCATATTTACCCGAATATTCAGGTGAAAAACCTGGGAAGCCGTTAGAGCCCACACCCACAGCTGTATAAACCGCATCACTACTATCAGCACAATTCAATGTTGAACCATTACCGATAACGGCTAAACCAGCGGCCGTTGCTGCACCGTCATCACAAAATCCCCAAGGATCTGGTAGCGAATAGGGTCCTGCAGAATACGAGTCTTCATCGCCCCCTTCTAACTCATAGCTCTCATCCATATAGGTCGCGCCAAATGCAAGCAACACGTCGGAATACATACCGAAATCAAGGTATTTAGTGAAATCTGCTGAGAATTGCGTTTCCTCGTTGATCAAATTACCGGGTTTGAATGACGTAGGTGAATCGGCTCCCATCGATGGGTTGATGGTGTTTTGCAAGGTATATTCAATTTTATTCGAGCCGAAACGACCGCTGAAATCATATGTCATACCATTGGCAAATTCGCCTTCTAAACCACCGACTAAAGAAAAGTCAGTAATATCGCCGAAGAAGCGTGGCGTAAACCCGCCAGGGAATTTTTCTAACGGGCTGTAAATAGAGCCGTCTTCTTTGCGTAAGTTTTCGATGGTGCCGTTACCTGGGTAACGATAATAAAACGTTGCATCACCATCGCTTTCTGAATAGTTACCGAACGCATAAAACTTCATGTCATCGTTAAATTCGTAACCGGAGTTAAAAAACACTCGAGTAGCAGAGGTATTGGGCTGACCCCAAGGTTGTACAACGTTTTCGCCACCTAAGTTAGCATCTGCCAAACCGGCAACAAAACTAGGGTCACTCAAGTAAGGATTATCCGCACTGCGAGGGTCGCTCGTATCAGCACAAAACCAATCTTCGCAGTATTGTTCACCACGATTAGTCGAGTCGGAATCAGCATATTCACCTGACAAACTAAAGAAGCCGTTGTCACCAAGAGCAAAACCGATGTTACCGGTAATGGTTACTTGATCACCGTCACCTTCATAATACTGGCCACCTTCAACCGAGAAAGAGCCCCCTTCATCATTGTCTTTTAAGACGAAGTTAATGACCCCTGCGATAGCATCTGAACCATATTGGGCTGCGGCACCATCTCTTAGTACTTCCACACCTTTAAGGGCAGAAGCTGGAATAGTCGCCACGTCAGGCCCTTGCGTACCTGACCCTCCGATTTGCACTAAGGCTGAGCGATGACGGCGTTTTGAGTTAACCAACACTAAGGTTTTATCTGTTGGCATACCACGTAACGTAGCTGGGCGGATAAACGACGCGCCGTCTGATATAGGCTGACGTTGTAATGAGTAAGACGGAACTAAGGTTTTTAGTATGTCATTGGTATCGGAAAATGGAACGCTAGCTAAGTCGTCTTCGCTTAATACGTCAACGGGTACGGGAGAATCTGCTAATGAGCGAGGGGCGCCGCGTGAGCCGGTAATAACCACCTTTTCATAAGATGCTTCTACTGCAGCTTCATCAGGAACTTGTGTCTCTTGTGCTATTGCTGACGATAACGCCACTGAACTGATTGCGCATGTCATCAAACCGGTTTTGATAGCTTTGCTAAGTTTATTTTGCTTAAGCATGTGTGTTCACCTTTTATTATTTTAAATTCTTGCGAGCTAATTAACTTTACAAATTTCCGTTGTTGCACTGCCCACTAATCCTTAGTGGGCCTCTGAGTTGCTTGGCCAATTATTCTGGCTTTGCTAACACGACTTCGATTTCAATCAACATATTTGGTCCACCGGCCAATCCTGCAATTTGAAAAGCAGAACGTGACGGTTTATTAGGCTGTTCTTTGGTTCCGAAATATTTGCTGTAGGATTTCATAAAACCAGTGAAATCCATTTTTCCGCCCATCTCTGGGTCACCAACCATAAAGACCTGCATTTTGATAACATCACCAAAACCCACGCCTAATTCTTTGAACGACCCTTCTAAGCGTTTAAAAACGCTTAGAGCTTGGGCTTCGGTGTCACCGTAGTACTCACGACTGCCCTTTTCTGCTTCTGCATTCACTGGGCCTGGCGTCATACCAGCGTGAAAAATCAATGTGGTATCAGGCGTGACTTCAACAGCACGAGAAATTGGAAACGGGTTATTATTTGGCAAAGCATGGCGCGTTACTTCAGCAAAACTGTTAGCACTGAATAAGGCGACGGCAGCAAGTAGGATTTGTTTTTTCATTTATGTATTACTCCAAAGATTAATTAAGTTGGTTGATATAGGCGGCAAGATTTACCGCATCAGGATCTGATTGCACCATCGAAACGGCGGCTTTCATTTGTTGTCCGTAAACATCTTTGGGCTCAGAGCCCCGAATGCCAGAACGAAAATGGTTAATTTGAGTCAATAAATACCAATCATTAATGCCACTCAAACGTGGGGCGCCAATGGCTTTGTTGCCTGAAGCATCAGCGCCATGACAAGCAGCGCAGCCTTGATAAAGAATTTTACCAGCCTCAATATCACCGTGAACAGTAGGCTTAGGAGCTGGCGATTCGGTTTTGCCTATCCATGCGGCAATAGCAGCAATATCGCCAGGGGTTAAATTCCTTGCCATGGCTAGCATCTCACTGCCTGTAGCATCGTCAGAATGAGCACCACGTACACCCTTTTTGAAATTGGTTAGTTGACGCTCTATATACCATCTTGATAAACCACCGAGTCTAGGCGCTCCTATGTTGGCATTACCTTTCAATTGGCTACCGTGACATACAGTGCAGTACTCTAACCCTTCAGGTGTCGGCGTTTCTGATGCATATATCGGGCTTGTGACAATGGCAAAAAACAGAATAAATAGAGTAGATTTAAGCGACATGACTGGCTTCTCCACTTTTAGTGTTAGAACTGACTAATCGGTTAAATTGTTGTAATGCTTGTTCGCTAGATGCCAATGCCCCCTCCTGCCAACCACTGTGATGACTGATTTGATCACCAATCATAAAATGACGGCCCTCAGGTTTTTGCAATAGTCGGTAGTACTGATCAAAATCTTCTGGACTCATACGCATCCCACAACCCATTTGATGATTCATTCGCGCCCAAGGGATGCTAATACCATTTTCAATGTACTTGCTGTACCCCGGATGGATTTTCTCGGCGTATAAAGCACCAGCGGTGAGACGCTCTGTTGGGGTCATTTTTTCAAACATGGCCCCCACTTTTGGATCCCAAGTGTAGGCGCCCAGCAAAATGCCTTTTTGTGCGTGAATATCATGAGACGGATACCACAGCTGACCAATGGGATCCGTTGTGTAACTAATGCCACCGTAGATACCGTCGCGCTCCCAAAAACGCTCGCTCATTTGGTAAGCAATTTTGAATAAATGGCCACGTTTTACGCTGTTTAAGCCAGATTGGTAATCCGCTGAGAAGTTGTTGTCGATACCGGCCATAAAGTAGGCTGGTATATTGTTGAAACAATAATCAGCCTGAACCGTATGCATCTGACCGCCCTGCTCGTAAGTCACTTCTACGCCGTTATTACGGTTGTAAATTTTCTTAACTTGGGCGTTCAAGACAGGTTGGGTTTTTAGGTTGCGCAAAAAGCCCTTTATTACGCCGTCCATACCGCCTACTGGCTCCATTAATGGTTCACACCAATCATAGAGTTCAGCGCCCATTAACCCGCCATACCAAAATTGGCTGTCGAGCATGGCTTTTAATTCAATAGGGGCATGGGGTTTGGGAAATTCCAACATGCGGTCAGTAGTAGAACCAGCACGTTCACTGCCAATATATTTACCATTTTCAGTCAAGTCGCCGTAGGTCTGTGAAAATTTCATTAACTTGGCAACGTCTTCTTCACTTAACAGCTGGTCATATTGGTTATTTTCAGCAGACTTCCATAATAATTCTGACATCAAACCACGTACATCTGTGTGGTACTCGATAATACGTTTAGGCTTACCACCCAAAGATGCATCATCATGAAAATAAGCCATCTTGCTGCTGTTAGCTTTGATCTGTAATGGCACATTCAACGCTCTGCAATAGTGCAACAGACGTCTATGGTGACCAGGAATACGTGCTGGACCGCAGTTGAAAAACAAATTGTCTTGTTTATCGAATTGGCAAATTTGTGGATTGCCCATTTCGTCGATTTTATCCCCGTTGCGCACGGTGAGATTACGCCCACCGGGTCGAAAAGAGGCCTCTAAAATAGTGCAGTGAATACCGGCTTTTTCTAATTCGAGTGCTGTGGCTAAGCCTGCTACACCGGCACCTAAAATAAGGGCCGTGGGCTGTTCGCCATTCGCTGCAGGCTTTATTTTGACTGGGCCTGAGTAGTTGTCATCAGGCATCAAACCTAAGGCGAGACTGGTCTTTAGTAAAGCGGATGAACCACCTGCTGCCCCTACATAACTGAGAAATTGTCTTCGCGTAATATTTAGCATAAATAATCTAAGGTGAATCCTAATTAAGCGTTGCTGGAAAGTCGAAAAATCAGATTCTTATGCTAACGGCACATATCTAATGACAGAACGCACAATAGTATTGAGCGGCCCCATATTTTTTTTATAACCTATGTTTAATGCGCTCTGCAGAGCTAAAAAGAAAAATATGTTGGATGACTCAGGGCTTATTGATTACCGACGGTTACGCTTTGCGGCACCAAATTTGCTTTTCATTGAAGAAAACCTATGAATAGCCAATTGGCTTAAGCAGTAACCGCATTATTTTGGGTAGCAGATGAACACAAAACAATTAGAATATTTTTTGGCAACTGCAGAGCAAGGAAGCATATCTGGAGCAGCAAAAATTTTAGACGTGGCCCAACCTGCAATCAGCTTACAACTTGCAAATTTAGAGCACGAACTGAAAATAAAACTGTTCGAACGTAATTTTCGTGGCGTTGCCTTGACCACCGCCGGAGAGCAATTTGAAGAACATGCCCGGCTTATTTTAAATCAGATAGATAAGGCGAAACTGGAGATTATTGGCCAGCAAACCCAATGTAAAGGCAAAGTGGTTGTGGGTCTTAGTCAATCCATTTGCAATGTATTATCAATTCAGTTACAAACTGAACTTGAACATCGTTTTCCCCACGTTGAAATAGCATTTAGAGTAGGACCGTCTTACAAGGTAGAAAATTGGTTCGCAGAACAAAAAATAGATATTGCCTTATGCTACAACGCCGAACTAAATAAAAACGCTGCAACGACCTTAGCCTTGATAAGTGAGAAACTGTCTTTATATATCTCGCCTCTCCCTAAAAACCCCAGTTATAGTGAGTTGTCGCTGTATGGCTCGCTCCCATTTGAAGCACTTAAAGATTACGAGTTATTTATGCCCGATCGTCGGGACGCACTGCCTCAGTTATTAGTCGCTGAAGCGGAAAAATTAGGGATTAAACTAAAGACGAGAAATGCGTTTGGTCAGTTAATGACCACGTTGCATTATGTTTCGCAAGGTTTTGGTTTAGCTATTTATCCGTCATCTGCTACTTGTCATTTAGAAGCGAGTAAGCAAATTAGAGCGATTAAGATTATTCAACCCGAATTAAAACGCGATGTATTTTTACGACTATCAGATCATCAGCGAAAAAATGCCGCAGTAGCCGCCGTGTTTGAACTCATTCGAGAAACTACCGCTAATGCCCATGCTGATAACAGTTGGCGGGGGACATTGTTAGACACAAAGTATCGTCACTCTTCAGTGATAAATATTGAAAGCGCAGTGGGTGGTTAAATAAAGACATGACAAGTAAACATCATTTCTAGTGAAGTTACCTCAGCGCGGGACGTATAACCTCACTCCCGGGCTGAGTGATAATCAAACTGCGTTATATCGAATACTTAGCGCAGTAATTCCAATGCTTGAGTACCGGTCATACCCAGTTCTACGCCTAATAGCCGAGCTGCATTTGATACAGCCAATACCGGTTTCACTAACATGTCATCATGGGTGCGTACACCAGATACTATGGCACATGCTTCGCCCGTTTTATTACACGTATCAACGTCAACGTAGCCACAAGCCAGCAGCCCATTCTCACCTTGTACCGTAAGCAAAGGCAATTGTAGTTCAATGCGACTGAGCTTTAAGGCTCCCCAATCAAATGATTCAGCATGCACATTACCTGCTATAAATAAGCTAACCGCTACCCCAATTACTTTCATCATATACTGACTCCTTAAATTAATGACTAATACACATCTAAGCCTAGCCCTGATGCTTTGCGGGACTAGGCTTTGCAGTATTAATGCCATAGAGGCGTATACCGTTAATTAAGGGATTGAGAGTAAGTGACTGATTTTATTGCACCAAATTAGCAATATTAACGTTAGCGTTGCACAATATATATTCATCTTCTGTAAAGTAATAGCAAGACAAGCACCTGATAAGGGTGCATTAACGGTCTATTTGTTGGCTAAGTTAACGTAGCAGAGCAAAACATATCAGACCCACAATAGTTGAAATTAAAAAGCTTAAAATGGCTCCTTCCTTAACCATATCTTTTATCTCAATTTCACCTGTACCATACGCAATAGCATTAGGGGCAGTCGCGACAGGTAACATAAAGGCACAGCTTGCTGCCATAGCCGCGGGGATCATAAATAATGCAGGATCGTTGCCCGATGACACAGCTGCCACCGCTAAAATTGGCATAAGCAAGGTTGCGGTTGCTGTATTACTAGTGATTTCAGTGAGGTAAGTCACAATGAGGCAAATGGCCACAATAACCATGACTAACGGTAAGCTGGTTAATCCAAGTAGCCAATGACCTAAAATCTGGCTTAAACCCGATGCACTAAATCCTTTGGCCAAAGCAATCCCACCGGCAAACAGTAACAAGATCCCCCAGGGGATCGATTTAGCGGTTTCCCAATCCAGTAAGCGGCTACCTTTGCCATTGGGCACAATAAACATTACCACCGCCGCTGTAAGCGCAATCGTGCTGTCGCCAGCATAAGAAATATTAAACCAATCACTCCAACCACCGAATGGTTCGTTACGCGTGATCCATGCCAATGCAGTTAAACCAAAAACCCATAAGGTCCGAGACTCCTCTTTACGCCATTGGCCCAGCACAGGCAATTCTATGTCTTGCTCAAGTTTGACATTGCGCGTGAGCCACAGGGCAATAATTGGTAAACTTACTACCACAACGGGTATACCCACTTTCATCCATGCTACAAAACCAAATTCTTGTCCGGTTTGCTCTTGATAAATACCAGCAAATATCACATTGGGCGGGGTTCCAATTAGGGTGCCGAGCCCGCCTACGCTTGCTGAATAAGCAATACCTAAAATAAGCGCAATTTTTAGTTTAGGATTGTCTACATGAGATAACACAGCTAATGCCATCGGTAACACAATTAGGACGGTGGCAGTATTTGAAATCCACATACTCAGAAAACCAGTGGCTAGCACAAAGCCCATAACCAGACGCCGACCGCTACTGACTCCGACCATTCGCACCATATAAACAGCCAACCGCTCATGGGCGCCACTACGTTCAAGCGCCGTAGAGAGCATAAACGCGCCCATTAATAGCAGTATCACGTGACTGCCTAAGGCCGAAGCTGCGGTTGCGTGATCAAGCACTCCAAATAAAGGTAATAAAGCAAAAGGGACAATAGATGTCGCAGGAATGGGTATGGCTTCACTTACCCACCAAATAACCGTTAAACTGGTAATAGCAGCAGTTACCGCCGGTAGGTAATCAACGTTTGAGTAACGTAAAAATGCATAAAATCCGATGGCAAGCAAAGGACCAATGACTATAAAGTGCTGCCGAGTTAAATGCATACTATTTTTACCCTACTAAATTTAGCGTTAAGTACGGGGCTAACGGACTAACCACCTGCCCTACACACTTTTACGTCGAGTTATCATTTTTAATAGAACACTAATTATAATACTCAGCCAACAGACGCTGAGCAGATGAGTATTCCTGCGATTTTTTCAAGGTTGCCAAATCACCACTCGCTGCTTTAGCTAGTTTGGTCAAACGAGGATTGATGGGAATATCACTGGGCAAGCTGTCGATAACCTGTGCCGCGGCATTTGGGTTATTACACACTAGCACCATATCGCAACCTGCATGCATAGCAGCTTTCGCTCGTGCTGCAAAATCTCCAATAAACGCTGCGCCTTGCATAGACAAGTCATCAGAAAATATCACTCCATCGAAATTCATTTTTTCACGCAAATAAGTTTGCAGCCATACCCTAGAAAACCCAGCAGGCATATCGTCTACCTCGGGATAGACTACATGAGCAGGCATAATGCCGTCTAATAGACCTTTTGCATGCAACTCAGTAAAAACACGCATATCAAGTTCAGTGATTTGCGCTAGGCTGCGCCCATCGACTGGCATCGCAATATGCGAGTCTTCTTTAACATTACCGTGACCCGGAAAGTGTTTTCCTGTGGCCTTCATACCAGCCCGATGCATACCGGTGATAAAATGACTGGCTAAATTAATCAGCGGCTCAGGTTTGCTATGAAAAGAGCGATCGCCGATAACATCCGACACACCATTTAAATCAAGCACTGGGGCAAAACTTAAATCGATATCAAATGCTAAACATTCCGCCGCCATCAACCAACCAAACGTATCACAGTATCGCTCGGCCTTAGTCATGACCTCATCACTGCGATTAAAAATATCGCCCATGGCGGGAATAGCACTAAAGCCTTGGCGAAAACGCTGTACTCTGCCGCCTTCATGATCCACTCCGATCAGAATGTTATTACGCGCCGACAAACGTATTTGTCCGATCAGTTCCGCTAATTGTTTTTGGTCATAGTAATTGCGGCTAAATAAAATAACCCCACCGACAAGGGGATGATCGAGTAACTCTTTGTCGTCTGGTGTAAGTTCACACTCTGCGACATCTAACATTATTGGGCCCATGGATAAATCTTATAACTTATTGAATTAGATGCACTATAAGAGAAGGACGACAAGAAACAAAGCATCAATACACGCATGATGCAGATAATTCCGCGTAAATTAACTATCGTTGTCTTAACGACCATAAAAGTGATTGCTTATTGCCTACAAATTAATCATTAGAACTCATAGAAAAATCATAGACATAAAAAATTATGACTTTAACCACTGGGGATGATTATACTAACCCAAATCAGCTATTTTAATGAGTTACTATGGGTTTTCATACCGTCGGATTAATAGGCAAACACGCCCATCAAGGAGCCAATTTAAGCTTACAAGCGCTGATTGTTTATCTAAAACAAAAAGACTGTAGGGTAATAGTAGAACAAAGTTGCGCGTCACAATTGACAGGCAATGGTTTTGAAATTGCCGATCTTGATACTATAGGCACCCAAGCAGATTTAGCAATAGTGGTTGGTGGTGATGGCAATATGCTTGGAGCTGCTAGAGTGCTCGCCAAACACAATGTTGCAGTCGTAGGCATCAACCGCGGTAACTTAGGCTTTTTAACCGATATCAACCCAGATGATATAGAACGTCAATTAGACACTATATTTGACGGCGATTGCCAAATTGAACAACGCTTTTTATTAGAGCTAGAAGTTTACCGTGATGGTGAGTTGCAAAGTACCAACTCTGCGGTCAATGAAGTGGTAATGCACCATGGAAAAGTGGCGCATATGATGGAATTTGAAGTCTATTTAGATGAAAACTTCGTTTTTAGTCAACGTTCCGATGGCCTAATTGTTGCCACCCCTACTGGCTCCACCGCCTATTCTTTATCTGGCGGAGGACCTATTCTAACCCCTAACTTAGACGCCCTAAGTTTGGTGCCTATGTTCCCTCATACCTTAAGTGCTCGGCCGATAGTAGTCGATGCAAATAGCACAGTACGCATTAAAGTATCACCAGAAAATAGAGACAATCTACAGGTTAGTTGTGACAGCCATATCGTGCTAACGGTCTTACCTGGTGACGAAATTATTATTCGCAAAAATCCAGCTAAACTATCGTTGATTCATCCCAAAGATTATAACTATTTCAATGTGTTGCGCACTAAACTAGGCTGGGGTAGTAAACTCTACTAAACATCTAACTTAGAATAAATTTTAAGCAACCACTAGACAGCCAGAAAAATATGTATATATTTACAGTTACTGTATATTTAAACATGTGTTGTGTATGTTACTTCATCTCTCAATTCGTAATTTCGCGGTGGTTAAATCTTTAGATATCGATTTGGCGCTAGGCATGACTGCGGTAACCGGTGAAACTGGCGCTGGTAAGTCTATTTCTGTTGATGCGTTAGGCCTGTGTCTTGGTGATAGGGCCGATGCTAGCTTTGTGCGCACTGGTGCAAGTAAAGCTGAGGTTTGCGCCACGTTTGATGTGACAAATTTGCCTCTTGCTCAGAAATGGCTTCAAGAACAAGAATTAGACGACGAAAATGATTGTTTGATTAGACGTGTCATCTCTAGCGAAGGACGTTCAAAAGCCTTTATTAATGGCACCGCTGTACCATTACAACAACTCAAAAACCTAGGCCAATATTTATTAAGTATTCATGGGCAACATGCTCACCAGCAAATTTTGAAAGCAGAAACCCAACGAGATTTGCTCGATAATTTTGCCGAACATCCTTCCCTGCTGACAAATGTCGCACAGCATTTCGCCGCGCTGCAGCAAAAACAAAAACATTACCGAGAGCTATTAGCCGGACAACAACAACGAACAGACCGTTATCAACTGCTGTCGTATCAAGTTACCGAACTTGATGAGTTTGCCATTGCCGATGACGAATTTCTTGAGTTAGAAATAGAGCACAAAAAACTCAGTAATAGCCAAACGTTACTTGAACAAACGCAATTAACTTTTCATCAACTTTATGAAGCTGATGATTTTAATGCCTTGTCAGCAGTGCAAAACAGCATAGATATACTCAGCGAATTGCAAGAACACGATCCTACGCTTACCCCCATACTAGGATTGTTAACTGAAGCGAGTATCCAGATTGATGAAGCTGCTCAAGAACTTAGACATTATACCGAGCAGTTAGAAATTGACCCTATGAAAATGCAGCAAGTTGAGGCACGTTATTCACAAGCCTTAGACTTAGCAAGAAAACATCAGGTGCAACCTGAAGACTTGTTTGCGCATCATCAAGGCTTAGCCCAGGAATTGTCTCAGTTATCCAATGATGATGAGTTACTTGATAGCATGAAAGATGAATTGTTGGCACTTGAGAAGTTATATTTTCAAAGTGCTGAAAAGCTCAGCCTTTCGCGGAATAAAGCGGCAAGTAAGTTAGCAAAACGAGTCGAGTGTGAAATTCATAAAATGAATATGGGCGACGCAGTGTTTAAGATAGAAGTTGAACATTTATCCCAGAGTGCACCGCAGAAGTCAGGTTTAGATAGCGTACATTTCAAGGTGTCGACCAACAAAGGTCAAGATCTCGATAAAATCGAAAAAGTAGTTTCCGGTGGTGAGTTGTCACGTATTGGCTTAGCCATTCAAGTGATCAGTTCACACAGTAGCCAAGTGGCTACCATGATTTTTGATGAAGTCGATACCGGTATCAGTGGCTCAACGGCATCCGTAGTGGGTCAGTTATTGCGTAAACTAGGCGAAACTTGCCAGGTAATATGCGTTACACATTTGCCTCAAGTAGCGGCTCGCGCCCATAATCAAATGTTTGTGACTAAGTTCAGTGATAAGAAAACCACCGAAACGCATATGATTTCTTTGCAAGAAAATGAACGAATTGCCGAGTTGGCGCGTCTACTAGCAGGTGACAAATTAACAGATTCTGCACTCGCCAACGCCAAAGAATTACTACAAATCAGTAATTCTTAACAATTATGCATTGATTAGGCTGTCTTGGCTGAGTTAGGATGCTTCGCCTAACGGCCTTTAGCGAAGTACCTGCAGGGTCATTATTTTCCTAACAGCTGAGATATTAAATAAGAATGAAGTTTAGAAATTTATTGGTGGTGATTGCCGCCGCATTAATGTTGTCTGCTTGTGCCGACTGGATCTATCGAATTGACGTTCCTCAGGGTAACTTTTTAGATGAGCGTGATGTTAAAAAATTACGTATCAATATGACCAAAGAGCAAGTTGAATATGTGCTTGGAAAACCTGTTGTTGAAGACTCGTTTGATCACGATACATGGTATTATTTGTATCAGATGAAACGCGGCATGAGCAAGCGTGGCAAAGATTTTCGTAAAGAGCTAAAAATTCACTTTTTGGATAACCATGTCAGTGAAGTGACTGGTGATTTTGAGCTATCTGAAGACTTCAATACAGCCCTTGATGAATAAAAATCATACATGGTAGCTGTTAGTGTCGATGGGTCTTTTTCTGCCACCTCTTTTTAAGTGGTTGGGAAAAAGACCCATCGACGCTTAATTGCGCAATTAGTTATTTAATGCGTGATATTACCCCTCGTTAGTCCCCTATCCCTCTCATTAGTTTGTTGTTATTTTGATGCTATCTCTTCGCAATAGGTGGGTAGTAAAAACGTCAATTTAATTTACGCTATCGAAATTGATTTGCTGTTTGTCATAAAAAATCGTTAATTCAGACTAAAATTAGCCGAGCCACCAATAATTATGGCATAATATGCGCCGAATTTTTCCTCAAGTCCGCCTCTCCTTTCTAAAGGATTGAATTGCAGTTGCAACTTCAAATAAGAAGCATACTAATGACGAGGAATAACACCTTTCACCTTAAATACTCGGAAGAAAACATTGTTAACGACCGCAAACATCACTATGCAATTTGGCGAAAAGCCATTGTTCGAAAATGTCTCAGTTAAATTTGGTAACGGAAACCGCTATGGTCTAATCGGCGCCAATGGCTGTGGTAAGTCAACCTTCATGAAAATATTAGGCGGCGATTTAGAGCAGTCGGCAGGTAATGTGTCCACGGATCCTGGTGAGCGCATTGGTAAATTGAAACAAGATCAATTTGCTTATGAGCAGTATAGCGTAATTGACACGGTAGTGATGGGACATACCGAGCTGTGGAAAGTTAAAGCGGAACGTGACGCGATTTATGCTAACCCTGAGATGACCGAAGAGGATGGTATTCGTGTTGCGGATTTAGAGTCTGAATTTGCAGAAATGGACGGTTACACCGCCGAAGCCCGTGCAGGTGAGTTACTCATCGGTGTAGGCATTCCGGTTGAGCAACATTATGGTCCCATGAGCGAAATTGCGCCAGGTTGGAAACTGCGGGTATTACTTGCTCAGGTTATTTTCTCTGATCCAGACATTATGTTACTTGATGAACCAACCAACAACTTGGATATCAACACCATTCGCTGGCTTGAGGATGTCCTTAATGAGCGTAACTGCTCAATGATCATCATCTCCCATGACCGTCACTTTTTAAACAGTGTATGTACACATATGGCAGATTTGGATTACGGTGAAATCCGCCTTTTTCCTGGCAACTATGACGAATACATGACAGCGTCTACCCAAGCCAGAGAACGCTTGGTCTCAGACAATGCCAAGAAAAAAGCGCAAATAGCTGAACTGAGAACATTTGTAAGCCGTTTCTCTGCCAATGCATCTAAATCTAAACAGGCGACTTCTCGCGCTAGGCAAATTGATAAAATTAAACTAGATGATATTAAGCCCTCTAGCCGACAGACACCTTTCATTCGCTTCGAACAAACGAAGAAATTACATCGCTTAGCACTTGAGGTATCAGGCCTACATAAATCGTATGAAAACGAATTGTATAACGGTTTAGATTTGATGGTTGAAGTCGGTGAGCGCATTGCGGTTATCGGTGAAAACGGTTTAGGTAAAACAACCTTGCTGAAGTGTTTAGTCGGTGACACCGATTTAACAGCTGGGGAAGTGAAATGGTCTGAAAATGCTAACATTGGTTATTATGCGCAGGATCATGCTCACGAATTTGAAAAAGAAATGACCTTGATGGAATGGATGTACCAGTGGGCGCAAGAAGGTGATGATGAGCAAGTTATGCGTGGCACACTAGGTCGTTTATTGTTCTCACAAAACGAAATTACTAAATCTGTAAAAGTAATATCAGGAGGAGAGCAAGGCAGAATGATGTTTGGCAAGCTAATGCTTCAGCGTCCAAATATTCTGGTTATGGATGAACCGACTAACCATATGGATATGGAATCCATTGAATCTTTAAATCTGGCGTTAGAAAATTATGCTGGTACGTTGATATTTGTCAGTCACGATCGTGAATTCGTATCGTCGGTCGCCACTCGAATAATCGAGATTACGCCTAACGGCATTGTTGATTTCCGTGGTAACTACGAAAGTTATCTAGAAAGCTTAGCAACGGCTAAATAGGTTATTTACGTCTGTGTATTGGGGATAAGATAATTATCCTCAGATACAAAAAAGCCTGAGTGACACTACTGTGACTCAGGCTTTTTTTATGAATTTAGGCCATTAAGACCTAATTTTGCTTAAGCGTTAACTAACCATTTAACAAACTGCTTGGCTTCAACTGCATTGGCAAATTTAGTATTTTGACGACCTTGTTTGTCGGCAAATGCCACGCTTTGTTTGTTTACAGAAATAGAATGCACTGGGTGCGAAACACGGATCTGCGAACCGTTGTATAAATAAGACATAATAAAACTCTCTTTCAATTAGCGCGATATTTTAACGCGCGAAATTCAACGAAGCTTCACTATTAGATTTGACGATTACTTTGCGACTTTTTATAAGTCTAGGAGTGATAAATAGCAAGCATATACTTGCTTATTCGCCTTTCAATAATTCAGCTTAATATTTTTGTTTTTTTAAATGCTGGCTGACGGGATCAAGGTAAGACAAGACATTAACAAGCTACCGAAGTGATAGCGATGCTTATAAATGCGGAGGTTGATTCACAAGCAAGACCGCACATTACAGCACTTTAAAAATAAACGCAATAGCTATTTTAGGATTATTTAATGTTATTATCACAAACCTGTACTTATATTATTAGAAATATTTATGTCCCCTAAAATTGCTGTCTTTGTTGACGTGCAGAACATCTATTACACCACACGAGACGCATACCAAAGACAATTTAATTACCGTAAATTGTGGCAGCACTTAAGTGAACAAGGCGAAATTGTAATAGCCAATGCATATGCAACTGAACGTCATGATGCTCAACAGCAGAAGTTTCAAGCTGCGTTGAAACACATCGGGTTTAACGTAAAATTAAAACCTTTTATTCAACGTAGTGACGGCTCGGCAAAGGGAGATTGGGATGTAGGTATCACAATAGACGTACTGGGCGCTGCAGAGCGTGTGGATAGCGTAGTATTGCTTTCAGGGGACGGTGATTTTGACTTACTGCTTAAAGCAATTAAAGATAAATATGGCGTAAATACCCAAGTCTATGGGGTACCTTCTTTAACCGCCAATTCGTTAATTAGTGCGTGTGATAAATTCATCGAAATTGATCAATCGCTGCTTCAGTAAATATTTAAAATCAAAAAATATTCGCCTGCCGCTCTTTATCAGTCGACAGGCTGCTGCTCAGGGATAAAACGCCAAATATATAAACATTAAAATATATTAGAAACGATAAATGCGAGACTATACGCAAGCATACCGTAGCCGACAAATAACCCCCAGGCGATTTTTGTACTACCTGTTTCGCCCTTCAATGTAGCTACCGTGGCCACGCACTGCAGTGCCACTACGTAAAATATCAATAGTCCTAAGCCAGCCCCTAGCGTCAGTCCATCTGCTTGTATGTTCGCCGCCAAACCCGCTATATTTTCATCCGCGCCTTCAATACCAAATAGTGTACCTAAAGCCCCAACAAATACTTCTCGGGCGAGAAATGAGACTAAAATAGCCACGCCATAACGCCAATCTAGTCCTAGAGGTTCGAAAACTGGCTCAATCCATTGCCCGATGACGGCTAAGTATGAACCTTGAAGTTCATGTTCTGAGCTTGGAAAATAGCCTAAAAACCAAATCACCACCGACACCATAAAAATCACTGGTCCCGCGCGTCGAATAAATTGCTTAGCACTGGTAAGCACTCTTAGCATTAATGGCTTCCAGTGCGGTAATCGGTAGTTAGGTAATTCCAAAATAAAGGGCATTTCAGCTTTATCGCTGTCTCGGTCAGTGAATTTATTAAGTAAAACACTGACTGTTAAAGCGGTAATAATGCCGAGGAAATACAGCACAAAAAATGCTGTTCCTTGTAGACTAAAAAGCCCGCCTACGTATGTAGTATCGGGGATCAGAACGGCAATGAGTAGCGCATATACAGGTAATCGAGCAGAACATGACATCAGTGGAATAGTCATCATAGTGATCAAGCGTTTACGAGGTGACTCAATCGTACGGGCAGCCATAATAGCGGGGATCGCGCACGCGTGACCCGACAGGTAAGGAATAAAGCTGCGACCCGACAAACCAAAGTAACTTAGCGGCTTATGGCATATCAATGCTGCTCTAGCAAGATAACCACTGTCTTCTAGCAATCCTATAATGAAGGTCAAAACCATAATTTGCGGTACAAAGACTAAGAACGAACCAAACCCGCCAAAAAGCGCATCTTGCAGAAAATCGTTTATTATTCCGGGGCCGATAGCAGAAGTAGCAGTCTGAGCAAGCACACCGATAATGCTTTCAACGCCATCCATTAAGGGAGTTGCCCAAGTAAATATACTTTGAAAAAGCAAAAACATAATGCCGAAAAATGCGATACCACCCAACACGTTATTCAGTAAAAAACTATCAATACGATTTTGTTGCCGTAGAACGATATCAGCATGAATTCCGTATTGCTTGGCAATTCGACGACTAACATTAAATACGCTGTCACCTTCTGCCACGCTTAAGGTGGGTATATATTTTTCTGGTTGTTTAACAATGTCATTGAGCGCGACTTTAAATTCATGTAGCCCAATCAGCGTTTTCGCGGATAACGGAAAAACCGCCACACCGAGGTCTTTTCCTAATTGTTCGCAATCCACGTGATGACTAAATCGCTCAACTTCATCAATCATATTCAATGCAAAAATCAGGGCTTTACCATGCTGCTTGGCTAAATCGCGCACTTGTAAACCAAACACTAAACTTCGTTCTAATCGCGTGGCATCCAAGTTACACACGATAAGGCTGGTGTTATCGTCGTGCATGGCCTCATGAATTTTTTCAACGGCTATTTCTTCATCTCTAGACAACGTACTGAGAGAGTATGCCCCTGGAAAATCGATCAGTCGGTATTCACCAAACTTTCCGCTTTTAAGCTCAACGGTCACACCTGGAAAGTTCGCTACTTTTTGGCGCATTCCGGTTAATTGGTTGAACAATAGACTTTTCCCAGAGTTGGGTTTACCGACTAAAATTATATTTTTCATTACAATACTTGATTAAAAAGCCACTCAATTAGTCGCTAGGAGAAATAAGAAAGATGTCTAATAACTGTGCATTATGGCGGTGTAAGCCAAAGTCAGTATTTAACGAGGAAAATTAAGAGAGGTCGCTGATAGCAACCTTATCGGCAATACTTTGCTCTAAAGTATATACACAATCACCGATTTGAACGACGAGAGGCCCACGCAAAGGGCTGCGGCGCAGGCAACGAACAGTTTGACCATCGCTCAATCCCATTTCCAATAAGCGATTCATTACAGCCGGCACCAATGAATTATCTAGGCCGCTAATTAATGCCGATTTTTTCGCCGGAATATCCCAAAGAGTCATAGCGCCCTAACCTATCAATACAAATGAAAACTATTTTCATTTATAACATATAATCGGCTTCGAGCGCAATGTGATTTCCTTAACTTACCTTGAGGTGATCAGCAACAAGAAATGCCATTTCTAGCACTTGATCTGCGTTTAAACGCGGATCGCATTGGGTTTTATATGCTTGCGCTAAATCGTCATCGCTTATTTGATAAGCGCCACCGGTGCATTCTGTTACATGTTGGCCTGTCATTTCTAAATGAATACCTCCAGCATGGGTTCCTTCAGCACGATGGGCTGCGAAGAACTGTTGGATCTCGCGCAAAATCGCATCGAAGTTACGTGTTTTATAACCGCTTGATGCTTTGAACGTATTACCGTGCATAGGATCTGAACTCCAAACGACATTACGTCCTTCTTGTTTCACGCGGCGTAATAAAGCCGGTAATTTATGCTCAAGATTGTCAGCTCCCATGCGCGTGATCAACGTTAGTCGCCCTGACGTGTTATCAGGATTTAACGCGTCAATTAAACGAATTAACTCATCGCCTTGCATGCTTGGGCCAACTTTTACGCCTATTGGATTGTGGATCCCACGGAAAAACTCAATATGAGCATGGTCGAGTTGACGTGTGCGCTCGCCTATCCATAGCATATGAGCAGAACAGTTATACCATTTGTCAGTTAATGTATCGACGCGCGTTAGTGCTTGCTCGTAGTTTAATAAAAGCGCTTCATGAGACGTATATAAACTGGTTTCATGCAGTGTTGGCGTATTATTGGTATTGATACCCATCACATTCATAAATTCTAAAGAATCTTGAATACGACGCGCCACGTCTTGATATCGCTCTTTAAGCGGATTGTTTTCAACGAATGCCATATTCCAGCGATTCACTTGATGCAAGTCAGCTAAGCCACCTTGGGCGAAAGCACGCAGCAAGTTCAATGTAGAGGCACTGCGGTGGTATGCATCTAACATACGCTGTGGATCTGGCATACGTGATGCTTCAGTGAATTCAAAGCTATTGATGATATCGCCACGGTAACTGGGTAACGAAACACCGTCGATTGTTTCTAAGTCACCTGAGCGAGGCTTAGCATATTGCCCGGCCATGCGAGCAACTTTTGTCACTGGGCAGCGCCCAGCGAACGTTAGCACGATCGCCATTTGTAAAATAACTTTGAATGTATCACGGATTTTGGGCGCATTGAATTCATCAAAGGACTCGGCACAATCGCCACCTTGAAGCAAAAAGCCTTTACCATCAGCTACTTGGCCTAACTCTTTAAATAATTGTCGCGTTTCGGCAGCAAAAACGAGTGGCGGGTAAGATTTGAGCTTCTGCTCAACATCGCGCAAGTGTTGTTGATTCTGGTAAGTGGGTTGTTGCAATATTGGCTTTTGACGCCAACTATCAGGTTGCCATTGGCTCACAGTGTGTCCTTAAAATATAAATGAAATCGAAAAAAGGGAAATTAGTTCACAAAGCAGATGTTTTCAACATCGCTTTGGACACGTTATCATACCTGATATCCTAGCCTATGAAATGCGCGCATGGAAAGTTTACCGATAAAAAACCTATTTACTTACTTTAAGGGAGATAAGTTTGCAATATACTGTTGCCTGCAGAGTCATTAAATTCACGCACTTGGCAATCAAAAATTTCGCTTAATATGGCTGGCGTCATCACATCCTTAACATCTCCGAAATGTTCCATTACTCCAGAACGCATTAACCAAACACGATCAGCATACTGAGTCGATATATTAAGATCGTGGTGGCTCATCAGCACGGTATTACCAAGCTTTGTCAGTTCAACAAGACAAGACAACAGTAAGTGCTGATGACGAAAATCTAATCCTTGGCTTGGCTCATCGAGAAGTATTAACGCTTGACCCTGCTCAATCATCGGCCAAATTTGCAATAATGCACGAGCAATTTGCACTCGGCGACTTTCACCACCTGACAGCGTAAGCAATGAGCGGGTCATAAAGGGCTGTATTTCGAGGGCATTTTCTAACATCGCTGGCATAACCAAGTCCTGTGCGAAAAACGAGAGAGACTCTCGCACGGTAATCGCAAAAATATGACTCTGTTGTTGTTCTTGAAAACAGCGAAAACGCGCCAGTTCAATCATGGTTAATTGGGCTATATCACCGTTATCAAAGGTAACGCGGCCGGTATCTGGTACGCCAAGACCTGAAACAATCTGCAGTAGGCTTGATTTCCCCGCCCCATTTGGCCCGAGCAAGTGAACAAATTGTCCTGATTTAGCATACACATTAATATTATCTAAACGTTGGGAAAACGTGAGGTTTTCAATAACAAGCATCAGCTAACTCATCTGCCGATTTAGTCGCAGTATTGAATACAGAAAAATGGGGCCACCTAACGTAGCGGTCAACATAGAAACGGGGACACTTGCATCCCCCGCGACGCGTCCAATTAGCACAACGACCATTAGCACAATTGCGCCCAATAACGCCGAAGCAGGAAGAATAAAGCGATTATCAAAACCAAAAAAATTGCGCAACATATGAGGAACGAGCAAACCGACGAAAGCAATAGAGCCAGCAATAGAAACCGCAATACCTACTACTAGCGCGCACGTTAACAACATGATCTTGTGAAATTGCGGGACGTTCAATCCTGCTAATTGGGCGCTACTTGCTCCAAAATAGAGCCAATTCAGTGCCCTACCCTGACACATTAAATAGCCTAGTGAGAGCACTAGAATAGGAGCTGCTACCAATAATACCTTCCAGTCAGCTTGATTTAGGCTACCTATTAGCCAAAAGATCATGTTGAGCATGGTTTGCGCATCAGATAAGAAATGTAGCCAGCCAATGATAGCGCCACTCAAGGTAGAAATAGCGATACCTGCTAAGATAACGCCGGAATGAATACCCGTTAAACGTTTAGAAATAAAATAGATTGCAGTCGTTGAAAGTAACGCCCCGAAAAAGCAAAATACCGGCAACAAATACTGTATGTATAAAAATGGTAATGTACTGCCAAATACTAAAAATAGTGCTGCAGCAAGGCTGGCACCACTGCTAATCCCTATAATACCTGGGTCTGCTAACGGATTACGCAGTAAAACCTGGAGCACAGCAGAACTCACCGCTAAGCCTGCGCCAACGATAAGTGCCGTTATCACTAAAGGAATGCGTAATTGCCAAAATATGCGCAGCTCGACTGGATCCAGAAACATGTTAGCTTGCTTATCGGTGTTTAACCCACCAAGCATTACCCAAGCACTACTCCCTAAAAGTATGCCTAATAATATTACGAGCCAATACTTTTGTTTGCGCTCAAGATGCTTAGGCTCAAGCAAAACGTGTCTTAATATGGTCTATTAAACCGTCAGATGCTTTTTCGATCAGATCTAGAACATATTCAAAGCCGCGCTTGCCACCAAAATAGGGGTCTGGTACCTCAGCTTCTTCTGCATCACAGAAACTCATCATCAAGGCAATTTTATGTTGGTATTCCTCAGGACATATTTCCAATAGGTCACGCACATTATTTTTATCCATGGCGATAACATAATCAAAACGCGCAAAGTCTTTCACTTCAACTTTGCGACATTTAATTTTTTTAAAGTTATAGTCGCGCTCTTCCCCCACAGCTCGAGAGCGTTTATCTGGACTCGTACCGATATGGGCGCCCAACGTTCCGGCAGAATCAATATCTATAGCAAGGCCTTCATGTGCCGCTTTATGACGAAAAACAGCTTCTGCCGTGGGAGAACGACAAATATTGCCTAAACACACAAAAAGCACCGAGGTTAAGTTGTTCTTTATTTTCTTATCAAACACCTGAATAACGTCCGTTGAAATGGTTAATCGCATGGTATAACGGCTGACTAGCCGGCTAATATAGTTTGCTCAACAATATTTGGCCGTCTCGATATATGTAAAACTTAATTTAGATTTTCAGCAAATATTTAGCTAATTTGTGATTATCTTTCCACAGTTGGTAGCTTTTTGTTAATCTAGCTAAATATTAGCTTACCCGTGTAACGTATGGATGAATCGATAAAGATTACAACGACTTGTCAACAAGTACATTGCCACGAGTGTGGTTACTTAGTTGAGGTACCGCCTCTTGTTCACCGTCAGCGTGCACAGTGTCCCAGGTGCCATTATGTTATCACAACCTATTATCAGAATATGGTACAAAAATTGGTAGCATTTTCAGTAGCTGCTTTAATCTTTATGGTTGCCGCACTTAGCTTCAAATTTTTATCCTTTAGTGCTAACGGGCAATATCATTCGATCAATATATTTAGCAGTATTGAAACACTCGCCGACAACAACTATCTTGCACTGGCTATCTTACAAAGTACGGTCATTCTTGTGCTGCCAGTGACGATTCTACTCTGCTTATTGTATCTGCTAATGCCTGTGTTAGTTGGTAAAAAACCCACATACGCCGCACCACTTCTTAAATTTATTTTCGCCCTGCGTGCATGGACAATGGTAGAAATTTTCTTAGTTGCTGTGCTTGTAAGCTTAGTTAAAATCATGTCCATGGCTGATATTGGTATCGGCTTATCATTTTATGCCTATGCTTTATTTGCCATATGCATGACCTACACCCTAATGTATCTAGATGAACACCAAATGTACCTACTCACCTCGTGCGCGCTTCCAAAAGCACCTAAAAGACACTCTGCATCCCATAGCATTCAAACTACCTGGGCGCTATTATTTACTTCTGTATTACTTTATATACCCGCTAATGTTTTACCTATTATGCATACTGACATTCTAGGAGATGACGAACCCAGTACTATTTTGGGCGGCGTGTTAACCCTTTGGAAAATGGGCTCGTATCCCATCGCTGCGATTATATTTATCGCAAGTATTTTAGTTCCCATAGCCAAGTTCTGCATATTATGTTGGCTAAACTATACCGTACAGAACGATTACAGCGGACAAAAGAAAACACGCATGATCAGTTACCGATTGACAGAGTTTATTGGTCGCTGGTCGATGATTGACGTTTTCGTGGTCGCTATTTTAGTCAGTCTTATTCAGCTAGGTAACATCATGAGCATATACCCAGGGTATGCAGCTCTTGCCTTTTGCGCAGTGGTCATTTTAACCATGTTAGCGGCAATTTCATTCGACACAAAATTAATTTGGAGCAACCAGTAATCATGCCAAAAAATGGTGAACCTGCTGAGCTAAAAAGCGTAACAAGCATTTCAAAAATATGGTTAGTGCCTATAGTGGCATTGTGTATGGGTGCGTGGATGTTCTATCATCAATGGAGTAATCAAGGCCCCCTTATCAACATCGTATTTGAAAATGCCTCTGGTTTAGAAGCCGGAAAAACCAAAATAAAAATGCATAATGTGGACGTAGGTGAAGTCAAAACTATCGCCCTTACGGAAGACTTACAAAAAGTGTTGGTCACCGCTCGTATGTCCGCTAACTCAGACGGTTTGTTACGTGAAAGTACTGAGTTTTGGTCGGTTAACCCACGAATATCGCTTAATGGCGTATCAGGTCTAAACACACTGGTATCTGGTACTTATATCAATATGTCAACCAATCTAGAAGGCCCATCGAGTCGTGATTTTGTCGCCTTGTCGGCGCCCCCAATCACGCCTAGCGGCACACCTGGCTTACACGTTACATTAAATAGTAACGCAGAGTTCGCTTTTAAAGAAGGCGACCCTGTTATTTATAAAGGCCTTAAAGTAGGCGAGTTTGAAAGTATTTACTTTAACTTTGATGAACGAGTGGTCTACTACAATACATTTATTCAAGCGCCATATCATAAGCTTATCACCACCAACACTAAGTTTTGGAATAGCAGTGGCGTACAAATGGATCTAAGCGCTAATGGCGTAAAAGTAAGAATGAGTAGTATAGAGACATTGATTACCAACGGCGTTGCTTTTGGCGTGCCCGATGGTATGCCCCAAGGAGAAAGAGTAACCGACCGTACGTACTTTAATATTCACGAGTCATATGAATCAGCCGCTGAAGAACGTTACAAAGCCTCAGCGAAGTACGTCATTCTAGTTGACGATACGGTACGGGGTCTCCACGTAGGCGCGCCTGTAGAGTACCGGGGTATTCAGATAGGTAAAGTTTTAGATATTAACCCTCCCAATAGTAATCAACAAAAATGGTTAGATTCCGGTGTTGCAATACCTGTCATCATTGGTATTCAGCCAGGGCGTATTGAACAAACAGACGACAACGCGGGTATCGAGCATATAACACGTCAAATGCGAACTTGGATTAAAAATGGTTTTCGCGCTTCTCTGCAATCGGGTAATCTATTAACAGGCGCACTATTTGTTAATCTTGAGCAGTACCCTAACGAAACATCATCGAGCATAGCTAAATTTCAAGATTATGAAGTTATCCCGAGTATCTCTAATGAATTCTCGCAAATAACCGAAAAAGTCAGTGCGATCCTGGACAACATTAACGAAATGGACTTGGCTCAGCTTTCCGTTGCTGCCAACCAAATGATGGCAGACATTAGCGCTAGTGCGGATAGCATGAACAATACCGCAGATGATTTTGCCGGCACGTTACGTCAAATGGACGAACAAAATGTTAGTCAGAAACTGGCTTCAGCACTTACCGGAATAGCGCAATTAACCCAAGGGTTTGCTACTGGTTCAAAAACTAATAATGAAATAAATGATACGTTAGAGACCTTGCAACAACGTTTACGTGAACTACAACCATTGTTGCTTGAGCTAAACCAAGCTCCTAATAGTCTTATTTTTGATAAGCAACGTAAACCCTATCGCCAGCCTGGTGCTTCGAATGATAAATCTCAGTAAGAGTACAAATAAAATGAAACAGTTTAGCGTTTTCCTTATCATCTTAATGTTATGCGGATGCAGTACATCGCCTGAGCCACGTCAACAGATTTATCTGTTAAACAGCAATGCTCCGCTTTCATCTAGCGCGGATGAAGATGTGAAACGCATTATTGTAGTAGACAAAATACAGCTTGCTGACTATTTGGAGCGTCCAAATTTAGTGATGCAAATCGACGGAAATCAGCTGTACTATTCTGATATCGATCTGTGGGCAGAGAGTCTACAAACTGACATTCATAAAACCCTACTTGCTTGGCTAAATGATTACGCAAAAGATACGCAATTTGTAGCATATGACTCCCCACAGGCATCAGCTAAGTTTGAACATCTGATTGTTAGCATTGAACATTTTATGCCAACAGATAAAGGTAGCGTTGTTAGCGATGGCCAGTATTGGTTAGTGGGCAATAAACAACTAGAGAGTCTTTCGTCTCAACATACTTTTGCATTTACATCAGCGCTTACACAGAAAGGTTATAGCCATAGCGTTACTCATATGGCAAAACAAATTGCACAATTGAGTGCCCAGATTGTTGAAGATGTTGAGTAAGTGAAAATAAGGAAGTGGTTGAAATATGTTTAACGTCAAAAAATTGATTCGTGCGTATTTAATTACCGGTCTAGGGAAGAGTAAATCACCGGCGTTACGACAGCAAATTCAAATCACTAATCTATTTAGTTTCATCGGTTTTTTTATCACTTCAATTCTTGGGGTGAGCGCTTTATTTCGCAGTGAGTATTCGCACAGCGAAGACTTTTATTTAGGCATCATTTTAATAACCGTTAGTATTCTTTGTTTGCTATCGCGAGTCATTCTAAAACACGTTAAAAATGACAAACAGTATAATTACTCTGCAAATTTGATAACCAGCGCAGTGATGTTGCTCATGGTTTATTTGGTTATCACCGGCGGAGTTAAAAATACAGGTCCATTATGGATTTTTATTGTACCTTCCGTTTCCTTATTTTTCGGGGGCTTAAAAAGAGGTCTAATCCAATTAGGTATTTTTACTGTTGTCATAATATTACTATTTTTCTATCCAAAGGATACGCTACTCGCGGTAACCTACAGTTATGAGTTTAAATCTCGACTCATCTTTTCATTTGTGACGGTGGCTGTGTTATTTGTATTCTACGAATATTCTCGTCAACGTTCCTTCAAAACGCTTCAACAACTGAGTCAGCGTTTTGAAAAACAAGCAAGGTTAGACCTTCTTTCCGGTTTGCAAAATCGTCGAGGAATGCTTGAAAAGCTCGAGTACGAGCACCAACGTACTCTTAGGCATAGCAAAAATTTAACGCTGATGATGTGTGACATTGACCATTTTAAACGGGTAAACGACAGATATGGGCATGACATCGGAGATAATGTGATCAAAGCAGTTGGGCAGCTTTTTTCTTTGGGAGTCCGTAAGCAAGACACAGTTGCTCGCTGGGGAGGAGAAGAATTTTTATTTTTACTGCCAGAAACCACTCAGGATCAAGCGTTTGTATTAGCAGAAAAGTTACGCACCAAGGTGGCCAAGCAAGAATATTTAGCGGGCTCTTCAAGTTTGTCGGTCACTGTCAGTATTGGCATTTATCAAATGCATCCACAAGATAATCTAGACCATGCTATCAGTAGAGCAGATACTAATTTGTATCGCGCGAAGACTCACGGAAGAAACTGCACTGTAAAGACAGATTGATTTTCTATTCCCGCCAATATTATGCGTAATAATCACAATATGTCGTTTTATTCATCGCACTGGCGGGACGATGTTATAAAAGTCGAGTAGTCGTTTATATAAAATCGACTTTTACCTCTAATCAACACACGTAAAGTAACGAGACTCATGCGTTCTAAACAACACACCCAGATTGAAGACGTCACCTTTAATTGGCGCGTAGTACGCCAACTTTGGCCCTATCTCTTAGAATTTAAAAGCCGAGTGTTTTTTGCCATGCTATGCCTTATTGCGGCTAAAGTCGCCAGTATTGGTCTACCCTTTATCCTTAAGCATGCAGTTGACACACTCAATGCTGCGGATCCAAGTAATACGATAGTACTCGTTCCCTTTGCGCTTATCGCTGCATACGGCCTACTGCGCTTAGCCAATGTATTATTCGGGGAAATACGCGATACGTTATTTGGCCGCGTAACTGAGCGTGCTATGCGTAGAATTAGCTTGCAAGTTTTCGAGCATTTACATCGGCTTGATTTAGATTATCATTTGAACCGCCAAACTGGCGGCCTTTCGCGTGATATCGAACGCGGTACCAGCGGTATCAGTTTTCTGATGCGCTTTCTGGTGTTTAATATTGTCCCAACTTTACTTGAAATTCTCGCGGTGGTAGGCGTGCTCTTTTATAATTACGGATGGAGCTTTGCGTTCATCATTTTGATTTCCGTTATCAGCTACATTAGCTTTTCAATTAAAGCGACTCATTGGCGTACTGACTTTGTGCGAGCAGTCAATCAAGCTGATTCACTGAGTAACACCAGAGCAATTGATAGTTTATTAAATTATGAAACCGTAAAATATTTTAATAATGAACGTTACGAAGCCGAGCGTTATGACTTGGCACTAGCCGATTGGGAAGTAGCAAGACGCAAAAATCGTTTATCTTTATTCGCTTTAAACACGGGGCAAGCTACTATCATTGCGATCGCAATGACCAGCATGATGGCTGTTGCAGCCTACTATGTGGCACACGGGACCATGACCATAGGCGATTTCGTGTTAATCAACGCATTCACCATGCAAATATTTATGCCACTGAATTTCCTCGGTTTTGTTTACCGGGAAATAAGAGGCGCGCTTGCCAATATCGAGAACCTGTTTACCTTACTCAGCAAGCCGCCCTCGATTGTCGATAACGACGACTCGCAATTGCTTGAAGTAACAAAAGGGCACATACGTTTTGATAAAGTCAATTTTGGTTACGGCCCAGACAGACAAATATTGCATAACGTAACGTTTGATGTGCCTGCAGGTAAAAAAGTAGCCATCGTTGGTCCTAGCGGTGCAGGTAAATCTACCATCATCAAATTATTGTTTCGATTTTATGACGCAAGCAGTGGAACAATAATGATTGACCAACAACCCATTACAACCGTTAGTCAGGCATCATTGCGCCAAGCAATCGGTATCGTGCCCCAAGATACCGTATTGTTTAATGATACTATTTTCGAGAATATCCGTTACGGTCGACCAGATGCTAGTGATGATGAAGTGAATGACGCGATAAAACATGCACATCTAGCAGCCTTTATCAGTGCTCTGCCAAAAGGAAAAGAGACCCAAGTGGGCGAAAGAGGACTGAAATTATCTGGCGGTGAAAAACAGCGTGTCGCTATTGCGCGAACGATATTAAAAGGCGCACCTATATTGTTGTTCGATGAAGCGACATCGTCCCTTGATAGCCAGTCTGAACAGGCTATCCTAAGCGCATTTAGGGAAATCGCCGTAGGCCATACGAGTCTTGTTATTGCCCACCGACTATCAACCATCGTCGATGCTGATAGTATTATAGTGATCCAAGATGGCCGGGTAGTAGAACAAGGTGAACACAATTTACTTTTGGCGCAAAAAGGTCCCTATTATCATCTTTGGAGTACCCAACAGAAAGTGAATACATCTGATGACTGAAGCTGCCAATCAATTACTCATCGAGGCAGTTAACCAGACGATGCCTTTTGGCAAGTATGCTGGCAGAAAGCTTTTGCAGTTGCCTGAGCCTTATTTAGTTTGGTTTAGTCAACAGGGCTTCCCTGAAGGTAAGCTTGGCCAACAATTAGCGCTGATGCACGAAGTGAAAGTTAATGGTCTGGAAACGATGCTTAAGCCCCTGTTAAGATATTGAATAGTTCTTACTCAAACCAATCATCACGTCGGCGGCAGCGAAGTAATAGCCTGCAATACGATAACATCGACCGTCAGATTTTAGTGCTGCATAAAGCAATGGTAGACAAGCTTGTCATGCGCCCTGAATTACGCCAACAGATCATTGATACGATCGAGTCGCGCTACGCAAATGGTCAATTACGCCATGGGGGTTATTTAATATGGACTTGCTTAATGGAATATATCGATGATCAGCCAGACGTTTTTATACAAGGTGTGTTAGCTGATACACCACAAATGCGGAAACTACGACGTAGAACACCTTTCGTCAATTTATTAACCGAAGCAGAGAGAGTGGCTGCGCTAACCGAAACGGCTTTGTCCCCTTAGCGTTTAACGCTATTTATTATTATCCTCGTTTACGGCCGGTAAGAATAAGAATAAAAGGTAAACACAAGGCCATTAAGCCACTTGGAGTAGGCACTGAAATAACCTGATTGGCATTTGTATTGAGCGTTGATTGAACCAAGAAAGTACCATATAAATCGTTAGACTGATCGAGTTGATCATTGTGGGCTTGGTCAAATGTGCGTCCATATATATTGGCCAATGCACTACCGTTTACATAGCTCCCACCCATACGAACTCTTAAAGAATCCCCCTTATATAAACCAAATGCATAGGTTTGATAATATCGGCTACCTTCGGTGTCACCAAATAAACTCTGCCATCGATTCGCTTGGGCGTAACATAATGTAGTACTAACACAGTTTCTTTCATAATTTATCGGTTCTTGTGTATCATGGCGGATTAACTGAATGTCGCTGAAAGCGTTATCTAACAATCCCCAAACATCTAATGCACTAGCATATTCCCAGCCAGCAAATGCAGCACCCGCTTGGCGGTAACTCATATTACTTGTCATCGTCAAATCTAACCAGACGAGACCACTCACACTGTCTTTTACCGCGAGATTATCGCCTGAATCAAACGCATCCCATTGAATAAGTTCTGCTTGGGAGCTTGCACTTATTAATGTGTAAATAACGAGTAAAAAGCGGGTCAGTTTTTCATATAGAGTACCGTTATCTTATTGTTTTTATTGGGTAAATAACAATACTAACAAGATAGATATGCTTTGAAATTAGCCAATGGTATGACGAAATTACGTCCCAGAAACGAAAAAAGCACCCGAAGGTGCTTTCTTTCAAACGTATGACTTGGTCGATTAACGACGTAGGCCTAAACGCTTGATTAGATCTTGATAACGCTCAACGTTTTTACCTTTAAGGTAATCAAGAAGTTTACGACGTTGGCTAACCATGCGTAGCAAACCACGACGTGAGTGGTGATCTTTTTTATGGTCAGCAAAGTGGCCTTGAAGCTTGTTGATGTTAGACGTTAACAAAGCAACTTGAACTTCAGATGAACCAGTATCACCTTCTTTTACGCCATAATCAGCAATAATTGCTGCAGTTTCTTGAGTAGTTAGTGACATAATATTCTCCAAATAAGAGCTAAAATACAGCAGGCCGATCACTAATTCAGCCATGCCAAGAAGCGCGTATTATAGTGACTACCGTTTATTTAGCAAGGACAAATCTTACTAAGCTGGCGAGTTAAATACCACCACCCGTTTTGGAGCAGCATTATTATCACTATCAATCTCCGAGACACCTAAAAACACGTCATCTTGAACGCAATAAGTGCGCACAATTGAACCTATAGAAAACTCAGAATCGCTTTCATATGCTACCGGTTGACCATGTAAAAATGAATCTCTTGCTGTGGAAGTCACATTTATGCTCGGTAACGCCTTAACAGCACTGTCCATTGGGATTAACAGTGGATCAAGAATATCCGTTAACGGAATTTGCTCGGCTTGGGCTTTTTCCAGCAGCGCCTCTAGCATTTCAAATGTCACCATTTTTTCGCTTGGGTAATCCGCTACATTGGTACGATGAAGTTTACTTACATAAGCACCACAGCCCAATAGTTGCCCCAAATCATCAACCAAAGAGCGAATATATGTACCTTTGCTGCAGTGTACTTTCATATCCACCTCATCACCTTCAAATCGAGTGACTATCAGTGAGAAAATGGTTATATCTCGTGCTGGGCGATCGATGACTATCCCTTGACGAGCATAGTGGTAAAGAGGCTTACCTTGATGTTTTAAAGCAGAGAACATAGATGGCACTTGTTTTATAGGCCCTCTAAATGTTTCGCAAGCATCATTCAACTGCTGCTGCGTTACATTAATGTCTCGCGTATCCACAACTTCGCCGTCAGCGTCTGAGGTGGTTGTACGCACACCTAGTTTGGCGGTAACGATATAAGTTTTATCTGCATCTAATAGAAACTGAGAAAACTTAGTCGCTTCCCCTAGACATACTGGCAACATACCCGTTGCAAGAGGGTCGAGTGCCCCAGTGTGTCCTGCTTTAGCAGCCAAAAATGCACGCTTAACTTTCTGAAGCGCCTGGTTAGAGGATATTTCTAATGGTTTATCTAGCAGCAAAATACCGTTTATTGCGCGACCTTTACGACGTCTAGCCAACCTTTAGTCCTCTTGTTCTTCATCTAACGAGCGACCCGCATTTCGTGCCCGCTCTTTATCTTTATTTAGCGTATCGTCAACCAAGTTACTGATACGAATACCTTCACTTAGTGAACCATCACGTAAAAATTTAATTGCCGGTACAGCACGCATACGCATGCGACTGGCTAATAATGTACGGATATAGCCTTTATTGTCTTCTAAAATAGATAAGTAATTGTCCATCACTTCATCATCATTTTCGAAGAATGACACGTAAATTTTTGCATATGCCAAGTCTCGAGATATTTCTACAGCCGACACTGTGACCATACCTAACCGTGGATCACGATTCTTAAATTCATTCTGTAAAATACTGGCGATTTCTTTATGTATCTGCTGACCTACACGGTCAGTGCGAGAGAATTCTCTAGCCATTTTATTCTCCTAAAGCATTGTTTAGTGCTTTTGTTAAGACAAAACGGAGGCCTAAGCCTCCGTTTTACTTCAATATTAATAATCAGCTAACAACAGGTGTTGTGTGGATTATAACTCACGCTCAACTTGAACGATTTCAAATACTTCTATTTGATCGCCCACTTTAACGTCGTTGTAGTTCTTCACGCCGATACCACATTCAACCCCATTACGTACTTCCTGTACATCATCTTTGAAGCGTCTTAATGACTCAAGCTCGCCTTCATAGATAACTACGTTTTCACGGAGTACACGAATAGGATTGCTGCGTTTGATCGTCCCTTCGACAACCATACAACCAGCAATAGCACCCAGTTTCGGCGACTTAAATACATCACGTACTTCTGCTAATCCAATAATAACTTGCTTGAATTCTGGGGCCAACATTCCTGTCATCGCCATCTTAACTTCATCAATTAAGCTGTAGATAACGCTGTAATAACGTAGGTCAATCTCTTCCGCTTCGATAACACGTCTGGCACTTGCATCAGCACGAACATTAAAGCCAACGACTATCGCGCTCGACGCTGCTGCTAAGCTGGCATCTGTTTCGGTAATACCGCCAACGCCACTGCCGACTATGTTTACTTTCACTTCAGAAGTAGACAAATTGGTAAGTGAATCAGAAATCGCTTCGACTGAACCTTGTACATCGGCTTTAAGTACGATATTAAGTTCGCTAACGTCACCGGCTTCCATATTAGCAAACATGTTTTCAAGCTTAGCTTTTTGTTGCTTAGCCAATTTAACTTCACGTTGCTTAGTATGACGTTTCGCAGCTACATCACGCGCTTTACGCTCATCTTGAACCACTAACGCATCTTCACCGGCAATTGGTACGCCCGATAAACCAAGTACTTCTACTGGAGTAGAAGGGCCGGCAATAGTGACGTCTTTACCATTTTCATCGCGCATCGCTCGAACACGGCCATACTCAATACCACAAAGTAAGATATCACCCGCTTTTAACTGACCTTCTTGGATCAAGACTGAAGCAACTGGGCCACGACCTTTATCCAAGCGAGATTCGATGACAATACCTTTGGCAGAACCAGTAGGCGGTGCTTTCAAATCCAACAATTCTGCTTGTAAGCTAATCGCTTCAAGTAAGGCGTCAATCCCTTCACCGGTTTTCGCTGACACGTTAACAAACTGGTGCTCGCCGCCCCACTCTTCTGAAATAACTTCCAGTTGAGATAGTTCAGTTTTAACTCGGTCTAAATCAATGCCATCTTTGTCAATTTTGTTAACCGCAACAATCAAAGGTACACCAGCCGCTTTGGCGTGTTGTACAGCTTCTTTGGTTTGCGGCATAACACCATCGTCTGCAGCTACCACTAATACAACAATATCAGTTGCCGTGGCACCTCGAGCACGCATTGCGGTAAACGCGGCGTGACCAGGGGTATCTAAAAACGCAATGCGGCCATTATCCGTTTCAACGCTATAAGCACCGATATGCTGAGTAATACCGCCTGCTTCACCATCTGCTACTTTCGCGCGGCGAATATAATCAAGCAATGACGTTTTACCGTGGTCAACATGACCCATGATAGTCACAACAGGTGCGCGAGGAGCTAGCTCTGACGATATGTTGTCAGCCAACAACTCATCTTCTAACGCGTTGTCATTAACTAGTTCGTATTTGTGACCTAACTCTTCAACAATCACGACCGCGGTTTCTTGGTCAAGAACTTGATTGATGGTAACCATTTCACCCATTTTCATCATGGACTTAATCACTTCAGTTGCTTTAATCGCCATCTTACTGGCTAAGTCACTTACGGTGATGGTTTCGCCTATACGCACAATACGTTCTACTGGCTGAGCAGGCTTGTTAAATGCGTGTTTAAGATCTGAACCTGCGTTACGTTTCGACTTTTTACGACGACGTCCGCCACGCTCAATTTTAATATCATCAGCATCTTCTGCTTCTTGAGCATAACGATTACTGTGCACATGAACTTCTTCCGCTTCTTGCTTCTTACGACGTTCTTCTTCTTCTTTCCAACGTCGAGAGTTTTCTTCAGTAAGCTTAAGCGCTTCATCTGCCGCTTTTTTGGCATCTTCTTCAAGTTTACGCTGGGTTTCATGCTCTTGCATTTTACGAATATTTTCCGCTTCAGCTCGAATACGTTCTTGCTCTGCTTTTTCTTCAGGGCTTAAAGCTGCTTCTTCTGCTTGGCGCGCTTCGGCTTCTTTCTTAGCACGTGCAACACGCTCAGCTTCGGCTTTCGCTTTTGCTTCAACTGCTTTTTTCGCTTTTTCTTCAGCAGCTTTCTTAGCTTCTTCAGCTTGTTTTTGCTCAGCTTCAAGCTTGGCTTGTTGCTCAGCTAATACTCGTGCGGTTTCTTCTTCCGCTAAACGCGCTTCTTCAACATCTGTACGCTTAACGTAAGTGCGTTTTTTACGCACTTCAACCGTAACCGCTTTGGCTTTACCCATATTAAGCGTGCTGGTTGTTTTACGTTGTAATGTCATTCGCTTAGGCGCTTCAGAGCCTGTACCGCCATGTTGTTTGCTTAAAAAATCCAACAACTGACGTTTTTCATCTTCAGTCACGTTTTCATTTGCCGCTTTTACAATATCAGCATCTTTAAACTGCTTAACTAAGCGGTCAACCGAAGTGCCGATATCGGCGGCGAGTTTTTCAATGGATACTTCTGCCATATTCGTAATTCCTCTTGGTGACCTATTCTTCGTTAAACCAGACAATGTTTCGTGCAGCCATAATCAGTTGGCCCGCTTTCTCTTCGTCTAGTTCTTCAATATCGCTGATCTCATCTACACCTTGCTCCGCAAGTGATTCAAGATCGGTAATGCCGCGACTTGCTAATGTGTAAGCAAGATGGCGTTCCATACCGGCTAAACTTAATAGCTCTTCTTTTGGTTCAGAGGCTTCCAATGTCTCTTCATTTGCTAGCGCTTGAGTGGTTAACGCGGCGCGAGCTCTGCTACGTAAATCTTCAACGATATCTTCATCAAGACCGTCAATTTCTAGTAGCTCGTTGATGGGTACGTAGGCGATTTCTTCCAAAGTGGTAAAACCTTCATCGACCAACACTGCGGCAAATTCTTCGTCAATATCAAGACCATTAACGAAAACCGCTAATACTTTAGAATTCTCTTCATCGTGCTTATTGTTTAAATCTTCAACCGTCATAACGTTTAATTCCCAGCCGGTAAGCTGAGCAGCTAGTCGAACGTTTTGACCACTACGACCGATTGCTTGGGCTAAGTTGTCAGATTCAACCGCTACGTCCATCGTGTGGTTGTCTTCATCAACGACAATCGATGCGACTTCGGCTGGTGCCATAGCATTAATAACGAACTGAGCAGGATTGTCATCCCACAGCACGATATCAACTCTTTCACCGCTTAATTCACCACTAACGGCCTGCACACGTGAACCACGCATTCCAACGCAAGCACCAATAGGGTCAAGACGTTTATCATTGGTTTTGACAGCAATTTTAGCGCGCGAACCTGGATCACGTGCAGCGGCCTTAATTTCTAAGGTCTCTTCAGCAATTTCAGGCACTTCCAATCTGAATAACTCAACCAACATATCGGGATGAGTACGGCTAATGAATAATTGCGCACCCCGCGCTTCAGGACGGATTACGTAAAGTAAACCACGTACGCGATCACCTGGACGGAATGTTTCACGAGGCAACATATCATCACGGTAAATAACGCCTTCTGCGTTATTGCCTAGGTCAATGATAATATTGTCGCGATTAACTTTTTTAACGGTACCTGTTACAAGCTCACCAACACGTTCTTCGTATTCAGCCATCACTTGGGCACGTTCAGCTTCACGTACTTTTTGTACGATAACTTGCTTAGCCGTTTGCGTCGTTATGCGATCGAATTTAATTGATTCAACTTGATCTTCAACATAGTCACCTAGTTGAATGTCTGGCTCGTCGATTTGAGCAGCTGAAATAGTCATTTCAGCAAATGGATTCTCTTGCTTTTGATCATCAGCAATCACCATCCAACGACGGTACGTGTCAAAATCACCTGTTACACGGTCAATGGCAACACGTACTTCGATTTCGCCTTCAGTTTTCTTTTTAGTTGCACTTGCAATGGCAAATTCTAACGCTTCAAAGATTTTTTCTCTTGGAACTTGTTTTTCATTTGAAACGGCTTCCGCCACTAACAATATTTCTTTATTCATGATTGCCTCACTGATTATTCTTTAGCAAAAGCCTAAATGGCCATCTACTCAATCAAACGTTGGAACAACATTACCTTTTTCGATATTGGCAAAAGCTAATACAAACTCTTGATTGTCAACTTCAACAGTTAACATGCCATCGGATTCGCTAAGTAACTTGCCTTTAAAGTTACGTCTGTCTCCCATTGGCATATTCAAACGTATCGCGACGACTTCACCAACTGATTCGATATAGTGTTGTAACTTAAATAAGGGACGTTCCATGCCCGGTGAGGACACTTCTAAGTTGTATTCGGTACTGATTGGATCTTCTACATCAAGCACTGAACTTACTTGACGACTTACTTCTGCACAGTGGTCGACCGAAATACCATCTGGATGATCGATGTAAACGCGCATAGTAGAATGTATTCCAGCGCGAACAAATTCAATCCCCACCAATTCAAAGCCAAGGGCTTCAACGGGTGCAGTCAACATTTCAGTTAATTTTTGCTCTAGTTGAGACAATAGTCACGCTCCAAAAACGAAAAAAGGGCCAAAAGCCCAGAATAAGTAAAAACAGATATAAAAGGATAACAAAAAGCCCCGTACAAGCGGGGCTTTTTGTTTCTGGACCCTAGTCCACTATTCTCACCGAAAAATGGCTGGATGCCAAGTTTCAAAAAAGTGGTTGCGGGAGCAGGATTTGAACCTACGACCTTCGGGTTATGAGCCCGACGAGCTACCAGACTGCTCCATCCCGCGCTTGAAATCTTTGTCGATTAACGCACTGTATATTACGTGTCGTGTCTCGAGTGGGGCGTATTATACATAGCTGAGTATTTGACGCAAGGCTTGCAATGAATAAATCATACATTAATCAACAAAAAACATTGGATGTGTGCATAATTTATACAAATCAATTATTTACTCAGATTTAATAAACAATCAGCTATAAAAAAGTTGCATTTTTTCAGCTAGTTTAAAGTCCAACTCACTGAGTCCGCTTACATCGTGTGTTGTTAGCTTTACCTCAACTTTATTGTACACATTGAACCACTCAGGGTGATGATTAAGTTTCTCTGCCCATATAGCTATTTGACTCATCCAGCCAAACGCTCGAATAAAACTCTTGAATTTAAAACACTTACTCAGTTTACCATCGGTTATTTGCCATTGCTGTTCAAGGGGCAAATTTTTATTAAGTTCGACCAACTTAGATTGGCTTTCGCTATGTGTTAACTTTTTTACCATAAATTCCTCGCTAATTTAATACTAGGCATATGTTCTCCTATCATGCAGGTAAACATAAAGAATGAAAGCTAGCACTTTATTTAATACTTGGATTCAAAGAATAAGTGCATAACTTGAACGGGTAGAAAAAACGGTCAGCCGAATATATGCTAATCGCTTTTT
>NZ_WTPY01000033.1 GCF_011378905.1 Paraglaciecola sp. 20A4 | reverse complement strand
CTTAAATACTCTATGATGTTTGGACATAAAAAGACCCCCAGTAATTGGAATGTCCAACTATTGGGGGTCACTTCAAAGTGGCCCCGGCTTTTTTGTGCCTATTCGTTAATGCGTAGGTGTATTTACCCAATCCATACATGGCGAATAAGCCGGCATAAGCGGAATGTCATTTCATAGAATAAGGCCCATCAATTATTACGCTGTATTTCGTTAGTCATGCCCAAACAACTGATAACACGTAGAAACGTAAAACGATGATGCGGGCTGAAAAATTGATTTATATCCAGAAGTGAACCTTAAGATTTTCATTCGCCTTGATTGTGCTATTAAATGGGTTTCCCCATGAAAATATAGCTCTGGGGATAACGGCAAGGATTTATAGACTATGGTTAAGATAACTGAAATTTAAGGGCGGCACATTATGGTTAACGTCAAAAGGATCGTGCTGGATGTACTCAAACCTCATCAGCCTAATGCCCTTGATTTTTCACAGGCCATTACGCAAGCTGGTATCGATTATCGCGTTAAATTAGTGGTAATTGACGTAGATGAAAATACCGAAACAGTTCAAGTTGAGCTTAAAGGTAACGCAATTAATTTTAACGCGGTCCAATCTGCTATTACCAATATGGGTGGTTCGATTCACAGTATTGATGAGGTTGAAGTGCATAATGAAACCATGGTCAATTAATATTTTATGAGTTTGTTTAGGCAGGCTCTGTTCTTGCTCGATATCACCCGCTCGCAAGGAATAGTGCGTCGTTATTTTGTTGTCAATGGCTTTGATGGCGCACTAACGATGCTTGGGTTGATCATGGGCTTTATTGTCAGTGAGCCTGTCGATTTATCCATGATTATTAGCGTCTGTTTAGGCGCTGCTATCGCTTTGGGCATGAGCGGTATCAGTAGCGCTTATATCAGCGAGTCAGCAGAACGAAAGTATGCTCTGGGAAAGCTAGAAAGGTCAATGATCAGTGATCTTCATGGCAGTGCTCACGGTGTTGCATCACGCTGGGTCCCCCTGTTGATTGGACTCGTTAATGGCTTGGCACCGCTGGTTATTTCACTGCTAATATTGTTACCTCTGTGGCTGGCACATGCGGGCGTCAACCTCCCTTTTTCTCCCCTTTATGCTGCTAGCTTTGTTGCACTCCTACTGACGTTTTTATTAGGGGTTTTTCTGGGCCGAATATCGGGAGTAACGTGGTTACGCAGTGGCATCCAGACCTTATTGGTTGCACTGATAACCGCTTCGCTTATTTACTTCTTGGCCGGAAATTAACATGTCAACATTCAAGTGGCACAATTTATCACCCGCTGATGTTCTGCAGCAGCTTGAATCATCGCTTTCTGGCCTATCAGCAGATGAAGCCAAAAAACGTCTGGCCGAATATGGCTCCAACGCGCTTGTCGAAAAAAAGCGACGTTCCCTGTTGTTTATTTTACTCGGTCAGTTCTCTGACTTTATGATTGTTGTGTTGCTTGTGGCTGCACTCATTTCGGGATTTATTGGTGAACTGCAAGATACCGTGGCTATTTTGGTGATCGTGTTACTGAATGCGATCATCGGCACGGTACAAGAATTTAGAGCAGAACAGGCAGTAGCAGCGCTACGAAAAATGGCCGCACCAGATGCGCATGTATTACGTGATGCACATGAAGTTACGATAGACGCAGCACAACTGGTGCCCGGTGATGTAGTGATGCTCGAGGCAGGAAATATAGTACCTGCTGATTTGCGGTTATTGGAGGAAGAAGAGCTTCAAATCGATGAATCGGCATTGACCGGTGAGTCACATGCAATAGCAAAACAAATAGCGTCTTTAGCTGATCCTGAGTTGCCTATAGGTGACCGTTTTAATTTAGTGTTTAAAAGCAGCATGGTTACACGTGGCCGCGGTAAGGGCGTGGTGGTTGCCAGTGGAATGGCGACACAGATAGGCCAGATTGCGGGACTACTGCAAGACGAGGCGAGCGCTAAAACCCCCTTGCAGACCCGGTTGTCTCGCTTTGGCCGTTACCTTGCTTTAGCCGTGCTGGCAATATGCATGCTGGTGTTTGGCGCAGGTTTATTGCAAGGGCAGCCCATATTACTGATGTTTTTAACCGCGGTGAGTTTGGCTGTTGCAGCGATACCTGAAGCCCTGCCAGCAGTGGTGACCATTTCACTTGCTTTGGGTGCACGTAAACTCATCCGTCATAACGCTTTGGTGCGTAACTTACCCGCGGTGGAAACCTTGGGGTCAGTTACTTACATCTGCACTGACAAGACTGGTACATTGACACAAAATGTTATGACCGCTGAGTTATTTTTCGTTGCGGGCGAAAGATTTGAATCATTGTCTGAGTCAGGGGCTAACAGTCCAAGGACAGAACTGGGATATGCCATGGCACTGAACAATGACATCACCGTTAAAGATGATAAACCCGCTGGTGAGCCTACTGAACTGGCCCTGTTTGAAGCAGCCCAAAGTGCTGGTTTTGACAAGTTTGTCTTAGAGCAACAGAAGCCGCGCTTAGCCGCTATCGCCTTTGATAGTGAGCGAAAACAGATGACAACCTTGCATCAAACATCTGACGGGGTGACCGGATATATTAAAGGTGCGCCGGAACGGGTACTACAACAATGTACCCAAAGTTTGGGTAACGATAGTGTCACGAAATTTGACATTGCGGATGTGCTGGCTGAGGCGGCACAGTTGGCAAATAAAGGTTACCGCGTACTGGCATTTGCAAAACGTGAGTTCAATGGATTACCCGAGCCACTGAAGGCAGAAACGGTGGAGCGTGAGCTAATATTTTTAGGGCTGGTGGCGTTAATTGATCCCCCCCGACCTGAAGCGTCCCAAGCGGTAACTGATTGTCTAACCGCGGGAATTATTCCTGTCATGATAACAGGCGATCACCCCGGAACGGCGATGGCCATTGCACAGCGCCTCGGCATTACTGATGACGAGCAAGCGATGTTAAGCGGTGATGAACTAGCAAAGATACCCGATAAAAAATTCTCTCAACTTGTTGAAACAATAAGAGTCTATGCCAGAGTAGATCCTGAACAAAAGTTACGCATCGTGAAAGCGCTACAGGCCAAGGGCGAATTTGTCGCTATGACGGGAGATGGGGTGAACGATGCCCCAGCATTGAAGCGTGCGAATATTGGTGTGGCCATGGGTCAAAAAGGAACCGATGTGGCACGAGAAGCGTCGGATATGGTGTTGCTGGATGATGATTTTTCATCGATCGTGCGAGCGATACGTTCTGGGCGGCGCATATTCGACAATATTCGTAAGTTTATTAAGTACACCATGAGTTCAAACTCTGGTGAAATATGGACGTTGTTTCTCGCCCCATTCCTCGGGTTGCCTATTCCTTTACTGCCTATCCATATTTTGTGGATCAACTTAGTGACCGATGGCCTACCGGGTCTTGCATTAACAACCGAGCCTGCCGAGCCGGGTATAATGAAACGGGCCCCTCGCCCACCACATGAGAACATTTTCTCTCATGGCATGTGGAAACATATTATATGGGTCGGATTATTTATTGGTGGCATATCCCTTGCGACTTTAGCCTGGGCGCTTTCCCGCGACGTGGCATACTGGCAAACAATGGTGTTTACCGTATTGACGGTATCTCAGTTGTTTCATTCTCTAGCGGTACGCAGCGAGAGTGCGTCTATGTGGCGAGTTGGTTTGCTAAGTAATCTGCCGATGCTCGGAGCATTTATACTCACGCTATTCTTGCAGTTGGTGGTGATCTATACCCCAGCGTTCAACACCATATTCCACACTCAGCCTCTACCCATGTTAGATCTCGCCGCTTGCCTGTTTATTTCTTCTCTTATTCTGTTTGCGGTCGAGATTGAAAAATGGCTAATGCGCCGCGGGATCATATATGCGCAATAATTGGGTTTTAAATGGCATAATCAGAGGCCTATAGTGCGCGGCGCATGTTTAAGCCTAATCAGACAAAATCTATTAGTTATATATGCAGCGCTTCGTTATATGTGGTAGTTGAATGACGTAGATGTAACGGAAAACGCCCCTTTAATCACATAAATGGGAACAAGCGTAGCAAGTAAGTATCACATGCCTTGTAAAGGTGCGTGTTTAGCATCGAGTCAGGCTGCAAATTTAAGAAAAGTGTGGCTTGTATCAGAGTGACGAATGGGCCAGCATAAAAGGTCGGTTTGGTAAGGACCTGCTCCAATGCGCAACCCAATGAATGAATACAACCTCAATCAGATAGATAATATTCAACCGTGGAAACTACCCGTAATTTTTTAATATGTGGGTTGTTACGATCCCGAGCGCTAATACTAAATTGGCCTTGCGATGCGCGTTTAATCTTGCCTAACACACTCTTTGAATCCTTCGCAAATTTCTGGGCTACTTCACGGGCTTTGGTGGTTGCTTCTTCGATCATCTTGGGTTTAACTTCATTTAATCGCGTGAAAATGTACTCAACATTGGCCTGATAATTATTTTGATTTAGCACAATGCCTTTTTTGCCTAATTCGGTTAATTGCCCCATCACACCACGCACAAGTTGGATGTTACTCGAATATACAGTGACCGTTTGCACTGCGGTAAAACGAAAAGTTGGAGTCGCATTACCGCCATACTGCTGAGCGGATTTATCCGTTATGGCGGCCGCTGATATACTGATGTCGGTTTCGGCGATACCCCGCTCTTCTAAAAAATCAGAGATTAACGCGGTATTGCTTTCTATCGACTCATAAAGAGATTCAAGGGAATTATCCGCCACGGTAAATTGAATAGGCCAAATGACGATATCAGCAGGATATTCCTGCTCAGATAAGCCTTTTACAGTAACGCTGCGCTCAAACTGGCGATACTCTATGACCGAATGACTGATTTGATAACCAAGAGCAACCAAACCTGCGCATAGAAACGCACCTAAAATTAACGCTGAACCTTTTCCGCGAGTATCCATAATTTACGCTTTATCCAAACAAACTTACGTTAAAAGTGACGTTGCTTATTTAAGTTTTCAAACACAACAATCAATAGAGTGGCAATAGGACCGACAAACAAAGAAACAATAAACCATATCAGCCCGTTCCGGCCCTTACCTTGTGCTAACCCGGCGTTAATCAATGCAAGTGTAAACCAGCCAACAAAATAGGAGCTAGTATTGGCGATGGATTCGAATTCCGACATATATATCCTTGAAAGTATTAAAAATAGCGTGCAATTTGATGTTCAATAACTAGCTTATCAAACCCTATTGAATCATGCTTCTTTTTTAACGCTTGTAACGCATGGTTCAGCGCAAGGCGCATAAAAAAAAGCAAGTCGAGCACTCAGTGCTGACTTGCAATTTAGTTTTATTATGTATTTTCTAAGCCTCAACTTTTAATAGCGCTATATCAGGTACAACAACCGGCTATCATATCGGCCGTATCCTAATCACTATTCACAACCTTTTACTATTATTAAAAAGACGCACTGCCCCACAACCAAAACTTGTCGGTATCTTGTAAACCGCTATCTCCTGAATAGGCCGCGTATTTAATGCCCGTGGCATAACCTCCACTAAATTTACGCACATAACTAAGGTCGATTTCATTGCCTAAATCATCAATAACATCACTATCTTTATCGGCACTAAAGTCATGGTACACCACGCTCCATCCGCCGCCGGCTAATTTTCCTGCTAAGGTTACGTTTACATCCACAAGGCCCTGAGCAGGTGTATTGAGGAACATGTCAGCCCAACCGTTAAATTTGTGCAAGGTAGCTAGAGGGGTGGAAAAACCATACTGCCCATCATCTGAACCCAACGACTCATAACCGAGTTTTACTGTCACAGCGGAAAGCTTGACACCTGCTTCAAGCATTAAATAATCCGCATCAAAGTCAGTGGTAGCCGTTTCACTACTTTGGGTGGCATATTCAGCACCGTACAATATTGTCGTGTCTGCAAGTTTGCTGCTACCACTGAAACTTACGCCATAGGTATCAAGCGAATTATCCGTTTCATTATCCACTTCCAGTAAATAGCTGTATCCCACAAACGTACCAACCGATGTTTTGTAAGATGCGTTGATAAGATGATCTTTACTATCAAGATCGGCGTCTTCGCCGAAAATACGATTACGCTGTGTAAGATAGGCATAATTTAAGGTGAGCGCTTTACTTGGTGCGTATTTAACGCTAACCCCATCGAAGGTTTGTCGATCTTGGCGCCACCCAACGTGCCCGACAAATCGGTGGCTGTCCATCGCGATCACCTGCCGGCCAAATCTCGCTGTCAAATTCTCGTTTTGATATTGTACATAGCCCTGATCTAACTCAGTATGTTCGGGATCCGCGATAACAGAATATTGCCCCACGTTATAACCGCTTGGCCCAACAGTATAATCTCCCTCACCTAATACAATGCGCGTATCTTCCACTTCAATTTTGGCTGAAAAACCTTTAAAGCTGCCGGTGGTATAGCCTAGCAACGTGCGCAGCGTTAAGGCATTGGCATCGTTAGTATCTTGCTCAACATTCTCATAACGCAAACGCAAATCGACTGCGGCAGTTCCGTCTTTCAGCGCTTGAGTAATACTTTGTTCGGCTTGGACTTGACCGATACTCGCACCGGCACATAACAGACCCACCATTAGGGCTAATTTTGATTTATTTTTATGATTTAGTTTCGTGTGTGCGCCCATGTTTTTTCCTTTGGTCAGTTAGAATATGTTTTGCTCAGCCCAACTCTTTGGGCTGATGGGGATTTTATCGTGGCTATTTTTTCCAAAAAAAAACCCACAACTATCCAAAAATTGAATAGTTGTGGGCTACATTGCCTCGCTGTAAATATGCCTCATGGCAAGATTTACATATCTGTCTGAACACACACGTAGGCGTTAACGCCTTTCTTATTTTTTTGACGCATCAATTCACTTTTTGAAAGATGACGCCGTCAACCGTGTTTGTTACAAGTTCTTCTATGCATCTGTGATGCCATTTTTATTTATTTATATATTTCAATAGCTTAAGTTTTATATCTTTTGATTCAAGCACGGTGCTCAACCGATAACGTGCACATATGCACTTGGTTTGTGCTCTATCAATTTATTATTGGAATGGTCTTATTTACCCTTTCCATATCATAAACAGAATAATGCCTAGTTGTATGACGCAAATCCCCTGGTAAACCAATAGCGGGTTACGTTGTATTAACGGTTGTTTTTGCATAGCCGACAATAATCGTTGATTAGGTTGAGATAAATCCATCATAAATTCTGAGAATGCCTGATAACGATTGATTGGATTGGGCTGCAACGCTTTCTTTAAGGTCAAATCGATCCATAATGGTAAATCAGTTCTAAATTTGGTAACCGCCTGATACTCCCATTCATGATATGCGTTGGGAATATAGTCTTGATAACGAAACGGTTTAAACGGCAAGTGCCCAGTCAGCATTTCATACACCACTACCGCCACAGAAAACATGTCACATTTATGGTCACTACGCTGGGTAAGTAAATACTCTGGCGCGATATAATGCACTGAACCTAACGCGATATTCTCTTGTGGCAAAGAGTTGGTTTCAACTAGCGCATTAACCAAAACAGTACCAAAATCGATAAGTTTTACTTCGCCATTGTGATCCACCATAACATTTTCAGGTTTTACATCACGGTGCACCATATCTTTTCGCTGCAATACCCGTAAGGCGTCAACCAATGGCCGAATAATTCCCCTAACTTGCTCTATGGAAGGTAAAGGATTGTCTACCATCCACTGACGCAATGTTTGCCCGTCAATGAATTCGCATATGTGGTACATGAATTTAGCATTATCAGGACGTTTAAATATTCTCATCACATTGTGATGCTTAATATGTTGCCCTACCCACTCTTCGCGCAGAAATCCGCTCAAATATATCGGATCATCAACAAAGTTTTGTGAAGGGATCTTTAACCCATAGGTTTTACCGTCCAGCTCATTAACGACTTTATACAAACTACTTCGAGTGCCGTTGAATAAGGTTTGGACCACTCGGTAGCCTTCTAACTTCATTCCGACTTCTAACGCCGGCGGCATTGCTAAGCGCATCAACTGTCGATAATGTTCGTCTAAGCTGGCATTGGGTAATTCAGTGATATGCACTAACAAGCACGTGACATTATCGTCACTGCCTGCGTTGAGCGCCGCAGCAACAATATTATTTGCCCGTTGTTCTAAGCTAACACTGGTATCTTTGATAAATACCAGCAGTTCTTTATTCGACAAAAACTCATGGACACCATCTGAGGTAAACACAAAAATATCATCGAGCTCTAATTCAAGGGTCCGAAAGTCTACGTCCAGATTTGCTTCAATCCCCACCGCTCGAGTGAGCACATTTTTACCACCTTGGCGGGAAACATGATCCGTCGTAAGTTGCTCAAAATCGTTATGTTGAACGCGGCTAATACGGCTATCGCCGGAATGTAAAATAAAGCCAGAAGTCGACTTAAACACCATGCCGCTAAAAGTGGTGACCATTTGACTATGACCACCATGTTCATAATCGTGCTGCCCGTAACACCATCTATTTAGGCCTTGCAGTATTTTGCTAGACGCATGTTTAACGGTCCAAGTTTGCGGGGTTTGGTAATAATCTTGAATGAAATTAGTCACGCAGGTAATAGCGGCTTCTCGGGCACGCGTACAAACACTGACACCATCAGCAATGGCGGCGACTGCGCCCTTTGCACTTAAATCTGAGTCTTCAGGTAAGTAGGCGGCAAAGGCATCTTGATTTTCTGCCTTTACCCCCTGAGTGGAAAAACCACCGAATGTTAATTTTAGTTTTTCCAAAAATTATAACTCATCAACAGTGACTGATTCTCAAGTAACGTGGATCAATTCAACACTACCATCTTCGCGCACTTCCGTCATGGCACCCGATGGTTCTTTCATAAAGAACAGGGCGATAAAACCGATAACAGCGGTGCATCCGATAACCGTGAAGAAAGTCGCAGTATCAACCAGTGAATAGACAGTCAGATAAACAACGGCACCTACATTACCATACGCCCCAGTCATGCCAGCTATTTGTCCGGTCAATCGACGCTTAATTAACGGTACTACAGCAAAGACAGCCCCTTCCCCTGATTGTACAAAGAACGAACATGCCATGACCGCAATAACAGCTAACCAAATAGGCCAACTTGAATCAATCAAACTTAAGCAAAAATAACCAATCGCTAAACCTGCAGTCAAAATAAGTAAGGTTTTTCGACGACCAAAACGGTCTGATATCATCCCACCGCCAGGCCTAGACATTAAATTCATAAACGCATACATACCGGCTAGTAAACCAGCCGTTGCCATGTTTAATTCAAACGTTTCGGCAAAAAATGCCGGTAACATAGACACAACAGCTAACTCTGAGCCAAACGTAGCGAAGTATAAAACGTTTAAAACCGCCACTTGTTTGAAAGAATAGCGATGTGCTTCCGGCACTGGCGTGACAAAGATATCTTTGTTCACTTTGTAGGTGGCATAAGCGTCATAAACGTATAAGGCGACCAACCCAAGGTAGATAATGAGCACGACATTTTCACCTAGTAGTGATACACCTTGGGGAGACAACTTCCAGTTAAGTAAAGCAAGAGCTAAGTACATTGGCGTTTTCATAAATAACAATAAATAGAAATCTCCAACACTGGTGACTTCCATGCCGCCTAAATTCTTGGGGCGAAAATAAGTGGAACCTTTAGGGGTATCAGTGGTGTTTTTGTAATAAACAAAACTGAATAATAAGCTCATTAAGCCCGTGATGCCGACTGCATAGCGCCAGCCATCTTCGCCACCAAAAAATATCGCTAAGGTCGGTAATGTAAAGGCCGCAGCTGCTGAACCAAAGTTACCCCAGCCACCATATACGCCCTCAGCAGTGCCTAATTCTTTTGGGGGGAACCATTCACTTACCATTCTTATTCCCACAACGAATCCAGCGCCGATACACCCTAAGGCAAATCTGGCAATGACTAATTGGGTAAAGCTGTCAGCGAGGGCAAACATAAAACACGGAATAGAGCAGATGCCCATTAAAGCAGAATATACGATACGCGGACCGAACTTATCCGTTAAGGCTCCGATAATGACCCGCGCTGGGATCGTTAAGGCAACATTTATAATGAGTAAGGTTTTCCATTCGCTGAGCGTCAGGCCAACACCATCGACGATGGCGCCTTTTAAGGGTGCCATGTTAAACCACACCATAAATGTAATAAAAAAGGCTATCCAAGATAGATGTAGAGTTTTCATTTTGCCGGTAAAGGACAGTAAATTAAATTTATCAACGCTCATTTATATTACTCATTAGAAAATTTTCTCAAAAAAAAACCCGTAACGACTCCAGGACACGGAAAGTCGTTGCGGGCTACATTGCCTTACTTAAAAATTACGTTTCTGTAATGATTAAGTGTGTGTTTTTAGTTTTATAATTATTAACAACACAAGTGCATACAAGGTTTAAAATGCAGTAATGATGCCAATCACATAAAAACAATTAAATTCAATAACTTACTAAATAAATGGAGGTATTGTCTTAGTTATCAGTACAAGAAAAAGGTTTAAAATAGTGCATGGTGCACAGAATCCGTGCTTGCTGGCTCTGCGCTTTGTCAATCTGCATCAAAATTCGAAATTTGGTTTAGCCAGTGACTTTTTTTCTCTTCGCTTAAAAAACTTGCTTTAAAACTATTACTGGCGAGTGTTTTAATGTGCTGCTTATTTATTGGTAAGTGTGCCGCTAATGCATGATAGTTATCGTTAAGGTACCCTCCAAAATAACTCGGGTCGTCAGCGTTAACTGTCACCATTAGGCCATGTTCCAATAACGTCAATAAATTATGTTCGTTCATGTGATCAAACACACATAATTTTATATTCGACAATGGGCATACTGTCAGCGGCATTTGTCTGCTGACCAATTCTTTCATCAATGCCCCATCTTCAACACTGCGCACGCCGTGATCGATACGATGTACGTCTAAGTCATGTAATGCGCTCCAAATATACTCAGGGGGGCCTTCCTCACCCGCATGGGCCACCCGCATTAAGCCAAGTTCTTTGGCTTTGGCAAAGACACGCGTGAATTTTTCCGGTGGGTTACCCAATTCTGAGCTATCGAGTCCCACTGCCGTGATCATAGGCAAATACGGCGCCGCAGCGGTTAATGTGTCAAATGCATTGCGTTCACTTAAATGGCGTAGAAACGACATAATAAGTAAACTCGACTGTCCCCATTCTTTTTCAGCCTGTGCCATGGCACGGGTGAAGCCAGCCATAAATACCGCAAAATCGATGCCGCGCTCAGTATGGGTTTGCGGATCGAACATCATTTCCACATGGACCACATTCTCTTCTTTACATTTACACAGGTAATCCCACATTAGGCGATAGAAATCATCTTCATCACGCAGCACTGACGCACCGAGGTAATATAAATCCAGAAAGCTTTGTAAATTATCGAAATTATAGGCAAGGCGCACATCATCAATAGTTGAATACGGTAGTGTCACTTGGTGCTTCGCTGCTAATGCCATCATTAATTCAGGCTCAAGGGTACCCTCAATATGTAAATGCAATTCTGCTTTGGGCAGGGAATTGATTAAATTTGCGGTAGATAAATTATGAACGGGCATTTTTATTATTAAATCCTCTTATTGTACTCATTGTAACGATTGTCACGCACTGAACGCTTTGTTAGGTGAATCGAGGTATTATAGCTTATGGCCAACCCCATAAAAGCTCGCACTATTTCAAGGCGTAACGCGCACCATCGAAGGGCAACAACGCCACAACGTTTGTTATTAAACCTATTTTAACCGAACTTATTGTCACTATAGCCAATATTAGCCATTATTTTATTCGTCTTTAACCGTTCCAATAAGCGTACAGCTGTCACTTTGTGTATCATTGTTCAGCATAAATCACACCAAAGCTAGACTAAATGGTCAGGTTTTTGCTTTCACCGGTTTACTTTAACCACTTTATCATCGGCCCGCCCAGGCTAGAAAGAGAACCCACAATGAGAAGTCCCTATGTTTAACGCTATATTCGAAAAGCTCTTTAAACTGCAAGCCAATGGCACCAATATTAAAACCGAATTTATTGCAGGCCTAACGACCTTCGCGGCAATGTCTTATGTTTTGGTGGTAAATCCCAGTATTTTATCTGCTGGTGGCATGCCTGTGGTCGGCCTGATCACGGTTACCGCATTAGCTGCGTGTATTGGTACATTGCTAATGGCCTTTATGACCAATTATCCTATCGCAATGGCACCAGGGATGGGTTTGAACGCTTTTTTCGCCTTCACCATTTGTTTAACGCGGGATATTCAATGGGAAGCGGCCCTAGGTATCGTATTTTGGAACGGTATATTGTTTTTACTGTTATCGGTTACCGGGGTTCGCACTAAAATTGCTGATGCCATACCTGCGGCGTTAAAAATTGGCGTGCAATGTGGTATTGGTTTATTTATCGCCTTCATTGGTTTAAAGAATGCCGGTATTGTGGTCGATCACCCAGCTACGTTTGTCACCATAGGCGATTTGTCTGAACCAGCAACCATGCTTGCCGTGGCTGGAATTCTACTGACGATTGTACTTTTCATAAAACGCGTCACGGGCGCAATTCTGATTTCTGTTTTGATCCTTACCTTAATAGGTGCCTTTATTCCTGTCGGTGACGGTTATTTAACCCAGCACACCGATTCGTTTATCGGTATGCCCGACAGCATGAGCAATACATTTTTTGCCATGGACATCATGTACCCCATCGAAAATTTCGCCACGACTTGGGATCTTATTTTTGCTCTATTGTTCGTCAATATGTTCGATACCATAGGCACGTTAATCGGCGTCTCTCGCAGAGCCAATCTGCTAGATAAAGCAGGAAGATTACCCAAAATTGGCCCTGCGATGACCGCAGACGCAGCAGCAAGTGTAGTAGGTGCGGCTCTAGGCACGTCTCCTGTCACTTCTTACGTAGAATCCGCAGCGGGTGTTTCCTCAGGCGGACGTACAGGTCTCACAAGTGTGTTTGTCGCCTTGTGTTTCTTGCTTGCCTTATTCTTCACGCCACTGATGAAAGTGATCCCGCTTATGGCGACGACACCAGCATTAATCATGGTGGGTATATTGATGATGGACTCATTTAAGCAATTGGACTTTGAGGATCTCACCGCTCTTTCCACTGCTTCGGTTGCTTTATTGGCCATGCCGCTCACATTTAGTATTAGCGAAGGCATCGCACTGGGTTTTATTACGTACGTGGGCATAATGGTTGGTACTGGTCGATATAAAGAAGTGACATGGATTACCTACGCTATGGCGGCGGTCTTTGTACTGCGTTATGTGCTCGATTTAAAGTAGGACTATTGCCTTACTTTAACGTTAGTTAAAGGGCGAAAAAAAACCGTGATAGTTGGTCGATTATCACGGTTTTTTATATCTTGCTCTAAATGTTATTACTTAAAATCATCAGCTTGACGCACATTTATTTTATCTATTAGCTATGTAATTCCGCAAAATTCACATTTTTGATGGTATTGAATTGCCTTATTTGAACGGAAAATTATCTCGCCAATGTTCAGCAATTTCTTGACGAGTGCATAACCAGACGCGATCATGTTCTTGCACATACTCAATAAAACGCTGTAAGGCGGCCATACGTGCGGGTCGCCCGATAATACGGCAATGTAAACCGATTGAGAGCATTTTAGGGGCGTAATCACCTTCCTCATACAATACGTCAAAAGCATCTTTTAAATACTGGAAGAACTGCTCGCCGCTATTGAATCCCTGGGCACTTGCAAAACGCATGTCATTGGTGTCAAGCGTGTAAGGCACAATCAGCAAAGGTTTATCGTGATTGGTGTCGTAATAAGGTAAATCATCTGCATAAGAGTCCGCACAATAAAGCAGATCATCACGTTGGGAGATCAGCTTAAGTGTATTTGGACTCGTACGGCCGGTATACCACCCCTTGGGCTTTGAACCCGTTATCGCCTGATGGAGTTGCATTGATGCGTCGATCATTTTGCGTTCTTGCGCTTCAGGCATATTTTGATAATGGATCCAGCGCATGGCGTGGCTGGCAATCTCCCAATTTGCTTCTTTCATTGCCGCAACGGCCTCAGGATTACGCTGCAACGCCATCGTTACACCAAATACCGTGATGGGAACGTTCAGTCGTTCAAATAACCGATGAAGGCGCCAAAAACCTGCACGACTGCCATATTCATACATGGATTCCATGCTTAGATGACGATCTCGATATGCTTGTGCGCCAATGATCTCCGATAAAAATACTTCGGACGCCTCATCGCCGTGTAGCACACTGCTCTCCCCCCCTTCTTCGTAGTTAAGCACAAACTGTACTGCAATCTTTGCTTTGCCTGGCCAGTTTGGATTGGGCGGAGTGTCGCCATAACCAATTAAGTCTCGTGGATACGCGTGGTTCATTTCCTGTCTCTTGTTATTGAAATCGTGGTGGTACTGTTAGGCCGCAGCCTTGCAATATAAGTTTAACTAAACTCTTGGTGGCGTTTGCGAATTCGATTTGATCCATCGCTTGGCCTTTTAGTTCAGTAATTTGCGCAGAAAAATCTGCATAATGTTGGCTACTTGCCCAAATATTAAATAAAAGATAATGGGGATCAATTTCAGGAAGCTTTCCCAATTCTATCCATTGACGCAGCACCGAAACCCGTGAATTCATCCAAGATGAATGTTGATCTTTAAAAAAACTGCTCAAGTTTGGTGCACCGTTGATGATTTCCAGTGCAAAAATCTTCGACGCGTCAGGACGAAGACGGGATATTTCCATTTTGTCCGCGATATACGTCGCCAGTACCTCTGCTGGGTCGTCCTGAGCCTTGGCATTATCAAAACTGCTATTCCAAAGGCTTAAAATTTCTTGTAGCAAAGCTAAATACAGACCGTCTTTAGATTTAAAGTAGTATAGAACATTGGTTTTTGGCAGCTCCGCTCGGTCCGCAATACGCTGCACCCGAGTCCCCTTAAACCCATGAATTGCAAACTCTTTTTCCGCAGCCGCGAGAATATTCGTACGATTTATTGCACCGATACTGTCATTTTTTTTCGATAATGAGTCACTCATTGAATCCGTTAGTTCCCTTTATTTATGGCTAGTATCTCTAGCCGGTCAAGCCTCATTAACAATTAGTTAACATGCTACCTAAAAAACCTTACTTTGCCTATAGGTACGTTAATCATTAAAAATTAGCGACTTAGGCATTAATCGCGCATTGATTCATACACTCCAGCATGAAAAATACAACGACACCAAACACTCATGATACCAAGAGCTGTAAACTAAATTGCAAGAACCTGACCAGTTGGTCTGGTTTTTGTATTAATTCACGTTATTATATAAATAGTATTCACACTATTTATGACTGGCTCACTCGGAGATAACTATGATCAGCTTTCTACTTAACGACAAAGCTGTGCACATTGATGCAACTCAAGCAGACACAACACTGCTTAATTACCTTCGGGATGATTGCCGCTTAAGCGGTACTAAAGAAGGTTGCGCATCAGGCGATTGCGGTGCTTGCACCGTCGTCATTGCGCAGGCAAACGATCATGGCTCTGCACTTGAGTATCGCGCTCTAAATAGTTGCGTCACTTTCTTATCTGCTATCCATGGCAAACAACTGTTAACCGTTGAGCATTTAGCTGACGGCGATAAGCTTCATCCGGTGCAAGCCGCTATGGTTGACGCTCACGGTTCACAATGCGGCTTTTGTACACCCGGCTTTGTTATGTCAATGTTTGCTTTATATCAGCAAGGCGAAGTACCAAACAGAGAACAAATCAATATCGCCCTTGGTGGAAATTTATGTCGCTGTACCGGTTACCGTCCTATTATTGATGCCGCTGTAGCATCATGTACGGGCACAATCGACGATAAATTTAGCCAGAGTCAAATAACAACTTTGACGCAATTAACCCAATTAAATATGTCTAAAGCGGGCCTTGATAACCTTTTAATGCCGACCAGTAGAGCTGAATTAGCGCACGTCATACAAACTCACCCTAATGGGCGCAAATTCGCTGGCAGTACAGATTTAGCACTAGAAGTCACCCAACAGCTAAAAAGCCTGCCGACGCTTATTAGCCTGACAAACGTTGCCGAACTGCACGTTTTGCATGAGACAGACTCAGGCCTTAACATTGGTGCAGCAGTGCCATTAAGCAAGATGGAAACACTGTTACTGTCACATTTTCCCGAGTTACATGAGCTACTCGACCGTTTTGCATCTACCCCAATACGAAATCAAGCAACGCTGGGTGGTAATGTGGCAAACGCGTCGCCGATTGGTGACATGCCCCCTGCTCTTTTAGCCCTAAATGCACGCGTTAAAGTAGACAATGGCTCAACCCGCCGAGACATCCCCATCAATGAATTCTTCACGGGCTATCGGCAAACACTGTTGCAAAAAGATGAATGGATTGAAGCTATTTTTATCCCATACAAAAAACCGAATAGCAAAATCAGTGCCTATAAAATATCTAAACGCCAAGAAGACGATATATCAGCCGTATGTGCAGTGTTTAATCTAACGATCGATAATGACAATGTGATTCAGGATGTGAGTAGTGGTTTTGGTGGCGTTGCTGCTACCCCCGCCTCAGCAACCGATTTACGCGCTGCAATAGTGGGTAAAGATTGGTCACAAAGTGCCACGTTTGAAGCCGGTAAAAATGCATTGAGTCAGGCGTTTAACCCTATCGACGATGTACGTGCAAGTGCGGACTATCGGCAAACAATGATCGTTAATCTTTGGAAACGTTTTTGGTTACAAAGTAATCAGCAAAACCATAAAATAGAGACGCGGGTGCACGCTTATGAATAACTTCATTCCGGTACGATACAATCGAACGCCCCCCCCCCATAAAGCGTTACAGCGAGGTTGTTTCCATGCGTAAACTGATAGAACAGCCCTTTACTAACAACCCACAGGGTAAAGTTGGTAAATCACATCCTCACGAAAGTGCCATTCGTCAGGTCAGTGGACAGGCGCGTTACGTCGATGACATGCCCCAGCCTGCTAATTTACAATTTGCCGCTATTGGCACTAGCCCTGCGGCGTCAGGGGTTATCAAATCGTTAGATCTCACTGAAGTATGGGCCAGCTCGGGGGTAATAGATGTAATTACCGTTGACGATGTGCCAGGGCATATTGATATTGCCCCGGTGTTTGATGGCGATCCTATTTTCGCGCAAAACAACGTGCTGTTTCACGGCCAAGCGATATTTGCAGTCCTCGCCGACACCGTACAACACGCTCGTCAAGCAGCCCTTAAGGCAAAAATAGAGATAGCACCAACTGCACCTTGTTTAAGCATCGAAGTGGCCAAGCAACAACGTAATTTTGTGCGCCCACCTCATTACATGCAACAGGGTGATTTTGCTGCGGCATATAAAGTCAGTGACTTCACCGCCGAGAATCATCTAAGCATTGGTGGTCAAGAACATATGTATCTTGAAGGCCAGGTTTCCATGGCCATTAATGAAGAAGAAGACCGAGTGCTGGTTTATACCTCAAGCCAACATCCTAGCGAAGTTCAAAAACTGATTGCGGAAGTGTTAAATTGTAAATTGCACAAGGTCGTGGTGGATATGCGCCGTATGGGCGGTGGGTTTGGCGGTAAAGAAACTCAGGCTGCTCAATGGGCATGCATTGCAGCCTTACTCGCCAAGCGAAACCAGTGTGCAGTAAAACTGCGCTTACCACGCATGCAAGACATGATTGCGACGGGAAAGCGTCACCCCTTCGAGAATTATTACAAGGTCGGTTTTGATAAAGATGGACTGATAAATGCGGCTGATATAGAAATAAATGGCAATTGCGGACACTCCCCTGACCTGTCCGACGCCATTGTCGACCGAGCTATGTTTCATTGTGACAACGGTTATTACTTTGAGAACGTTAATGTTGCTGGTCATCGCTGTCGCACCAATCAGGTTTCACATACCGCTTACCGTGGTTTTGGTGGGCCGCAAGGGATGATAGTGGCAGAAGCTATGATGGATGCCATCGCACGTAGCGTAAATAAAGATCCGCTAACGGTGCGTAAGCTAAATTTATACGGTGAAAATCAGCGTAATATTACGCCCTACGGTATGACTGTCGAACACAATTTATTGGAGGATATTATCAGCCGCTTAGAAGACTCGTCAGATTATTGGGCGCGCAGAAAAACCATCGGCGAATTCAATAAAACTAGCCCCATTATTAAAAGAGGCCTATCGCTAACGCCGGTTAAATTTGGTATTTCATTTACCGCCAAACATTTGAATCAAGCGGGTGCCTTGCTCCATGTTTACACAGACGGCAGCATGCAAATAAATCACGGTGGCACAGAAATGGGCCAAGGTCTGCATACCAAGATTGGCCAAATCGTTGCCAATGAATTTGGTATTTCCCTGCATGACGTGGAAGTGACATCTACCCGCACAGATAAAGTGCCGAATACGTCACCAACCGCCGCATCCAGCGGTACTGACTTAAACGGTAAAGCAGCGCAAAATGCCTGTATTACTATCAAGCAACGCTTAGCTGAATTTTATGCCGCTGAAATAAATGCCTCTGGCTTAACTGCCCAAGATGTCATCTTCGCTAATAATAAGGTTATGTTAGGCAAGCATAGTATTGATTTTGTAGAGCTTGTCCAAAATGCTTACATTGGCCGCGTTTCACTTTCATCTACTGGCTTTTATAAAACACCGAAAATTCATTATGACCGCAGCACAGGTAACGGACGCCCATTTTTCTACTTCGCTTATGGTGCATCGGTTTCTGAAGTCGCCATTGACATATTAACCGGGGAATACAAGGTCGAACGTGTCGATATTCTTCACGATGTAGGGCGCAGTTTAAACCCTGCTATTGATGTTGGCCAAATTGAAGGTGGCTTTATACAAGGTATGGGCTGGCTAACCACTGAAGACTTAAAATGGGACGATAACGGCCGATTGATAAGTAACAACCCTGCCACTTATAAAATCCCCGCTATTGGTGATACACCAAAAATATTTAACGTTGATTTGTATCAGCGGGATAATGATGAAGACAGTATTTATCACTCAAAAGCGGTAGGTGAGCCACCCTTTATGCTAGCCAATTCTGTCTGGTGCGCTTTAAAAGACGCCATATCAAGTCTCACGGATTATAAACAGGACCCGCAACTTCCAGCGCCCGCCACACCTGAAGCAGTACTGAAGTGCATCGAGTCGCTTTGTAACACGTCAATCAGCGTGCACAACTAATATGAACACCAATAAATGGTTTGACGCCCTACATCAATGCCAAGAACAAGGTAGAGCCTATGTATTAGTGACTGTGTTGGCATCTGCAGGTTCAACCCCTCGCGGTAATGGTAGCAAAATGGTCATTACCGGTGATGAAACGTTCGATACTATAGGTGGCGGTCATCTTGAATTTGCAGCCACAGAGCTGGCGCGCGCTTTATTAGCGGGTAATGAGCATACTCAACATATTGAGCATTACCCCTTATCAAGCAAACTAGGGCAATGCTGCGGTGGTGCGGTGAATGTGTTATTCGAAGTGATGGTAGAGCAATGTCAAACCGTGCAAGTTTTCGGTGCCGGACATGTAGCTCACGCCCTGATACCGCTGCTGGCACAATTGCCTTTGCAAATACAATGGATTGATCAAAGAGAACAGCTATTTCCAAGGGGCAAGGAAACGTTCAATTTCGCCAACCTAAAGATGATTGTTAGCGACGAACCAGCTGAGCATATTTCGTTAGCACCTAATGACAGTTGGGTGGTAATAATGACCCATAACCACCAGTTAGATTACGCGATTGTGGAAGCGGCACTTAAGCGCCCTGACGTGCCGTATATCGGCATGATAGGCTCAAACACCAAAGCCAAGCGCTTTGCCACCCGTATCGCCGCTCGTATGCCGGACACTTTTGAGCCAAACCGTTTAGTCAGTCCAATTGGCATATTGGATATACCCGGAAAACGTCCGATTGAGGTGGCCATATCTATTGCAGGGCAGCTTATTCAACGCCTCAATTGTAAAGGTGTTACAGATGGGCAAATCAACGCAGATCAGAGCAATAAAAGTGGAACACAGCGCCAGAAACAAGCGAAAGTATGGCGCGCTTCAAAAGAGCTTAAAGACTTATTATGACCTTAGATGAACTGAATAACAGTACCGTTGAAAACGCGGAAAAATTTTTCGCCCAAACTTGCGCAGCCAAACGTTGGGTAACCAAAATGCAAGAACAGCGTCCTTATGCTAATACGCCTAATGTCCTTCAGCGGGCAAGGGCTAATTGGCAAGAAATGAAACGCGAGGACTTTTTACAAGCGTTCGATGCTCATCCAATGATTGGCGATATCAATAGCTTACGTGAAAAGTATGCCAGCACTAAAGCCATGGCGAGCAACGAGCAAGATGGCGCTCGTCAAGCGGATGAAGCGACGTTAATCGCGTTACAAAAATTAAATCAGGCTTACAAAGAGAAACACGGTTTTATTTTTATCATTTGCGCCAGTGGACTCGATGCGCACACCATGCTTAAGGAAATTGAGCGACGGATTGACAACACCACACCCGCTGAGATTACCAATGCGAGTGATGAACAGATTAAAATAACCAATTTACGTATATTAAAAGGCTTATCAGATGAGTAAAACACCGTCACTTTCCAGCCATGTTTTGGACACCACACTAGGTAAACCAGCCTCAAATATGCAGCTTATATTAACCGCTCCTAATGGTGATATTAACCATGCAATAACCGACGCTGATGGCCGCTGTAATCAATGGGGAAAATTAGTTATTTCAGCTGGGTATTATCACCTTAGGTTTGTGACCGGGGAATATTTATCTAGCCAGCACGGTAGCGCATTTTATCCTTTCGTTGATGTGCATTTTGAAATAACGCAAGACGGCGGTCACTACCATATCCCGCTTCTTATTTCGCCTTTTGGCTTTAGTAGTTACCGCGGTAGCTAATGGAATACTTTATTCAATGACAACACATTTATACCTCGCATCTATTTTGCACTTTACACAACAAAGTAACCATCCTGAAGATGATTATACCTATATACACGACGGATCAATGGTTACGCGTAACGGTAAAATCATTGCAACAGGTGAAAGAAAAAACATTGAAAATCAATATCTTGACGTTGTAATCCATGATTTTTCTGGCCAACTCATTGTACCCGGCTTTATTGACAGCCATTTGCATTTCCCCCAGACAGAGATGCTTGCGAGTTTTGGTGAGCAACTACTAGATTGGCTAGAAAAATACACCTTCCCCACGGAACGTAAATTTGCCGAACCCGAGTATGCGGCGCACATTGCTGATATTTTCTTACGCCAACTTTACCGTCACGGCACTACCAGTGCCATGGTCTATTCTTCGGTACATCAGTGCGCAGCCGATGCATTATTTGCTGCTGCCCAAAGGCACAATATGCTGCTGATTGCAGGTAAAGTCTGTATGGACAGACATTGCCCAACTTGGCTTCAAGATACGCCTAAAAAAGCCCAGATAGAAAGCGCTGAATTAATTGACCGTTGGCACAAAAAAGATCGATTACTGTATGCCATTACCCCTCGTTTTGCGCCGACCAGTAGTCCCGAGCAATTACACCTTTTAGGTGAATTAGCCCAGCAGTATCCAGATGTATATATTCAAACCCATTTAAATGAAAATCTGCATGAAATTGCCTGGGTAAATTCGCTGTTTCCCAAACATAATGGTTATCTTGATGTCTACGATAAATTTAATATGTTGCGCCCCAAAGCAGTTTTTGGACATTGCATTCATATGCAGGAACATGAATGGCAACGAATGGCACAAAGCGGCGCAAGTATCGCTTTTTGCCCCACCTCAAATCTGTTTTTAGGCAGTGGGTTATTCGATCTTAAAACAGCTGAGAAATACAATATACCAGTAGCTTTAGCAACAGATGTTGGTGCGGGCACGAGTTTTAGTATGCTGCGCACCTTAGGTGAAGCCTATAAAGTAGGTCAATTGCGCGGCGATCAATTACAACCACTTCATGGCTTATATTTGATGACGCAAGGCGCGGCGATTGCCCATGGTTTAGCAGATAGTATAGGCAACTTAAACCCCGGTACAGATGCGGATTTCGTCGTGCTTAACCCTAATTTTGATGAATTAACCACCCTTAGATTCGAGCAACACAACGACGTACAAGATATTATTTTTGCGCTTAGCATGTTGGCAGATGATCGAGCCATCAGCGCCACCTATATCGCCGGTGAGCCGGTTTATCAAACACACACAGAATAATAATAAACAAGGAACTTCAGCATGGCATGGTTTGATTGGTCATCATTATTTATACGTTGGTTTCACGTCATTGCTGGCGTGGCGTGGATTGGTGCGTCATTTTACTTTATATGGCTAGATAACAACTTACGCACTCCGCCAAAATGGAAACAAGATAAAGGCATTAAAGGCGACTTGTGGGCAGTGCACGGTGGCGGATTTTACGAAGTCGCTAAATACCAGCGCGGTCCTGAAAAAATCCCTGAAACGCTGCATTGGTTTAAATGGGAAGCCTACACAACATGGTTAAGCGGCTTTTTATTACTCAGCTTAATTTATTATTATGGTGCGTCCATTTACTTGATTGACCCCACAGTTATGGATTTGACGCCTAAAGACGCCATTATTCGTGGATTAGGACTTATTTTCGGGGGGCTGTTTATCTACGAAGGCGCCTGTCGCAGCGCGCTTAGTCGCTACCCTGCTCTATTCGGTATTATGTTACTTGTGCTGCTTGGTGCAGTAAGTTACTTAGCGACCCATTGGTTTAGTGGTCGCGGTGCGTTTATGCATGTAGGCGCCTTAATTGGTACCATTATGGCTGGTAATGTGTTTTTCAAAATAATGCCTGCCCAGCGCCTAATGGTTGACGCTGTCAGCAATAATACAGAAATTGATCCCGCTTGGGGCTTAGGGGCTAAATTACGCTCGGTACACAACAATTACTTAACGCTGCCATTACTGTTTATTATGATCAGTAACCATTACCCTATGACGTTTCAACACCCACAAGCTTGGGCGGTATTAATGGCAATTGGGGTGGTTTCAGCATGGATACGTCATTACTTCAACTTAAAACATATTGGTATTTCACGGCCGTCAGTGCTTATTACTGGCGCGATTGGCATGCTGCTCATTGCTGGTTGGGTATCTTATCCTCGCGAATCAGAAGAATCATCTGCCACATCCGTATCAGTTCAATCAGCTCCTGTGATGCTCAACGCGGTCGAACAAAAAGCCTTTGATGTAGTTCAAACTCACTGTGCTAATTGCCATTCAGCAAAACCAACAGACAACTTATTTGTAGTTGCTCCACTGGGATTGATATTTGATACATGGCAACATATTCGCGCTAAAGCGCCGCTAATATATCAGCGTGCGGTAGTGACCAAAGATATGCCGTTAATGAACAAAACCGGTATGACTGAGCAAGACCGCGAAGCGATACGTAAATGGATTGAGCAATAAAGACATTAGATGACATCAATGTTTAAAAAGAACGTTTCACTGGCCTTTATTGGGCAAATCCAATAAAGGCCATTTACGCACAGGGATCATAGTTATCCCTGTGCGCTCGGTATAATGCTGTTCGCAAAAATTTATCAGCAACCTTATAAAATTCAACTTTTATCCTGCCCTTCCGGTACCCAGTTTTCTGTGCTGCATGTAGTCGGCAAGTTGATTGTCGCTAACATTTGTACTTTGTAAAAGCGCGTCAAACACGCCTTGCTGATCTGCCGATTTTCGTTGTTGTCCTAATTTTTCTTTGGCGTCAACGTGATCAATAATTATTTTGAAACCAACCACCGCTTGCCTAAGCTTGTCCTGATAAGCTTGTGGCATCAGAACTTTGTTATTTAGTAATTCAGGTTCATATTTGGCTACAAGACGATCGATAATTTGCACTGTATCATCTTCATTTAATAAAGATGCACGACCGATGCAATGCACTGCTGAATAATTCCATGTAGGCACACCAGGACCGGTTTCATACCAAGTTGGCGAAATGTATGCGTGTGGGCCACTGAAAATAACTAACGCATTCTCTTGCGCGAGTTGCTTACATTGTGGATTCGCCTTTGCGAGATGCCCATATAACGCGCCATTTTCGCCCTCATCCGGCGCAAAAATAAATGGAATGTGCGTCGCTTCTAATGACTCAGACACCAAAATCCCAAAGCTATGGTCATTAATAAACTGTGCAATTGCCTTATCGCCTTGCATACGCATATTATTTGGAATAAACATGGATAACGCCTATTAGTTTTATTGTTAATGCATTGAGACTCAAAATACTCCCTTAACATGACAGTCAAAGTGTTAAGCGACATTTACTGTTTACAATCACCATAGAAAAATACGAGTGTAACAGTACAGGATAATCTTAAAGATGACATTGATATGAATAAACTAGGCTTGTAAAGCAGATACAAAAAAGTGCTCTATTTTGAGCACTTTTTTATAATTTGACGTTGAATATTATCAAGCAATAAAACGAGAGATCCTATACGCGGATCAAAGTGCAGATTTTATTACCCGCTGGGTCACGTAAATATGCAAGGTACATTTGAGTTTCACCCGATCCGCGAACACCAGGAGGATCTTCACAAGCGACGCCACCATTTGCTAAACCAGCAGCATGCCAAGCTTCCGCTTGCTCGACGCTTTCCACCTTAAAGCCTAGAGTCGAACCATTCCCATGACAAGCGGGCTCACCGTCGATCGGTTTAGTTAACGCGAATATTCCGCTTTTTTCAAAATAGAAACAACGCCCTTTATCATCCATAACACCAGGTTTGTATCCCAAAACAGCCATAGTGGCATCATAAAACGCTTTTGATGCTTCCATATCGTTAACACCTATCATCACGTGACTGAACATAATTATACTCCTTGCAATAGCCTTCTGGCATTTAAAATTAGGCCAACCTGACGAAACCAATTACTATTTAGCCTAATCAGTAGGCGTAAACAGTCCAGATAAATCAGCGCTAACCTGAATGTAATATTAGTTAACTCAACAAGTTATCAGCACTTTACAGCCGTAGCAATAAATTTAATTAATCAGTAACGAGGTACCACGTAATTCAATACTTCTAAGGTAAACGTTTTAAAAGGCCACCGTCTTTACTTATAAAATCATACATAAAGCCAGGGATTAACGATGGTAATCCTACCGCCAGAACCAAAATCAACAAGCTTATTTTATCTAGCCTATCTTGTGAAATCGCACTGCTAAAAATAGAATCTCTAATGAGGGCAACCCATTCGGTTGAACTATGTCCCGTGAAAAATAAATAAAGTGCAATGCCAAGCACGGGACATAACACGGCTAAATGGATCATCTTAGCGGTCGAACTCATATTATTGATAGAAAACCTATTTTCATCAGATGAAGAGATATCTTTGACCAATAACTCAGTGATAGAGCATTCATAAACTGACGCCAACGATTTAGCTGATTCTTGGGACGCCACGCCAGATTTTTCAATTCGTTGAATTGTCCGTAAACTTAAGCCTGTTACCTCAGACAGCTGCGTTTGGCTCCAGGCTCTAGTGTCTCGTTGAGTCTTCAACGTGTCTTTATCTAATTGCATATCCATTTTTCATTTCCTCTTCATATAAGTGCGATTAATATGAAGAAGTCTTGCCTTTTTTAATACGTCATTTATATGCCATTAGTACGACAGTAGCACGTCAATAGAGTGCTGGCGGGGTATTCGCCGTATAAATAACGGTTACCTGAATATTTACTAACGCGTGTTATTACATTAGCCACAACAAAATCACACCGAACACAATCCTATATATTCCGAATGCAACGAATGTAAATCTGTCCAGAAAACGCATAAATAAGTTAATCGACAAATAAGCAACAACAAAGGAGGTCACAAAACCCACTAACAAAATGAGTAAATTACCATCACTAAACTCATTATAGTGTTTTAAAGTATCAAACCCAGCTGCAGCGGCAAGTACAGGCAGCGCTAACAGAAAAGAAAACTCCGCGCTGACTTTTCGGTTCAACCCAACCAGTAAGCCTCCAATTATAGAAGCCCCGGCTCGACTTGTGCCCGGTATAAGGGCAAATACTTGGGCAACGCCTATCCACATGGCTTGCTTATAGGATATATTTTCTATCCCGATTGTTTGCTCAGAATGTTCTTTATAAAAATACTCAACAATTAAAAAGACAATTCCGCCAGCAATGAACATCGTGCCCACGATTGAAACAGTAAAAAAGTCTTTAATCTGTTGATGGAATAACAATCCGATGCAGCCAATTGGGATAAAGGCCAACAGCACTTTCACCCATAAGTCGCGGTGTTTTAAAGTGAATTTGTCTTTATAATTAGCAATAACAGCAAGGATGGCAGAAAGCTGAATGATAACCTCAAACGCTTTATTTGCCTCGGTCTGTTCAATGCCTAACCAACTACTTGCAACGATCAGGTGACCAGTTGAAGAAATAGGTAAAAACTCGGTAACACCCTCAATGATGCCTAAAATTATTGACTGTAAAAAATCCATACTATTTTCTATAAACCTAATTAAGATATGGCCTAATCGCCAATTTACTCACTCCCATCAAACCTATCGACGAGAACGATGATACACACATGGCTCGGGCAGTATTGAATTTCAAGTACAAGATATTTCGCCGAAGACTCATTAGATAAGAACGTCATGCGTGATCATTATATTTTACACGGTTTACGAAAATGCCATCCAAGGATTATGTTGCACGCTGTTTCAAATATTAGGGTAAGTAACACAGTAGCCTAATCAAGTCGGCCTTGAGTAGCTACCCTGAAAAGTAGCGGTTCATGCTATCGATACTAAATACTTGGTAACTAAGCAAAAAAATGACACTAATTGGTCGCTCGCTCGTGCGCAAAAGGTGGGCACTCCAATGGCAAAAAGGCTTACTCGACAACCAGACCATCAGCGAATGTCGACCTTTAAAATGCCATTAACATTATTTTTTGCTATCAGACAATGTGCGCTTCGGATGCATGCCATTAACCATCCCCATAAAGGGAGGATGTATAGAATATCCAACCATACTAAGCAATTGTTGTGGAATTTCTTGCAATGTTTTCTGACTCAGTTCAAGAAAAAAATTTTCTTGTGGTCTCAACCACGGTTCGCAGTACTGGCATGTTGCCGCAAGGCGGCTGTGTTGCGAATGATTAGCTCCGCCACCGTGCCAAGTCGTACCTAGAAAAAATACCACTGAACCCGCAGGCATGACTAACGGAATAGTTGTGCTTCTATCGGTGATAATCTCTTGTCCAAACATGTGGCTTTTGGGAATGAAAACTGTCGCGCCATTTTCCTCGGTAAACTCATCTATAGCCCATATTGATGCTGCACCAAATGGCTCACGTGGGCGCGGCACAGGGTAAAATCCGTCATCATAATGTAATGGTTGTGCTGCCTCTCCAGGCAAAATATTTATCATTTGGGCTTGGCTGAGCAAATAGTTGGGTTGAAATAGTTTATCAAGTAATCCGGTGATCCTAGGATGAACAGCAAGCGAATCAATGACTCTTGTTTTTTCAAGCACACTGTAGAGGCGCTGTGTCATGACCCCTTCAAAGTTATTGCGACCTGCATCTCCTAATAAAGGCAGGGTTGCATTACGAATAGCGTTTAACTCACTCTCACTAAGCAAGTTAGTGATAATGACGAAGCCATTTTTTTGTAACTCGTCAAAGTCCTTAGCAATTTGTGCTTTAAGCGAATCTGAAACATTATTATTATCAGATTGAAACGCTTTGTGTTTATTTGCAAGATCATGCTGAAGATCAACAATAGACTCAATATTTTTCGTTTTAGTCATACTCAAATATTCCGCTTATATTTCTTATACAGGTGTGATCAAAAAGTAGCATGACAGCAAGCATTAAAATAGGGAGTTTAAAATTTGTGTTCAAATCATGTTAGAACATATCAGTTCTATTCATTTACTGAGTTTGCTTAAGCGGGTAAGTGCATAATGGCGTTATGTCTTTTTCAACACGAACACGCATATACCGTAGACTCTATTTGATATTACAACTTGAAGTGACATTTTGGATTAGTCCTCAAGCACGATATAATAACCAGCTAAATGTTATAAAAATAATAAAAGGGAGAAATCTGCTGTTGAATATTTTAACAAAGACCGGCTTGTTGCTGGCGATGAGTTTCGTAAACTTTGTTTATGCTGGAATACCCATTAAGAATTTTTCGGCTGAGCAGTCGAGTCGCATTGTCGAAAACGTGAAAGTACAATCAACAGACACCTTCGATAATTTTTTAAAGCAGATACTCTCATCCTCTGTGCTGAATGAAAAAGGTCTTATCGAGCAAAGTACAGCCTCAAAAAATCCCCTGTCACTGACCATTAAAAAGTATCGCGGGAAAGAAACCCTAACATCGTCAGAACACCATGTAATGCAGCGTTTATTAGGTCTGTATTCGCGGCTGAAATACGGTGAAGAAGCCATCAAAACTTTGGCACAACTGGTGGCAATACCGACTTTTAACGTGTCAGGTTTAGCACAACACGATAATCCTCATTTTAAGAAAATGGCCACCGTAATTGCTAAAATAGCGCAAGATTTCAATTTAGAATTTCGTAATATCGACAATCGAGTTTACGAAGTATCTCTTAACGGTAGCTCAAAAGAAGTAGTGGGTATTCATGCCCATGCGGACGTAGTGCCGGTTACGCCTGCATTGTGGGTGTTAGAAGATGGTACTAAACTTGACCCGTTCCATTTAACCCGCATCGGTGATCGTATGTATGGCAGAGGCACCGAAGATGACAAAAATGGTATAGTGGTCACGTTATACGCAATGAGAGTCATTCAAGAAGAAAACATTCCGTTACTGCGTAATATTCATTTATTAATTGATACCACCGAAGAAACCTCATCCCAAGCCATACCCTATTATTTCGCCCGTAACCCCACCCCCAATTATAATCTGGCGCTAGATGGTAATTATCCAGTGGTGATCGCAGAAAAAGGTTCTGGCAGTGTAATGGCCAACTTTACTGTCCGTCCAGGTGAAACGAATACTCACGCCACTGCTGAAATTGTGACTATCACGGGCGGCTTAGCCATGAATCAAATACCTTCAGCTAGTGTTGCCACGATAACCAGTTCTAACCCCAAGGCGTTAGCGTTAAAACTCAATCAGTTAGCTGCCAACTTTGTGGCCGCCAATGGAGGTAATTTTTCTATTTATGCCGTTCTTGACTCCCAAGGACAAACTCAAGGGCAATCCCAAGGAGTAACGCTAACGGTTAAAGGTGTATCAGCTCATTCATCGGAGCCCGAATCGGGCGTGAACCCTGTATCCAGAATGTTTGCGTTTATTGAATTTGTGCAGCACAAGAATGCCATATTTAAATTCAATCATATAACCGATGCCGCCACTTATATTGTGGCCAATTGGGGGCTGAATTCGTTAGGCAAAACGTTGGACATTGATTATTCTCATGAATTTATGGGGCCTCTTACCAACGCAGTAACCTTTATCGCCCTTGATGATAAAAACTTACAAGTAGGCGTAAATTTACGATTACCAGTCGGACGCGAAGTAGATGCAATAAAGCAAGATATTTCAAGCAAACTAAGTGCATGGCAAAAAAATAGTGCTATCGCTGTCGATTTTAAAATTGGTATGCGTGAACCCATGTATCGCAATCCCAAAGGCCAATGGGTGAATGCTTTAGTCGATGTAGCCACAGAGAACTTGTCTATGCCACGTGAGTTTGGTTCCTCTAGCGGTGGCACATCGGTACATAATCTACCCAACGGTGTGCAATTTGGCTTGGCTATGCCCCACGAAAAATACACTGGGCATAACGCCAATGAATTTAAACGAGTAGAGCAGTTTTTACTCGACATGCAAATAATCACTGAAATGATTGCTCGTGTGGGGCAATTACCAAGCTTAGAGTAAGTCAAATCGAGATTTACCCCCCTGCTCCTTTAATCTGCTTTTAGCCCAGCGACCCACTAAACATGGGTCGCTTTTTTTCAACACAGACTAAAAATAAATGCATGCATCAGTTATTCAGCTATATGCCATTAAAAGTTCGTCGATAGGCGATAGCAAAGCCCAAGACCTCTCACTTTCTTGCCCATCATAACGCCAATATTTATTCTTTTTTTTTGCGCAATAATTCACTACTTACTTTTTTGAATAGTTATCAACCGTTAGTCGGAAAATTCATACCACTATTTGTTTATTTTTCCGGTTCACAAACGTTGTCGCCAGTAGTTGTGGTCTATATACTCCGCAAGATATTGTGGTGGCTTGAAAAAGAGCACACCGTGCGTTTTATTTTCCAGTTTATTTGGAGTTTTATATGTTGTTTGACGGTAACTTAGTCACTGAATCAGCCATTCGTCAAAAAATTCGTGATTTTTATCGAATTGATGAAAACCTTGCCGTTGAACATATTCTGCCTGACGCAGAAGTGAATATGCGTGCTCGCAGCCGTGCTTGGGAACGAGCCCGTAAAATGGTGCTGCAAATTCGAAATGATCAAGAAGGTACGGGCGTAGTTGAAGCACTGCTTAACGAGTACTCTCTATCTTCCGCCGAAGGCGTAGTATTAATGTGCTTAGCCGAAGCACTGCTGCGGGTACCAGACAAACGTACTCAAGATAAATTGATCAGTGATAAATTATCCAAAGGCCAGTGGAGCTCACATCTAGGCAACAGTGACTCATTATTTGTTAATGCATCTTCTTGGGGTTTACTATTAACCGGTGGCTTGGTTAATTATGCGAACCAACAAAATAAATTTGGTTTCCTGAAAAAGACCTTGGGTAAAGTTGGCGAACCCGTTATTCGTAAAGCCATGAATATCGCGATGAAGGTTATGGGGCAGCAGTTTGTTATGGGTGAAACCATCGAAGATGCCGTCCAGCGCGCAGAAGAAAAAGAGCGTAAAGGCTACGTATATTCTTATGACATGCTCGGTGAAGGTGCCAGAACGCAAAAAGATGCTGACGAATACTTTACTGCTTATGCACAAGCGATTGAAGTAATAGGCAAAGCGGCAAAAGGCAAAGGCCCCAGAAAGAGCCCAGGGATATCAGTTAAGTTATCGGCCATTCATCCTCGCTATGAGTTTACCCATAGAGAAAGAGTCATGGCAGAAATTCCTCCAAAACTGAAACAATTATGTTTATTAGCCAAACAATACGATATTGGTTTAACCGTTGATGCCGAAGAATCAGAACGTCTAGATATCTCTTTGGACGTTATTGAACACGTATTCAGTGATCCTGACTTGGCAGGCTGGAGTGGCTTTGGTTTAGCAGTGCAGTCTTATCAAAAGCGTGCATTATATGTAATCGACTGGTTACGAGAATTGACCGAAAAAGTCGACCGTAAAATGATGGTCAGGTTGGTTAAAGGCGCATACTGGGATACTGAAATAAAGAACGCGCAAAAAGACGGGTTAGAACACTTTCCTGTATTTACCCGTAAGTCATCTACCGATGTATCTTATCATGCGTGTGCTAACCGTTTACTCGATTATCGAGATACGATTTACCCGCAATTTGCTACGCATAATGCCTACACAGCCGCAGTTATAATAGAATTGGCTGGTGACGATAAAGAAGGGTTTGAATTTCAGTGTCTGCACGGTATGGGTGACAGCCTATACGATCAGATTGTGACCGTAGAGAACATTCAATGTCGTATTTATGCCCCTGTAGGCGAGCACGAAGACTTATTAGCCTATCTAGTACGCCGCCTGCTTGAGAACGGCGCAAACTCGTCTTTTGTTAATGCTATCGTAGATGAATCTAGACCAGTTGAATCGCTACTTGAAGATCCGGTAGAAAAGACCCAACGATTAAAGTTTAAATATAACGACCAGATCCAGAAACCCATTGCGTTGTTTGGTAAAGAAAGAGACAACTCAAAAGGCATTGACGTCACCGATATTAATCAAATTATGCCGCTTAAAGCCGCTGTCGACCGCTGGTTTGACGACCATCTATTGACTGAAGATCAAGTACCTGAAGGTTGCCATGCCGTGCGCAACCCTGCCAATCTGGATGAAATTATTGGCTTTCACCAGTTCGATACTCAGCAACAAATGGCTGATAAGTTAACTACTGCACACGAAACCTTCGCTACGTGGTCGAAAACATCTATGAAGGAGCGCGCGGATTTATTGCGCCGCACTGCTGACATTCTTGAACGTAATATAGATGAGCTGATCGCTCTGTGTATTAAAGAAGCAGGAAAAGTCACCACCGACGGAGTAGACGAAGTTCGCGAAGCGGTAGATTTTTGTCGTTATTACGCTGCCCGCGCAGAAATACTTGCAGAAGACGACAGACTGGCACCTCGTGGCGTAGTGCTGTGTATCAGCCCATGGAATTTCCCATTGGCCATATTCTTAGGCCAAGTAGCCGCGGCGCTAGTAACTGGTAACACGGTAATTGCCAAACCTGCTGAGCAAACCAGCTTAATCGCACTACGTGCTTTGCAATTAATGGAATACGTAGGTTTACCTGCTGGTGTGGTTCAAGCCGTTATCGCACAAGGTCCTGATGTAGGTGACGTGTTATTACCAGATGAGCGAATAAAAGCCGTTATGTTTACCGGTTCAACGGTTACCGGCAATATTATCGCTAACGCGTTGGCACAAAGAGGCGGTGAACAAGTACCACTAATCGCCGAAACTGGCGGTCAAAACTGCATGATTGTAGACTCAACCGCCCTGCCCGAACAAGTGGTCGATGACGTTATCGCCTCAGGCTTTCAAAGTGCAGGCCAACGCTGTTCCGCATTGCGTGTACTGTTTTTGCAAGAAGAAATCGCCGATACGGTAACCGAAATGCTAATCGGCGCTCTGCAGGAAATGAGTGTCGGTGATCCAGCCTATTTGGCCACTGATATAGGCCCGGTGATTGATCAAAAAGCCTTAGCCAACTTGCAAGCCCATGCTGAAGATATGCAAAAAACTGGCACTTTATTATATGAGTGCAAAGTCCCTGCTAATAAGGGGACATTCTTTGCGCCCAAGCTTTATGAAATAGCGGATATATCGGTACTCAAGCGTGAAGTGTTCGGCCCGTGTGTTCATATAGTACGCTTTAAGGCAGAAGATTTAGAAAGCACAGTAGAAAAAATCAATGCCACTGGCTTCGGTTTAACCATGGGAATTCATACCAGAATTGATATGCGCGCCATGGAGTTGGTTAAGCTTTCTCGGGCCGGTAATGTCTACGTAAACCGCAATATGATTGGCGCTATCGTCGGCGTTCAACCTTTTGGCGGACGCGGATTATCAGGCACAGGCCCTAAAGCAGGCGGCCCTAACTACTTACCTCGGCTAATGCTAGAAAAATCGACCCCAAGACCAGTAAGTGAATTGCTACCTAATACAGATTCAGCACTGCAAAGTGATGAAAAGGCCACGCAACAAGCGGCTCAGTTTATGAAACTTGCCCATGCGACTGAACATGAATGGCGACTAACAGATTTAAATACCCGTATTTCTTCGGTTCGCCAATTTCTCGCAAAGTTAGCGAAAGTCGGCATAGTTGAAGAATTGGCGGAAGATTTAAATTCCACCTTAGCTGCAGCCCGTTCTCAGTTAATTAGTATCGAGAAACGTTTGAAAAAGCCCAAAGTTTTACCAGGGCCAACGGGCGAATCTAATGTGCTGTACCTTGAACCCAGAGGCATATTGGTTTGTTTCGCTGATAAAGACGTAACGTTCGAATATTGGACATTATCTATTGTAACTGCCCTAGCAACAGGGAATGTGGTTATTGCTGTCGTGTCTGAACTGTTCTACGAAGAAGCGATTGAATTTCGCGAACAGTTTATCGCTACCGGTGCGCCCGAAGGCGTATTCCAGGTGGCTAAATTGCATCACTTACAAGCTTTGTTGGCGGAAGATGCCCTTACAGGCGTGGTAATAGACAGTAACAGTGATCGTTCAAGCTACATGGTAAAAATGCTAGCTAAGCGCACAGGAGCAATATTGCCTGTTATAACTGCAGAGTATAATGATCACCTGATCCAACGTTTGCTAACAGAGAAAACGGTCAGTATCGATACCACCGCATCTGGCGGTAATACCTCACTTATGACGTTAGTGGAAGAGGAAGAAGACGACGAGTAGTACCCCTGGTATTAAAAAGCGCCCCAAAAAGCCGCGCTTAAAAATATTAGCAAACCCCGGATTTTAGTCGGGGTTTTCTTTTTGTGGATAGCAAATTGGTGTATTAACGATAGAAAATCAGTTTAGAAAGTCGAGCATACTTATTGCTAGCCATTAAAATGCTTACGCAAAGTATATCTAGCCAGCAGCAGCCTCATGCCTACCAGTTGCAAATAAAAAGACGATTTAGCTTCATCCCAATAACCAACGATAAAAGCCAACTAAACGAATTAATGCCCCCCCAAGTCCCACAAAGCACTCTTATCAAATGCCTGAATTAACAATAGTATGGCGCCCACAATAAATAGTACTAGCCCTATAGGGGTAATCATCGTCGTCGTGCTATTAATTTTTTATCGTTGAATTAAATATTAAGGCTATTGATATATGATTCAAGCGCTAGGGAAAACGTACCAGAAGATCAAAATTCTACGGTGCAAGTACGTCTCCCCTGTTATGAAAACAGGCCAGTTGAACTAAAAACGGTTAGCAATAAAAAGCTTCGACCGTTCCTTTTAGGGTAATTAAAAGCGGTTGTCCGCGGCGATCTAACGCTTTAGGAGAAGGAATTTTTACCCAACCTTCGCTAATGCAATATTCTTCGACATTTGTATGCTCTTTGCCGTTCAACCGAATACCGATGTGGTGCTCAAAAATTTCTTCTACATGAAATTTGCTGCGGGGATTACCCGAAAGGCGATCCGGTAACTCGGGTAGCGCTTTAGTGTCGTTCATCTTAATGACCTGAAAAAATAAAAAGAGCGCTATTGTAGACAATACACGCCTAGCGCTCAAGAACTCCAGTAAGGTTTAGTGCCGTTGTTAGCAGAATGACAGATCTGGCTTGCAAACCATTATGTCATCTCGCAGTTTTGACAGCCCCCTCTTGTGCTAAAGCCAGTAAATCACGGACGTGTAACGAGAATTTGAGCATCGTGCACTTTAATGATGTCGTTTAATAACGGCGTTTATGACCAGTAGCATCACTCGCGCGTTTTCCTCGCCCCTGAGGCTTTCCTCGGGAATTACGAGGTTGAGGATCAGCTTCAAAATTACCGTATTCGTCATCATCTAACGTGTTGATTGATGTTTTTTTATGGGGCGCAGTGTTATGGTTTGCTTTATTAGTCGACGATTTAGCTGTGGGAGCAAAGGCTGCAATGATCTCACGTTCGAGCTTGCGGCCAATAAGACGTTCAATAGCCTGTAATTGTTTAGTTTCATCTTCACTGAATAATGAAATGGCTAAACCGGCGTTGCCAGCACGGCCTGTGCGACCAATTCTATGCACGTAATCTTCTGGTACATAAGGAAAGTCAACGTTAACCACACAGGGTAATTGGTTAACATCAATTCCCCTAGACGCGATGTCAGTCGCAACCAATACCTTAACGTTCCCGCTTTTAAAACCATCTAAAGCAAGCGTGCGAGCATGCTGTGTTCTGTTCGCATGAATAGATGCAGCACTAATACCAGCCTTCTCTAGCTGCGTGACTAAACTATCTGCCCCCTGCTTAGTACGCGTAAATACTAGCGCTTGACGCCAATCGTATTTTTTAATCAAATGTATTAACAACTCACTTTTACGCGCTTTGTCGACCGCATATATTTTCTGCGTTACCCTATCAACAGTACTGTTTGGCGCCGCCACCTCTATTATAAGTGGGTTAGTTAACATGCCTTTAGCAAGTGACGTTATATCTTTTGTAAATGTGGCTGAAAACATTAAACTTTGAAGTTTAGTCGGTAACAAACTTTGAATATGAAGAATATCGTTGATAAAGCCCAAATCTAACATGCGGTCAGCTTCGTCTAAGACCAGTATCTCTAACTGAGCAAAGTTAATTGCTTGCTGATTATAAAGATCAATCAAACGACCAGGCGTAGCGACCAGAACATCCAAACCATCTGCTAATTGGGATATTTGTGGCTCAATCCTCACGCCACCAAACGCGGCTCCAGAACGAACATTCATTCGTTGACTATAATCTTTAACACTCTTAGCCACTTGAGCAGCGAGTTCACGAGTCGGTGTAATAATTAGCGCACGTACACCTTTGGGCTGTGCACGTAAACCGACTGATAATAATTGCAGCACAGGGAGTGTAAAACCCGCCGTTTTGCCCGTACCTGTTTGCGCCACAGCCATCACGTCACGTTGACTCAACACAGCGGGGATAGCTTCAACCTGTATCGGTGATGCCACAGTATAGCCCTGCTCCGCAACCGCTTTTAATAGTTCATCACACAGGCCTAAGGCACTAAATGACATAGATGGATATTCCTCAGGTTATTGATATTCATTGATACAGCTTTAACCACAGGTTTTTAAACACAGGTTTTAAAAAATAGTTCACAAACATGCGCCCACAATGACTGGCACATAAACAGACGCTAAATTTTACACGCGTCATATGCCGCTTTGGCATTCTGCGAGTTTCTAACCACAAAATCCTGCTGGATAGTGGTCAAAACAGGTTGGCGTTCAGTATTCGTTTTTGTGGGTACCCATAGCCATTTTCTTATTGCATTATCGGCCTGTTTATCAAACACCCCTTCAGGGAACGCTTTGATTATTGTTGGCTCCACTGCCCGCCCGTTCACATCAATAAGCAATGAAAACTCAACGCAGCCAGAGATTTTATCATTCTTTGCCTGCTGCGGGTACTCGGGCGCTACCTTTCGGTAAGTAATCCAATAATTATTTACCGCTGCTTTATCTGCGGTTAAATCTAGGGCCGTGAGGGTACTCTGTTTAGGTACCGTCGCACACCCACCAACCAGAAATCCACCGACAACAACTAACAGTAATTTATTCATAAACGCTCCATGTAGCTTTAGCAGCTAGATTAGCAGAAAAACCTAGGTGGTTAAGCATGAAATATACGCACAAATTTAGCTAGCGCCCATAGAAAATAAAGGTGCAAACCATCAAGCATAATAAGTACTTTGTTATCTGTCTTTCTATGAATTAAGCGGCTGCTTGCTGATGTATTTGGCATTCCAATACATTAAAAACTAATGAAGATGAATATCTCAGCTACACTTTTTGTTGATTGTTATGTGCTACTAGCATTACCTAAGCATAAACATGATAAACAGAATGCAGATGTAGCATTTTTATAAATCCAACATGGAGTAGATACCGATGAAATTACAAAAAGAAGACATACCTGTCGTAATGGAAGCCCCAGACATGATCATGCGCTCGCTATCCGGTTTAGGTGATATGACAGTGGTATTTCATGAGCTACCAAAAGGCACAGATTTTACCCCTTTATTAAAAGGACTCGGCAACGACAGTTGTCATTGCCCGCATTGGGGTTACATATTTGAGGGAATTTTCCGTTTTATATATGACAATGGCAAGGAAGAGTCATTTGTAGCCGGCGACGTTTTTTATGCGCATGCTGGTCATACAGCCATTGTAGACAAAGATGTTAAATTTATAGACTTCAGCCCAACAAAGGAACTAGATGAAGTGATGACAAATGTCGGCAGAGTTATGTCCGAAATGAATTAAAAACACACTCAATGTCGCCCGCTTAACGGGCAACATTTTTAATATATCCACAGGTATCACGGTTATTGACAAGACCAACTCGACTGTTATCTATAAACAATTGCCCTATAAAGGCGATATATAATAAGTTATAAAACATAAAACCCCAATATCGTTGCTTAATATCAGTCATAAGTCTTTAAATATTGCTCGATAATTTTTTCGTTTGATCTGCATGCTAATTAATAGCACATTGGTATTAGTCAACAAGAAAGATATTATCAACTTTTAAAAACGAATAAGAAGAATGACTAAATGCATATAAAAAATGGGCTGGTAGGTATTTCTATCATGGCAAGTTCTATGGCCTTTTCAAAAGAGGCTCCGCTGGTTTCTATTCCTACTCACGACGCTTTTTTCTCTAGCATTGCCTTGCATTGTGGCAAGGCCTTTGAGGGGAAAGTGGTAGTAGATAACCAGCCTAGCGCCGCGTTCGATGCAAAATTAATTATGTTTGTACGCAAATGCAGTCAATCAGAATTACAAATTCCATTCTACGTCGGCGATAATGCATCACGTACCTGGATAATTACAAAAACCGGTAGTGGTCTGAGTCTAAAACATGATCATCGTCATAAAGACGGCACTGATGATCCAGTGACTATGTATGGCGGGCACACGCTAGGCGCGGGTTTTAACCAGATACAATCCTTCCCTATCGACCAGTACTCAAAAGAAATATTCGCTGAGCACGGTTTAGCGCAATCTATCACCAACACATGGCAAATCTATAGCTACCCAGATACCTTTTCATATCGACTAATCCGTGAAGGGCGAGAGTTTCGAGTAGATTTCGATTTAACCAAGCCAGTGTCGGCGCCAGTCGCACCTTGGGGTTATGAAGATTAGATGATTCGTTTTTGATTCGTTCTAGCTAGCTAAGCAAAAATAGTTCGTTAAAAAACCATTAGAGAGGTTTTATTTTGGCGGTAATCGGCTAAGTCACTTGGTAGTGGACAGTGAACTTCCAAGTTGAATTCGCGCCTTATACCTTTTTTATAATACGCGTTATTCTGTGCGGTAGATAACAGTAAAACCTGTAGGCAATTTAGTATTACTAGGTAAATACGCTATCGTGCCCTGATTGTTAATCATAAACGTTAGCAATGACTCAACTGAATCAAATTCGATTGGTGGTTTCTTTCTGCCGCTAAATCGCATTTGAGCCCAATAAGATTGGATACGGGATTCAGTTAAGCCAACTATTTTGGTATTAAAAATTAAGCGAGCTTCGCTATCTGGGGTTAACGCTACCGGCTTTAATGGAAACTGAGAACTGCTCCCCATAAAGATATCTCTTACTTCACGCTTTTTAACGTTAATATCAGTTATGTCAGTATTCGCGACGACCATAAGATCGATTGCTTGGCTACTGAACGTGCACATTGTTAGGGTAAGGATTAGCATCGCTGTATATTTCATCAGAACACCCACTCCACGCCTATTTGATAAAGCTTTGCTTTCCTATCAAAGTCAGGGTCGGTGATTCCTGTGAAAAATGAACTTTTACCTGGTTTTCCTTTTAAAAACGTAACTTCTGCCTTTGCCGATATGTTATAGCGTAAGTCCCAGCGTAACCCTAAGGTTACAGTATCTAATTCATAATCGGGCAAACTATCAATAACTTGATCATATGCAAAAGACAATTGGGTCAGTTGCGGATCTAACCCTTTAGGCACTAAATTTTCGACGTTGTCGTATTTGCTATTTGATGTAGAGTAGCTTAAGTGAATTTGAAATGGGGCGAAGTTATACCCAGCACTCAAGTAATAGCCATCTAATGCCGGTATAACAAGCAAGTCTGAAGTAACTTTCATCCACTCAGCTGATACAAAGTAGTCGAGAGTGTCGTAGTTAATATTCCCCTGATAAACAGTAATGTCGCCATCAAAACGCAACGATTCAGCATTTTGTTGGAAACCTGCAAAATCTAAAAGGTTAGCCAGCTCGGTAAACTGGACAACGTCTGCGTCAAAATCAGAAGACATAGTCGTTGAAACACGTGCGCTGAGATTGCCAGAAGTCAGACTAAAAATGAGGCCTTTTATTTCATCAACATCCATTTTGATTGACTGCTCGGTGCGCGTCAATTCACCATCAAACGTTCCATAGAAAGCTTCAACTTCAACATTTGTTGAATCAAGATTAAATCGGTAGGTGCCAGTTGCACCCTCGTAATTTGAAAACAACAGGCTACTGAATTTTTGTAGTGGTGGCGTAAGCCAAGGATAAGCAAATCCAACATCTATTACGTCGCTGTATCGAAAGAACGGTGTACGTAATTTCCCCAATTTGAACCGCCAATTTTGATTGGGTTCATAATTTACATATAACCACTCGAGGCCAGACTTCCGGTCGAAAGCGGAGTGGGCGAGTAATTGTGCAGAGAGGCTTAATTCCTCAGTAATAGTAATGTCGCTTTGCAGGGCAAACAGTGATTGCTGAGAAAAGCTGACACTATTATAATATCCCTCAAATCTTGCACTATCTTCGTCTAAATAGCCGCCAACTATTCGTCCAAAGCCGCTAAACGCAATACGATCAGATATATCGGCTTGGGCTGTTATTGGCAAAAAAGATAATATAATTAGGGTGCAGAAGACTGTTATTCTCATATTTCTTCGCATGTATACTGTTTCAAAGGGGATTTGCACCTATTCGTCAAAGTTCCGTTAATATACTTAATAAACATCTAAATTTAGGTATATATTTTCATACGCTGTTATAATTTCTGAGTGTTTTTGAACGCTCAATACAGGCTAAACCCAAGCCCAACATTCAAGTACACCACACACTACGAATCTTATGCATCAATACTTATTCAGCCATTTGATAATTCAGTTTCTTCATAAGTGCAGGTTAGTTTTATTTACCATTTTCTGAAGCTGTTCGTTAGTTATAGTTGAAAAATTTGACCATATCAAATTCTATTATTGGCAAACTTTAGCCTATGGGTGTTTAACGAGTGCCCTTCGACTTTCACCCTATCAACGGGCATTATCGTTTTTTCGACAGATCATGCTGGCTGGTTAAACAACAAAGCAATGCAAAATGAAACATTCGAAGTCGTTTTTAAGCATCCTGATAATGCCTTTTATCAAGGTGGAAGTACTGACAGAAACTGTATTTGGGGTTAACGTTTGGCTACGTTATAAGTTGCTTGACTCGCCAACTATGAAATGAATCAGCAGCAGATGCATTTATCCACAACCTTTACCCAATCCGAATTCGACCTCCACGCGCTACCAGTTAAAGCGCCCTTTTATCGCTTGGGCTTGAGGGTTTGAAGGTTTGAAGGTTTGGGGTTTGGGGTCTGGGGTCTGGGGTTTGTGACTTAAAGCTCGTACTTAGACACTGGCAAGTTGCCTGTAAAGTAAATTTGAATAGCCCTTATCCTCCATAACTATTCGTTATTTTTTCGCGTATTCTAACCGGACTAAGATTGCTGCATATTTATCTCGACGACACAGAGAATAGCCAAACCAGTAGCGCTGATTTCTTTCAGGTTTCTGGCCCACCAGGCGATACTGTGAGTCACTGCGATTTCTTTACGGGTTTATTCGAGGGTTGGCCTTTAATTGCACCAGAGGCGGCTAGCCCCATTAAGCGGCGAAACCTCGGGCATTCTAGGTGACTAGGAGCGGTGCATGCGGCAGCGTGTTGTAGTCCATCGCGCATGGCAGTTAATTTTTGGATGGTGCGGTCCAATTCAGTGGCTTTTGTTAGCAACATTTCTCGGTCGATATCAGGGTTGTCACCCGCCCCTAAAATGCCCGAAATTTCCTCCAGTGAAAATCCAGCCACGCGGCCTAAGGCTATCAATGCTAACCGCTCTAATATGTTAGCTGCAAAAAGACGTTGTAATCCTTTCCTACCGATAGAGCAAATTAATCCTTTCTCCTCATAATAGCGCAACGTAGAAGCAGGCACGCCAGAACGCTTAGCCACAGTAGAAATATCCATAACAGCACTTGACCTCAAGTTAACTTTAAGTTGTAGACTAGCATCAGTTTGAATCTATAACCAGCAACAGAGAAGTCTATGAACACATTATTTTTTACCTTACTCATCGGGATTGGCGCCACAGTTGTGATGGATGTCTGGGCTATATTGAGGATGCAGTTATTCGGTATTCCCCCCACGAATTGGGCAATGGTTGGACGCTGGATAGCCTACATACCTAAAGGGAAATTTATTCATGACGCTATCGCTACATCAGGCACAATGCGCTTCGAGCTCCTTATTGGATGGGTTGCCCACTATGTAATTGGCATAAGTTACGCAGCTATCTTGGTTATTATTTACGGAAGCCCGTGGGTACACAGTCCAACCGTTGGGCCTGCGCTTTTAGTTGGTATTGCTACCGTGTTAGCACCCTTTTTGATAATGCAGCTGGGCATGGGGGCAGGTATTGCCGCGTCTCGCACAGCAAACCCTAATTCCGCCAGAGTGCATAGTATTATTAATCATTCAGTCTTTGGCCTTGGTTTGTATTTATCAGGCTTAGCGGTACATCATGTATATGCGCTGTAATTGATTAATGACATAAGTGATAACAGGCAATGGCGAGTACATTATTCACTATCGAATTTCGCCCGCGTATCGATTTTTTTGCGGGGTCGAGTTTGTCAGCAATATAGCTAAGCCGTGGTGCGATTAGCGTGCAGCTGTTCTTAATACTACACACGCTACCAAATATCGCTTTGAATAAGGAAATAAACACACATGAACCTTTTGAATTTAAACACCTATTTGGCGCACACTAAGATAGTTGGATTAGTCGCAATTGTTGTCTCACTAGTGGCATGGTCAACGGACCTCACCGGTATGGCTTACGTTTGCCCTTATTGCCGAGCACAACGCACCGTTATCGGTATTTTAGGACTTATATTAATATCCCCCGTCGCCACGCACTGGATTGCTAAATACATTGGCTTGGTCATCGGCTTTTTCGGCGCGACCGTTGCTGCTAACCAACATTTTATGGGCTGGAAGAAGATATCAGCAGGAACGTTCGAATTTAAAGAAAACATCGTGATTGACCCTTTCTTATTATCAGGCTGTGCATTGTTTGGCATTATCGGCCTGACCTACTTGCTGTTATTCTCAGATAACCAAAAAGCAAAAGAGCATTAAAGCGGTATCTGTTTTTTGAGCCTTTAAGGGGGTGTGCAGTAACGCAACTAAATCAATTTTCAGTGTTACATATGAAATATGCTCCGCGCTAAAGCATATGAAGATAATTATGCTCGCTATCTATTTACTCGGTGAAAAACACGGCGCGATAATGCTATCGCAGCGCCGTGTTTTTTGTTTGATAAAGAGTAAGCGAGCTTATTTCTATTTAAGAAGAACAACTGTAGTGAGACACCCCACCTGCATCAAAAAACGCCTGTGGTTTTAAGCTGTAGTACTTACTTTCAATCTCGCTCGACTGTTCATCAAAGGGCTGTGTTAATACCTGCTGCAACTCTCGAACAAGTTCGAAGTCACCTTTACCCGCTTGCTGGTAAGCTGGCACAACTAGCCATTCTCGCCAGGTATATTTAGGGTTAACCTGCTGCATCATGTGCGCAGTTTTTTGAATACTCTCTTGAGTATTAAGCATACTTCGCCACTTTTGTAACCACAATGCCCATTGTTCGGATAACTCGTCTGTTGGCGTGTTGTAGAAACTTTTGCTGACACCTGAAATATCATCTGGGATTTTGGAGAGTTCACGAAAGAAAATGCTGTAGTCGACCGATGTTTGTACCATTAACGTGATCAGTTGATTAAACAGCTGAGCATCAAAAGACGCTAGGCCAAGTTTTGATGCCCACATTTTTTCCATTTTATCTTGCATGGCTGAAGCGAACCCAAGGTTTATCTGATTCAATTCCGCAAGCGCTTCGGGCGCTACCGAGAGCAAAGGTTGTAAAGCTTTACAAAACATGTCGAAATTTGTTTGTGCTGCCGCCCCTTGGTTGAAGAACGAAAAATGTTGTCCCCCACCCGTCCATGGTTGGTAATAAGGGTCAAAAAGCTCAATAAAACCAAATGGACCGTAATCGAGCGTATAACCACCACAAGCACAGTTGTCACTATTAAAGTTGCCTTGGCAGTAGCCTACGCGCAGCCAGTGGCTAATCAACGTGGTTAATCGGTCACGGAATGCGAGCGCTAATTGTACGACTTTTTCTGCAATGGCGAGCTCGTGATCAATCTCATTTTGATATTCACGCGCAATCAAATGCAACACGATCATCTCTAGCTCTTTGAGCGCATCGGGATGCTGATTAACGCGAGCGCGACGAGCAAAGAGTTCAAGTTGACCCACTCTTAAAAACGAAGGTGCGACGCGCGTTGAAATCGCCACAGGGTTAGATACGTTCATATCTGGGTTTGTGGCATAAGAGCCTTCAGAATACCAAGGGCGCCTTACTTGTTCTGATTGCGAGACAAACAAACATAACGATCGCGACGTTGGCACACCCAAGCCATGCATGTGCTCTTGTACTAAAAACTCCCTGACACTTGAACGCAACACGGCTCTGCCATCTCCGCCACGACAGTAAGGGGTTGGCCCGCCACCTTTTAACTGCATCTCCCAGCGCTTTTTATCAATCACGGCTTCAAGCACAGAAACCGCTCGCCCATCGCCGTAACCGTTGCCAGTACCAAAAGGACACTGCTGAATGTATTCAGTACCATAAATAGACAGCGCATAGCCTGTGGCCCACCCAACTCGGCGCATAGGGGATGGAACATTGGACATATCGCCGGTAAATAAACTAGCAAAACCCTCTGTGTGCACTAGGTTGTCATCAAACCCTAATTCAGCAAAGAATGTTTCGCTATGGGCAACGTATACCGGGTTAGCAATAGGCGTAGGTTTAACCGGCACATAGTGCCCAGAAAACACCTGTCTTGGTGCGTAGTCATCGCCCGTTTCAGTGGCATCGGGGTCACAGTTAAGAGAATCAAGTAAGGAGTAATCACTTAACTTGGCCAAATCTTCAAGTGTGTGCACGCTTTTAGGCACATCAGTAATAAGTTGGTTAGCCATGGAATTCAAACACCCTTTTTTCATATAAATCTAATTAACAACAGTATATTGCATTTAGATACCTCAGATCTTCTTTAAAGTACCACTGTCAGGAATACTTCTAAACGCAGACGCCATCATTTTCTCTCGCCCTTTTTACTAATTTTGTGCTACCTCATGTACAAAGTAAGTAATTAGTTTCCTTAATTGTAAGTGCGAACACTGTTGAGCATTTAAGGTTTATTTGACTATTTGCACTAAAGAAATGGATGAAACGCTATTTGCTAAAGTTGCCTTGAAAAAATACCAATAATTAAACTGACTTGAAACAAAATGACCTAACGCATTACCTTCCGGATCCCGTACAAGAACGTCCATATGCTTTACGTGAAGCGCCTAGTTGCCGTAACGAATATCACCAATAAAAATAGTTAGTTATCACTGGCTTTTACCCATGTAATAAAAACCAACATAGTGTTTACAATCCATTAAAAAATACTGAGAATGAACTTAAGGCTCTTCAATAAATAGTAAAAATGGGAATAATCATATGAGCGAAATGCCAAACGTTAAACCAGATTTTTTAGAAGAAATCATCTACAAAGATAACTTTACCTCCTTTCCGGAACGGATTAGAAATATCGCTAAGAACTTCCCAGAATTAAACGTTTTAACCGTTGATGGCGAAACGCGTCAATGGAAGACTTTTATGCCACGTATCAATCAAGTCTCAAACATGTTGGCAAGCCGTGGTTTAGGGCGAGGTAGTAAAATCGCAATCCTTGCTAAAAGTAGTATCGAATATATTGAAATATTCTTGGGCGGGTTGCAAGCCGGCGTATGTATTGTCCCTTTATCTGGAATGGCATCTAGCGAGCAGTTAAAAGTCATGATCCGGGATAGTGGCTCTAAAATGGTTTTTGTATCCAAAAATAATCAACATTATATTGAACCATTTATTGGAACCCTCGAAGCAGTGCCGACAGATGGCTATGTCTCTCTAGACTTTTCGGCAGAGGCATGGACCCCTTATGAACCATTGGTATCCTCTGCGCCTGACACTGCAATGAGTGTCGATATTCTTCCAGAGGATCCGTTCAACCTTATTTATAGTTCTGGTACGACAGGCGTACCTAAAGGGATTGAACAAAGTCATTCCATGCGAAATCAACATGTGGTGGGTTTTGAAGGATTAGGCATCTCATCAGAAGCGATTACGCTGAGTTCTACAGCACTTTATTCTAATACGACACTGGTTGTATTATTGCCAACTCTTGCCCTTGGCGGCCGGATTGTTCTAATGCCAAAGTTTGAAGCTGAAGCGTTTTTAAAACTAGCTGAAGCGGAGAAAGTGACCCATACAATGCTGGTACCAGTTCAATACCAACGTATTTTGGATCATAAAAACTTCCATCATTACGATTTGAGTAGTTTCCAGGTTAAATTATCGACAAGTGCGCCGTTACGAGAAGGAATAAAACAAGAGGCGATTGATAAATGGCCAGGCAAGCTTATTGAAGTCTATGGTTTGACCGAAGGCGGGATAGGCACGGTGTTATCAGTAACTGATTTTCCCGATAAATTAGCGTCTGTAGGCCGTGCTAGTGAGGGCGTTGAGCTACGCATAATCGATGAACAAGGAGCAGAATTACCGCAAGGAAGTATTGGCGAAATTGTCGGGCGCTCCGCTGCGATGATGAGCGGTTATTATAAACGCCCAGATTTAACCAATGACATGCTTTGGACTTGCTCTAAAGGTAAGACCTACTTTAAAAGCGGTGATATTGGCCGTTTTGATGAAGATGGATTTCTTTTCTTACTGGACAGGAAAAAAGACATGATCATTTCGGGAGGATTTAATATTTATGCTGCTGATATCGAAGCCGAACTTATTCAACATAATGGCATTTCAGATGTCGCAGTTATTGGTATTCCCAGTGACAAATGGGGGGAAACGCCACTTGCTTTAGTCGTGTTGAAAGAAGGTGTAACTGAAACTGAACAAGACATCACAGATTGGGTTAATAACCGGTTAGGTAAAACCCAACGAATTTCAGCTGTAGAATTTAGAAGTACGCTACCAAGAAGCACGATTGGCAAAATTCAGAAGCGAGAATTAAGGGATGAATATGTCAAGAAATAGAGAGAATTACTGAAACTAGGCTTACCCCAAACCCCCTACCAATTAGCCAACAAAGCTGTTGGCTATGCAAGCTACTCCTATCAAAACTTAATTGGTATATAAAAAGAAGATATAAGGACATTCATGATAAAAGGTAGCAGATTCAAATTTAAGGCCTGAACTAGACTTATTTGGTGATGAGCGTCCGGTGCTCGGTGCCCGGCGCCCGGCGCCCGGTAATCAGCGCATTCCGTTGAGTAATCTTGCGGAACAGAATATTTACTTTATTTTACGTAAACTTATAGGTCTGTATATTTTTAATGGCCAAAAACACGACGCGATAACAGTGAAGAAGCGCCGTGTTTTATCCCTTACTGGATAAACAAGCGTGTTCAAACGTCAGTTATGTATCTGAGGTTATGTAAAGAGGTTGGCTCATTCCTATCACGACATTTGAATTCTTTGTCCTCTTCTGATGTATAGTCACTTGATACTCGAGGGGGAATACCATTTTGCGTAAACTTTCCTTTGAGTAACCAGCACTCGTTGATAAAGGGGTATCCCACTTAATTGATACAGAACCACTTTCAGAATCAATTTTGCACGGCTCTCGCTTTGTAGTGACCGTTACCAGTTCCTCCTGAGAGCTCGTAAACAAGATTGAGCATTTATACAGCCCAGTAACGTCACTATAGTCCTTGATGCTATAATCAAATTTGACATCTAACTGATGCTTTTTTGTTCCAGCTTTACCCAGTTCAATCACTTTGAGATTGCTAATAACGGCTTGGCTAGTGTTGATGTCCGAATAATTAGCTGATGCACATCCCGTCAAAAAGGCAATGGACGCCATCCCTAAAATTTTCTTCATACTTTCCTCCTTAAAAAACCTAACAATAGTATTTTCTAAAAATACTCATTGTCGACATTCACGTATTAAAAACAGAATTTTCTGCCTTTCGTCTTAGGTCATTTTTAGCCCGCGCGTTAACGCATTGCAAAGGTAGTATATTTTACCGCACCGTACCTTTTTTTGTTCTGTATAGAAACATGGATGTCTTCGTAGGGTCAAGGTGGATGTCTTCGTAGGATCTACAACGGTCAGCCCCCTGCAGAGCGGAGAGTCAAACTAATCCAAAGTTTGTGAATTAGTTGACTACAACACCTGTTACTACATTATCTAAGTAATTAGCTGCTCTACTTTTGCTTGCTTGCTATTAACTTAGGACTTTCTATCGGTAGATAAAAGTAGCTTTTTGTTTAGTTGGTTCTTCAGTATTATCTCTTGTGAGGGTAAAATAAAAGGGAGTTACGGCCTGTTGTAACGTTGCTGGATTAACAGATATAGAAACTGGATGATGCAGCAGTTCGCCAGGCGCTAAAGTTAAATGGGTGTCACCAGAAAGTGTTTGGTAAACTAAATCATGTACTTGAATGGTAACGGGTATGGTTGACTGTGATTTATTCATGAGGACTAAGGTATACGTATTTTCAACCATGCCTAAATTACTTTCACGATACAATGATGTTCTGTCTCGAACTACGTTTAGGTCAAGTTCTTTACGAGCATTATATTGAAACACCATAACGATTAAAATTACAACGGTAACAAAAAAGTATCCGAGTACTTTTGGTCGCAGTAATTTGGCTTGTTGACCTGCTAGTGCAGCTACAGAGGTGAAACTAATTAAGCCTCTAGAATAATTCATATTATCCATGACATTGTTACATGCGTCCACGCATGCACCGCAGTTAATGCACTCGTATTGCAAGCCGTTTCTAATGTCAATTCCAGTGGGACAAACCTGCACACACAGATTACAATCTATACAATCCCCCATACCTTTAGCTGCGACTTCTTTCCTAGATAGTTTTTTAGATCGTGGTCCACGACCTTCGCCGCGCTGATGGTCATAGGTTACCGTCTTAGTATCATTGTCAAACATGGCGGATTGAAAACGCGAGTAAGGGCACATATGAGTGCACATTATTTCGCGCATCCAACCTGCGTTGGCGTAAGTACAAAACGTAAAAAGCAATACCCAAAAGAGTGGCCAGAAACCAATGTTAGCGTTGAAAAAATTAATGAATAATGACTGAATCGGCACAAAATATCCCACAAAGGTTAGTGCCGTAAAAACGGATACACTTAACCAAGCGCCATGTTTAATTAACTTTTGAAACACCTTAGCTAATGACCAGTCTTGTTGATCCAAATGAATACGTTTGTTGCGGCTTCCTTCTATTTTTTCTTCTAACCAAATAAACACAAAGGTATACACTGTTTGCGGACACATAAAACCACACCAAACTCGACCAACAACAGTGGTAACAAAAAACAGTAAAAACGCAGCTATAACAAAAATCCACGAGACTAAAACAAGGTCTTGGGGCCAAAAAGTCATGCTAAACAAATGAAATCGTTGTTCACTAAAATCCAGCAGTATTGCTTGATGTCCTTGGTAAGTTAACCAAGGAATTAAGCTAAATAATAATAAGGACACAACACCAAAAAAACGCTTGGATTCAAAGAATAAGTGCATAACTTGAACGGGTAGAAAAAACGGTCAGCCGAATATATGCTAATCGCTTTTT
>NZ_WTPY01000032.1 GCF_011378905.1 Paraglaciecola sp. 20A4 | reverse complement strand
CTTAAATACTCTATGATGTTTGGACATAAAAAGACCCCCAGTAATTGGAATGTCCAACTATTGGGGGTCACTTCAAATCGGGTGGCTTTTTTCGTTGTGCGCGAAAAAATACCTAAGACAATCGATATTGGCGGAAGAGACTGCCAGACTCCCAATAAAGAAAGGGCTATCCTCAATCGCGCCGCGACCGAGGTAGCCTTTTTTTTACGTCTGGAATAATGTCGTCCCAATACGCGGTATGCGATACGCGGTATCCGATACGCGGTATCCGATACGCGGTATCCGATACGTTAACCCCTGTGGTATTAACGGTTACCATGCTAAGTGACATAAAAAATGAACCCAAGCTAAATCGAATCTATTAGTAAATACTAATCTGTATTCGGAAATGGCGGATCCAAATTAGTCTTGTGAGTACATTTTGTCAGGTGTTTTGCATCGCTAGAAAACAATTTCTGTGCATATAAAGCAATAATGTTGTTATCTGTGCGCAAACAAGTATTCGCTAAATTATCTTAGGGATACCCACTGCCTATTTGTCGCTTAGGGATTTCTAAAAATGATTACAAATTGTTAAGTTTTCTATGATCAGAATCTATTAGTATAAGGATACTTTAATATATGCGAAGTATAAGCTGTTTATGAGATTTCAATTTTACACGTTAGCCATCGTTGCTACGTTATCCAGTGTGTCAGTAGGACTAGCGAATGCAACTGAAGTACAAATAAAAACGGTGCTTGGTAATGTGAACGTTAACCTGTTCGATAATACAACTCCGCAAACGGTTGCGAATTTTTTGAGTTATGTGGATTCTGGAGCTTATGCCAATAATGTAGTGCATCGTTCTGAGCCTGGTTTTGTAGTGCAAGCAGGTGGGTTCCAATATAACGCTATTCTACCCTTGGATACGGTGCCGACTGGCAGTCCCGTACGAAATGAACCTCTGCTGTCTAATCGACGAGGTACAATCGCTATGGCTAAACTGGGAGGTAATGCCGATAGTGCCACCTCTCAATGGTTTATTAACGTCAGTGATAATAGTATCAACTTAGATATGCAAAACGGTGGCTTTACCGTATTCGGTCAAGTTTTAGGTGAGGGCATGGATATCGTTGATGCCATTGCTGCTCTGGATAGATTTAATCTGGGAGGTGCTGCCAGTGCCGCACCTTTGCGTGACTACACGCAAGCACAAGCTACAGCTGGGGTGGCTATTTCTGGTGATAATTTGATTATCATTAGTGACGTAGTTGTAGTTGATACAGCTATCGTGACGCATTCTGAATTAGCACCCGCTACAAACACTTCGCTAGGACAGAATAGCGGTGGTGATTCGAGCTCTGGAGGTTCTGGCGGCAGTGTTGGGTTATGGGGGCTAATAGTGTTGGCTATATTAGGTTTCAGAAGAAAGATATTTAAGTAAAAAGACCTATTTTATAGATATAAAAAAACGGCTCAAGAGAGCCGTTTTTTAATGGGGTTTAATAATTACTCTTTTGAGCGACCGGCACGTTTACGATCATTTTCAGTAAGAAGTTTCTTACGTAATCGAATGCTTTTAGGGGTCACTTCTACCAGCTCATCATTATCAATGAACTCTAAAGCTTGCTCTAGTGACATAACGATAGGCGGTATTAAAGTTTGTGCCTCATCTGTACCTGAAGAGCGAACGTTAGTTAATTGCTTGCCTTTAAGGGCATTAACCGTCAAATCGTTTTCACGAGTATGAATACCAATTAACATGCCTTCGTATACTTCGGTCGCGTGGCCAATAAACATACGTCCACGTTCTTGCAAGTTAAACAAGGCGTTAGTAAGGGCTTTACCTGTAGCGTTGGCAATCAACACACCATTTTTACGCTGACCGATGTTTCCACCTTTATGCGGACCATAATGATCAAATGTGTGGTAAAGCAAACCTGAACCAGAAGTCATCGTTAGGAAATCAGTTTGGAAACCGATTAGGCCACGACTAGGAATGATGAAGTCCATACGAATACGGCCTTTACCATCTGGAGACATATTTGTTAACTCACCTTTACGTAAGCCAATTTGCTCCATAATTGACCCTTGATGTTGCTCTTCGCAATCGATGGTCACTGTTTCAAAAGGTTCTTCTAATTTGCCGTCAACTTCACGTAAAATTACTTCTGGACGTGATACTGCTAACTCGTAACCTTCACGACGCATATTTTCTATCAATATACCTAAGTGTAATTCACCCCGACCTGAAACACGGAATTTATCCGGATCGGCAGTTTCGTCCACACGTAAGGCTACGTTGTGAATTAATTCATCTTGTAAACGTTCAAGGATATTACGTGACGTTACGTATTTACCTTCTTTACCACAAAATGGTGAGTTGTTTACTTGGAATGTCATTGTTACGGTTGGTTCATCAACAGACAGGGGAGGTAAAGCTTCAACATTGTTCTGATCACATATCGTGTCAGAAATCTTAAGCTCGCCTACACCGGTAACAGCAACGATGTCGCCAACAGTACCAACTTCAACTTCAGTCCGGTCAAGCCCCATATAGCCCAATATCTGGCCTATTTTACCGTTACGTTTTGTGCCATCAGCACTGATAACCGTAACTGCCTGATTAACACGAGCAGAACCACGTGAGATGCGACCAACACCAATTACGCCAACATAAGAGTTGTAATCAAGTTGAGAAATTTGCATTTGGAAAGGACCATCGATATCGCCACTAGGTGGTTTAACGTGTTTAACGACAGTTTCAAACAACGGGGTCATATCTTCGCTAGGTTGGTCAGCGTCTAAACTTGCCCAGCCGTTAAGTGCTGATGCGTACACAACTTGGAAGTCAAGTTGGTCATCAGTGGCACCTAAGTTGTCGAACAAATCAAAAACTTGATCGATAACCCAATCAGGCCGTGCGCCAGGTTTATCGATTTTATTAAGCACTACGATTGGTTTAAGACCTTGAGCAAATGCTTTTTGTGTCACAAAACGCGTTTGTGGCATAGGGCCTTCTTGCGCATCAACGAGCAACAATACGGAATCAACCATAGACATTACACGTTCCACTTCTCCACCGAAATCGGCGTGTCCAGGAGTGTCTACTATATTAATGCGGTAGTCATTCCAACGTATCGCAGTATTTTTAGCAAGTATGGTAATACCGCGCTCTTTCTCGATATCGTTAGAGTCCATAACCCGTTCTTCAGCAACGCCTCTGCTCTCAAGAGTTCCGGACTGTTGTAAAAGTTTGTCAACTAAGGTGGTTTTTCCATGGTCAACGTGGGCAATAATTGCTATGTTCCTCAAGTTGGCAGTCGAGGTTTGCGATGCGCTCATAGTAGTTTCTCTTGTATGGGTGGATTTAACCACCATTAACTGAATTTATAGGGCGCGGATTGTACAGTTTTAATGTGCATTTTGCGAACACCATTTAGTGTTTATATATATTTAACGTTACAAATATATATTTGCACTAATAAGCGTCACCTTTGCGAGCGCGTAAGTGGGATACTACCTGTTACGCACCTTAATGGTGCGCATAATCACTCGATTGGTGCAATCGTGCTAGGCGCAGCGAGCCGTGTCTACTCTAAAAGCCCATATATCAGCGATTTTGCCAATATTGTGGTTGGCATGATTATCGCTTCGAGCATTGCTAAGTTAACCAATATCAACGTTATTTTACATTACCGTTTAATCTGGAGGACGAAATGTCAGTAGAAAAGGCTTTACAGTTTATACAAGAAAACGAAGCTAAATTTGTAGATTTGCGCTTTACGGACACTAAAGGTAAAGAGCAGCATATCTCTATTCCTGCCCATCAAATAAATGAAGATTTTTTCGAAGAAGGAAAAATGTTTGATGGTTCATCTATCGCAGGTTGGAAAGGCATCAATGAATCTGACATGGTATTAATGCCAGATACCGACACTCTTGTTGTTGACCCATTTGCTGAAGAAACACAAGTAAACATTCGTTGTGACATTCTTGAGCCAAACACTATGCAGGGCTATGACCGAGATCCTCGCTCTGTTGCTCGCCGAGCAGAAGAATATCTTAAGTCGACCGGAATCGGTGATAAGGTTTTATTTGGCCCTGAACCAGAATTTTTCTTATTTGATGATGTTCGTTTCCATACAGATATGGCTGGTTCGTTCTTCAAAATTGATTCTTCAGAAGCTAAATGGAATTCAGGTGCTGAATTTGAAGATGGCAACATGGCTCACCGTCCAGGTGTAAAAGGTGGTTACTTCCCAGTACCTCCTGTTGATTCTTCTCACGACACCCGCGCTGCTATGTGTATGGTTATGGAAGAAATGGGTTTGACAGTTGAAGCTCATCACCATGAAGTGGCAACGGCTGGTCAGAATGAAATTGCATTCCTTTTCAACACGCTAGTTAAAAAGGCTGATGAAGTTCAAATTTATAAGTATGTTGTTCATAACGTAGCCCATGCTTATGGTCAAACCGCTACCTTTATGCCTAAACCTCTTGTTGGCGATAATGGTTCTGGTATGCACTGTCACCAATCTATTTCTAAAGATGGTGTGAATATTTTTGCCGGTGATAAATATGCCGGTATGTCTGAAGATGCCTTGTTCTACATTGGTGGTATCATCAAACATGCTCGTGCTATTAATGCATTTGCAAATGCATCAACCAACTCGTACAAACGTTTAGTACCTGGGTTCGAAGCACCAGTAATGCTTGCTTATTCAGCACGTAACCGCTCAGCTTCCATTCGTATTCCTCACGTTAGCAGTGAAAGAGCACGTCGTATTGAAGTGCGTTTCCCTGACCCAACAGCTAACCCATACTTGGCATTTTCTGCCATGCTTATGGCTGGCCTTGACGGGATCAAAAACAAAATCCACCCTGGCGATGCAATGGATAAAGATCTTTATGATCTTCCTGCAGAAGAAGCAGCTGAAATTCCAACTGTTGCTACTTCATTAGAGGATGCTTTATCTGCGCTAGATACTGATCGTGAATTCTTAACTGCCGGTGGCGTAATGAGCGACGACATGATCGACGCTTATATCGCACTTAAAAGTGAAGAAGTAGAATTGTTGAATATATCGGTACATCCGGTTGAATTTGACATGTACTACAGCGTTTAATGCTGACTATTGTTACGATCGGGTGAAAATATTCAACTGATCTGACATGTAATGTTTAGCTTAAAAAGCCTGCTCTGAGCAGGCTTTTTTATGCGCGCCATCCATGCAGAGTGTCACTTTGCAAGCAGTACCATTTGTTAAACTCTTATCAGTACAATTAGGGGTAATGTAGTTAATGCGATAGGGTCATTACGACCAGCTTATTATTGCGGTAAACTGAATGCCTTATCTCTAGTGAGCCAAAATTATGAAAGTCATTATTGGATGGATATTATTACTTTTTGTATTAGGTGCTAACGGACAAAGCGATAACATATTCAAAGTTACTTCCAAGGACGGTGAAATCATTTATACCGATAAGCCGTTGGGGAATAGTAAACAGATTGAGTTGCCCAATGGCTCAACGATAACCTCAACGTTAATGACCAATTCAAGTAATGATTCTCTAAATCAAACTATAAAACAAAGCCCCAAGACCCGTTATCAGCTCACGGTCATTTCTCCAAGACCTGAGCAAACTATCCATAACAATAACGGCGACTTAGCAATTCAAGCGGCAGTTACGCCTAAGGTGCAAGGTATTTATAGTTTGCACTTAAATGACCGGGTAATTAGCCAAAATAGTGAAACTTTTCAGCTGACTGCATTAGATCGGGGTGTTTATAATTTTTATATCGAATTTGCCCTCAAGTCGGGCAAGATCCTTGCATCTACTCCTACGCAAACATTTTATTTGCACCAAGCTTCAGCGCTAAACCGTCCTAAGTAGGATCATTCACTTGACCATGGGGTTGTATTGAGCTGATATAGATATCTAAGCACCAAATTGGTGCGAAATTATATGTTGCCCCTATGCCGTTTAATATTAAAACAGACACCTTGCTGGATAATTTATCAACTGCTGTCATCTTATTGGATGAACAGCTGGTGATTATTGAAGCCAATCATGCAGCCCAAGCCATGTTTGAGCGTAGTCTCAATTTACTCTTAGATTGCCCGATTAAGCAGCTTATCGCCGATTCGAGTTTAGATTTCGTTCGTTTTACCCAAGATATGCAGCACGGTGAAGGGTATTCCGATGGAGATGTGCAGATCAGTTTTGCTGATGGCCGTCATACCCATGCCGATGTGACGGTAAGTTGCCTTCATACTTCTTCTGGTGTGACGTTACTGCTAGAAATACGCTTGATCGAAAAACAAAAGAAAATTAGTCAAGAAACACAGCAATGGGCTCAACAACAAGCCGCACGAGAATTAATACGCGGTCTTGCCCATGAAATAAAAAACCCGCTTGGTGGGATCCGCGGGGCGGCGCAATTATTAGAAAGAGAATTGCCCTCAGAAGGCTTAAAAGAATTCACCAGCATGATCATTGAGCAATCTGACAGATTGCGTAATTTGGTTGATAGATTACTGGGCCCTAATTCAAGACCTAATTTTCAAAGTCATAACGTACATCGGGTTCTTGAGAAGGTAATCACCTTAGTGCAGCTTGATTTAAGTCACGAAATTACTATCGAACGTGATTACGACCCGAGTATACCTGAAAGCAATATTGACCAAGATATGGTGCTACAAGCTGTTCTAAATATCATGCGTAATAGTGTACAAGCCATTTTACAAAGTGGTCAAAGCGACGGAAAAATCAACGTAGTGACGCGAATTGAGCGACAAGTGACGATACATGGCGAACGCCATCCTCTAGCAATGAAGGTGAGCTTGATTGATAACGGCCCAGGGATCCCCGCTGAACTTAAAGACACCCTATTTTATCCCATGGTGACAGGCAAAAAAGAAGGAACCGGATTAGGCCTGTCGATTGCACAAACGTTGATTGACCATCATAAAGGTAAAATTGATGTTGAAAGTTGGTCAGGACATACCGAATTTACGATATATATTCCAATTAACAGGAAGGAGCTTACCTCATGAGCACAGAATCAGTTTGGATTGTTGATGACGACAGTTCTATCCGCTGGGTTTTACAAAAAGCCCTACAATCAGCCAATATACCCTGTTTTAGTTTTGAGAATCCTGAAGACTTACTTTTACAATTGCAGACTGATCAGCCGCCAGAGGTAATCGTTTCAGATATACGTATGCCACAAATGGATGGCATGGAGTTACTTGAAGAAGTTCATAAACGTTATCCGTCTATTCCCGTTATTATTATGACCGCGCACTCGGATCTTGACAGTGCAGTCAATGCGTATCAAAGCGGCGCTTTTGAATATTTGCCAAAACCATTTGATATAGAAGAAGCAGTAGGACTAGTGCGCAGGGCGTTAACTCATGTGCGTGAACAGGCTAAAAGTAATCATCGACCCGTTTTAGCCACCGCGACTGAGATTATTGGTGAAGCGCCCGCTATGCAAGAGGTGTTTAGAGCGATTGGACGTCTATCTCGCTCTAGTATCAGCGTATTAATTAACGGTCAATCCGGTACCGGTAAAGAGTTAGTCGCTCAAGCTTTACATCGTCATAGTCCCAGAGCCAAACAAACATTTATCGCTTTGAATATGGCTGCAATCCCGGCTGATTTGATCGAGTCAGAATTATTTGGCCATGAAAAAGGTGCTTTCACAGGTGCGCAAAATGCGCGTCAAGGTCGGTTTGAACAAGCGGATGGTGGTACCTTATTTCTAGATGAAATAGGCGATATGCCACTTGATGTGCAAACGCGTTTGCTACGGGTGCTTGCAGATGGGCAATTCTACCGAGTAGGCGGCCATAATCCGGTTACCGTTGACGTACGTATTATTGCTGCAACACACCAAAATTTAGAGCAACGGGTAGCTGATGGTAAATTTAGGGAAGATCTATTTCATCGGTTAAATGTTATTCGTATTCATATCCCCCGCTTGACTGAGCGAAAAGAAGACGTGCCGTTGTTAGCGGCGCATTTCTTACAAAAAGCAGGAGTTGAGTTAGGTGTTGAAGTTAAAAGTTTAAGCAAAGAGACCAAGAAAATTTTGATGCAACTTCCTTGGCCAGGCAATGTTCGTCAATTAGAAAACGTCTGTCGCTGGCTTACCGTTATGGCTAGCGGACAAGAAGTGTTACCACACGACTTACCACCCGAAATTCATGAGTTACCGCTTAGCAAAGACCAGCATGAAGCCTCAGGTGACTGGCAAACTCTACTCGCGACGTGGGCTGACGAGCAACTGCAATCTGGACGCAACAATATTCTAGATGAAGCGATGTTGGTATTTGAACGTGTATTGCTTGAGCGAGCGCTCTTTCACACTCATGGGCATAAGCAGGATGCAGCGAAGAGATTGGGTTGGGGCCGAAATACCCTAACCCGAAAACTAAAAGAACTTAATATGTAAATAAAACAGATTCAGTATTGATAACACTACCTTTCAATGCTGAATCTGCATACAAGCTTACTTTGTCAGTAAGACTGCCATCGATTTATTAAACATACCCAGCCATTTAGGGCAAAATTGTCCATCTTTAATACGATTTATTTCTATGACGGCGCGTTTTTTTGGATGTACCACATGACTTTTGTGGGCTCGGTTATGGGTAATCGCATCAAAAGTGTCTAATATACCCAGCAGCCTAGCACCGTCGCAAATATCCGCTTCTTTTAAGCCAAGTGGGTAGCCAGTTCCATCCATACGTTCGTGGTGCTGCATAACTATTTTTCGTGCTTCATTCCAATGGTCTAAATGCTCTAGCAGACGAGCACTTTTATACACATGAGAGCGCATCAAATTAAATTCAGTTTCGGTCATTCTTCCCTGTTTATGTAGGATTTCAATAGGCATAAATGCCATGCCAAAATCATGCATGTAGCAAGCAACAGCCAGTTGGTCTTCGTCAATTGGCATGCCGGCTACTTTGTTCACATAGGCGGCTAATTTAGCGATACGATCGCCTCGTCCATTCCAATACATTGAGCGTTTTTCTATTGGTTTCATTAATTCACGAAAGAATAAAATGTCGCCATGTTTTTGTTGACTCAGATGTTTGGGGATCCCTGTTGTCGCGAGCTTAGAAGGCGGGGGGCGGTTGTCACCATCCTCTTGGCTTGCGCTAAAGGCTCGAACATCTAAGCTAGGATCGAGTAACAATACTGCTTCAGATAAAATCTTGTCGTGTTCAGCACTATTGCTAGGAGATATTTTAGAAATTTGGATGATCAGTAAATTAAATAAACTCGCGTCATATTCAGCCTTGCCATTTTGAATACAGTTTTCAACAAATATTTTTACGCGATCCATGCTCAAGAGCACCAAGTCACTCATATTGCTGGTGTACTCAATTTGACCTTTGCGAAGAAAGTCGAGTAAATCTTCGACATGTTGCAATAACGGGATCATTGGCGTGAAATTAACCAGCCCCAAATCACCCTTTATTGTATGTATCGAACGAAATAACGCACGTTGCAGCTCATTATCGTTTGGCTTTATTTCCAGTTCAATTAGGGTCTGTTCACTGGCTTCGTATAGCTCGTTAATTTCTTCGAGTAAGTCGGTGAGAATGTCGTCATCAAGATCTTCGTGAGTAAATTGTTGCATGTATGCTCGAGCCCTAATTCAGGTATGTATACGATACGAATATTCATTATTATCGGCTATAAATCGAGAATAATGAGATTTTTAACTTAAAATCAACGCTATACCACTAAAAGACGATACTGATCAGACATCCTAATTTGAAAATGACGTTATAATCAACTCGTCTTTTAAACCATAGGATCTCGCGTGCTGGCTTTGCTACGAATAATTTCTGTTTTCTTTTATTTTCTTTTAATCAATATATTACTGGTGTTGATTTGCCTTTGTCGTCCCTTTCACCGAGACAACGTGCATTTGGCTGGAAAATTATATAGTTCTACCAGCAGACTGCTTGGCCTTAAATTGGAGGTGCGAATAGCGCCAGAAGCGCAGCAAGGTGGCCCTTACGTTTTTATCGCCAATCATCAAAATAGTTTTGATATTTTTACCATTTGTGCCGCCGCATTAAAGGGCACGGTTACTGTCGGTAAAAAGAGCCTTAAGTGGATCCCTATTTTTGGCCAAGTCTACTGGTTGTCAGGCAATATTATGATTGACCGGAAAAACTCAGGCCGCGCTATGGATACACTCAAAAACACCGTTAACAAAATGGGCAAACGTAAACTTTCCGTATGGTTTTTTCCTGAAGGAACACGCAGTTATGGACGTGGTTTATTGCCATTTAAATCTGGCGCATTTCGTATTGCAAAATTGGCCAAACGGCCTGTTATTATCGTTGCTGCTAGCAACCTAGAGAATAAAATTAAGTTAAATCGATGGGATAATGGCACGTTGATCATTGATGTGGGTAAGCCCTATGAGCTCGACAACAGCCGAACCACGCGAGAGTGGACAGAATACTTTCATCAAGTGATGCAGGATAAAATAGCGCAATTAGACAGTGAAGTTGACGCAAGCAACAGATAAACTAGCGGCCTTAATTGAACATAGGATTACACATGAGTGAAGACGAACAAGCAGAATGGTTTGAATTTAATCAAGAGACTGTCGAAGCGTTGATTGAAGACGGCAGTGATGCCACTAAGCCGCATACTATTGAGTATCACTTTGCTGGCGATGATTTCGATGTTTTGGAAAAAGCCGCAGTCGACGCTTTTAAAGCCGGTTTTGAAGTGGGTGATGCCGAAGAGTTAATGCTTGATGATGGTGGCACGATTTTTTGTTTTGACGCGGTAGTAGAGCGTTTACTCGACGTCGAGTTGATCAATGCCGACACGGTAAAGTTATTGGCGATAGCGAAAAAACAAAAAGTACATTTTGACGGTTGGGGTACCTATTTTATAGAGTGAATGGCAACATTTTCGGATGCGTAGCCTACTTGTGCAAAGGCGTATTAACTTAGCGTAAGTTTATCTTCAGTCTTTGTTCATGCAATCAATATCACACTCCCTATATCTTTTAAGGGAGTGCATCATGAAAATATCATTTGTTAAGTACTGCGCATTGTTTGCCATATGCAATTTTTCTGCACAGGCAGATGAATTACCTTGGTCGGCTAAATCTACCGACCGCCAAGCTGGCAACGTATTAGCGACGCTAGAAAAGTCTTCTACACTCTCCAGCCATCCTACCGATTTAGTCACCCTAGCGCAGCAAACAAGTGCCCACAGCTCTGAGCAAGACAATCCAAGCCCAGCACAAAAAACGGCATCACAGGGTGTACTCCCTGGGCAAGTTGCGTTGAAATTGGCTGCTCGACCTGCAGCAACGCAAGTTAATCAAGAATATTGGGTTTATGATGCCTACGTTTCGTTACATACAGACAGTGACTACGACGGTTACTATCATCACTTTAGTGTAGATTTTGATGTCGACACAATATATGAGCACAGTGATGTTTACGCAAGATTATACTTGGGTGTTGATGAGGAATTTCGTGAATATCATACCACCGCAGATTTTCATATCGATGGGGATAGTACCGATGATCAACTGACTGTTGAAACGGAGTTGTTAAGCGGTTTTTATCCTGATGATTATGAAATTTTAATAGAGATATACGACGCGTTTACCCATGAGTTATTAGCGGTCGCCGACGGATACAGTGATGCAGATCTCTATCTTATCAGTATTGAAAGTCAGAACAACGAAGTTATTTATGTTGAACCCGATGTGGTAGTCATTGAAGCAAGTGGTGGCAGTGCGGGTTGGTTAGCCATGTTGTTATTACCCTTTGCCTTATTTAGATTAAACAAAAAATGAATTCGCTAAGCGTTTATAGCGAATGAATAAATTAAACGGGTGTTATTTAATACGCAAGTTAAGCACCCGTTTTAAAACGCTACATTTCCATTTCAGTTATCATTCTCATGCTCATGCAATAAATTTTTTCCATAGACGTTATCTTAACGCTTAATCGATTATTTCCTCCTCAAAAACAGCATCTTTTTCTACTAGTAACCCATTGATGGGTAAAGAAACTTGGCGTTATACAGCTGATTACTGACTATTTGGTCAAGTGTGCTGGAATATTAAACAATGCTGTGACAATATCGAGAATAGGTGCTGCGTATTGACGCTTAGTTGACCGTCATAGAGATGTCATAGAAATATAAGAACATTGCGCCTTAAAAATTATAAAAAGCCGGATAACTGGCAATAAAATCTCAGGAGAAACTATGAAATTAAAATACCCAGCTCTGCTGGCGTTGTTTTGTGCGTCCACGGCACAAGCGACCAGCGTCTTTATTAATGAAATTCACTATGACAATGCTGGTGGGGATGTAGGCGAATTTGTAGAAATTGCCGCGCCTATTGGTACCGACTTTACCGGCTGGTCAGTTGTGTTATATAACGGTAGCAACGGTACTGCATATAACACTTTAGACTTGTCGATAGAAACACCTGTTGAAAATGCTAACTACTCATTTCTAACTATTCTACCTAGCAGTATTCAAAATGGTTCGCCTGATGGTATAGCGCTAGTAGATAGTATTGGCAATGTTGTACAGTTTCTAAGCTATGAAGGTTCTTTGGCTGCGACTAACGGAGCTGCCAATGGTCTTACAAGTACTGATATCGGAGTAAGTGAACTTAGCTCTACGCCGATTGGATTTTCTCTACAATTATCCGGTAGTGGCAGCGAATACAGTGACTTTATATGGGTAGAACCTGCCGCAGAAACACCTAATGCTGCAAATAATACGCAAACTTTTACCGCAGACGTCACGGATAGCGCACCTAGCATTACTGCTTCTAGCCCTGCCAACGGTGACACAAATGTCGCGTTAGATTCCAATATTACCTTAACGTTTAACGAGGACGTGGTCATAGGCGCGACCAATGCGGTGAGCTGTTCGACGGAAGAGTCTATTTCTGTATCGCTTAGTGGTAGCGGTAATACCCATGTAATAACCCCAGACAGTAACTTTCCGGCAGGCGATACCTGTACGTTTACACTAAACGCCGCTGACGTCACTGATTTAGACGAACTGCCTGACAACATGGACGAAGATTATACGATTTCTTTCACGGTTGTAGACCCAAGTGTCACCATAGATTTAGTGATTAACGAATTTCTGGCAGATCCTGCCAGCGATGATATTGCCGGTGATGCTAACGGTGATGGCGTCCGTGATTCTTCAGAAGACGAATTTTTTGAGTTGGTCAATAATGGGACAACGGCTGTTGATCTAAGTGGTTGGACATTTAGTGATGCAGTGGACGTAAGACACGTATTCCCTGCTGACTCCACAATTGAACCAGGTTGTGCCATTGTTGTATTTGGTGGTGGCCAACCTCAAGGCGTGTTCGGAGGCGCACTCGTGCAAACGTCATCTTCTAATACAGTTGGCCTTAATAATGGTGGCGATAGTCTTATTATTTCTAATGGTGTAACGACATTCGAAGTAGCCTACGGTAGCGAAGGTTCTGACAATCAATCATTAACGCGAGATCCTGATGTAACGGGTGAGTCTTTCAGTAAACACTCAGAGGTAGCTAACGCAAATGGTGCGTTGTTTTCGCCAGGTACCAAGCTCGATGGAACCAAATTTGAAGGTTGTACTATCCCTGATTTAGCGCCAACAGTTGTTAATGTGACACCTGTTGATGGTGCGACCGATGTGGGCGTAGACAGCGTAATCGGACTTACGTTTAGTGAAACAGTAAATGTTTCACAGTGGCCTAGCCTAGTGTGCAGTACTAGCGGTGACGTAGCTTTAGAGGGCGTATCAAGTGGCAGTGAATTTACCTTAACACCAGCCACAGAGCTTAGCGGCAATGAAACGTGTACCTTTACTCTACCTGCTGACTCAGTAGTTGACGTAGACGGCACACCAGATATGCTCGCAGCTGACTTTACGACTAGCTTCAGTACCGCAGAACTATTAGTTTGTAATGCGTCAGATACCTTTATACATGAGGTGCAAGGCAGCGGCAGTGCAAGTGCATTAGTGGACCAAACCGTGTTAGTACAAGCGGTTGTCACAGCGGTATTAGCTGATTCTAACGTTTTCTATATACAAGAAGAAGACGCTGATACTGACGCCGACCCGACTACCTCCGAAGGGGTATTAGTGTTTAACGACAGCGGCGCGTTTAGCCTGCCAGTGGTAGGGGATGTGGTATCAGTGAAAGGCACGGTCTCTGAGTTCTTTGATCGTACTCAAATAACCCTCACTTCCGCACCATTGGTTTGTGGTAGCGCTACAGTATCGGCCACTAATTTCACTTTGCCTGTTACATCATTAGACGATCTTGAAGCGTTGGAAGGCATGTTAGTGACTAGCACTGCGGATTTAACGGTAACAGATAACTTCACGTTAGGGCGTTTTGGTCAACTTACCTTATCTAATGGGCGTCTTTACAATCCCACTAACATCTTCACGCCTGGCTCTGCTGAAGCGGTATCATTAGCTGCCAGCAATAGTCTAAATCGTCTGTTATTAGATGATGGCAACGACACCAGCAACCCAGATGTTGTCCCTTTCCCCACAGGCGGTTTATCGGCAGATAATACCCTAAGAATGGGAGATACGGTTTCTGCATTAACGGGCGTCGTTGATTACAGCTTTAGTGAATATCGCGTTATCCCGACACAAGCGCCGACTTTTGCTGCAACGAATCCACGCACCAGCGAACCGGAATTAACCCTAGGTAACCTCAAAGTCGCTAGCCTCAATGTTTTGAACTTCTTCAACACCATAGATGCTGGGGAGAATATATGTGGTCCTACGGGGGGGGTTGAGTGTCGTGGTGCAGATGATATTGGCACTGATACAAATGGACTAAGCGAATTCGACCGTCAAAAAGTTAAAACTGTCGCTGCCATTGTGGCAATGAATGCTGACATTGTTGGCTTGATGGAAATTGAAAATGATGGCTTTGGTCCTGACAGCGCAATTGTAGAATTGGTTGAAGGCATTAATGCGTTAATGGGAGAGGGCACTTACGCTGTGGTTGATGGTGGCAGCACCATTGGCACGGATGCCATAACGGTTGCACTTATCTATAAACCCGCGTCGGTAACCCCAAGCGGAGAGTTGGCAGTCTTAACGAGTGAGAACTCGATTACTGACGACAATGGAGCACTGTTTGATGACAGTAAAAACCGTCCATCTTTAGCGCAGAAATTTGCTTTAGTCGAAAACGGTGAAACCTTAGTTGTAAGCGTTAATCACCTTAAGTCTAAAGGATCAGGTTGTGGAGCAGGAGATGATGACACGGCCACTGGACAGGGTAACTGTAATGTTACGCGTACGCGCGCTGCGCAAGCACTTACAGCCTTTATTACCGAGACGTTTGCTGAAACACCTGCACTCATTATTGGTGACTTGAACTCGTATGCTAAAGAAGATCCTATCAGCGCCATTAAGGGAGCGGGTTACACTGATCTAGCAAACTACTTTGGTGGTGAGCAAGCTTATTCGTATTCGTTTAATGGTGAGTTAGGGTATCTAGATCACGCTTTAGCCAGCGCCAGTATGCTGGACAGTGTCGTTGATACTACCGAATGGCACATCAATGCAGATGAGCCAGTGGTGTTGGATTATAACCTTGATTTTCAGTCTGCAGTTCAGCAAGTAAAATATTTTGCACCTGACGCTTATCGTATGTCTGATCACGATCCTGTTGTGATTTCGCTACAGCTAGAGTCAGATGTTCAAGTCGTGGAAGGTGATTTTGATGCTGATGGTGATGTGGATATTATGGATATTCGTGCACTAACACGTGCAATTCAACTTCGACAAACTATAGACAACAGCTTTGATTTTAACGAAGATGGTCAGGTAACTTATACCGACGTAAGATTATTGCAACGTATGTGTACTCGCACGTTTTGCGCTATTTAATAAGTTGTACCCGTTAACTAAACAGTAGGAAAATAAAAATGAAAAAAGTACTTTTACTAGTTTGTACAATGTTTTTTGGCACCGCTAACGCCAATATGATCAATATCGAGTTGGATAATGTAAACCCATCAGTTGGGGATACAGTGTCTGTTAATATCAATATGACTGGGATTACGGAAGATTTTACATCTTTCTTCTCTGGATTTTTATTCGACAGCAGTCTTTTTGCATATGTAGAAGATAGCGCCAGCTCTGACTTCCCACTTTTTGACTACGCTACATTCAGTGGGTTGGATGTGGACACTGCAGCTGCTGGACTTGTTTCTATTACTCTATGGGAAGGTTTCCTCCCTCAAATCTATAGCGCTGGCGATTACCTAGTTGCAACATTTGATTTACTGGCCATTGGTGAAGGACAGTCTTCATTTTCATTGGCGACCGCAACTGTCTACGAAGAAAATGATATTATTGGCAGAACGCTCGACACCAGCGCCTCGGCTACTAGCATTGCCGTACCTGCGCCTAGCTCTATGGCCTTTATGGGCTTAGCCGTTTTAGGCTTTATGGGTGTTAGACGTAAAGTACAAATGTAAACCCCAAGTCAAAATCATACACGCACAGTGAGTGATTTTGATTTGTTTGAGGTATTGACAAAAAGGCGGTTAATCTTTGATTAATCGCCTTTTTTTCTAAAATTTTTTTGAAATTTTAATATTAATAACGCCTATTATTGCTACCCAAAAATGCGTTATGCTGAGGGCGATCAAGATGTCATTTGACTGCAAACTTGGCAATACAATTTAATTAAAGGTAAATCCATTCATATTCAACTTACTGAGTTGCAATTGTGTAATATGTAAGTTAAAAATATGCTAACACCCGTTCGGGTAAACTACTGTTGTAGCCATGATGGAAAATATCAAGGCATTTTAATTATCCGTACTTTTGAAATAAAAATCTAATAACAAGGTTATAAAATAACCCATCAGGGAAACGGAGATAAAATGAAACATACACTGTCCATAGCTGTATCTGCAGCATTGATGTCTATGTCAGCGCACTCGGCTAATGAGTTAGCTGAAGGAATATCGAAATTTGATGTCTCATCAGCCGCAATTAAAAGCGTAGAGGCAACATCGGTCAATAAAAACAAGAATCAAAAAGCACCTGTAGCTAATATTGCTCAAAGGTTTGTAGTAGAAAAAGGCATAGAGAATAAACCTTATGTCTACATTGTAAGATTAACAGACCAGCCAGTGGCGACATATGATGGTGGAATTAAAGATCTACAAGCCACTAATCCCAAAAAAACGACCTCAGCATCCGCTAGAGTGCAAGCCCCCCAGAAAAGCGCCAAACTCGATGTAGAAGCCCCAGAGGTAAAAGCCTATGTGTCTTACCTTAAGGGCGTGCAGAGTTCATTTATCACTCGAGCCTCTCGAGTCGCAAATAGCTTACGAGTTATTGAGTCGTATAAATACAGCGTAAACGGCGTAGCGATCAGAGTTACCCCTGATGAAGCTGAAGCGATATCCAAGCTGCCAGGCGTTGAGCGTGTTGAACGTGAAGCAATGTATAAAATGGATACTGATACCGGTCCAGTGAAAATAGGCGCTCCAAATATATGGGATGGCTCAGTCACTAATTCCGGCGTGGGTACGCTCGGTGAAGGCATTATTATTGCCACCATAGATTCAGGTGTAAATACCGGTAGCCGTTCATTCGCAGATATTGGTGATGATGGTTACGATCATACTAACCCTCGCGGTGCGGGTGTCTACGTAGGAGATTGCGCAGGTGATTATCCCGAGATATGTAATGACAAACTTATTGGGGTGCGAAGCTATACCCGAATAACTGACGATTATGGGGATACCGATGTTTTCCCCCCAAACTTACCTAGAAATGGTGAAGATTACAGCGGTCATGGTTCACACACTGCGGGTACCTTTGCTGGCAATATATTGCATGATGTACCTGTTTTAACACCAGGCGCTGGTGAAGAAAGTCACGGTATTCCTGGATCGTTTGAGTTTGCGCAAATTTCTGGTGTTGCGCCCCATGCCAATATCATTGCTTATCAAATTTGTTATCCGGGACGTTCTGATGCGGGTGATACCTATGGTGATTGTCCTGGGGCGGCCATTCTTGCCGGTATCGAGGACGCGATAACGGATGGTGTCGATGTCATGAACTACTCTATTAGTGGCGGTGGATTCCCTTGGAGCAGTGATGTTGATATGGCATTTTTATCGGCTAGAAATGCCGGTATATTTGTGGCTACCTCGGCTGGTAATTCAGGACCTGATGCCGCCACAACCTCCAAACATGCTCCATGGTATACCGCTGTTGCAGCATCGACTCATGGACGTGAAATCGATTATTCAAAAGAAATTGGCCAATTTACCGGTGGTGATAGCGAATTAGGAACCTTAACGGGTAACAGTAACTCGCTAGGTATCACTGCTTCTATCGTTTACGCAGGGGATTATACTAACGCCAATGATCCAGCGGGAGACCCTGCTCAATGTTTACAGCCTTTCCCCGACGGTACCTTCAGCGGAGAAATAGTCCTTTGTGACCGTGGCGCAATTGCACGTGTTGAAAAAGCGCAAAATGTTGCTGCTGGTGGCGCAGAAGGCTTTGTATTAGGCAACGTGCTTAACGGTGGCAGTAGCGTCGATAACGACGCGTACGTGATACCTGGTATCCATATCGACGCAGCACAAGCAGAATTACTGCGCAGCTGGCTTGCAAGTGGTGAAGGCCATATGGCGACTATCACTCCCTCAGAAGGAGAATTGATCCTATCTGCAGGAGACGACTTAGCTGATTTCTCTTCCAGAGGACCTAACCCTTCAATCAGCACCATCACGCCACAAATTGCGGCGCCGGGGGTAAGTATTTACGCGGCTTCTGCTGACCAAAAATTTGGTCACGATGGCCATATAGCAGACCCGAGTGATTTTGCATTTTTAAGTGGAACGTCTATGGCTAGCCCTCACGTAGCAGGCGCAGCAGCGTTGCTAATGGCGGCAAATCCTAGTTGGACTCCAGACAATATCCGGTCTGCGATGATGATGACAGCAACCACTAATATGCGTAAAGAAGACGGTGAAACGCCGGCCGATTGGTTTGACATGGGCTCTGGGCGAATCCAGGTAGACTTGGCTAATCAGACCGGTTTGGTGATGGATGAATTAGGCGCAAATTATCTTGCGGCTAACCCGAATGAAGAAGGGGATCCTAAAACACTCAATATTCCCAGTATGGCAGATGATAACTGCGTAGGTGCATGCCGCTGGACTAGAACGGTAACGGCTACAAAAGACGGTTCGTGGTCTGTTTCAGGTGTGGGTATTTCTGATGGTGTAAGCGTTACGGTCAGTCCTGAGACATTCGATATTGTGGCTGGGGCAAGTCAAGAAATTACGGTAACAGCATCGGCTGATGTAAGTGGTGAAGACTTCTTATTCGCTCAGTTGAATCTGACCTCAGATAGCTCGCCTGATTTGCATATGCCAATTGCGGTGATTGCGACAACCAGTAATATACCAAATGAGTTTAATATTTCAGCTGACAGAAATGCGGATACCCGTTTGATATCTGACATCGTCGCGGTTGAGATAAATGGCTTTACTGCGCGCTCTTATGGTTTAACTAAAGCGACAGCTGTCACCGAAAGTATTCAAGAAGACACCAGTAATGGTAGTGCCTTGGACGATTTGGACGATGGTGTACACGTTATTACCCTTAATGTACCTGAGAACGCTAAATATCTAGTGGCTGAAATTACCGCTTCTGAATCCCCTGATTTAGACTTGTTTGTTGTCCTTGATGCCAATGAAAACGGGATCCCTGAGACAAATGAAATTGTAGGCTCTAGTGCAACGGGCACGGCTTTAGAAAAAGTCAGTCTAATTGAACCTCAGTCTGGTACATATTTGATCGTAACCCAAAATTGGAGTGCTTCAGCGCCAGGCGCCAGCGATGAATTTACCATTGTTACCGCGTTAGTCGATGGTGAGTTAGGAGATAACCTTACCGTGGATGCGCCATCTTCCATTGCGGCAATAACCCCGTTTGACATTCGTGTTGGCTGGGATGTTGATGCAGTTGCAGGTGACAAATACTTTGGTGCATTTGATGTGGGCTCCAGTGCTGATCAAGCCGGTAACTTTGGTCTGGTCGTCGTAAATCTCGATAGAACAGCTGATGATGTTCAAGTCGTTGGTGGTCGTGATGGGTTTTTAGTCGCCGGTGATCAAATAGATTACGCCATTCAAGTGGGAGCAAACTTTACCTCTGAAGACCGCTTATATGAGATTGCTTTATCATTGCCAGACGGCGTAAAACTTGTAGAAGGTTCGTTAGCTGATGGTACGGTTGCTGATGACGGCACCTTAACGTGGAACGTGGTACAAGATTCCATTAAAGGTCAAGATGCTTCCTACTCTGTTACTACTAACGAAAACGATGTATTTTGCGCAAACCCTAACTTTGGTCAGGGTTCTGGTTATATTGATTTGGCTGCATTCGGCATTGGTTTCTCTGATGCTGACGGTGACACAGTAACGGCAAACTTTAATGTTCCAGCTTCGTTACTGGGCCAAGCATATGATTCAATTGGTGTAACAGATGACGGTTTTATCAGCTTTAGCGGTAATGAAGGGACGACGCCTTGGGTTAATCAACTAATGCCCGATGAAAATCCTGCTAATGGTGTGATTGCTCCATTCTGGCGCGATATGGTACTCGATACAGCTAATGATTCAGGTATCACAGTAGCAACCGCCGGCGCTTTCACTTTTGTTGAGTGGGATAATATGCGCCCATACAGTGGTGATGTTGATAGTCTAGATTTTCAAGTGGTCTTTAACAATGCGCCAGTTGGAAATGAACCTGACATTATATTCTCCTACGGAGATGTGACACATGCTAATGCTGATTCGCTGGGCACTTCGATTGGTTATGAATCAATAGACGGTAAATCTGGCTTAACGACTCATTATGTAGGCGCTGCAAGTGCACCAATTGGTAATATTGAGACCGATATTGTTTCAGGTTCACAAATGTGTTTCACATTGCAAGATCCTGACAATACCAAGTTATTGACCTTTACCCTTGAAGTTACTGAAGATAATGTTGGCGGTCCTATCCAGTTGCTGGCTCTGTCTACTTTGCCTAATAATATAGGTACGAAAATGGCGGTCAGCCCTATCAACGATAATGCGGTTGTAGCAGTTGCAGGTGATTGGGATGGCGATAGCGATGTCGATATGCTTGATATACGGGCATTGATAAGAGCTATTCAACTTCGTCAAGACATTGATATGAGCTTCGACTTTAACGAGGACGGACAAGTGACGTATACCGACGTAAGATTGTTGCAAGGTATGTGTACTCGCTCACGTTGCGCAGTTAATTAAGCTATAAACTCGCACTGATCCGTGCGGTGTTAAAGGGGCGCTCATTTGAGCGCCCTTTTTTATGAGATTATTTTTAAAAATTCTAAATTAAGAAAATAATGGGACGTTAATTCCTCCATTTTGAAAAGCCTTCTATAATTCACCACCCTATTTACTTTATAAAATGCGGTGAAATTACTTATTTTTCAGCCCAGTAGCTTATTTTATTTAAAAGTGTAAGAAAGCGTAAATGTTACTAATATCGTCAAAAAATTAACGTAATATCGAGCCAAATAGCGACTTTAGTCGTAGAAAACATACACTCAAAACTCAACAAATAAAAAGGTTTCTCCATGTCCAAAGGAATTTCATTTTCACCTATCTTAATCGCACTGATTTTGGTTAGTGGTTTATTGGTTTATTTATATCTGCCAACTGATGTGGAGCAACAGAAACGTGAATCAACTGCAACCCCTGTAACAGCGTACACTGTGGTTCAGCAGAAATTCCCAGTAATCGTAGAAGCGCTCGGTACTGCAAATGCGAACGAATCTGTGATGCTGACGGCGCAAAAATCAGACATTGTGCAACGAATTGAGTTTGATGATGGAGACATGGTTGAAAAAGGCCAACTGTTAATAAAGCTCAATGATCGGGAAGAGAGGGCTCGATTAAACGAACTCGATATCAATTTGCAAGAAGCAAAACGGCAGTTGAAACGAATTGATAATTTGGCCCAAAAAAGTGCCGCTTCGGCGCAATTACTTGATGAACAGGAAGCCAATGTAAAAGCGTTTAAAGCGCAACTAGAGGTAGCGAAAGCGCAACTGGACGAGTTGGAGCTTCGCGCACCGTTCAGCGGATTACTGGGTGTACGTATGGTAAGTGTTGGGGCGTTAATTATGCCGGGTGATCTAATCGCTACCTTAGACGACTTGCATGTCATCAAGATGGATTTCACCATCGCAGAGTCGCATTTAGCGAGTGTCAAAAAAGGTCAGCAAGTTACCGCTACGTCTGTTGCTTATCCTGGGCAACGTTTTGAAGGTAAAATATCAAGTATTGCGTCTCGGGTAGATCCCGTGACACGTGCAATACAAATCCGCGCCACAATCGATAACGAAGACTTAAAACTACGCCCAGGTATGCTTCTACAAATAAATCTGCAAAAAGAAATACTCGATACGTTAACGATACCAGAAGGAGCATTGGTACCGATTGAAGATCAGCAATTCGTTTTCGTGATTCAAGATGACAAAGTTATACGCCAAGAAGTAAAAGTAGGCTTACGTAAGCCCGGAATTGCACAAATTACTTCTGGTTTGCAAGAAGGCGATAAAATTGTTGTCGAGGGAGCCCTTCGTCTTCGGGAAGGTTCCGCCGTTAAGGTACTTTCCACGCACACGTCGCAAGGGTAATTCTTATGCTGTTATCTGACATATCAATTAAACGTCCAGTTTTTGCGTCTGTAGTCAATTTACTGCTCGTCGTGTTTGGAATTGTCGCAGTAACGTTTTTATCACTGCGTGAATATCCAGATGTTGATCCTCCCATCGTGTCAATCAACACTACCTACACGGGGGCATCTGCAGCCATTATTGAAAGCCGTATTACGCAATTATTAGAAGACCGCATTAGCGGTATTGAAGGGATCAAAAATATCGAGTCGAGTAGCAGAAACGGACGCTCCTCGATTGATGTTGAATTTAATCTTTCTCGTGATATTGATGCGGCATCGAATGATGTACGAGAACGCGTTAGCCGCGCACTGAATAACTTACCTGATCAAGCCGATCCTCCGGAAGTATCAAAATCTACCTCAGATGATGATGTGATTGTTTGGTACAACCTACGTAGCGACAATATGAGTGTCATGGAGTTAACCGATTACGCAGACCGTTATCTGGTTGATCGTTTGTCGGTGGCTGAAGGGGTGGCGAATGTTCGGCTAGGCGGCGGTCGCAGTTACGCTATGAAAGTATGGCTTAATCGCAACGCCATGGCTGCAAGAGGAATTACTGTTTCTGATATTGAGCAGGTTATTAAATCGGAGAATGTTGAGCTACCCGCTGGAGAAGTGCAATCGAATCAACGAGATTTTGATGTACGCGTAGCACGTAGTTACTTGAGCCCAGATGACTTCTCAAGGCTACCTGTTAAAGCCGGTAGCGACGGTTACTTGATTCGACTGGGCGAAGTGGCGACGGTCGAGTTAGGCGCTGAAGACGATGAGACGGAGTTTCGCGGTAATGGTGTAAATATGATTGGTTTAGGGATTACTAAACAGTCAAAAGCCAATACGCTAGAGGTTGCAAGAGCAGCGAAAGCGGCTATTGAAGACATTAAACAAACCTTGCCGGATAATATCTTCATTGTGCCAAGTTATGATTCTTCAGTCTTTATTGAGGCGTCAATTAATGAAGTGTATGAGACGCTTGCTATCGCTATGTTGATGGTTGTATTTGTTATATACATCTTCCTCGGTAATGTACGGGCCACTATTATTCCCGCTGTAACGGTCCCTGTTTCACTCGTTGCAGCATTTACAGTGATGTATGCCCTGGGATTTTCAATAAATCTACTCACTCTATTGGCCTTGGTGCTTGCAATTGGGCTGGTGGTCGACGATGCAATCGTCGTACTTGAAAATATTTCTCGGCGGATAGAGCTCGGTGAACCCCCATTGCTGGCTGCGTATCGCGGTGCCCGCGAGGTAGGTTTTGCGGTTATAGCCACGACATTAGTGTTAATTGCTGTGTTTGTTCCTTTGGTATTTTTACAAGGTAACATTGGGCGTTTGTTTACCGAGTTCGCCTTGGCTATTGCAGCTGCTGTGGCATTTTCAAGCGTGACGGCATTGACGTTAATTCCGATGCTTAGCTCTAAGTTATTAAAGAAAAGCCAGCATAAAACGGGTTTCAGTGCATGGATGGACAGATCTTTTACTAAATTCGAAGGTAATTATTTTAAAGTTTTAGGGAAAACCATTCATCAGCCTATTCTAATGACGTTGCTTATTATTGTTAGTATTTTAGGTTTATTACGTTTACTAGAAGTTTTACCAAGCGAATTTGTACCCAAGGAAGACCGCGGCAACTTCTTTATTCAAATTCAATCTGCTGAGGGTGCAAGTTTTAAAGAAAATAGTAGGAGCATGAGAAGAGTTGAAGAAATCATACTGCCTTACTTAGATAGCGGCGATGCAACGCGAGTACTTGTTCGTTTACCAGGGTTTGGTAGTAGTGCTGGTATTGCGATCATTGGCACGCCAATTGGAGAAGACAAAAAACGTTCTTCCTTTGAGTTAATGGACGAAATAAGTCAAAAACTCTCGGTTATTCCCGATGTCCGAGCATTTGCTATTATGCGTTCGAGTCTTGGTGGAGGAGGTGTAGGGCGCCCAGTGCAATTTGTTTTGCAAGGCAATACCTATGAAGAACTTGTAGGATGGCGAGATACATTGCTTTCTATTGCGCAAGAAAACCCTAACCTGTTGCGCTTAGATTCAGATTATAAAGAAACGCTGCCGCAACTGTTGGTCAATATTGATACCGAGCGTGCTGCTGATTTAGGGGTCTCGGTGAGTGATATCGGAACCACATTAGAGACAATGCTAGGCCAACGTCGTGTATCAACCTACCTAGACAGAGGCCAAGAGTATGACGTGATACTCGAAGGACGCCGAGAAGATTACCGTAGTCCGCAAAGTATCGATAACTTGTATGTACGATCCTTCCGCACTGGTGAGCTTATTCCGATGGATAACCTGCTCAAGGTCGAAGAGCGCGCTACATCATCACGCTTAAATCGATACAACCGTATGCGCAGTATTACCATCAGCGCTAACTTAGCTGAAGGATATACAGTAGGACAAGCGTTAGCGTATTTAAACAATATTGTTGATACGCAGTTGCCTGAAGGCGTATCAGTGGATTACAAAGGAGAATCCCAACTTTATCAAGAGTCGGGCAACTCAATTTTGTTTATCTTCCTTATGGCATTGGTCATTGTTTATCTAATCCTCGCTGCACAATTCGAGAGTTGGGTTCATCCTTTGGTGATCATGCTTACGGTCCCCCTTGCTTTAGTCGGCGCGTTTATTGGTCTTTATTTTGCCGGTATGACCTTAAATATTTATAGTCAGATTGGTTTAGTTATGTTGATAGGCCTTGCAGCGAAAAATGGTATTTTAATTGTTGAGTTTGCCAATCAATTACGTGACGCAGGCGTCGAGTTTGAATTAGCTCTCAAAAGAGCCGCGATGTTACGTTTACGTCCCATCGTTATGACAAGTTTTACGACTGTATTCAGTTCTCTACCATTGGTTTTTGCTAGTGGTGCAGGCTCTGAAAGCAGAACTGTTATTGGCATGGTGATATTTGCCGGGGTATTAGTCTCAACTCTACTAACGCTTTTCGTTGTACCGACCGCCTATTACTGGTTAGCACGAAATACAGGTTCGCCATTGGTCATTACCCAGAAATTAGAAAAGCTAGAAGAAGAAATTCCCTATCAAAAAGGCGATGATTTCTAATCTACTCACTTTATTATCAAAGCGGCTAGGGTAACCTAAGCCGCTTTTTTTTATCTGGCGGCATATTGCATCTTATAAATAATAAACCGCTCAATGCATTCACAGGTGATAAAACGTTGATACAGATATATGAGTATCCCAATGAGTCTGAATCTGCAGTGTAAATATTAAACAAAATAGGTATTCTTTGCTGGCGACATGGTTATCGTTTTGATACCCAGCGGGTGCTATAGGTAAAAAATAGACGAAAAAAAACCGGATATTAAATCCGGTTTTTTGTATTACAACATATCAGACGTCTTGATTACTCGTCTAAGAAGCTACGTAGCTGCTCAGAACGGCTAGGGTGCCGTAATTTACGAAGTGCTTTAGCTTCAATTTGACGTATACGCTCACGGGTAACGTCAAACTGCTTGCCTACTTCTTCAAGGGTATGATCGGTGTTCATATCAATACCAAAACGCATTCTCAGTACTTTCGCTTCTCGAGCGGTTAGACCAGCTAAAACTTCTTGTGTTGCGTTCTTCAAGCTGCCACCAGTGGCAGAATCAAGAGGCTGCACAATCGTGCTATCTTCAATAAAGTCACCTAAATGCGAATCTTCATCATCGCCTATTGGTGTTTCCATTGAGATTGGCTCTTTAGCAATCTTCAATACCTTACGAATTTTGTCTTCAGGCATGATCATGCGTTCTGACAATTCTTCTGGTGTTGGTTCGCGCCCCATTTCTTGCAACATTTGACGAGAAATACGGTTTAACTTATTGATGGTCTCAATCATATGCACAGGGATACGAATTGTACGAGCCTGATCTGCAATTGAACGCGTGATAGCCTGACGTATCCACCAAGTAGCATAAGTTGAGAACTTATAGCCACGACGGTATTCAAACTTATCAACCGCTTTCATCAAACCAATGTTACCTTCTTGAATCAAATCCAAGAATTGCAAGCCACGGTTAGTGTACTTCTTCGCAATAGAGATAACTAAACGTAAGTTAGCTTCAACCATCTCTTTCTTAGCGCGACGAGCTTTTGCTTCGCCAATCGACATACGACGGTTAATGTCTTTTATGTCAGCTATGATTAGACCGGTTTCTTCTTCAACAGAATTCATTTTGCCGATGGCACGTTCAAGTTCTTCTTGATGAACTTTCATTTCTTCAGCATAAGGTGCATTAGAAGAAAGAATTTCAAATAACCAAACGGTACTGGTCTCGTTACCCGAGAAGGCTTTAATAAAGTCTTTCTTAGGCATTTTAGCCGTAGCAACACAGTGTTTCATCACTATGCGCTCTTGCACACGGATACGATCCATCATGCTACGCATGTTTTTAACCATGCGATCGAATTGCTTAGGTATTAAGCGAAATTCTTTAAAAATTTCACTTAAGGCATCTATTTCTTTTCGTGCATTCGCGTGTGAACGACCCTTAGAAGCGATAACGTCACGAGCTTTTTCATATTGCACACGAAGTTCGGTAAATTTCTCACGAGCCTCTTCTGGGTCAGGGCCTGTGTCTTCTTCTTCTTCGTCTTCATCGTCGCTGTCATCACCATCATCATCTTCGTCATCTAATTCTTCTTCAGATAACTCAGAACCGACGTGGGTCGCGGTGGGGGCAATATTATCAGCTTCGTTAGGATCCACAAAGCCCACAATGATGTCGCTCAGACGAATTTCTTCGGCTTCAAACATATCCCATTGATCAAGTAAATAGGTGATGGCTTCAGGGTATTCAGCAACAGAACACTGAACCTGATTAATGCCTTCTTCTATGCGCTTGGCGATAACAATCTCGCCTTCGCGTGTTAGTAGCTCGACTGTACCCATTTCACGCATATACATACGGACAGGGTCAGTGGTTCTACCAATTTCGCTTTCGACCGTTGCTAAGGCTTGGGCTGCTGCTTCCGCGACTTCTTCATCAGGCGCGTTTTCTTGCATCAATAGTTCGTCAGAATCAGGTGCGTTTTCAAACACCTTAATTCCCATATCGTTAATCATACGAATGATGTCTTCGATCTGATCTGAGTCAACTATGTCTTGTGGCAGGTGATCATTTACTTCGGCAAAGGTCAAGTAGCCTTGTTCTTTACCTTTTGCAATGAGGAGTTTTATCTGCGATTGCTTGCTTTGCACCATATACCTTACACTTCTCGATTTGGGTTAAAAATGCATCCCGAGTGTGATGAAACACACTCAAAACGCTAAATACTTTGCTTGGGCTCGAGGCTGTAGCGAATTAGCCAGTATAGCAGACTCGACCACCCTTGGGCTATATGTTGGGTCATTTTTGTTCTTTTACAAGTAGGTTTAGCTCTTGTTTTTCATCTACGCTAAGATTTCCTAAGCGGGATTTTGACAATAGCTCATCCATTCTACTCTTAAAATGCCAATCCAGTAACTTGGCAAAACTATCTTTAAAGACCATAACCTGATTTTCTTCGGCATACTCCCAACTTAATAATTTAGACAAGTTTTTGCTTTGAGGATGATCCCTAAAATACTCTAAAACATGGGCGGTATTGGCATTAGGCTTAGCAAGACAAAACTGAAAAAGTTCGTTAAGAAAATCCAATCCAGGTACTTGCATATTGCCCAGTGCAGCTGGGTTCGTGTGCACACACTGCACTGCAATCCCAGGTTGATCTAACAACAAACGGATCATCATTCTGACCGGCGATATTTTAGCTTTATTAAGCGCGGTAAAATCCAGCTTAGCGCCCGCCTTATGTTGGCCCGCTTTGGCAACGTCCTGTTCTAAGCGATGACGATTTTGATCGCCCATATGCTTACTCAACTCAGACGTCAAAATAGTACGCTGATTATCGCCTTGAATCTGTTCAATCATGGGCATTGCTTCCGCTTTTAAAGCCGCTTTTCCCTCCGCACTGCCAATATGGTGACGTTGAAGCAAATTATCAAAAAAGAATTTTGATAAGGGAACAGCATCAACCAACAATTTTTGTTCAAAAGCATCTTTGCCAATTTGCCGCACTAATGTGTCAGGGTCTTCACCATCGGGTAGAAATAAGAATTTCATTTCAACCCCATCTTTTAGATAAGGTAGTGCATTTTCCAGTGCGCGCCAGGCTGCTTCGCGACCAGCTCTGTCACCGTCGTAACAACATACGACTTCGCTAGTGCTGCGAAAAAGCATCTGTATGTGTTCAGCCGTAGTTGCGGTGCCCAAAGAGGCCACTGCATATTTTATGTCAAATTGGGCGAGGGCGACCACGTCCATATACCCCTCAACTATCATCACGCGAGGTAAATTACGATAAGCTTGTTTAGCTTGATAAAAGCCATAAAGTTCATTGCCTTTATGAAAAATACGGGTTTCAGGGGAGTTAAGATATTTAGGTGTACCGTCACCTAATACGCGACCACCAAAACCTACAATTCGCCCGCGTTTATCCCGAATAGGAAACATAATGCGTTCGCGGAAGAAATCAAAACGACGGCGATTATCGTTTTCGGTAATCAATTTAAGATCGAGTAATTGTTGTTGAGCCTCAGGTGTACGGCCAAATGTACTCAGAACAGCATCCCACTCAGTGGGGGCATAGCCAATCCCAAACGCTTTAACAACTTCGCCACTCAATCCACGATTCTTCAAGTAGCCGATTGCTTTATCTTTATCAACGTGCACTTTAAGCTGCTGGGAGAAGTATCGAGATACGGTTTCCATTAACTCATAGTCATCGGATTTTTGCTGCTTTTGCGCGGGCGTTGGCGCGGGAGTCGAGTTTTTCTCTCGAGGCACATCAATACTATGATACTGAGCTAATTCTTCAATCGCCTCAGGAAATTCCAAACGATCGTATTCCATCAAAAAAGAAATTACGTTGCCATGCGCGCCACAACCAAAGCAGTGATAAAACTGTTTGTCTTGGCTTACGGTGAAAGAAGGGCTTTTTTCATTATGAAAGGGGCAACAGGCCTGATAGTTTCTACCCGCTTTTTTGAGTTTAACGCGGTTATCCACCACCTCAACTATATCGGTGCGTGCAATAAGATCATCAATAAATTCACGAGGTATACGGCCGTTCATGTCAACTTCTCAATATAATCGTGTCACTACATAAAATCATGCAGCACAGCACTATATGTGCTCTGCATAAACAAACAAGCCGCAAATAAATGCGGCTTGTTTACAGTAAACTATGTGGGCGCCTATAAAAATATACAGGCTGTATCAAGGGTTCTAGCTAAGCTAACTTAGCTTTTATTTGACCGCTCAATTTACCCATGTCAGCTCTACCTAATACTTTAGGTTTTAGCAACGCCATGACCTTGCCCATATCCTGCATTCCGCTCGCCTGTGTTTCAACCATAGCTTGGTCAATTAAGGTGCTGATTTCTTCTTCGCTCAAAGGTTGAGGCAAAAAAGTATGCAAAATATCGATTTCGGCAAGCTCTATCGCCACTAAATCTTGGCGATCGGCTTGTCCGAACTGACTCGCAGCGTCTTTTCTCTGTTTTACCATCTTAGTAAGCAAAGCAATAACATCGCTGTCATTAAGCTTTATACGCTCATCAACTTCACGCTGTTGAACCGCTGCTAACGCCATGCGAATAGTACCAAGACGAATTTTGTCTTTAGCTCGCATTGCGTCTTTTTGGGCATTTTTTAAATCATCTAACAAGGACATGAAATTGACTCGAAGAAATACTTAAAATGAACCTAAGATAAAACTGCAAAGGGCGTTTAATATTACAAACACCCTAGGAGAGAATTAGTACAATCTTATGCGACGTGCGTTTTCGCGAGACAACTTCTTCAAAAGACGTTTTTTAGCTGCTGCTTTCTTACGCTTACGTTCCCAAGTAGGTTTTTCAAAAAATTCGCGACGACGAACTTCTGAAAGAACACCTGCTTTTTCACATGAACGTTTAAAACGACGCAACGCTACGTCAAATGGTTCGTTTTCTCTAACTTTAACGATTGGCATTAAAATCTCACCTCAAAAATAAATACTTTGTCTGCCAGCGCAAAAAATAACCGGCTCGGTTAAAAATGGTGCGGAATTTTAATCATATACGCTAACAATGTAAAGACCCGATATGGGAAATATTGGAATAGACGCCGATTATTCACTCTAATATGGTGAAATCATCTTGGTAAAGGTAGAATGTGCGCCCAAACTTAACTCGGAACACCACTTCTACTATGCGCGTTATTGGTATTGAAACATCCTGTGATGAAACAGGTATCGCCGTTTACGACGAACATCAGGGCTTATTATCCCATCAACTCTATAGTCAAGTAAAGCTGCATGCAGATTATGGTGGTGTTGTGCCTGAACTCGCATCTCGAGACCATGTTCGGAAAATTGTTCCACTTATTAAGCAAGCGTTATTGGATGCCAACTGCACACAGAAAGACATTGATGGTATTGCCTTTACCAAAGGGCCTGGACTAGTGGGTGCTTTGTTAGTGGGTTCATCTGTTGCGCGCAGTTTAGCGTTTGCTTGGGATGTTCCTGCAATCGGTGTACATCATATGGAAGGCCATTTACTCGCGCCTATGTTAGACGAGCCTGCGCCAGAGTTCCCATTTGTTGCTTTACTCGTTTCAGGTGGTCATTCGATGATGGTGCGTGTTGATGGTATCGGCCAATATGAAATTCTAGGTGAGTCTGTCGATGACGCGGCCGGAGAAGCGTTTGATAAAACGGCTAAACTACTTGGTTTGGATTATCCTGGTGGGCCGCTGTTAGCTAAAATGGCAGAGAAGGGCGAAGCAGGTCATTATGCCTTTCCTCGACCAATGACAGGCCGTCCAGGGCTAGATTTTAGTTTTAGTGGTTTGAAAACCTTCGCAGCAAACACTATTCGTAGCTCTGACCAATCAGAGCAAACCAAAGCGAATATTGCCTTTGCATTTCAAGAAGCAGTAGTAGACACGCTTGCTATCAAATGTAAGCGAGCCTTGAAGCAAACAGGTTTAAAAAGACTCGTTATTGCTGGCGGAGTCAGTGCTAACAAACAACTCCGTGCTGAATTCGATTTAATGATGAAAAAGCTGCAAGGTACGGTCTTTTATCCGCGCTTAGAATTTTGTACCGATAACGGGGCTATGATTGCTTACGCGGGCTTAAAACGCCTTAAAGCTGGTGAACACGAAGGCTTATCGACGAAGGCTCAGCCTCGTTGGTCTTTAGAGGATTTGCCCGCCATTTAAGGGCGTGACGTTAAACAACGCGCAACGTCAATGTCAATAAAATAGCGATGTTGCGTGATTAATGCTAAACATTGTAGTTAATGTTCGGTGAGCGAAAAAAGAAGCTTCGGCCAATGGGTTATTCTTTAGTTCTGCCTTTGTCCCAGACTTTACTTTCTTGACCGTTTAGTAAGCGGATAATATTTTGTTTATGACGGATGATGATCAGTAAGCACAGCATAGTGACTGGCACGGTATAGTCCGGTTTAATAAACCAAGTGACAATCGGCGCCAAGCCGACCGAAATTATGGCCGCCAATGATGAATAACCACTAATAAAGATCATCACTAACCAGCAGCCAAGCAGAATGCTCGATAGCTCCCAACCTAATGGCAACATCGCACCGATCGCGGTCGCCACACCTTTTCCGCCTTTAAAATTGAAATACAGCGGGTAAATGTGCCCCAAACACGCTGCTAAACCTACTAGCCCTAAAACAATGGGCGATAATCCCAAAAAATATCCTATATAAACCGGCAGCGTGCCTTTAAGTACGTCAAAAATAAGCACTAAGGCTGCAGGAAGCCTACCGCCAATACGCAGTACATTGGTGGCTCCAGGGTTATTAGAGCCTGTATTTCGTGGGTCTGGTAGCCTAAATAAACGGCAGATCAATACTGCACTAGATATTGAGCCTAAAAGATAAGCGCTACAAAAAATTAAAATGCTAAGTGACGTCATGTACTTATGTTCTGTAAACGAGGTACAATTCTTAAAGATTACCTTAAAAGTTAACCAATAACAGCGCGGATCTTTCATGGATAAAATTTACATTGAAGGCTTAGAGGTTCAGTCTCTAATAGGCGTGTACGATTGGGAACGGGATGCGAAACAGAGATTACTGGTTGATATTGTATTATTTAGTGATTTAAATAAGCCGGCGTTAAGTGACAACGTAGTTGACACGCTAAACTACGCTGAAGTGGCTAATACCGTGTCAGATGTCGCCGAAAATAGCACGTTTGCACTTATCGAGGCGTTAGCGCTAGCCATGATCGAGCAAATATTCAAACAATTTCCAGTACACAAAGTCGCTCTTAAACTAAGCAAGCCAGATATTCTGCCGACAGCTAAAAATGTGGCGGTAGAGTTTACTCGTGAGCGTAAAGAATGATCAGCGAACAGGCATCTCAGCACAATATATTTATCAGTGTAGGCAGCAATATTGACCGAGAGCAGCATATAAGGTCAGGTCTAGATGCTATGCATGCGGCGTTTGGTGATCTCACCATGTCATCGGTATATGAAAGCAAGTCGGTAGGGTTTGACGGCAATAATTTTTATAATTTAGTCGTTCAAGCAAACACAGAACACCCAATTGCTGAAGTCGTTAATATTTTAAAAAATATTGAATCGAAAAATCTACGTACACGGGAAAGTAAGAAGTTTGCCCCGCGCACACTTGATCTTGATTTACTGACATTTGACGATGTTATTATGCAAGTACCAATGGAACTTCCTCGTGCAGAGATCCTCTACAATGCGTTTGTACTGCAGCCTTTAGCTGAGATCGCACCTGAAATAGAGCATCCGCTGGTTAAAAAAAGTTACTTTTCGCTTTGGCAACAATACGATAAGTCCCAACAACAGTTATGGCCAATTGAATTTACATGGAGCGCTAGTCGCCAATGACTCTTACTGAAATTATTATTCTTGCAATTATTCAAGGTATTACAGAGTTTTTACCTATTTCTAGCTCAGCTCACCTAATATTACCATCGGTATTATTAGGTTGGGATAACCAAGGGTTGGCATTCGACGTTGCTGTGCACGTGGGCAGCTTACTCGCTGTTATGATTTACTTTCGTGGTGATATAGGTCGCATGTTGGTAGCGTGGTTTGGTTCTGGTTTTAGCCGCAATCAAACTGACGACAGTCGTCTAGCCTGGTGGGTTATTATTGCGACGATTCCTGCGTTAATTTTTGGCTTTGCTGGCAAAGCCTTTATTGAGGAATATGCAAGGTCGGCATTAGTCATCGCGTGCACAACCATCGGCTTCGGTTTGCTATTATGGTATGCCGATAAAAAAGCAGCACTGAATAAACATATCTACGACATGACATGGAAAAGCGCCCTTATTGTTGGCATGGCTCAAGCTGTAGCGCTTATACCAGGTACGTCACGTTCAGGGATAACCATGACCGCAGGGTTAATGTTAGGCCTAGACCGAGAAAGCGCCGCTCGCTTCTCATTTTTGTTGTCAATACCGGTGATCCTAGGTGCTGGGTTACTGGCGACACTGGATTTAGTGAGTTCACCAGATGCCGTCGATTGGAATGCATTACTTATCGGTGCAGTGTTATCTTTTGTTAGCGCCTATGCATGTATTTATCTCTTCTTAACGTGGATTTCACGTATGGGCATGACGCCATTTGTGATTTATCGTATGGTATTGGGTGCGATCCTATTGTGGTTTGTATTCGCTTAACGGCGACAAAAAAGGAGTATTAGAATGAGCGACACTATTTTTACTAAGATCATTAACAAAGACATCCCCGCAGATATTTTATATGAAGATGATATCGCTTTAGCGTTTAAAGATATTAATCCTCAAGCGCCGATGCACTTTTTAGTTATTCCGAAAAAAGCCATTGCTACTATCAATGATATTGAACGAGAAGATCGAGAGTTGGTTGGGCATTTAACATGGGTTGCAGCTCATGTACTAAAAGAGCATGGTTTAGCGGAACAAGGGTTTCGAACGGTAATGAATTGCAACGAATATGGTGGGCAAACTGTCTACCATATTCACCTCCACGTTTTAGCTGGAAAGCCCCTTGGTTGGCCGCCATATAGTGACAAGCTGAAAATCGAGTAATCGAGTAAACAGGCAAAGTAACATCATGCAAATGTTTCTTTGCCTTAATTTCCTTTCCTATTAGCTATTCTTGCTCACTAAGACGTAATACTTGCACTTTGTTCCGTTAATTTAATACACGGCTTCTTAATAAAGCTCGCAACGTCCTGCTCGATTATCGGTTTAGAAAAATAGAAACCTTGGGAAAAGTGCACACCTAGTTTTTGTAGTGCTATTGCTTGCTCTTTGGTTTCCACTCCTTCAGCTACCACTAAATAATCAAATGCATGGGCAATATTGATAACCGCTTTCACAATGGCTAATCCACTTGAGTCTAAGCGACTAATAAATGAACGGTCGATTTTGACCGTATTAACAGCCAAATCTTGCATAACAGATAAAGACGAATACTCGGTACCAAAGTCATCAATTGAGACCTTAATACCTCGGCTTTGTAATATTTTAATCCGGTCTATCATAATGTCTTTATCAAATGAAAAGACCGATTCGGTGATTTCTAAGTGCAACAGTGTCGGCTTCAGTCCACTGGCGAGCAATGCTTCTTCAACAATGGTTATAAAGTCATCTGTCTGTAATTGGCTGACCGATACGTTTACACTAACCGCTATAGGTTTAGGCCAGGAGGCGGCGACAATACACGACCTATTTAATACCCAGGTGCCAATTTTGCGAATTAAACCGTGTTGTTCGGCAATGGGAATAAATTCCACTGGAGAAATATTCTCTTCATCTTTTTTCCACCGTAAGAGTGCTTCAAATGCACATATTTCACTGCTGTCAGAAGCCATAATCGGTTGAAAACACAAACTTAACTCTTTATTTTCTAGCGCTCTTGCCAAACCGTCTTTAAGAAATTGCTCGCGCATCAGCATGCTACCCAATTCCTTTGAAAATACTCCTGAGGTGGAAATTGCGCGCTTCTTTTGATGATACATAGCCATATCAGCAAGCTGAATAAGCTTTAGCTCATTGTCGGCATGTTGGGGATAAAGGGAGATCCCTATTGTAGCGCCTAAAGAAAGCTGAGCATTGTCGAATAAATACGCCTCTGATATAAAATCGATTAAGGTCTTTGCTTGGGCGACCGCTGCAGATTGTTGCGTATTGGGTAAGGCAATTAAGAACTCATCGCCCCCCCAACGACACAATAATTGTTGATCCTTACAATGCTCTTTGAGGCGCAGGGCGGTTTGCGTGAGTATTTGGTCACCCGCGTCATGACCTATGGTGTCATTAATCTTTTTAAAACCATCTAAATCAATAAAAAGCAATGCCATGGGTTGGTGCTTCTCAATACAAATATTAAGAGTCGACTTTAAGTGATTTAAAAACGCTGTGCGATTGAACAGGCCCGTTAATGGGTCGAGGTTTGAAAGTTCATAGATTTTACGAGTGCGTTTCTCTACTTGTGATTCCATATGCTGTACAAGCAACGCATTCTCGTTTTTTAAGCGTATTGCTTGGCTAGTAAATTCAGCCGCCTTTTTTGCACTAATACTCATCACTAAGCCAAAGGATATACCTAGTACACCTAACACCTGGCGATAATCATCGCTAGAGAGTAACAGTGCGACGGAAAAAGGCACTAACAAGATAAACGAATAAGACATCGCGGTTTTTTTATGGGCAGCCAGTACACTGGCTGCCCCGCCTGCCATAGCGGAGACAATTATTATGGTACTCGCTAACTCTACGGTATCCGCGGATGCGTAGACACCTAAGCAGTAAACACACCACATTATTGCGGTGGCAAAAGTACCTGTTATAAAACGTAGAATTGCACGTCGACCGTCATATTCTTGGCCTTTTTGTTTAATGCGCCACCAGATTGAATCGATAAATCGAATAACAATGACGACAACCATTGCTGCCCACCAAGTGTGTTTAAAGCTGGCTAAATTGGTGCTGTCAAAAGCGAAAACCAGCATGGTTGCTGCAAAAAGAGAAACAAGAATACCGCCAATGCTATTTTGGTATAGCATTGCGGCGGCATCTTGTTGGGCTTTTTTGTTAAGAGATTGATTGCTGTTAATAATATTTACTTCCTTACAGCCGTTATAACAATTAATTTAGCACAGCAAATCATATCTATAGCATATTAATCGGTCAATTAGACAAATGACTATTCAAACCGAGCACCTTTTTACCCTGCTCAAACGTAATATCGACTGGAATGTTTGCGTCAGTCAGGCGTTGTAAGTCGTTAGCAAGCGTGGCTTTAATGATGCCTTTTTCTGCCACGAGAGCACTCACTCCGTCGTAGTCACCGTCTCCTTGTAACGTGAGTATCTGCCGCGATAATGCGTCGATAGCGTCAGCCATTTTATCCATGTTAACAGCGTATAAACCTTCCGCATTGCGACTAAATGCGCCATGCTCTTGGAAGAAATTAAAGCGGATCATATTTGCTTTTCCATGTGCGCTTGACGCCCCAAAGCGCACTGAACGGAATATCCCCGCCATAAATGTGGTGTAATAATCTTCAAGCTTACCTTCAGTGATTACGCCTTTATCTAATAGCTGGCTCACCATATATAGGCCCAATATATCTGCCTTACCTTCTTCCAATGCCGATGCATGTTCTTTTAACGCTTGGCGCACGGTGCCTGTGCCGTTAATCGTATTTTTAACGCCTAACCCATGTGCGACTTCATGAAACATGGTATTGGCAAAAAATGCATCAAAGGTAATATTAGCTCGTTGGGCAGGTACCATCAGTTGTTGAGCGATAGGCACTAAAATATTCTCAAACTTAGCGCGCATTGCGTTTTTAAGCTGTAGGCGGCGGGTGCCTTTTTCCAATTGCACTTGTTCATCATTTGGTAAGTTGATAGCAATTGTCTTACTGCCCGCATTAGAATGACCAGCGTAATAAATGACATCGTACGCGTTTAAGTCCGCATTGGCCCCTGGCATTTCCTGCTTATAAATATCAGCAACAGGTAAGTTGGTTTGCAGTTCTGGTAAGTAAGCCGCATATTTGCTCAGGCGTTCACTCCAGCTAAGATCTTTAATAAGCACGTAAGCTTCAAATGCCGCTCGATAACCAAATAGCTGATCTTCATAGGTTTCGATAGGTCCAATGACTAATTCGATGGGATTACTTTTCATGTCCATCCAAGCGAAATCAGAAGCCTGATATTCATTACTCAGCAGGGCATCTGCACGTAAGCGTAAATAGTTCGCAAAAGTGGCATCCTCGGCAAGTGCGGCTGCCTGTTTCAATAAGCTTGCTGCTTTTTGTAATGGCGCGGCAAAGTACTGTGCATAAGGAATGGCTTTCAATGAACCGTCTTCGTTACGCACAACCATAGAATAAAGGCCTGTTTTATCGGCAAAATCGCTGCTTTCAAATTCCGCTTTGCTCATATCATGAGGATAAAACTTTGCGCCTAAAGATTTTGCTTCAGTATCGGTTAAAAAGGGCTTGTCACCGTTCAATCTATCCCAGGGCCCGTAGTTAATATCTGCGAAGCGACGCACGTCATTATTGCTAATACGGCTTAAAAATAGGTCTTTATCTGAGCCATAAGCCTGTTGCCAAAATAATTCGTCCATTATTTTGCTTGCATCGATTAACAGCGCCAGCATATCTTTTTGATTGTTAGAAAGAGACGTTAAGTCAGCCGTTAAGGGTACTGATTGATATATATCTAAGCGATTTTTGGCATCAGGAAGCACATTAAGAGATGATGTAGCTACAATAGTATTGGCTAAGGTGCTTGAGTTTGAATTTGTTGACGAAGTGCAGCCCGAGGTCAATGCGGCTAAGCATATCGTGCTGACAATGGATTTTTTCCACATAATGAAACCTTAAGATGATAGAAGTAAGGTTTCTTTTATCATGACAAATGCGCCGAGTAAATTACCTAAGTGCACAGATATTTTTAAAGTCTCATCGTAGAAGTAAAATTCTATGTTAGGATTATTTGCACGTCGCGGATGAAACAGCACAAGCTATTCCAAAAATAGCTTCGTCAATAATATCAAACGCTTGGATACATATTGGCGCTAGGTGGCCGACACAGGTCAGCTAGCTTAATATTAAGTGACACTCAATAGGTTGGAACATGTCTACAGAAAATGCGTTATTAACCATCTTGGTCGAAAAAATTAACAACGATACGTTAGTCTTACCAACGCTCCCGGCGATCGCATTGAAAGTGCGTAAAGCCGCTGATGATCCCAATATCAATCTAAATGCAATGGCCGATGTCATTGGACAAGATCTTTCGCTTTGTGCGCGTATGATCAAAATCTCGAACAGTTCTTATATGGGCCGAAGTGTCAAAGTGACCTCGACCTCGCAAGCTGTAACGCGTATTGGCCTGCGCCAAATTAAAAATATTGCCACAGCGCTGGCCATGGAACAGCTGTTTGTATCGAAAAATGACATCGTGAAAAGCTATTTGGACGATGTATGGCAACAGAATTTGAAAGTCGTGGCTGCCGCTATGGCTGTGATGCAACTGCATATCAAAGAAACAAAGAACCGCACGCTGAATCTTGACACCATGACCTTAGCTGCATTGGTACACAATATCGGTGTATTACCCATTCTGACTGAAGCAGAACGTCACCCAGAAGTATTTGCTAACCCGACGTTCTTAAACGTGGCAATCGATAAGCTAGCGGGCCGAATTGGCGCGAGTATCATGCGTGAATGGGGCTTTGAAAATGAATTTGTTAGTGTCGCCAGAAGTTGGAGCGATATGTCGGTGCAAACGAACCTGATCTCATATCTCGACTTCACGCGTTTAGGCGCTGTTATGGCGGGACAATTTGATAGTCAAAAAGATACGATCCTAAATTTAGCCGTGCAAAAAGAAATATTTAAGGACTTGTCAGTTCTGCAATCTGATGAATATCAGGAGTTATACGATAGCGCACTCGCTATTTTTGCATAGGAATCAGCAGGAACTAGTATTGTGCCATAACGTAAAAAGCCAGCTTTGCTGGCTTTTTCACGAGAATTGCTTTGCTAAAGCATTATTCGCTATCTTGTTGCAGATTAAAAATTTCGACCAAGCGTTTTGAGAAACGCACAATTTCTGCAGACATCAGCGCAAAATCTGCATCCATTTTGGCTAATTTATCTTCTTTGGGAATATCATCATTTTGCTCAGTCATTACGTCGGTAAATTTTAAACGTTTGACTGCCATATCTTCTTGCAATAAGGCACTGAAGGTTTCGTCCCATTCAATGGCTATTTTCTGCACCGTTTTACCTGCGCTTAAATGATTCATGATTTCTTCACTTGAAAGGTCTTGGTTCTTACAGCGCACAATGGCACCGTCTTCTTCCATAGAGCGCAATTCAGCTTCTTCAAGAATAACCACATCATTAGGCACTGAATTGTCAGTTAACCAATGCGTTAACTCTTCTTGCACACTTTGTTTCGCTAAAGGAACGACTGGCAAAGAGCCTAATGCTTTACGTAACATCGCTAAAAATGTTTCCGCTTTACCATCAGCACTGGCATCTACGACGACAAGGTTGTCTTGGGTAGAGATAAAGCCGTGGCTGAAACTATTTTTGGTAAACGCTTGAGGGAGCAAACGTTGAACGATTTCTTCTTTCATTTCCTGTTGGGCTTTTTTACCCACATTTGAACCCGTTTCTGCTTCAACAAGTGCAACTTTATCTGCAAGCTCAGCGTTGATAACGGCGGCTGGCAGTATACGCTCTTGCTTCTTCAGTGTTACCCAAAACTTGCCGGCTGCGCTATGTACTAGCATATCACCTTGGCCAAGAGGTGAAGTCCAGCCCATGGTGGCTAACTCTTGTGAGCCGCAAGGGCGAAATGGAAATTCGGCAAGCTTATCTTGAATGTCGTCTTCGGTTAAATCGAGTACTTGGGTAAGATGATAAAGTTTAAGGTTTTTGAACCACATAAATTAATGTCCGTTGATAAAGGATGAATACAATTTGCGATAAATAAAAATGGCCGCTAGCCTAGCAGTCTTTAAACAAAACTGCCAAACCTAGCGTTAAGAATGTAGCGGGATGGTGATTAAATATTGTAAGCCCTGTCCTGGTTTACTAAACACCTCGATATCGCCTTTTAAGGTCTGAGTGACTAGGTTATACATAATGTGCGTACCCAAGCCACTTCCGCCTTTGCCGCGTTTAGTGGTATAGAATGCGTCAAAGTGCTTAGCAAGTGAATCTTTTGGCAACCCTTTACCGTTATCACGATAGTCAATGGTTAAGGTTTCAGGTTGCTGACTAATCTTAATATCTATGGTGCCTTTATTGATCTCTTCAAAACCATGAATAATAGAATTCATTATCATATTGGTGAAGATTTGCGCCAACATGCCCGGCGCGCACACAATTATAACTTCATCTGGGCAACTAATATTGATGACATGTTGCGTCTTTTTCAGGCTAGGGGCCAAAGACTGGATAACTTCATTAAGATATTCCTTAATGTTAATTTCCCGCTCGGCTTCACTTGCTTGGTCGACTGCAACTTGTTTAAAGCTAGATATTAAGTTGGATGCGCGGTTCAAGTTATTGGTCAACAATGTGATGGTTTGTTGTGCATCGGATATAAAGGTACTCATTGTGCTGCCAGTTAAGGTTTTTTCTTGGTAAGCCTTTTCAAGCGTATTTAGACGCTCCTGCAAAAAGCTGGTGGCTGTAACACCGACCCCTAACGGTGTATTCACATCATGGGCGATACCTGCTACTAACCCACCGAGGGACGCCATACGTTCTGACTCAACCAACTGGTCTTTGGCTAATTGGAGCGTGTTCATGGATGATGCTAATTCATTGTTACGCTTACGCAATTCATCTTCGATAAACTGGCGGTTTTCGTTTTCCTGACGCAATTCACGTTGATTAACAATAAGCTCATCTTTTTGTTGTTCTAAATCGAGCATTATTTTACTTAAAGTAGCGGTTTTTTTAGCGACTTCTTGTTCCAGTGAAATATTGTGATCGTCAAGCATACGGTTAGCTTCACGTAATTCTGCTTGCGTACCGTTTAAGCGATTCTGAAAGTCAGCCATGCCGTCAACCAAACCGTTGTATGCATGTTCCAGTAAGGTAAATTCATTATCTTCAGCAACATTTAAGTGCAGTTTCGATGATTCTAAATCGTCCATATCAAAATCTGATATTTGTTGGCGTAATTCATTTAGTGGGTTAGTTAGCATCGTTCTAAATGCACTCATAAACAAAAACACCAAAAAGGCAGTTTTGATAATGGCATTGCCAATTAGAAAGAAAATACCCACTTCAATTCGACTAAAAATAATTTGGGCACTTGAGTAAAGTGTGACATCGCCGACTAGCGACGTTCTTCCAGAAAACTCAAATATTAAAGGAAAACTATAACCAAATGTTCCGCCGATATTATCCTGTACCGTTCCCTTGAGAATAGGGGATTGAGGCTGTTCAGCGGTGCGGCCTAAATTGGCAATATATTGTCCATTTTCGTCTCGTATTTGTACGCCTTCCACTATAGGCAATTCCATTAACCCAGTGGCAATTGACTTAGCTTGCGCCATGTTTAATTCCCACATAGCCCTTGTCAAACTAGTACTAAAAGTATTTTTTAGGGTTTGTAATTCGCCTGCTATGTGACTTTTAGCATTCACATACTCGGTAACTATTTGTCCCACTGTTACTATCAGGGTTAATATAAAATAAACAGACAGAACACGTGTCAAAAGCTTCTTTGATAGCGTGCTTTTTTCGTTAGTCATTTGGTAATCCATGAAGGCGATGAAAATTAAGAATATGCGCTATAGATAAAATTAACAAGTCAGTATCCATTATTGCAATCTAGTTGTAATGAAAAGCAAGTGACTGAAAATAAGAGGTATATTTCACAAATATGACAGAATTAGGGTAAATATTAGTGGATTTAGGCAAGGTTATTACACTCTTTATGGTAACTTTAATAAATATGTCACGAAGGTAACGAATAATTGCGGACTTTGTCATGAACAGGAAAACAAAAATGGCCAAACGAGTATTACTGGTTGAAGATGAAGCGCCGATCAGAGAAATGTTAAAATTTGTCTTAGAACAATCTGGCTATGAAACCATTGAAGCGGAAGACTTTGATGTCGCATTAGAAAAGGTGGTTGAACCTTATCCTGATCTTATCCTACTGGATTGGATGCTGCCTGGTGGTAGCGGTGTGCAATTGGCTAAACGTTTAAAGCAACACGAATTTACCCGGGACATTCCGATTATAATGGTTACCGCCCGTGGTGAAGAAGAAGACAAAGTACGAGGTTTAGACTCTGGCGCAGACGATTATGTGACAAAGCCTTTTTCACCGAAAGAGCTTGTAGCCCGCATCAAGGCAGTTATCAGACGCGTTACGCCGACTTCCAGTGATGAACTCATTGAGTTTAGCGGTTTAAAACTTGATCCTGTTTCTCATCGCGCAACTGCGAATGACGAACCATTAGACATGGGGCCTACCGAATTCAAGCTACTACATTTCTTTATGTCTCATGCGGAACGCGTATACAGCCGAGAGCAATTACTCGATAACGTTTGGGGCACCAATGTTTACGTGGAAGACCGTACCGTCGATGTTCACATCAGGCGCCTACGTAAAGCAATATCGCGATTCGGTCACGACAGCATGATCCAAACTGTACGCGGTTCTGGTTATCGATTTTCTGTAAAGGTGTAGTCACAGAACATCTAGCTTTCGTATCTAAACTCGGCTGCAAAGGAGAACAGTTGCTGCCATGTATTACCCTTTCTCTTGGCTTAGAAGCCTAGGTCGCTTAGCGGCCTATTTTCTGGTGGTTATACTACTCGGCTGGTATTTCTCAGAACCGAGTTTGGCTGTAGCTATTGGCGCATTGCTATTGCTTGCTAGTCACTATTGGAATATCTATCGTCTTAATCACTGGCTGTGGCAGAGTAAAAAAATAACGCCGCCTAGAGTGAACGGTGTATGGGAGCATATTTACGATGGTATCTATACTCTACAACGACGAAACAGAGCCAAACGCAAAGAGCTAGGGATATTAGTTAAACGCTTCAGAGAAGGATCAGAAGCGCTGCCTGATGCTGCAGTGGTAGTCGATGCCAACGCCGCCATAATTTGGTGTAACCGTTTGGCGCGTATCGAACTAGGTTTACGCTGGCCGGATGATGCAGGTCGCAGGATCTATAACTTGGTTCGCCATCCTCAGTTTGTTGAGTTTTATCATAATAAAGATTATGAAAAACCCATTGAAGTACCTTCTCCAGTTAACGACCAGCGTATACTTGAGTACCGTATTATGCCCTATGGTGACCAACACTTGCTGTTGTTAATAAGGGACGTAACTAAGCTAACTCAAATTGAAAAAATGCGTAAAGACTTTGTCGCAAATGTGTCTCATGAATTACGTACGCCATTAACCGTCATTAATGGTTATTTAGAAACGCTACCCGGTGCGAAAAATATACCAGAGGCCTTTTTAGCTAAAGCTTTCGAAGAAATGCGCTCACAATCTACCCGCATGCAATGTTTGATTGAAGAGTTACTCGTGCTGTCACGTATTGAAGCAAGTAGCGAGCGTAGAACAGAAAGTATTGTCGATGTGCCGCAAATCTTGCGTACCATAAAACTTGAAGCCGATACATTAAACGCCAATAAACAGCACACGATTACCATGGACGTTGACCCGAATCTGCGCATTTATGGAGTAGAAACGGAGCTGCGCAGCGCGTTTTCAAATTTACTGTTTAACGCTATTCATTACACCCAAGAAAAAGGTGCCATTCATGTGCAATGGAAACTTATAGACCAACAAGCCACTTACATTGTCACCGATAACGGTTACGGCATTGAGGCGAAGCACTTAGACCGTTTAACAGAGCGATTTTATCGGGTAGATAAAGCGCGTTCGCGCAAAACGGGTGGTTCAGGTTTGGGGTTATCTATCGTCAAACATGTGTTAAACCATCATAACTCACGTCTACGTATTAAAAGTAAAGTGGCCCAGGGCAGTGAGTTTTCGTTTGCTTTCTCTCCTGAATTGTCCGTCGAACAACAGATTAACTAACTTACGTTGCAAGATGACACCACTCGGGTTTTTATATCTCATCGAGTGTCATCTCGCTAGTTATCTGAAATAAAAAGAATTTTCTAATATCCCACTGAATCCCGCTGCTTCTTTCTGCGTTTTTGCATGACACTTTTATTAAACTTTTCTGACACTTTTTATATGTAACAAAAATGTCACCGAGCCACGGTAATCTTCGTGCAAATTTTTAAAACACATTAAAAAAACACTCGTTTATCGGAGAGCACCATGGAATTTAAGAATCTTTTCAAAGCATCAGCAGTAGCCACTGCTTTATTACTGGCTGGTTGTGGTGGAGACATCAATGTTACTCCAACAGTTATCGATAATAGTGTAGACAACAGCGTAACGAACCCAACAACGGGTGGTGGCAACAGCACAACGAATGTTTGTGCCTCTTATGAAAATGATAGTGGTGAGACGGTTCAGGGAACATACGACGGCCAAGATTGTTCATATTCTACCGCTTTCGTAAGTGCGAGTAATCCATTGACAACAAATGTCACGCTTGCCGATTTAAGCGACGACGGCGTCCATTACTTCTTAGGTTCTTTGGTAATAGGTGAGGGCTGTAACACTGATGGCGGCACTTGTTCTATCGTGACTGACGGACCTACCTTAACAGTAGATGCAGGTGCAACCGTTGCATTTAATCAATCCACTTCTTTCGTACTCGTTAATCGCGGCGCGAATATTGAAGCGGTAGGTACGTTGGCTGACCCCATTACATTTACCTCTGTTAATGAATTTACCCGTCTGGATTCAGTCGGCAATGGTCCTCAATACGGTGATTGGGGCGGCATGATGATTGACGGTTTTGGTATAACTGATCAGTGTACTGACGCGCAGCGTTCAGCGAGTACATGTAGCGCTGAAAGTGAAGGTGTAACGAGCTACTACGGTGGTACCGACAACACTGACGACAGCGGAACCATTAAGTTCGTAAAAATTCACTATGCAGGTGGCTTGCCAGCAGGCCAAGAAGCAGGAAACGATTTGAACTCTCTTAGCTTGTTTGCGGTAGGTTCTGGCACTGAAATCGATTATGTCGATATCTATCAAGGCTTCGATGATGGCATTGAATTATTCGGCGGGGCAGTTGACCTTAAACACATTGTTATTACCGACACGCAAGACGATAGCTTAGATATCGACGCAGGTTGGCAAGGTCGCGCTCAGTATGTCCTTATCAAGCAAGGTACTGTCGTCAATGCCAGTGGCGTAACAGTCAATATGGGTAACGGCGGTTTTGAATCTGACGGTGTTAAAGGTACGTCTTCAACTGAAGCACCTGCGTCAGCACCTATTATCGCCAATGTAACGGTATTGACGACTGACGGTTTATCTATCCGTGATGATGACGAATCAATCGCTATTAAGTTAGACGATATGATTTCAGCTACTTGGTACAACACATTATTAGTTAAGCCTGTTGCAACACAAACATGGTGTCTTAATTATAGCGGCGATGCAGCTGAGGTTATTGTTAACGGCACCGTTTCTATTCATAACTCTGTAGCCGCTTGTGCGCAACTGGCGAATACGGGCAGTGAAACGGTTACTTCTGGCAGCAACTCAACCACAGTACAAGAGTGGTTTGAGTCGGATTCGAGCGAAGTGGTTGGCGGAAACGCTGACGTATTAGCAGCGAATGGTTTCGCTACTTTAACGACCAGTACTGACATTACAGTGCCTGCATTTGATGCCTCGACGCTAGATGCATTCTTTGAAGCAACAGACTTCATTGGTGCCGTATCTGACACTGATACCACTTCTGATTGGTACAACTGGGCTAACAACGCGTTTACTAACGCAGCCGCAGACGAATAACCAATTTTGTATTAGATAAATAGGCGCCTAGTAGCGCCTATTTTTCGATTTATAGCTAGGAGTTTAAGGTGAGCAATCAATACAAAGTTAAAAAAGTCGCCTACGCAGTAGGACTAGGACTTTTGGTTAGTACAGGCACAGCGCTTGCGCAAGAAAGCCAAGTGATGGAAGAGGTCGTGGCGACAGGATCTCGGCTTCAGGGAACGGCTGCAGCTGTTATTGAAGAGCGGAAAAATCAGGCTTTCGTAGCGGATATTTTAGGCTCAGAACAAATTGCACGAACAGGCGACAGTGATGCCGCATCGGCCCTTCGCCGCGTAACCGGCTTAACATTGGTAGACGGCAAGTTTATCTATGTTCGCGGTTTAGGCCAGCGTTACTCCAGTGCCCGATTGAACGGCGCGAGCATTCCCAGCCCAGATTTAACCCGTAACGTTATTCCGTTAGATATATTCCCAGCAAATGTAATAGAAAGTTTGTCGGTACAAAAAGCGTACTCGCCGAATATGCCAGCCGCATTTGGTGGTGGTAACGTAGATATTCGTACTAAGGCGATACCGACTCAATTTGTATCAGGGATTCAAGTTGGCGTCGAAGGTAATAGTAACAACTCAGACGGCTACACATACAGTCGCAATGATAATGGGATCCCTCAGGCACTAACCGATGCTATTCCTTATTATCGTGGTGACTTTGGCTTAGCGAATATTATCTCTAAAGATAACTTGATAACAGGTAATACGACTGCTGCAGCCCAAGCGAATGTGATCAATAAAACGTTAGCCAAATCGCTTCCTCGAAACCTAACACTAAAAGATGAATCGTTAGATCCTAATTACTCGGCCCAGGCTTTTATAGGTAATAGTTTTGATGAAGCGTTCTTAGGCGGTCAAATTGGCTTTTTAGCGTCCATAGCCTACGACAATAAGTGGACCTATTCAGACCGTTCGAGTGCGGTAACGAGTGCGACACCAACAAGTGACTGTTCCAGTAAACTGTTAACCCCAGAAGATGTTCAAAACTCATGTTTTGATACCTTTGAAGAGTCAGAAATGACCACCGAGGAAGAGCGTTTAAACGGTTTGTTGAGCGTGGGTTACAAGTTAAAGAACCATACCGTCAGCTATACCAAGATTTACATCGAAGATAATGAAGATGAATCGGAAATCTCTATTTCACAAAACCCGAGTCAAAATATTACGATTGCTGCTGACAACGAAGCCGATCGCACCCATAGTTTTAACTACGAAGAACGCACGCTAGATGTAGACCAATTTCGAGGCCAACACACGTTTCTGGACTACATGGGAGTGGGCGTTGATTGGCAATATACTGAGTCGAGCGCGGAAACGAAAAATCCATTAAACGTGGCGTACGAATTCACCGATACATATGACGACGGTACCTATACTGGGTCATTTATTGATGGTGCTCAGGGGCGTGCGAACTACCAGTTTGTTGATATGGAAGACAATATGAAGTCTTGGGGCGGAAATGTCACTTTACCCATTACATTCAGTAACTTAGAAGTTGAACTTAAAGGCGGCTGGGACTTTGTAGACCGAGCGCGTCTGTATACAACGTCAAGCTTCTTCCTTGATAACAGCAATTCGTCGATTGTTGTGAATGATGACGAATCAGACATACTGTCGGTCACAAGCTACCTGACGGACGAATTCATTGATTCGAATATGTTGATTAACTTTAACGAGCCTATTGCGCCAGAAGCTGATGACTACTTAGCCGCGCAGAAAATCGATGCGGGGTATGCTGCTTTTGATGTTTTTTATAAAGGCATCTGGCGGATCAGTGGTGGTTTAAGATACGAATCATTCAAACAAGTCTCTTTGTCTTCCTCGAGTTTGATATTCACTCAAGAAGATTCTGACAATTATTACAGTGAAGAAGATATTCTTAATGGCACAGTAAATGATGATGATTTCTACCCTGCGCTTAGTTTGACATATGTAGGTGGCGACGATTATCAATTGCGCTTTGGTTATGGTGAAACGGTAGTTCGTCCCGATTTACGTGAAGTGGTGCCCGTTGGTTACAACGATCCATTAACCGATATTCGCACTACGGGTAGTACGACGCTTAGCTCTACCACATTAAAAAATTATGACTTACGCTACGAGTTATATTTCGACGATGGTGATAACTTAGCTATTTCTGGTTTTTACAAAGACATAGCGAACCCAATTGAAACCGTACTCAATGTTGGTGACTCAAGTTACACCGCTGGCTTCACAAATGGCGAAACAGCTGAAGTATATGGTGTTGAAGCCGAGTGGTTATACGATTTGAGTTGGGCAGCAGATGGCTTTTTCACATCAGGTAATATCACCTTGAGTGATTCTGAAGTCAAGATTGACGCCGCTTCAGCGGGTAACTTAACCAATACCTCTAAACGGATGACAGGTCATTCTCAGTATGTTGTTAATATGCAGCTAAGTTATGATTCTGCAAATGGCAACCACAGTGGCTCGTTGGTTTACAACGTATTTGGTGAGCGTATTTTGGCATCAGGTATCAATGGTCGTGAAGATTCATTTGAACAACCCTTTCACTCGCTAGACGCAACCTACTCTTACTATCCTGATTTTAACTCAACCGTGAAGTTGACCGTTAAAAACCTTATGGGTGAAGATCAAGAAGTCACGCAAAGTGGTCTTTCAGTTAGAACTCGTACAATCGGCACAACGGTTAAAGTCAGCTACAAGTACGATTTCTAAGTATGATTTAAGTACTATTTTTACGTACTTTCAAATATTAAACTAGCCGCATTTCGCGGCTATTTTTTTGTCTTTTTATATTATTGTATAGTAAGCGTCTCGTAAAGGCCGTCTTTTAGATATCAATTCTGCACCGCACAATAATGTCTTTGATAATAATCGAGGAC
>NZ_WTPY01000031.1 GCF_011378905.1 Paraglaciecola sp. 20A4 | reverse complement strand
CATCATTGCACCTAATGCTGTTATGAAATTGATCATAACACCTCTTATTAGGTGGCCAAATTAACTATGCCACTACAGAATATGGTTGAAATACTGTTCGTCATGGATGCAAGAGACGAAACGATAGCAGCCACCAACGCTGCAAAGACCAATCCTTTAATGCCTGCAGGCATTAAACCCATCATGGAAGGATATGCTTGGTCTGGGGAGGTTAAGTTAGGGAATAAAATCAGTGCTGCAATTCCCGGCAGTACAACAATAATAGGCATTAGTAATTTTAAGAATGCAGCGAAAACAATGCCTTTTTGCGCTTCTTGAATACTTTTAGCAGCCAACGCACGCTGAATAATATATTGGTTAAAACCCCAATAACCTATATTCATGACCCACAACCCGCCGATAAGAACGGATAATCCCGGTAAACTCTTATAGTTTGCATTATCTTCGCTTAATATCATGTCAAAATGGTTGGGCACTTTTTCAACGAGTATATTGAAGCCGGCAAAAACACCTGCACCATCAGCAACGGTATCCAGGGCTAAATAACTTAAAAACAAACCGCCAAAAACCAGTAGCACCACTTGAATAATGTCGGTATATGCCACCGCTTTTAAACCGCCGTAAAGAGAGTAGGCAACGGAAAGAACAGCTAGAAATATCATACCGAACATCCAGTCTATGCCAGCCACTGTTTGTATTGCTAAACCGCCTAACCACAATACTGAGGTCAAATTAACGAAAATAAATACTGCTAACCAAAATAGCGCGAAGATGGTTTTTACGCGTCCATCAAAACGTTGTTCGAGATATTGTGGCATGGTAAATATTTCGTTTTTCAAAAAAATAGGCAAAAGATATTTGCCGACAATAATCAATGTTAACGCTGCCATCCACTCATAAGAAGCTATAGCCATTCCGATCGCATATCCTGAACCTGACATGCCTATAATCTGTTCCGCTGAGATATTAGCAGCAATAAGTGATGCACCGATTGCCCACCAAGGTAAAGATTTACTGGCTAAAAAGTAATCCTCGGTATTTCGGTCACCTTTGTGGTCATTTCGTGATATCCACAATGCAATGCATAAAAGCCCGATAACATAGGCAATAAAAACCATAAAATCGAGTTGCTCTAATTTCATTTTGTAAACCTTTATTGTTGTGATTGCACGGCTCTGCGTTTGAGTTGATGAGACCGTTTATGGCTGTTTGCCCTAAGGGGGCTAATTCATGTGCTGAATATTTAATTCGGTCACTGCATAGTTAGAAAGAATGATTTGAGCACTAATCGATATATAGAAGTGTTAATAAAGCCCTAATAAATGTTAAAAAATTACTTTTTTAAAATATTTAACTTGAAAATTTTCATTAATATCGCCCATCAATACGAGGTCGTCGAGACTGTTAAGAATCAAATTGATATTGCAAAACTGAACGGAATGACCGTTCGGTAACAATAAAGTATGGATGTGGTTTAGAAGATGAGGCGTCGCGATAAATGACAGCACAGCGCTATTCGTTGCATGGCTCATATAACCTTCATTATATTTTCACCGCTATCCGTAGCGCATTTTTCATCACCTTATCGAATACACAGTTCAGTTTTTTTCTCATAAGAACCGTTGTTAACCTATTTTGTCTCACCGGAAAAATGTTATTTTTTTGTTGTATTTTCTGGGTGTTTTAATTGATTAATAAGTATGAGAAAGATTTTTGAATATCTGTAGTTACCTTTAATAGCTTTTTAAATCAGCATGTTAGGGTTTTATTTTTGCAGTATTAATCAATCGTGATAACGAGTTATAAAATTGTTGATATCGATATTGATTGTGCATTTTACTAACGTTTATTTTACAAAATGGCTGTCTGCTGATGTTTCCTGATGGGATCTTGTTAGTTTGCCGCCGACTACTTCAATAGCATAGATACAACGGCCAAGAACAAGACGCCATAAGCGTCTTGGAATATGACAAAATCTAAACTAGGCGGATGTATATGAAAATTAACAGTAAGTTTGCACTTTTATCTATCAGTGTCGCAGTATCAACTGCACTTGGGCTAAACGTTGCAATTGCACAAGAGCAACAAACCAATGCCGATAACAGCAATGTTGAAGTGATCCAAGTGAAAGGGATACGCAGTAGCTTGAATCAATCCATGGAGCTAAAGCAAAATGCACCTTCAATTCAAGACAGTATCGTAGCGGAAGATATTGGAAAATTTCCTGATCAGAATGTGGCTGAGTCTTTACAAAGGATTAGTGGTGTTATGATTTCTCGTACCAATGGCGAAGGCTCTGCCATTACTGTTCGAGGTTTAGGACCCAAGTTTAATACCGTGAAGTTGAACAACCGTACACTCGCTACATCTGAACGCGGCAGAGAGTTCGATTTTCAAGTTCTGCCATCTGAACTAATTGCCGGCGCCGATGTTATAAAAGCTTCACGGGCCAACCTTGCTGAAGGTGGGATAGGTTCGTACGTAACGATTAATACTGCTCGTCCGCTTACTAGCCCTGGTGAACACATTGCGGGTTCAGTTAACGCTAAATATAACGATTTAGCGGAGGAATTTACGCCAAAAATTTCGGCTATTTACAGTAATACCTATATGGACGACACATTTGGCTTTTTATTTGGTTTTTCTCATATAAAAACCACAAATCGTATTGATGCTCACGAGACCGCTTTTTGGGATAACGTACAAGCTGATGACGCACAGCGAGCACCTGGGCCTATTGTTGAGGAAAGTGGTAATACGCTGACGTCTGGAACGCTTTGGTACCCCGGTCGTGCACAATATATGACGGATAACGAAGAAAGAACCAGAAACAGTGCCAATTTAACCCTTCAATTTGCGCAAAGTGACGATATTACCCATACACTGGATGTTTTTTATACCGATTTTGACCGTGATGCTTTTAGTAACGGTATGCAAGCGCCGCTGCATCGCGATGGCTTTGAAAATGTCGTTGTATCAGAAAATAACACTATTCTATCGGCCCATAAAAATGCTGATCCCCTCGATGGACTATTTCAAACTCGTGCTGATTCTTCTAAAACTCTGGCGATTGGTTACAACATATTGGCTTACAATGGTTCTTGGACGTACCAGGGGGATGTGTCCTATTCAAAAGCGGAGTCTGAGCCACGATTGGAGCAATATGTTCCAAATATTATCAACGCCGAGGGGCTAACAGACTCAGATTACATTATTTTTGATAGTCGTGGGAGCGATGTAATTAATATCGATTCGAGTATTCAGTGGGGCGACCCGGCTGGCGTAAAAGCGCACTGGAATAACCGAAATCGCGATGAGCTTGAAGATAAAGTGTTAGAAACAAAGTTTGATGTGAGTTATGCATTTGACTCAGGCATGACGAAGAGCGTTGATTTTGGCGTGGCTTATACCGATCGAGAAAAGTCCTTAAACCAATATACTTCTTTGCGCTCTCAATGTGGTTCTGATGCTGTCTCAACCTGCAGTACATTATTGGATTTGGACGATAGCCTTTTTTCCATAAATAAAGTGAGCGATTATTTGTCGGATGAAAGCGGTAACTTCCCGCGTAATTTTTTGTTTATAAATAACGTCGCTGATTATATATCTGCTATGAAAACCCTTTCTCAAGATCAAACATGGGGGGATACAGAATTATTACCCAATGCATCGGTATCGAACACCGAAGAAATTTTAGCGCTTTATACGCAGCTAAACGTTGAAGGAGAATATAGTGCATTTGCTTGGAGCGGAAATATCGGGCTGCGCTACGTAGACACAAAAAACACGTCACAAGGCTTTGCTATTCAAGTGTTAGATGTGAGTATGGATGAAACCGTACAGGATGATGGCGAATTGATTACCATCACGACCTCAGAGCCGACGTTTAATGAGGCAAACACGTCATTTCAAGAACTACTGCCAAGTGCTAATATCAGTTTAGATTTTACTAACGGATTCTTTATCAAAGGCTCCGCAGCAAAAGTCATGACGAGAGCCGCATTGGAAGATGTTGGAGTCAATATGACGGTATTTGGTACTCGTTTAACTGAATATAGCCGCTCTCAGGGCAACCCTTACCTCAATCCTTATTTGGCTACCCAATTCGACCTTGCCCTAGAGTATTATCAAGACAACGGTAACGCCTATAGTCTTAACTTCTTCAATAAAGATTTTAGCAACTGGATTTCCACCCAAACATTTGTACAGGACTCAGGCTTTGATGTAGACCGGGACTTTGATGGTATTGACGATTGGGATGTACAAGAAACGGTCACGCAAAAGAGTAATCGGGGTGGCGTTAAATTAAACGGCGTTGAAGTGGCGGTGCTGCATTATTTTGATTATTTACCGGGCTGGTTAAATGGTTTTGGGATCCAAGCTAACTATACATTTACCGACAGCAGTGATAGTGAGGCAGATTTATTTGAACAGTCAGGCGTGATGTCCCCCGGTAGCGGTGTGGAAGGCTTTTCGGCCAATGCCTATAACGTTATTGGATTCTACGACAAAGATGGATTCCAAGCGCGTCTTGCATATAACTGGCGCGAATCGTTTTTAATACAGCGACAAAGTGAAGTTGGGGGCGGGTTACCGAAACACGCAGACGATTATGGGCAACTTGATTTCAGTACCTCTTGGGATATAAATGATAAATTTACGGTTAATGCTGAGATTATCAATGTTATGAATGAAAACATCCTTGAATATGCTGATGTGCCTGAGCGAGTAACCAAATTGCAATATGCCGGGCGTCGCTTTCAAGTAGGCGTTTCTGCTAAGTTCTAGTGTTAGCGTGTGTAGGAGCTATTCCTGTTCGCGTTTATTGACCTGATACGCGCTATTTTTATCCAGCAAGAAGGTTTCTTTGAATCGGGTAAAGTACAAAATGAATCATTTACTACTTTACCTTGTTTTTTTCCCTTTCATCTTTGTGCTGCTTTATTACCTATCCTAAATGAATCGACTATTGCGATCAGCCAAATGGTAATCAGCGCATATATCTTTATGTTCAGTTCGTGAGGATTCATTGCGGTTACCGAAGATAGCGATGCTGAAATAGCGGTTACATCCAGTGGTATTTCACCATTTCCAATTTGTTCTACAATGCCCATCGTTTTTGTCATTATTTCGCTAATGATCAGATATAACGGTACTGAAAAGGCACAAAGGAAACTAATTCCAATGGCACTTTTTTTGAGATATAAGTGCCCCGCACCCGGATACACGAGCCCTGTTAGTAAAGCGGCTTTTATAGAGGCTCTCATCTTTTTACTTACCCTGACTTCATATACAAAATATGATGACGCCAGGGTAAGAAGGTTCATTTTATGCAACAAACAACTGCTATTTGGCCTACACACTGGTATATTGTAATCCCCAGCCTATTGTTCTGCTAACCCACAGATACACTCACGGATCAGCATATCGCCTATGAACGTTATGAACCAATTCGCTGGCATGACTTATCACTGCTACAAAGTGTATAGCGATATCGACTAATCGACCTTATGAGTCTCTTTATAAAGCATATTAATCATGGCCATTATTTTGAAATGCTGTGCTTTTAATGCAAGGTGCGCTTCGGCATTTTTAGCATGTAATTTGCGTTCGTGTTGATGCACAGGATTTTCTTTTTCATCGGCGTCTTCGAAGGCTTTGCTGGTCACATCTTGTTCCGCATCTGCCATAATTTTTTCGTGCTCGTGATCACTTTCAGCATGAGCTTGTATGGCCTTAGTGTGTTCAGCCAAGGCAATTGACTGCTGCTTAAGTTCCTTTTCAATTTTAGCCAGTTTCGTTAGTGCTTGGTCATGTTCCTTGCGCCAGAACGCGATTTCATCTAACCATAAGGCATGTTCAGAGCCCCATAAGGTGTGTTCTTGATGAGCAGCAAGATGATTTTCTGTTACTACCGCTTGCGCTTTATCCTTAAGCGTAGTTGTAAACTCCATTAACTCCGCTGTACTTGTATTAGCGATGCTCTGTAGTTTGCTCCAAACTGAACTGTTTACATAAGCTAAGTCGAATTTTATTTGATCCTTATAGGCTTCACTCACACCCTCTACAGCCTCACCCCACATACGTAAATTATCTTTTAATTCTTTGCTGGCTTGCTGTATTTTTTCTTTGCTTGTTTCTGCTGTATTACCGAGCTTTTCTTCCGCCGCATGAAAAGCCTGCTGTAAGGTTTTACCTTCTTTGACCACATATTCTTCAACAGTATCAACCATTGCCTTATAGCTTTCTTGTAACTCGGTTAATCGTTTATTCGATTTCATTCTGAGGTTCCTTTAAAAAAGAGTTATGGCCTACGCTAATAATCGTTCAACCCTTCGTCATATGCTATTCGGCATTGTACCTAGGGTATTGCGGAAATTACCTAAGCTAAATTCTACGGTAGTTAATAGGCCATGCTGGTCTATGTGAACCGGTCATCAACATCACAATGCATCAATGTTCACAAATCGACTGCGTGATAACGAAAGGGCTCATATAGACTGCTTAGCAGCATATTTAAAAATTGACCTTTACCATCGGAACTTTGGCCTTTAGGGGAGGGAGATGACTGCTAGTGTCATAAATTGATTTTGCTATTTACGATACCTTTTCTTAAAAAATTTGAGTTGCCAATCCCAATGTAGCGCACCCATTCTCAAAAAAACTGTTGTGAAAAGTGAGCCCAGAATGCACCAAATATATGGTGCCCCAAAATAAAATAGTGCACCGTAGGCTAGCCCCCCAGAAACACAAGCTGAAGCGTACATTTCTCCACGCATTACAGACGGTACTTCGCGACAAATTACGTCTCTGATAAGGCCGCCAAATATCCCCGTCGTGGTTCCCATAGTGATGGCGATGAGCATCCCCGTGCCTCCTATTAAAGACTTCTCAATGCCTACTATATTGAATATTGCCATGCCAACCGCATCAATAAGTAAGAAATAATAGTTCGATACGTGAGGTAAATAACGAATGAAGATGATAGCGATAATAGTCGCCCCATAAGTGGAATATAGGTACGCCTGATCTGCGACCCAAAAAACGGGCTCGTTTAAAAGTAAGTCTCGTAAGGACCCGCCGCCCAAAGCAGTAACAGAAGCAACCACCACGATGCCAAAGCCACCGACTTTTTTCTCATAGCCTAACAGCGTCCCTGCGACTGCGAAAAAAGCGACTCCGATAAGGTTTAAAAAATGAAAATAGTCAGATGTCATTGACGGTCCTTAATGCTAAGTTTTGTTTATGGCTAAAGTATTTATTTATCGAGCACGAGTAACTTAGCTGCATATTGAGGTTCGTGTTTCCATTAGGCGCTTTCATTAATCAGCTTAGTGATAAGCCCATTGCTAATTTCACTTTTAGCTATAATGCTTAATTCCCCGTCAGCCTCAAATACAACCGCCATAATCCGATTCGAGTCACCGTAGCCAGCTTTACGTATACCTGCTTCGACTTCCGTACAGGTCAGTCGTGCATCCTTCATGGCTTTTGTTAGATATTCACCGTTAAAGAACACCAGTTGGGGAGAGGTTTTGACCGATTTATCGAATGCAGAAAAGTGCGCGCTTAATAATGTAAGTAAGTACTGCAGTAGCAAAAGCAGGCTAACGGCGACGAATACTTCTACAATTACCACGTCTTTCAACAAAATTGCCGAGCCTAAAATGGATCCTGTTGCTACGGTAATTATCCAATCGAAATTGTTCATTTTTGCGAACGAACGTTTACCGACTAAATGAGTCGCCAAAATTAAAAATGGATAAATTATCAGAGTCGTAATAATAATCCGGACGATTTCTCCCCATGATTCAAAAAACATATTTATCTCCAAAATAATAAAACTCAACAGATTAGCCGGGTGATCCGGTTAGCATTGCTCTTCACGAGCAAGTATTTTGCTTTACTGCTTAACCTTTAAAAGGCTTTGATTCACTAACATTCATCCGCAACATGCTGACAAACAGCCAAAATATTCATCAGTAAATCAAGTACTGTGCCAAGGGGGATTTAACTATACCTAATATTATTAATTGGCCTTCAGAGCCTGCTATTACTAGGCTATCAAGGGAATGAATCGATTATCTTTGATTAAATTAAGAGGGTTAAAATGAATGCAGGGGTAAGAATTTTACTTAGGTATGTATCTTTTTCAAAGGGCTGGGCGGCGAATGCTCTTTTCTAGCTATGTTTTAGCCGAGAATAGCCGCTGGAGATCACTGCCTTAGATGACTAATATGACTGATTGTGACACGAAGCTATTTGATATGGCGAATGATACGGTTCAAGTCTGGCGTGTTCTTTGGCATTTAGTTGCGTGGCCAGGCCAATACAGCCATTAGCGCAGATCGTGAGCGACTAATAGGTAACCGATAGCAGGAATACGCATTTATATCCGGCAATTTTCATCGAGCTTGGCCGTTATAACCAAGCTGCCCTATAAATGCAAATTACTTCATATTGCTAGTCAGCATGCTGCTCTGTTTCTGCACTATCTTAAGCAAAATTTAGCAGCCTGCCTCTAGCTATCACTTACATGTTTCGGCACTCTGGCACGGGCGTCACTGTTTTGCCTGTGCGATAGAATGCAATTAAGTTTTCTACGGTTAAATCACCCATGGCTTGGCGGGTTTCAACCGTAGCGCTACCTACATGCGGCAGTAGGACCACGTTATCCATTTCCATTAATGCATCTGGAACATGGGGTTCATTTTCGAACACGTCCAGGCCGGCCTTACCGAGGCGGCCGGTCTGTAGAGCACTAATCAACGCATTTTCGTCTACAACGCTGCCCCGTGAAATGTTAATAAGACAACCTTTGGGGCCGAGTGCTTCCATCACCCTATTATCGATTAAGTGTCGCGTACTAGGTCCGCCAGGTGTAATGACAATTAAGAAATCCGCATCTGCTGCCATCTGAGTCAAATCCTTATAATAGCGGTAAGGTACGTCTTTTTCACTACGCGCGTGATAGACGATGTCGGTGCCGAAGACACGCAGTTTTTCGGCAATGGTTTGACCTATGCGACCGAAGCCTACGAGCCCGACTACCTTATGGCTAACCGAAGTTGACAGCGGTGGGCTGCCGTCTTTTGGCCAACGTCGCGCCCGAAGATAATTTTCGTCGTGGACCAGATTTCTGGCGCAAGCCAATAGCAACATGATGGCAGTATTTGAGACTTCATCATTTAGTACATCAGGTGTATGCGTAACAATGATGCCCAGTTCGACAGCTGCCGTAGTGTCGATTGAGTCATATCCGACACCATAGTTCGAGATGACCTTGAGGTTTGGCATTCGCTCCAGATCGACGCGTCTCAAATCTCCATGAAACCTCGATAACACGTATTCGATTTCGCTTCCATGTTGCGCAATCATTGATTCTTGGTCAGAACCTGCAGTACTTAGTACGTCAAAGTCTTTTTCAAGTTTGCCGGCCATGCGCTCAGTCTGAGTACCAAGTACCAACAGTTTAGGTTTGCTCATACATCTACCTCGTCATTCTGGTCACTATTTTTATGCTCTAATAATTCTTTGCATACAGGACCTAATTGCAATATTTCCGCGATTTGTAGTGGGACTTTATGTCTTTCATTTCCTGTTTTACATTCATTTCTGTGACCATATTTATTCTGATACATTGAGGCTACAAATCTTGTCATCAATGTAAATCAAGAACAATAACAAACGATAACGTTAGACTTCACATAGTCGATTTTTCACTCGTTATTAATTTAATATAACCATTTAAAGTGACGTTGTTTATTGCGTAATATTAGTGCCTCTCAGGATGAAATAATGCGTGCTCTTTCAAGCAGTATAATAGCATGCAGGGTGCTTTTTCTGCCCTGCAATCAGGCGTTACAGGCAGGCATTTCTATTGGTAAATAGCCCACCGCAAGTTAGCGTAAAGATGAGACAGGAGAACGTAATCTGCCTTGGCCTTGAATTTAAAATGCGCTGCTAATCAGGTAACCTGTATATGCAAAGAAGACAGTTAGTAATAGGGCGCCTTCTAGTCGGTTGATTCGCCCTTGCTTTTTATAGCCTATCCCTAACACTAACAAAGCAACTGTTAGCGCAAAGGTTAAGGTCCAGTCTCGGCTTAAAAATATCGCATCTATATGCATTGGCTCAATTACCACAGCAATACCAACAACCGCTAAGGTATTAAAAAAGTTCGAACCAATAATGTTACCTAACGCAATATCATGTTCGCCTTTTTTGATTGCCATTAAGGACGAAGCTAATTCAGGCAAAGAGGTACCAATGGCCACGACGGTCAAGCCGATAACCAAGTCACTTACTCCTAAGCCTTGAGCTATATAAACAGCGCCATACACCAGTAGACGTGAAGCAACAACTAACAACACTAGGCCTAGCACTAACCAGCTTAAGGCTTGTGTTAGCGTCATAGTATTGCGGGTCAACGCGGTGTCCATTTCGTCAGATATTGAGTCGTGAGGATTACGCATGCCCTGCCAAACAGACCAGGTCATAACCGCAGCAAATACCGCCAGTAAGCACCAACCATCAAATCGGCTCAATTGATGGTCAAACATTTGCCATCCAGCAAATAGCGTAATGGCAAGCACCAGCGGTAGTTCTTTTTTAAGTACTTGAGAGTGCACGTTAATTGGGCTAAGCAAAGCCACTAAGCCAATGATTAACGCGATATTGGTAATATTTGAGCCGTAAGCATTGCCTAGGGCTAGGGTAGGGTTGCCATCTGCTGCGGCCATAGCGGATACTACCATTTCAGGCGCTGACGTCCCAAACCCAACAACTAACATACCAATGAGTAACGGAGGCATACCACCATAGCGAGCTGCTGCTGAGGCTCCATCAACAAACCGATCGGCGCTCCAAATCAAAAGCCCCAAGCCAAATATTAACGCCAAAACTGCCAGCAACATCGAGGGTTTTCCTATTCAATTTTATGAGCCGCAGCTTAGCAGTTTGCACAATTCCAGCAAGATAATAATGAGGGCGAACGTAAATAAGAAAAAGCATAACATGGACTGTATACTTGGCTATTTGCCTCGTTATCTGAACGCATGACTATGTGATAGACAAACTTCGGCGCGCAGTTGAATCAACCACCAACCAAACTCTTTATGCTTCTAACGGAAACAGCTAATATAATGGCGATATTATGTTTGTGCAAAGCATTGAATTGGCATACGGCCGGTCATATGGTTAAAGGTATCAATCGTTAAGTAACGGGTTTGATATCCAACGATAACTATCTAGTAAAGAATCAGTCAACAGTAAAAGGCGAACAAATATGACAGACAACACAAACCACAGCATCGCACATTTTGCGGCTCTAAAAACGGCTATAGTAAATGGTGAAGAACAGTTGTTAACTGAATTATTGGCAGGTGAATCCATGCAAGCTCTTGAAAAGGATTATCTCGTTGATTTAGCCAAACTTAACAACAACGCCAATATAATCAAGCTGCTGGCCGCTATTCCCGTTGCGCAATAGCCCTACTAATAACGTTAGGTACGCAGGTGGCTAATATGTCTTTTCCCTTATTCAATGGCGTAGTAGGTAGAAGTGCCTCATGGCAGCAGTATGACAGTGCGGTCATGCAGGCATGCCGGCATTTAAGCGTGCTGCTGTGTACTTAGTTGGTTTTCATGTTTGGATTATTGCCAATTTCAGCTTTGCGCATTGGCATCAAATCAACGTCAGCAAACACCTGCTCCAAACTAAAGTCATTTAATGGATAGTATTGTTTAATGCCGCCGTCTAGGCCAATTAATAACACGGTATCAGCATGTCGGTTGAGCAAGGTGAGAATATCTTGGCGCAAATGCACTGACGTTAATTGGTCTTGCTGTGGGGCCAGTCGATAAACAGCCTTATCAACCTGTACAAACACAACTAGCTTTCGGGCCGTAAGGTCGACTTGTTGATAGGCAGCATACGCCTGCCATTTTGCCAGCACTGCTTTGGAAGCCACTTGGCTAAGTAATACTCTATTCTGCCATTGAAAGTCAGCCAACTTATCTTCGGCCCTGATCATACCTATAAATAACACCTGTGCAAGAAACACCAGTCCGCCAATATAAACTCGTTTATTAATATTACTGCTCCTCTGGTGTGTTTATCGCTTTTATGTAGATTATAGCAAATTCATATAATATGAAGGCGTTTAGGCTTATGGATCCAACGTTAATGTCCCAGCGGTTTAGCAAATCACTTTAGGAATATCGCTCCATTTTGTGGTGTATTGGGGCGACAGAAAAGCACGACGCATGGCAAATTTTTGTTCGAACCCTTTTGCTGCCACATGTACAGTCGCTCGTCCATATTTGGCGTTAATGGTATCCATACAGGCCATCAGCTGAGGGTTGTCAATTGACGGATTAAACATATCAAATTGGACTAGGCCTTGGTCGTGTAAATCGATTAAGCCTACGCCGCATTTATAATAACGCAGCCCGGATTTAAAAAGTTGTGACATGGCAGCTTCGACGACTTTGATAATATTGCACGTATCACTGGTGGGTACAGTAAAGCGATGAAAGTATGAACGCCTGAAATAACCCTCATCGTCATGGGGGGAGTTGGTTGCAAATAAGGTCATGCTACCAGCCAAACTTTTTTGTTTACGCAACTTTATGGCAACGGTTTCAGCATGACTCGCTAATGCACTGCGTAGCTGTTGATAATCAGTGATGCGTTGTCCAAAACTGCGAGTACTGTATATTTCTTTTTTAGCGGCGCGCACCGTATCCCAGCTGTGACGGACTTGACCGTTAAGCTCACGGACGGTGTTTTCAACGACAATCGAAAACGCTTTTCTAATTTGGGATGGGTCTCGATTAGCTAGCTCCCAAGCGGTATGAATACCTAATGCATTTAAGCGTATGCCTAAGCGTTTGCCGATGCCCCAAACATCCGTCACTTGCATTTGAGATAGTACGGCTTTACGCACATCTTGTTTATCGAGCACTGCGACGCCTTTGAAACCTTCAACATTTTTTGCTGCATAATTGGCTACTTTCGCTAAAGTCGGCGTGGTGCCCACACCTACGCAAATGGGTAATCTGACTTCTCGCCACACAGTTTGTCTGATCTTTGTCGCTAGGGTTTCCCAGCCAATGGATGGAGGTGAGGCATGTTTACCATAATACAAAAAACACTCATCGATAGAGTAAACGTTGATGTCAGGGGCAAAGCGCGCGCAAGTGTCCATCATACGCTGGCTTAAATCTGCGTATAGCTCATAGTTACTCGAGCGAATAACAGCACCGACTGCTTCAAGTTCTTTTTTTACCTGAAAGTAGGGAACGAATTTTTTACCCACACCCATGCGCTTGGCAATGCCACAAGCAGCGCAAATACAGCCATCTTTGTTGGTTAGCACCACTACCGGTCTATTGCGAATACTGGGATCAAAGACCTTCTCGCAGGCCGCATACATACTATTTACATCACACAGAGCATACATATCAGAGCTGTTTCTTGAATGGTCGGTGTAATCGGATAGAGCGCGTGACAACGCCCTCTATTTGAAACTCATCTTCTTCGCTCAGAAAATAAGGCGGGAAGTGTTTGCTAGAAGATCTTAGGCAACCTTCTACCTTGTCGATTTTTTTACAGACAAATACACCATTTAGGCTGGCCACAACCACGTCATGATCTTTAATCTCTTGGGCACGATCAACAATCAATAAGTCTCCACAGAAGATACCATCGCCCATCATCGACTTTCCTTGTGCAATACCAATATAGGTAGCAGACGGATGATCAATAAGCAGCTGGTCTAAATCTAGACTTAACTGGGTGTACTCTGTGGCAGGTGATTCAAAACCGACAATACCTGCAGAGGCCTTAATAGGGATAAATTTCAACATGTACTGTAATTATATACAGTATTAGTGTTTTTTAAATCAATTTTTGATTATTTTTTCGGATTTGGTTATAGGGTTACAGCAACATCGTAATTTTGTATCTCTTAGCTAAACCTTGGCGTTATTCTGAATTTAATATTGCCCATGGCATAAATAATACTGACGCGAGTCACTAAGGGATGGCAGCATTAATTATTTGGAAGAAACATGCTATTTAGGTATTCCCATTAATCTCTACAAACATGTTAAACGGATAACAGACCAAGACATATATATTAGTGTTTCGAATTAGGAAGAGAAAGAGAAAGCATTGGACAGAGCCTTAGGCAGGAATGAGCTAAACCTCCAAAATAACTAGGTTATCTTTTGATCTTCAGATCCCATGCGATTTCTAGCCTTCAGTAGCCAAAATAGTGACCATCAGACTTGTTATTTATTAAGTATTTATCTTGGGTGGGATACATCGAGGATGAAGATTAACAAACCACATTTGTTAAATTTGGTAAAATCCACAGCGAAAATGTTTATAATTGCAAGCCAGATAGGCCTGCCCAGAGGCCCTAGCTCATTTTCTGATCAATCGGCAATGCGAAGTTGTTAAAGTTAAAAAGGGTAATTAAGTGATATCAAAAAAAACACGTGAACTGTTTGCTTCATTAATGGAAGCAAACAGCAATAACAGCATGGCTGTTGTTGATTTTGACCCTGAAACCGAGTTTTACACGGGATTGTTTAACGAAACACTGCTCAACAAATTCGTAAACGAAGGTGTTTTTGAACTTGTGAAAAGTGGTGAGGGTGCTACGAGTATAACGCTACACAACCGTGAAGACTTTTTAAGTGGCTTCGCCTCGGGTGTGAATGAGGCTCGTTTAGGGCGAGATCAATATTACGCTGATTACAACGCTAACCCATTTGCTTTTTCCATCGGTTTTGAGCATTTCTTGTATATGAATAAAAATCCCAAACGGCTCGCTGGGTATGTTTGTTATGGCTTTGAGGATAATGAAAATTAATAGTAGTGACTAAACGTGTATTGGTGCGATTAGGGAATGAACGAAACTGGGACTTTCATAATTACAAACCAGTTTTCGAGATTGCGATAAGTGCAACGATATACATTGATTGGTTAAATTGGTCTTATTTATGTATAGCGTGAAAGTAATATATTGGGATGCGCAGCCGTGGGTGGATATTTCATCTGCCGCCTCTATTCAGTAAAAAAACTCGCGGAGGTCTTTTATCCGTGCCGATAGAGCCAATTCTTGCGTTGTTTTGTTTACCTTCACTATTGTCTATATCAATAATCGATTATTCAATGTTTGAATGAGTCTTCACCCCACGCTCACGTTATAGTCAATCACTACTGTAATCTGGTGCGATGCGTCAGAATAATCAAAAAGGTTACTGTCGATGAATGATTTTATTTTACATCACTATGACGCCTCTCCCTTTGCGGAAAAAATTCGCATTCTGTTAGGGTATAAAAATGTGCGCTATAATGTTGTTAACATACCGATAATTATGCCCAAACCAGACCTTGTGGCACTTACGGGAGGGTATCGTAAAACTCCCGTACTGCAGCAGAATAAGCACATTTATTGTGACACGCGTCTAATGGCTCGAGTGATTGATGAACAATTTTCCACGCAGAGCATTTTCCCGAAAGAATTATCACTAACGTCAAATATTTTGGCTCAATGGGCTGATCAACACTTGTTTAGTGTTGCTGCAGCGCTTGCATTTTCTCCCGCAGGATTTGAAGCGTTTCGTCAACGGGTTCCCGAAAAATTTGTCGCAGCCTTCGTTGACGATCGAGCGAAAATGCGTGAGGGTGGTACCGGTTTATCAATGGATGCTAATACTGCGTTGCAGCTAATACCCATTTATTTACAACAGTTTGAGCAACAACTTAGTAATGCTGGTCCTTATGTCTGTGGCGAACACATTAGTATTGCAGATTTTTCAATTTATCACTGCCTCTGGTTTATTAATAATAACGCAGGCGTTAGTCCATTATTAGAAGGTTATCCAAACCTTAAGCAGTGGTTTGACATGATAAAGGCCATTGGGCACGGGTCACAAACCCATATCGATGCAACTGCTGCAATTGATATCGCGCGGTTGGCACAGAAGGACGTGTTTTCGAAAGATAATTTTTTAGTGATTAACGGCTTTACGTTTGGTGATCCAGTTGAAATTGTACCCAATGACTACGGTATTTCACCCGTTATCGGCGAATTGGTCGTTTCAAAGACTGATGAAGTTGCGATTAAACGAGTTGATGAAATAGCGGGTGAGGTTTACGTTCACTTTCCGCGCGTTGGCTATAAAATTATTGCAATATAATATAACGGACAATTATTCAAAATATAAACCCGTCTAAGTAACTGAATAATTTCACAATAGAAAGCGATGATCGGTTTACAGCTCCTTATAGGCCTGATTAAAGCAGAAAAATGTTGACCGATAAAGGCACACGAAGGTTACTCGCGGGCCTTTATCGCTCGAATTGGCAAGTAGTTAAGGAAAGAATATTTGCTTTAGGTGATTAAATTATTGCGCCTTACCCCAAAGGTTTGACATCATTCAGCACATTACCCGTAACAAGCATACTCCTTTGCTTCTCGTCGCTATCGACTGTTTATTGCCAATTGAAACCGCTCTATTTAAACAATCGACTTTTTACTATCACGTTGCTGTGAAGCGTTTTATGCACTGGGCACTTGTCGGCAATTTCTAAAAAGCGTGTTTGTTGTTGCTCATCTAAATCACCTACATAACTAATACTGCGCACAATAGCTTCAATACCCTGCGCTTTCGTTTCACAGTCTACACAATCTTGCTGATAATCCCGGGTGTGAGTAAGTTCTACTTTGATATGTTGCACGGGTAGTTGCTTGCGCTGGGCATACATTCGTAACGTCATGGCAGTACATGCGCCTAATCCAGCAAGAAGATGTTCATAAGGATCGGGGCCTGCATTTTTACCGCCTACTTTTAATGGTTCATCGGCCAACCAATAATGGCTATTTGTGCTTACGTGTTGCGTAAACTTATGATCTTTTTCTTCAACTAAAACGTGACCTTGACGTACATTCACGTGGTAACTTTCAACCTCAGTTTGCACATAACGCGATGCCCAAGCTGAGATGACTTCTGCCACATACTCCGAATCACGCTTATTACTCAGTAAGTGGTCTGCATTTTCTAAACTAATAAAACTTTTTGGGTGCATTGCAGCACGATAGAGCTTTTCGGCCTCGGTTATTTTCACTGTCGTGTCGACCGGTGAATGCATTACCAACAGCGCTTTTCTAAGTTGACGCAAATGGCTGGTATCATAACGTTGAATATCATCCAAAAATTGCTTTTGTATAGTGAACTTTCGCCCACCTAAACTGACTTCAGCTTGACCTTGTTGTTCTATTTCATCGAAATGCATGGAGAAATTATGGGCCACATGCGCTGCCTCAAATGGAGCACCAATAGTAACCACGGCAGATGATTCCGGTACATCTTTGGCAACACTCAGTACCGCGGCCCCTCCTAAACTGTGGCCTATCAAGATTTTGGGTGCTTGAAAGTTGGCGCGTAAAAAATCAGCAGCAGCGACAAGATCTTGAATATTGGAAGAAAAATTACTATTGGCAAAATCACCGTCGCTGTTGCCTAACCCCGTAAAATCAAAACGCAATACTGCTATTCCTTTTGCCATTAACGCTCGGCTAATACGAGATGCCGCAGCCACGTCTTTTCCACAGGTAAAGCAATGAGCAAACAACGCATAAAATTTAATATTAGTTTCCGGCGCTTCTAACAACCCACTTAGCTGATTTTCACCACTTGTAAACGTTACTTTTTGACGCATGAATACACCTTTAAATAATGACTTTATGATTTACTTAACCGCACGCGGCTCGCGTTAACTTACTTTGAATGAATTTATATTAAACCTAAATTGCCCATGTATCTCTTTTAGTAAAATGATAAACGCAAATCCGATTTAGCGAAAACACTTAGCCAAGGCTGTTTATGTTATTTCGTTGCCGTTTAATTCGATTAGTTTAAGGTAGGCTACTATTTCACTTATGCGGTCGTGTATACTGTCTTATAGGTGATATCGCTAACGTTGTAGTATCAGATAAAGGCTACTTCTTGGCTTTTACTTTAGGAGTTTAAACGTTATCGCCACGACTTTTAGCAACATCGATATTAGCCAGACAGACATGTTATTTTAGCCTGAGAATGTACGCTGCAGGTACAAACCAAATTTTAGCAAAACAGCCGTATTTATATAGTCAGAAGAGTGGACCCATTGCATTTAAAACAACAACTTACCAAAGAAGATCTTAGAAAGAATAAACCCACTCGTGATGAATATTTAACCAAGGCAAAAATCCCATTGGTCGTGGTGTTGGACAACGTCACGAATAGCTACAATATCGGTTCTTTTATTCGTCTGGCTGACGCATTTTCGATTGAAAAAGTGATTATTTGTGGTGCGCTTACAATTTCCGATAAAAAGTTTAAAAAAGCCTCTAGAAATGAAGCTAAGTGGGTTTGCGTTGAATACAGTGATAGCACCACTGCAAGCTTGCAAATCCTATTAGATAAGGGATATGGCATTTACAGTGTTGAGCTATGCCATGGTTCCGTTGATTATAGTGAAGTCGCTTATCCGTCACCCTGCGTTTTAGTCTTAGGTAATGAACGTAAAGGCGTCAGTGAAGCTGCGTTGAAGTTAAGTCATCGTCATATTCATATTCCCATGTTTGGCATGGGTAACTCGTTAAATGTGGCTACCGCAGGAGCAATTGTCTTAGCTGAGTGCGCCAATCAAATTCGCAGATTGCCTCAGACCTAAGCTATTTTATAACGGTAACCGAGCGACCTGCCAACTGCTTTTAGACATCAGCATATTAATTCGTCGATCGCCAAGGCATCGACTATTACTGTTTAAAATTCAACGATTTGCTTAAAGAGTACTGTACGTATACCCCCTAGTGACTGCTACAATAGGGTCTGATATCCACAGCCCTTGGCTGAAGTGGTGTTCATCTCAGATTAGTTTTCGCCATACTCAACTCCATTACGAAGTAGGTTACCTTTGCGTTCGAAACCCACCCCAATTATTACCTCAACGAGTGCGAAACCGCAGTTCCAAGAGCAGGCGAACAGTACTCAACAAGGCGCCCCCGACTATAGCATCACTTTGAGCTGGTTTGGTCGCTGGTTTTCACGCCAACAAGGCTCGGTTGTCATTAATTCTCAAAACTTGATTTTACCTAAGGGAGGGGCGCTTGGTGGCCAAGCGAATGGCGAGTCACTTTCCTGGCAACAATTGGACTCTCCACCTCAGTTCGAGTGGCGCTGGTTGGGAGTGACGATGATCATTAGGGTAAAAGGCGTCGTTTACGAGAACCACTTTTTGGGTTATCGCAGCACTGCACGGTGCGCAAAGCAAGTTCAGCGATTATGGGCGGCATATCATCAACGTACTTTGCTCACACTAGTGAGCAAAATTGAACAGACGATTGACACGCGCTATTTGCGCCAGTCTCGGCTAACTGCAATCAGGGAGCGAGTGGCTAGAGAATATAAGCGTTGGTTGCCATGGGGCGAAAACACCGCCCTAGGTGAAGAGGTTAAAACAGCTTTGGGTAAACTTACCGCTATGCACTACTGGAATGATGCGGCGCTAGAAAGTATTCGGCAAAACTTTATAAATACGCAACTTGTCCGTTACGGCGATTATTTTGATCAGGTGGAATCAAATCCGTTAACGGATAAACAGCGCCGTGCGTGCGTGATAGATGACGATAATAATCTGTTGCTAGCCGGTGCCGGTACAGGGAAAACCAGTGTTATGGTCGGGCGGGCTGGTTATTTACTGGCAAGTGGGCAAGCCGAGCCACAGGAAATACTGTTGCTGGCCTACGGTAAAAAAGCCGCCAGTGAAATGGACGAACGTATCAAAGCTAAACTGGGCATTGATAATATTAAAGCCAGTACCTTTCATAGCTTGGGCCTGAAAATTATCGCCGAGGTAGAGGGGCGAAAACCCAGCTTGTCTGCCTGGGTGAATGACGAAAAAGCCAAAAATGTATGGATACAAAGCAGCCTTGAAACTTTGCTTAACGAGCCAGCTTACCGTGAGCAGTTATTTGCATACTTTAGCCACCATTATTATGTGCAAAAAAGCCCATTTGATTTCGCCACCCAAGGGGAGTATTACACTTATCTAACCGACAATGATATCCGCACGTTTAAGGGGCAGCGCGTTAAGAGTTTCGGTGAATTATATATTGCTAATTGGCTGTTTAGAAACGGCATTGAATATTGCTATAAGGCTAAATACGAGTTCGAAGTAGTCAGTACTGATTTTCGCCAATATCAGCCTGACTTTTATTTACCTGACTACGGTGTTTATATCGAGTATTACAGTATTGATGAAAACGGTAATACGGCCGACTATATCGACAAGGGATCTTATCACTCTGCAATGTCTTGGAAGCGCCAATTACATCAAACCAACGGCACCGCGTGTATTGAACTATTTTACCACCAGCATGTTACAGGCCAATTGATACCCGAGCTCAAGCGTGAATTGCGCGCTTATGACGTGGTGCATTCACCCTTACCCGATGAAGCCATACTCGCCACATTGCACGAATTAAATAGGATAACCGAATTGGCATCATTATTCGGACAATTAATCGGCTTGTACAAAGCGGCGTGTCTAGACGAGCAGGGCCTCAATAAGAGGATTGCCAATGCAGCGGATAGTGAACAAATTGCTAAGGCACTAAGGTTACTCCGCCCGGTGTATGAACGATATCAACAGCACTTGGCGAGTAATGGCGAGATTGATTTTGAAGATATGATTGCCAAAGCCTTAATATACGTGCAGCAAAGGCAATACGTACCCACGTGGCGCTATATTATGGTAGATGAATTTCAAGATATTTCAGAGCCCCGTGCACGTTTAGTACGTGCTCTGCGTGATGCTACTGGTCAAGGCACAATTTATCCTGCATCACTTTTTTGTGTAGGGGATGATTGGCAAGCTATTTACCGCTTTAGCGGTGCAGATGTCAGTTTAACAACCCACTTTACACAATATTTTGGTGCAACCACTGAGAACGTGTTAGATGTCACTTTTCGTTTTAATAATAAAATCGGAGAGGTTGCCACCGCGTTTGTGAGCCAAAATCCCGGCCAAATCAATAAAAATATTCGATCGTTGGTAGAGGTTGCCGAGCCAGCTATATCGATATTACGCCGAGGCGCGCAGCAAGGCCCAACGTCCCAAGAGCCAAGCGACAATGCATTGACTCAAGCGTTGAGCGCTATCACTAAGCGGATTAACGAGAACACGCAGCCCGCGCAGGCTGACTTTGAATCCGACGCTGTCAGTGATCGCCTAAAGCCGACCGTGTATTTGCTAGCGCGTTTCTGGTTTCAATTACCGGACGCATCAGCCTTACGGGCATTGAATGCCCAGTTTGAGAGCGTGCATATTAGCTGTTTAACCTTTCATGCAGCTAAAGGGAAGGAAGCAGATTATGGGGTGATCATGGGCATGACCAAAGGAAAAAACGGGTTTCCGTCCAACAAAGTGACTCCGCCATTGCTTGATGCTTTGTTACCTCAGGCTGAAGCTTACCCCTTTGCTGAAGAAAGACGATTATTTTATGTGGCGCTTACCCGAGCCAAGCATAGGGTGTACGTGGTGGCCGATATGACCAATGCAAGCGCATTTGTGGTGGAACTGATGGAGCAAGCAAACAGGGATGATGGGACGAGCAACGTGGAATTAACGGAATTCAAGAGCTCGTTGGTGCAGCGTTTATTCGCCGACATTAACTGTGCAAGTTGTGAAACCGGAGCCCTGAATAAGAAATTAGGAAAATTTGGCACTTTTTATGGTTGTTCTCACTTTCCTATTTGTGACCATACGGAGCCGAGTTGTGCGCGCTGCCATAGTCCAATGACGCGCACTCGTTTTATGGGTTTTAAAGCATGCTTGGACGTAAGCTGTGGTCATAGTGTGCCGCTGTGTCCCGAGTGCGATGGCGACATGCAATTGCGTAAAAGTGCTCGAGGGGCATTTTGGGGCTGCGCTAATTATCGTGGCAAAGAGCAGCCCAGTTGCCAACATACTATAGACCAAAATGCGCTGGAATTACCGGCTGGTCGTGTGACATCAACTCGAGATTGACCAACCTTAGAAATTAATGGCTGAAATACACACTTAGATCGCGATTTTACGGTAAATCACAGAAAAGGAGCTCGCTGGCTCCTTTTCTATTCACCGCGCAACGTATTTTAATGGTGTGAGTCAAAAATATTTTCTTACTGGGCTTGCTCAGTCACCGTTAAGGTTGGGCTAGCGACCTCGCTGGCATCTAAAGTGAACACCCATTGGGCGCTGTTAAATAGATTGATAAAAAGATTATCGCCAGAGTCCGGGTAAAGGTTGGTAGGAGTGGCTAATGCAACATCTATATCAGCCCCTAGGTTTAGCCCGCCGCTGCCGCCCCAATCCTGATCGGCAATTTTAAAATTATAGCCGCCAGCATCAAACACAAACACCCCTCGATAAATTCCATTACCTTGGTAGATGAGCGGCGAGGTGGTGCCCCAGTCGTTCATGTCGCCCCTCAATAACGGTATATGGTTACCATAGGGGGCAGGAATCACATTGGGATCATCTGGAGTAATCGTTAATGTGGGGTTCGTGCTATTGGTTGCATCTAATATAAACTGATAGCGACCGTCAGCGATTAAGCTCAAGCTTAGATTATTGGCTCCATTACTTAGGATTACTGGTGCGGCGACAGGTACCGTGAATTCACCCCCTATATTAACCGCTGCAAAATCTTGATCAGCAATTTTGAATTGATAATCCCCGTGTAATAGGTCTGCATTGACCGCGTAGGTGTCTTTACCTAGATAACTAAAAGGTAATGACGTGTCCCACTCATTAAAGTCACCTCGTAAGTAGATAGGTTGTTCTGCATAAGGGGGTAAGGCCGATAACCCATACCCTTGTGCGCCATTTTGTACTTTAACAAACACCGCTGTACTTAGCGCTGGCACACTAAAGGTACCGCCACTAAATGTTGCGGTTTGTATGGTGGCGTCAGCGGACTGTTGTTGGCTTTGATGTAACGTAAAACCAGTGGCGTTAGGCACCGCAAAGGATTGCGCCGAGGCGCTACCATTGATAAGCACGACGATTGCGTCGTTGTTACCGTCTATATCATCTAAGCCAATACCATCATCAAGACTCATCACAATCAGGCCTTGGAGTTGCTGACTGCCGGTATTGTAAAATTTAATGCGCTGTGCAATATCCTCGGCACTATTTAATCGAAACAATTTGCTGGTACTGCGAATATACAAAAATTCTTTAAACAATGCCGCTGATAGCTGAATGTCTGTAGCGGTAACGTCGCTATTGGGGTTAGCACTAACCTCGCTAATAGTCGCCCAGTTGTTTTGATTGTCTTGGGCAAGAGGCAAACCTTTATTCCAGTTACTGGTTTGTAGGGTGAAATCAACCTGATTAAACCAGTCGCCCGCATCATAGGTATTACGATCCATGGATTTAGAACGGATGAAATCTGAGCCCATATGTAAAAACGGAATGCCTTGGCTTAACAATGGTATAGACAACGCCACGTTTTGGATACGGACTCGGTCTTGTATTGCTAAATGTTTAGGCAAAGCGTATTGCAGTTTGTCCCACAAGGTTTCGTTATCGTGCTTGGATATGTAGTTGATGGTATCGCCAGGATCATCACTGTATCCCGCCGGTTGCCCATTCCATTGATAATTGTAGGTGGACACATAAGCGTCGTCAGCGTTAACAAACTGATAACTGCCTACGTTGCCTACTAAACCCACGCGGATGACGTCTTGTTGGTTAATGCTGCCACCAGTAAACAGAGCACCGTCTCGGACCGCATCGCGCTGACGATCTGAATAAGTACCCACCTCGCTGCCAGCCATGTTCAATTGCGAGGCTTGCTCAAACCGCCGGTTATTGGCAACCTCACCAAAGTTCCAGCCTTCACCATAAAAGTAGGTATCGGGATCTACGGCGCGCACGGCTTCACGCGCATCTATAATCGCTTGTTTGGGTATATGCCCCATTAAGTCAAAGCGAAAACCATCGAAGCCAAAATTCTCGGCAAAGCTGACCAAAGAATCATTCATCAATTTAGCCATCATTTTGTGTTCGGTGGCGGTATTTTCGCAGCAGGTGGAGTTTTCAATTTGGCCACTGGATTCGTTTAAACGGTGGTAATAACCTGGTACGACTTTATCTAGCACCGCATTATCATATAGGCCAGACGAAGCGGCGTGGTTATACACCACATCAAGTACCACCCGTAAGCCAATTTGATGCAAAGATTGGTTCATTGAGCGCATTTCTATTATACGGGATACCCCATCCGGTTCTGTTGCATAGCTGCCCTCGGGTGCAGCAAAATGCTGGGGATCATACCCCCAATTAAATCCGTCCATGGCGCGCATAGATTCTACTAGTGATTGAGCATCGGTAGTGGAAGGGTCATACCTTTGTAGTACCTGTAACAAGGTATCTTGGTCGTTTTGCACCCCACATATAGGCGCTGCGCTATTTAGGTGACATAAGTCAGCTACGGTGTTGGTTAAATCTATCCGCTGGTTAATATCTTCTTCTACGGATGCAATATCATTGGCGGGCAACATATGAAAGTGGGTTAACCCTACCGCCTGCAAACTTTGTAAGTGTTGCATAGGCTCAGAATTGAGTTCGGTAAAGGCCATATATTTACCTCGATGGGCTGCGCTAGTACTTTGGTCAAGAATACTAAAATCACGAATATGCCCTTCATAGATAACCGCGTCTTCTGGGTCGTTAATAGTGGGGACTGTATGCGCGTCCCAATGAGGTGGTTTTAAGTCTTCGTCATGTAAATCAACAAACTGGCTATAACGACCGTTAGTCGCCAAACTAACGGAGTAGGGGTCAGTAACGGTCAATTGTTCGTTCTGTTGGGTGAGGGGATGAAAAACACTTATATCGTACTGATAAAACTGACGATCAAGCGCTGTTTTAGTCCCAGTGTAAGACCAAACCCCACTTTGGGGATCCAAATTCATGGCATGACTAGCAATAGCTTGCTTAAGATTGTTATATACGACTAAATTTATCGCTGTAGCGGTAGGTGCCCAAAGTGTCGCGGTAATGGTGTTGTCGGTATAAATTATCCCAAGTTCTGCTTCATCAGCGTCGTTTGTCCCATTGGTATAAAGACTATCTATTAGTCTTGGGATCTGAACCCGAGTGGCCTCGATTATTTCGCCATGAGTATCAAGTGCTACGGCGAGTAGTTGCTGCTTGGCCCATTGCTTTGCTTGGGCATCGGTGAGGTTGAGGGTAAAACCGTTAAAGCCGTTTAGTTGTGGATCTTGTGCGTATATTGCTGGGTCCACATTCGCCCTGGTTAAAGACGTAAAGCTGGTATTGATTAAGCTGTCAGTACTTACATTGGATAAACTGGCATCGGCTGAGGTATATAAGCGATATTCGGCGGCATTACTAGAAATGAGCCACACTAAGGCATTCGGGGCCATCCAGTGTGCTTTAGCGCCGTCAATGGAAAAAGGGCGAGATTCAATGGGCTCATACCAAAGCTCGGGATAACCATCAAACGCAAACGCTTGCTGACCATTGGCTGTTTCAAAACGACTATTGCTGTTACCCAAGGCTTTGTAGTCGTCGTTATGTACAATAAAGTTATAACAGGATGCGCCAGGGGTAATGGTCAAAATATAATAGGCGCCGTAAATGGGGTGTTCGCCATCAGCAGGGTAGGGATCGGCCCAATTGGCAAAGTGACTATCCTCAGTGGTCTCAGCGCCATAATTGCCACAGCCTTCACCATTCCAAAGGTGTAATCCCCAGCCTTGGTAATTAGCGTCTTCGCGCTTATAAAATAAAGCGATTTGATTATCCCCTAGCGTAAGGCCGCTATCGGGGGGAAGGTCTAGTTGTAATCGCATGTCCATGGCGAGTGCCGCACGCGTCAAGCTAAGTTTAACCGTGAACTTGTGGGACGCACCAGCAGCGAGTTCACTTATGCTTAAGGCAATAAAAGGTGTGCCGCTTTGGGTATCTTGGCTGTTTATAATATTATGACTGCTGGCATCAAACAGCACCCGCATAGGGCCGCTGATAGCATTGCTTGTATTCGTCAGAGTCACAATGGCACTGTATTGGCGATTAACACGATCATAAAACGGACGCGATGCGTAACTAAAATCACCGCTGTCGGTATTTTGCCAAGCAGCATTGGCCAAAGGCGCTAAAAGCAGCATCAATAATACATTTATACGGATAAGTAATTTCATTTTAGATAGTCCGGTTAGATTGTTTGCTTCGCTTAAATAACGCGGCAGCGCCAAGTAATATCAACGCTAACATAGGAGGAACAGGCACATTTGTAGGGATAGACCTAAGCGTCACATTGTCGATCAATAAAGTCGATGAAAATGAGTCTGGGGTGAATCCACCTTCTAGATTGAAATCTAAAAACCAGCCTGACTGATTAATAAAGCGATTATCAAGCATGACCGAATAGGTACCCGCTCCGTAAGTGCTGGTGGGCCCGAGCAAAAATCCAGGGCTAGCATCAGCGCCAGTTATATCGCCTAGGTTATTAGTGAAGTTGACAAAAAATACGTCGGCTAAGCTTGAACCATCATCAAAACCGCTAAATAGCCAATCAAAACTGAGCCATAAATGAGCATTACTTCCAGACGTAAAATCCATTTCGGTTGATAAGGTATTGGCATAAAACGCACTGGCACCGCTGGCCACATCGATATTTATTTGTCCCTGGCACGCGCCTGCATTATTGATTATAGCGAAGTCGGCATTCGGGTCAGTATGATTCATCCCATCGGTATAGTTGGCCCAGCCGGTAAAATCGCAACTTTGAAAGTTGCCGTTGGTGACCAATGCAGCTTGAGCATGGGCAGCGAGTAATAAACACAGAAATATCAATGTTTTGGGTATGGTTTTCAATGTTTTAGCCTTTTCAGTGAGAAGTGATAATTCATTTTTGCAACATTCTATTGTCAACTTGTTTCCATAAAACTTTAATTGAAAAAAAACGTATGACCATTGAATTTGCTCGAAAAGGCCATGAATACGTATGCAGTGAAAATAGGATATTGCTTTATCAGGCAGTCGGCTTTGCCAATGCTCTTCGTAAATGTGCGTAATAAATTTAATCGTGTTTAAGACGCTGAAGGTAGGTTATGGGGATAGCCGAATTCCGGTGCGATTGCTCATGTAGGTTGGATATGCAGTCAATGTCCGCATACCATTTTAGGAACAGCCATTGACCATCGATAAGTATAGGATAGTCCAAGTAAATACTATCCCTTGGTACACTTGGCTTGCTATGATCCTAGGCTTAATTTTACATAATAAGAACGAATAATTCAGAGGGGTCGCGTGACTATAATCGAACGAAAAGAAACAAAGCAACGAATGAGCCGAGTTGTGATCCACCAAGGTACAGTTTACTTATGTGGGCAGGTTGCTGCTGATGCCAGTAAAGGTATTGAAGAACAAACTCAGACCATGTTAGACAAGGTTGATGACTTATTACTGAGTGCCGATAGCTCTCGGGAACACCTGTTATCAGCGACTATCTATGTAAAAGACATGGCTGATTTCTCGGGGATGAATTCAGTCTGGGATGCGTGGATACCCGAAGGGCACGCACCTGCAAGAGCATGCGTGCAAGCTGCTATGGCAAGACCTGAACTTTTGGTTGAAATTTCAGTCGTGGCGGCGCAAAAATAATATGCCTTTTGAGCGATTTGTCTCTTGAGCGTCGCTCAAAATTTCATCAAATATAGCACTGTAAGTGACGCTAATCTTACCCTTATAGTCTTTTTGCCAATAAAGCGCTAACAGAGGATGAATTCGCCTTCTTTTGGTGTTAATTTGTTGTTAAATAACAACAAGTCAAAAGATTAACGATGCAAAGCCTACCTTTTGTGCATGAACCTTGGTATTTATTAACCGTGGCGCTAGGCGCGGTGCTCGCTCTTTTATTGCTAATTGTGCGCTTGAGATTACACGCGTTCATTGCACTGTCTTTAGTCAGTTTGGTGACGGCTTTGATGGCGGGTATCTCAGTGACAAACGTAGTGCCCACTCTAACGAGCAGTTTTGGCGGGACACTCGCTTCAGTTGCCTTACTTGTTGGGCTAGGGGCTATGATAGGAAAGCTCCTTGAGGTATCTGGCGGGGCACAGGTACTCGCAGATAACCTAGTCAATCGCTTTGGCGCCGACAAAGCCCCGCTGGCATTAGGTGTTGCTTCTTTATGCTTTGGGTTTCCGATATTTTTTGACGCTGGTTTAATCGTAATGATGCCGATTATTTTCAGTGTAGCCCGACGTTTTAATGGGTCTGTACTAACCTATGCGTTACCTGCCGCTGGTGCTTTTGCGGTTATGCACGCCTTTGTTCCTCCTCATCCAGGGCCTGTTGCGGCGGCTGAATTTTTGGGTGCTGATATCAGTTTATTGCTATTGGTCGGTCTAATTATTGCCATTCCAACTTGGTACATAGGCGCATATCTGTATGGTCAGTATGCGGGTAAACGTTTTAATATTCCTTTGCATTCACTATTCAGTTTAAACGCCGAGAGTCCAATGCCTGAGCAGGCCGATTTGCCGAGTTTCTCTAGCGTGCTCTTAATTTTACTACTCCCTGTATTTTTAATTTTTATGGATACGGGATTAAATACATTAATAGCTGCTAATGTGATTGCAGGGGATACATCTGTGGTGCATACCTTGCGCTTATTGGGTAAAACCCCAGTGGCATTATTGATTACACTGTTAGTCAGCATCGCCATTTTTAGCCGGCGCTATGGAATGGGTAAAATAGAGTCTTGGTGCGGAGATTCTTTAGCACCCATTTGCGGGGTGATTTTGGTTACCGGGGCAGGTGGCATGTTTGGTGGTGTACTGCGTGCCAGTGGCATTGGCGATGCACTTGCAGGTTTGTTAGCTGACACTGGTATGCCGCTGATCGTCGCCGGGTTTATTATTGCTGCCAGTTTACGCGTTGCACAGGGCTCTGCCACTGTTGCATTGACGACGACTGCTGCGTTATTAGCCCCCATGGTCGCTGTTACCACAGGTTTGTCAGCGGTTGATTTGTGCTGCTTGGTTATCTCTATCGCGGGGGGGGCAACAGTCCTATCCCACTTCAATGATTCCGGCTTTTGGCTAGTGAGTCGCTTATTGAACATGGACGAAAAAACCACATTGCGCACCTGGACTGTGATGGAAACTTTACTGGGGAGTCTCGCCTTTATCTTTGCTTTTATTTTAAGCTGGCTTTTTTAATCCGCATATAAAAACAGCAGCGTAGGCTGCTGTTTTACAAGACCCGATTAAAGGTTTATTGGTTTGCTTGAATGCTCGTTAGTCTAGAAGGCTTCGACTTCCGCCAGCATTTGACTGAAGTCAGCTAATTCTACTTCTAAGTATTCGCCGCCGTCACGCCATTCAATACCTATTACTACGTTATCTTCCGCTAAATCTTCTATCCAAAACTCTAACCAGTCTGAAACGGTAATGGCTTTAGGCACGTAATCAACCCATTCGTCAATACAGTGCTCTTTCGCTAATTCAGCATTTGACCAAAGAGGCATAACATCTGTTTCTTCAAAGTTGATAGAATCTAAAATCACCCAGCCTTCGCTGGTTTTGTCCTGTAATGCCCATAAGATTTGGGTGTTTTTCACGTGGGCCATAAAATCGGCTGAATCGATATGGGTATCTGTCATGATAAGCTCTGTGTGGCTGGTTTGTGGCGCCATGATACGGTGTAAATAAGCCACTCACAACGGCTGATTTAAGATTCTGTTCAATGCCTAATCACATGGACATAGGTGAGTCTTGGGTTTATTCTACTTATATCTTAAGATGCAAAAAATAACAATTGTAGTTCCATTTTGTTATAAGTTTGTTAGTGATATGTAGACGTTCTTTGTAAATGCATGATTGATAGGTTAAGTATGGATTCGATTTTACTGATTATTTTTATTTCTTTGGCCATAGCCAGTGTGTTGAACATAGTACTGAAGAAGTTTTCGGTGTCACACATTATTGGCTACATCATAACCGGTACGATTATTAGTAACATATTCCATTTTAACGACAGTGAAAAGTTGCACTCTTTAGATTTGATAGGTGAGTTTGGCATTGTGTTTTTGATGTTCACCATCGGTTTAGAGCTGTCGTTTAACAAACTAAAAAAAATGAAAGAGTTGGTGTTCTTCAATGGGTTTGTTCAAGTTGCGGGTAGTGCTTTGTTTATTTTTGCCATCGCCTTTTACCTTTTCTCTCAGACCGTCACCGCATCAGTCATTATCGCGCTGTCGTTTAGTTTGTCGTCAACCGCTATCGTGCTAAGTTATCTTAAGAAGTCCAAAGACGTCGTTACTCCATACGGTGAAAAGTCGGTGGCTATCCTTATCTTCCAGGATTTAGCGGTTATCCCCATATTACTATTGATTAGTTTTTTGGCTAACAGTGAACTGTCGATGGGTGATGTGCTTTTAAAAACGTTGCTCTCAGCGACCCTAGTGATCTTATTTATGTTTACATTAGGCAAAAAACTGATTGAGTGGTTATTGCATTTTTCAACCAATGCAAAGTTAGAAGAACTCTTTTTAGGCTCAGTTTTAACCATCGTGATTGGTGCTTCAATATTGGCTCATGAAATGGGTTTTACGTACTCGTTAGGGGCTTTTATTGCAGGTATGATCATCGCTGAAACTAATTTTCATGTGAAAGTGGAATCGGATATTGCGTCATACAAAGATATATTGCTTGGAGCGTTCTTTTTCTCTATTGGTACCAAAATAGATATTGCTTATTTTTACCAAGAGTTTTTCTGGGTGCTTACCGTTTTGGCATTAGCCATGTTGGTAAAAGGATTATTTATCTTCGCGCTGATACGCCGCAAATCGAACAAAAGTGACGCAGTTAAAACAGCTATAGCCCTTTGTCAGATAGGTGAGTTTTCCTTTGCTATTTTTTCTCTCGCTATCACTGAAAACATAATTTCCTATGAGTTGGGTAGCTTTCTAATTCTGGTGACTGTGTTATCAATGATTGTGACGCCCTTTATGATTAATAACATTTATAAACTGGCTTCTTACTTTGTTGTTGAGTTTTTCGAGTCAGACAAAATTACCCCCATTAATGCACATCACCATACTGTTATCTGTGGTTTTGCTATCGTGGGGCGTATTGTTGCAAAGGAATTAACGGAGAAGGGCATTCCTTTTGTTATTATCTCCGATAACTTACAACACGTCTTGCTCGCCCGAGAGCGCGGCTATATGGCATATTTTGGTCATTTGGATAAACGCACTGTGCTTGAGTCTTTAAAGGTCGAGCAATCCACCAGCGTGATTATAACGGTGAAGTCTTTGGTCAGTAAAAAGATCATTTGCAAGGCGGTATTAGATTATTTCCCGGGAGCCAAGGTGATTGTGAAGATAAATAGTTTAGATGAGAAAAAAGCATTAGATGGCTTAGGTATTAATGCATTTGTGCATGCTGATCGCGAAACAGCACGATTATTGGTTAAAAAGAGTATTGCCCTTGATAACAATGTTTATGAGGATGGATCCGAAGCTTCCATTGGCACAGTAAGTGGCTGATTTATTGCTTTTGATATAGAGCTTACTGATTGAAGTATAAGCAATTGGAATAAATGTTTGATAACTGTTCTATTTTTAATCTAGTTAGTTGGGTGATTTTTCTTTGCATAGGTGTCGTAAAATAGTTACCATCACGAGTCGAATTAATTAACCGCTTTCTTTAGGCTCTATATTTATGGATTTACACAGTAGTGAATTGCCTGTTATTTTAAGAAACCTCCGAAAAGAGGCGGGCTATACGCAGGGCGAACTCGCACTGCGCGTAGGATTAAGCAGAGAAACGGTTTCTGCCATCGAAAATAATAAGCCTGAATCGTTACGCACGCTTCAAATTGAAGTGGTAAAGAAGTGGTGGTCTGTTTGTCGCAGTAAGGCCAAAGAAGAAACCCGCAACAATTTCGTTAATCAAATCGTAGGCTACTTTAAATTTATCACCGATAGACTCTAGTGTTCTTTAGCTCTACCCGTATACCCAAATTCATTGGTTCTGTTCTATTTGTTTGCGCCGGATTCCTAACTTACGGCGACAGTCTATTATTCGAAAAAATCTATCTTGCATTACTTGGCTTTGTTGCTGTGTTGTTTATTCGCGACATTAATATAGTCAGTATCATTGTTATATCTGCCGCGGCTAACTTATCATCTGAGGTTCTTTATCCTCTTGTTATAAGTGAGCATTTTCAGCTGATATTGAAAATGCTCACCTATTTAACAGTCTGTTATACCTTGTATAAGGTCTCTGAAGATAGTATGCGTTTGCCGACGATGATTGTGGTAGGTTTTTGTTTAGCCACCGAGTGTTACTGGTATTTGACGGATCAAGAAGCGCCAATGATTTTTTGGTACGTATTATTGCTCACAATAAACCTCTGGGTGCGCCACTTCTTATTTGCTCGCGTATTCATTATGGCCAAGTATTTCCCCACTCAATATCGTTCACTTAACTTAGATCACACTCTGTATCAATTGGTTTTCTTTTATATACTGTTGCACCAACTCGTGTTAGTGGAATACATATTACGCCGTGTATTCGACGTACCAAGTACACACATTTACTATGCTGCGCCCTATATTTTTCATGGTTTAACGACCTATTCTGCGCTTTTAGTTTTAATTCAAGGCTACGTTTTACTATCAAAAAACTGGTTTAAGGCTTAGTCTTTTACTTCTTTAAACAATTTTAATACACTTTCATTTTAACCTTCTATGTGACATTGCCGATATATCCTTGATAATCACTTTGGTGGAAATTCGTCCATCATAAATTTGTTATTAGGATATATATCATGAAAAAATTCACTCTTGCTGCCACTTCTGTATTATTTGTTCTTGCTTCTAGCTCTGCTTTCGGAATCGGAACAGGTGGTAAAATGGTTCCTCCTAGCTTTATTGGTACCGGTGGCAAAATGGTTCCTCCTGGTATTATAGGTACTGGCGGTAAAATGGTTCCCCCTAGCATTATTGGTACAGGTGGTAAAATGGTTCCTCCTAGCATTATCGGTACTGGCGGTAAAATGGTCCCACCTAGTCTTATCGGAACCGGTGGTAAAATGGTTCCTCCTTCACAGCTTTAATATAAAAAGATCCAGTTGGGTTGATTATACTGGTGTAAATATTTGTCGTATGAAACGCCTTAATCGCTGTGATAAGGCGTTTTCTTTTGTTTATTCATAAATCTTAAAAATCATTGAAATAAGAATTATTCGTATTAAGTGTTGACGCTGTGAATTATTCTGATATAGTTGACTATATCAACCATACGTGTCGGAGTAGTTATGAAACCTAAAGCGAAATTAGTCAGAATTATTCATATTGAATCTTTATCGCCTCATTTACGGCGTATTGTTTTTTGCTCAGATGAGCTGGCAAATTTTCCAGAGGGGCAGGATGGGGCGCACGTTAAGGTGCTGTTTCCACATGAAGGCGAACGCCTACCTGAGTTGGCATTCGATGGGCCTAAACCCGCTATCAAACGCTCGTATACCATACGTAGCTTCGACAGCGAAAGTTGTGAATTGACCATCGACTTTGTTGTTAATCTTCATGTTGGTCCTGCTACAAATTGGGCTAAGAATGCTAAGGTCGGGGATTATGCCGCTATAGCAGGTCCAGGCCCGCGCAAGTTAACAGATTTTAGTCAGGATAATTATTTAATGATTGGCGATATTACCTCTGTTAACGCTGTGAATGGTTTTGCTAAGTTTATGCGCCCTGAAGCGACCGTTAATTCAATCATAACCGTGCCGACACGGGCTGACATAATTCATATGGACGCGGGTAAGCAATTGCAAATAACCTGGCATGTTGAAGATGAAACGACACAATCATTGGTAGACGTAGTAAAAGAAATAGCGAAAGAGATGCCCAAAACAAGCCATATTTTTTTCGGGTTAGAAGCACGAAGCGTTCGAGATATTAAAAGCCTGTTGTTGCACGATCTTGAATTTGATCGGCTTAAGCTTTTCTCTTCGGGATACTGGAAAAAGGGTGTCGATGCCGACAAGTTCAACCGCCAGAAGCAACAGAACCCTTTGTAAACCATGTTAACGTTTCAATTTTTAAAACGTGATATCAAAAACCACCTGTGATGAAGTGACCCCCAATAGTTGGACATGCCAATTACTGGGGGCGGGCTTTTTATGATTTTACTTATATTTCTAATGCCTAGAAAGGCGCTTGTTTACCTGATATTAGAAGATATATTGTGCACCAACGTAAACCGCTCTAGGCTGCCCACCAAAATAGCGATAAGAACCAAATGCGTAGTCAGCGCGGCTGGCGTATTTCTCGTCAGCGATGTTTTCCAATTTAACGTTCAGGCTTAAACGCGCATTTACATGCCATTGTCCGCGTACATTCAATAAGTCATGTCCTGCATATTCATGGGCATTCGCCGGGTCAAGATAATAACTGCTAATGTGCTGCCATTCTAATTCAAGATCGATGTGGCTAGTGGGCTGCCAGTTAAGTCTAGCATTGCCTTGCTGACGAGGTGCTGTGTCAATGTCGTTGCCTTTCACTACGCCGCTACTGGCTCGATTGAAATCATATTTATGCTCAGCATAGGCGTAATTAGCCGATAAACTTAGGTTAGCGAGAAGCTGATAAGTGATATTTACTTCGATGCCTTTGTGGGTTGTTTCGCCATCGGTTACGTTTAAACCGTCGTCATCTCGAAAGAAGAAATTATCTTTTTGCATACTATAAACCGTTACCTGCAGTTGCAGGTTTGTAAAGGCACCTCTGATCCCGCCTTCGACACTATTGATTTCTTCTGAATCTATGGTGCCGATACTTTGTTGATTCTGCAGACGATATAAGTCGGTAGTTTGCGGTGCTCTAAAGCCATTAGCCCAATTGGTAAAAATCGATACGTTGTCGTTTAAACGATAATTCGCACCTATTTTAGCACTGGTATTGTTGAATCTATCGTGTCGATCGCTAGGACGTTGATATAAACAATCAACTGCTTGTGCATTACTGTTGATACACGACGAACCGTCAGCTTTTGTTGTGCCATCAGCGATTAAATTGTCGTAGCGGTACTCGGTGCTATCGAAACGTAAGTTACTGCTAAAGCTAAGCGCTTGGTTATATTGCCAATTTAGCTGAATAAATGGCGAGATAGTTGTAGCATCAACGTTATAATCAAAGTGAACACCTTGCTGACGGGCCTTACCAAAACTAAACATGTCAGCTTGTTGTTGGGTTTCGGTTAACTTTCCTTGAGTCCAGTCAATATCGGCACCGGCGACCAATGAGAGTGCGTCATTGACTTGCCATTGATAATCAGTGTTAACACCTAGGCTGTAGTGACTATTTTCTTCAATAGCTCTGGAAGGCAGATAATGCTGGCGAAACTCCATGCTGTTGCTACGAAAATAAGGGGTAATGTTAATCTGTTCGTCTGCGCTTAGTTGATAGCTGACGTGACTGGCACCGCGAATAGACGACCATTGCCTGTAGGCGTCGGTATCACAGTTCTTTTCCATGGCCGAGCGGTCTTTATATAAAGCGTCGGGGGCATAATTTGAGTTAAAACAACCTTCACCATTGTCACCTGACGCAATAAAGCCCGCGGTATTTTGCGCGAGATCAAAGCCCGACAAGGTGCTGCTAACGGTTAACTTATTGCGTTGATAATCATGGCGCAATCCCAATTTGCTTGATGTGTAGCTGCTGTCGTCCTGATAGCCCCCATCATCGATGATTTGCAGGTTTAGGCCTATTTTTTGTTGAGCAGAACTTTGATCATCAACTTGGCCAAGCGTACCATCGAATTGCACACGGTCATTAGGACCAAAGGTAATGCCAACATTCGTGCCATCTCGTGGCGTCAAGCTGAGCACATTGACCACACCATGCACGGCATTTGAGCCGTAAACGGCGCTATTAGGCCCTTCAATAATTTCAATGGCATCTGCTTGAGCAAAGTTAAGCTCGGCTAAGGCATTATTATTGGCAAAGCCTGCTGCTCTTGTCGACACACTATCTTGCATAAATAAGAATGCGCCTGCTGCACCAGGGCCGGTTAAGATTGGTGAGCGCAGAGAGGGCAGGTTTTCAACACCATTATTGGCTTGTACATACACACCACTGGCGCGATTAAGTATGTCACTGACAAGCGCTGCATTAACGCGTTCGATATCGTCTTCGTCGATGCGGTTAATATTGCTATCAAGCGCCATAAGGTTGGTTTTTTGATGAGAACCACTAACGACGACAATTTCAATAGGTGACTGTTCGGCCAATACAAACGTACTTAGTATTGCGATGGTTAGTGTGGCGAATGGGAATAGAGCACGACGCATTTACATGAATACCTTTAGGAAAATATAGCACAGGCAGTCAGTCTACCTGATTTCAATAAACCCTTAAACTTACCAATAGCTTAGGAAACATTATTAATGTATGAGCTGTGCTGTATTAATCATATGCTATTAGGCATGATTTTATAAACTGCTGTGGCATGGGTACTTACTTACTAAATCACTACAAAAAAACGGCTATCTGTCTTTTGTCGCGGATACATTGACGTCAATGGGTGACGACATATTAAGATGTACATCATGTTGAGGAAATGCAATTTCGACGCCTGCTTCTCTAAACGATTTTTCAATTCTCATGTGTAACTCATGGGTTACCAGCGCGCGGTCGACAACGGCCCGTGCAAATACCCGTAGCTCAAAATCTAGGCTACTGGCCCCGAATGCTAAAAATAATGCTGCCGGAGCAGGATCATCAAAAACGTTATCACTTTTATTCGCGACATCGATTAATAACGAAACGACTTTTTCAGTATCGCTACCATAAGCAACGCCCACAGGGATAACGATTCGCGTTACAGGATCGGAGAGTGTCCAATTAACAAAGTCTTGGGTAATAAAGGTTTTGTTGGGGATAATAAGCTCTTTTCGATCCCAGTCACTCACGGTGGTTGCGCGGATACGAATGCGCGTTACAGTGCCACTATGACCTGCAATAGTAATCGTATCGCCAAGCCGGATAGGGCGCTCAAACAAAATCACTATCCCCGACACAAAGTTAGCGACAATTTCTTGTAATCCAAATCCTAAACCAACGCCTAATGCGGCAATAAGCCATTGCAGTTTTGACCACTGTGCGCCGAGGATATTGACAGAAACGATTATGCCTACGATCACAATACTGTACTTAAGCATGGTCGTGATGGCGTAACTGGTGCCAGGCGATAAGCTAAGGCGACCCAGTACGGTCATTTCGAGTAGTCCGGGTAAGTTGCGTACACCGATGAAACTTACAATCAAGATCATCAAACTCATCAAACAATTCCATAGCGTGATCTGCTGAGCCTCAATGTTGGGTTCATCGCTATTTATTTCCCACATGACGATGTCATCAAGGGAATACGCTATGGGAGAAATGTCTTGCCATATCACTGATAAGGCACCGATTAAAACGAGCCAAATGACTAGGCGTATTACCGCTTTGGTTTGAGTCGTGATGGTATGTCGGTCGAGCTCTTGGCTATCAATAATTTCAGGCACGCCTTCACCAGATTGCTCGGCAGCTTCTTGTTGAGCCGTTGCTGCAATAATGGCTGCCCGTTTCGCGCGAATTTTTTCAAGTGCTATGCGCCGAGCGTTGACTGAAATAGCGCGTTCGGCGGTGTAGTAAACCAGCATTGCTAATGTGCACATCACAGTGGTCTCTAACATCAAGGCGAGTAGGCGCTGAGCACTGTATTGATATCCTATGGCGGATAGTATGATGAGAAAAACTGGGACTAAAATTAATAACGAATACAAAAAATAAGAAAAACGTTTTGAGGTGTGAACTGAGGAACGATAACGATAATATGCGTTACGCGTAACTCGTGTGCCCGCTATAGCAAGAGAAGTGCAAAGTATTATCAGCGCAAACTGGCCTAGGTCTTCTCGGATCTCAACACTTGCCTGATTGTTTAGCAATGTCATGATGATACCTATCGGAATGAATACTACTATCAGTAGTCGATTGTTCTTTCTTAGCAACGCTAGATTTGATTCAGTCCATCTAAAATGTGCTTCCCCTAAGCCGTCTTTGCGAACGAGTTGTAGTATGAATTCTAGATATATCATCATCAAACCACCCACAAAAAAAGCGTTACTTAGGCTGTTGGCGAATCCCGCGTTTGCATCACACAAAAGTGCTAAAGCAAATAAAACTAAGGTGGGTGGTAAGGACAATCCAAAGGTGATGGCTAGTGCTTCTAATGTGAGTTTGAATTCATCAGATTGTACTCTGCCGATATTGGGGGCGATATCACTTAAGCGTTGCTTAAGACGTTTGCGTAATAGCAGTGATAATACGAGTAACACAAGTAAAGCGATAAGCGCCACGATGCTGTGTTCAATATTAGCTTCAATGGCTTGTAGTACATTCTTCCAATGGGCCATGCGCAGTAACCATGCCGCTGAATCACCGGCCGCAGTGACAGTGGATAAATCAAAAGGCGTGGCGCTTGGGATCCAAAATAAATTGCTTTCCAGTAAGTCGCTGTAGGTTTGTGTACGTTGAGTGAGATAACGAAGTTTATCCAGTAAAACCGATAATACATCTACGTGTTGCGTATAGGCTGCGCTAAGTTGTGAAATTAGTTCACGGCGCTGGCTAACTAAATCATTTGCGGTGTCTTGCCAGCGTTGATTGTCCTTACCAATTTGCTGCATTATAGTGTCTATAGCTGGAGTATCGAACGGGGCTCGGCGCTGATTAATACTAAATATGGCAACACGATTATCGACTATCGACGTTTCAGTTAGACCAATCAAGTCACGGCCATCTACAAAACGCGTTGCTTGTTCCCACTCATCTCTGAGCGCGTTACCAAATACCGCTGAAGATTCATAAATTTCGAGTTCTAATAAACGGTTAAGAGAAGAAAATTTGTTATCTAAGTCCGTTATTTGAATTTGAATATCGCTCAATTGTTGGCTAGTTTGATCTTGTTGGTCGGTTAACAAAACAGCGCTTTTAGCTAATGCTTCGTTCTGTTTTGCGATATCTTGCAAAGCCTGAGGTGCGCTAATGAGCGACGCCGTTGTGGCTTCAAGTTCGGCCAAAACAGAAGCGTTTTCCTTATCTTCTAGCTGGGTTTGTAATGATGTTAGTCCTTCAAGTAATTGTACTTTTGCTTCCAGTTTTTTTTGTTCTAATGCGATTTGCTCTTCGATAATGGCCAAATGGCTTGGGCGATACGCTAGCCTCTGTTTGAGGGTGCCAATTTTTGCTTGCAGCATTTTGCGTTGGGTAGTTTGCGCGATATTTTCAGCCAGTTTAGCTGGATTACTGTCTTCACCATCGTTGAGGCTATTATTGGTCGCGTCTATGGCGCTTTGCGTTTCGCTAATGATTTGTCGTAACAATAATCGACGTTCGTCATCGAGGGTGGCCTTTAGCTCTGACAAGCGTGCACGAGTGCTGGTCACGTCACCCTCTATATTGGTGACTTGCGTGAGGAGTTTTTTTCGACTGATGGACCGAGCAGGCACTTTTGGCGCAGAGTACGACCTTAAGCTAATTTCCACGTCGGCGAGATCTTTTGCTGCAACGCCTATAGCGTTATTGTACTTATTGGTTTGATCCTCAAACTGTTCAGTGGCACGGATGTTATCGATGGCCTGCTGATAGGATTTTTCAATTTTGGCTTTTTCTGCATCGGAAATATCAGAGGCATCTTCTAAGGTCTTCAAGCGCTGTTGTATTTCTTCTACACCCGGCAATAAATGTTCATCTGCAAACACATAAAAGTTGACCATTGAGCCGATGACTAGCAGATATAGACCTAGGGCGCTAAACAACGATTTTTTGGATGAGAAGGTGTTTGGCATATAAATCCTACGGGTTAAGGAAGTGCACTATACCTTAGTTGCTGTGCGCGCGTCTTGTGCTGGGGGGACCGAAAATAAACGCCGATACTCACGGCTAAATTGAGATGCACTGGTGTAACCTACTTCATATGCAGCTGTAGTGGCATTGTGGTTTTCAAAGACCATTTTTCGTTTTGCTGCATGTAAACGTATTGTTTTAATGTATTGGATAGGAGAAGTATTCGTTGCAGCTTTAAAATGTTGGTAAAATGATGACTCACTCATATTGGCCTTATTGGCCAGTGCCGGTATATCCATATTCGTCGCATAGTGGCGGTTGATATACTGCAAAACATTGGCGATCTGGTATTGTTGTCTGTCTTGGCTGGCAAAGTTTCTCAGTAGAACACCATGCTCAGCTTCTAACACGTGATATATCAATTCTTTTAGGGCGAACTGTCCAAGCACATGGGCTTTGATTTTTGAATGCGCACAGTTGAGTAAACGGGATAGGGTGTTTTGTATATCTTCATTGATGGCACTAACATAAATCCCCCTCGAGGCTGAGGGATTTTCAGCTGATATATGCATCGATGTTGGGGATTTTAGCGGTTTAATAGTGTCGCCTGTTCCGACGGTATTTTGTGCTGAAATGGTATGCCCTAAAGAAATGGTATGTCCCAAAGTATTAGGCATCTGGATTAATAGTTCGTTGACTAGTTGTGTATCTAAGCTGATGCGCGCAGCTAAATAAGGGACATCAGGAGTCGCTTTCAAAATTTGCCCTTCCAATGGCAGCGGTACACAGCTAACCAAATAGTGCATAGGATCGTATTGATAGCGTTCTTTACCTAAAAATGCGGCTTTCGACCCTGACAACACCATATAAATACTGGGTTGATAAATTACCGGCATAGGTGAAGGTGTTGGACGATCGCGACGAAATAGACTTAAATGTGGAATACTGGTACTAAAATCACCCTCATAGGGTGCTAACTCTAATACTTTATCAATTAATTTATGCATTGCGAGATACCGTCGATCTATACGCTTTTATGGTCCGCTTAGTATGCCATCTATCAGATAAGGTGGAAGGTGCAGACTCAATGATTGTAGGAATAGGCAAACATTTCCCAGTATCACCCAATTTAATCAATAAATATGCGCGTTAATATTTTATCCCGTTATGTTTTGTGTGTGTTTTAAAAGGACAAGGTTATGCAAAAACGTCATCTAGGTAAGCAAGGATTAATGGTTTCCAGTGTTGGTTTGGGCTGTATGGGCATGTCAGAATTTTATGGCGCTCATAACCAACAGGACTCGTTTTCCACCCTGCATCAAGCTATTGATAGCGGTGTCACGTTCTGGGACACGTCGGATATTTATGGGCCAAAAACTAATGAATTATTATTAGGGGAATTTTTCAAACAAAATAATAGTGCACGAAAGGCTGTCACCTTAGCGACTAAATTCGGCATTATGCGCGATGACAATGGGACATTCCTTGGTTTTAATGGGCGTCCTGAATATGTTAAGCAAGCCTGCGAGGCGAGTTTACAGCGCTTGAATATTGAATGCATCGATTTGTATTATCAGCATCGGATGGATCCAAATGTACCCATAGAAGACACAGTGGGTGCTATGGCCGATTTGGTGAAAGAGGGAAAGATACGTTATTTAGGTTTATCGGAAGCAGGTAGTCAAACGCTCAAACGGGCTTGTGCGGTGCATCCTATTTCTGCATTGCAAAGTGAGTACTCATTGTGGAGCCGTGATATTGATGACGACATTCTACCAACTTGCGATTTACTTGGCGTGGGTTTAGTTGCTTACAGCCCATTAGGTCGAGGTTTTTTGACCGGCTCAATCAAATCACGAAGTGACTTAGAAGTTGGCGATTGGCGGTTAAGTAATCCACGATTTTCAGAGCAAAACTTTGCTAGTAACTTATTGCTGGTAGAAGAGATAAAACGTATTTCCACTTCATTAGATTGCACCCCCGCGCAACTCGCATTGGCGTGGATTGCACATCAAGCCGATAACTATGTATCAATTCCGGGTACGCGTAACCCTACTAGAATAATCGAAAACGCCGAAGCCATGGACCTGGCAATATCAACTAACCAGTGGGCTGATATTGCCAAACGAATAGCCAAGCATGAAGTTAAAGGACTTCGATATCCTGAGGAATCCATGGCGGTATTGGGCCGTTAGTCATTCACTTTTGGCTGCAGGTTATCGGCAATATGTCCTGCAGTTTCTTCAAATTGACGTAGCTGAGTAGGCGTTAAACCATGGGTTATTTGCTGGTTGATTTTTGCCTTAGCTGTGTGCAATTTTTCCATTAAAATATGACCATTTTCAGTCAGTCTGAGTATTTGGCTGCGCTTATCATCTGCATGAGCGTATTTTTGAATTAAATTCGCGCTAACCAGTTCTTTGACGATACGCGCGATTTGGGCTTTATCTCGGGCAAGCTCGCCGACAATAACATTGGCAGTGCAGTTGGGGGATTTGGCGATAACAGAAAGGCTGCGAACATGCATCGCGCTTATACCAAGTTCACTGGCGTTAATTGCACTGCGGATGGCAATCCGATATCGCTCGGAGATAGTGATAATTTGTTCGATAAACTGTGATTGCATAGAAATGGCTCCAATAAATACTTTAGATGATTATATCAACAAAATATTTACCCTAGCTAATATCTTATTTATCTTTTAAGTTTTTTCTGCAGGACAAAGGTTGATTTGGTCACAGCTGTGTATTTTGCTTTGCTAAAAGAATATCAAAGTCATGATGTTTTAGCGGTTTTGCAAATAAATAACCTTGTCCAAACTCACAACCCATTTGTTGCAAAATACATTGCTGCTCTTGTGTTTCTATTCCTTCAGCGACCACTTTAATCCCCAGTTTTTGGGCCATCACGATAATCGCTTCACACAAAACTTTATCGTGACTGTCTTCACTCATTGAATGAACAAATGATTTGTCGATTTTTAGAAAATCAGTTGGGTATTTTTTCAAATACGAAATGGAAGAATACCCAGTACCAAAATCGTCAAGAGCTATTTCAATTCCGGCCTGACGGAACTGAAATAATTTAGTAGAGACACTGCTTGTAGCGTCCATCAAAAGATTTTCGGTAATTTCTAATAAGATTGCTTGCGGTGGCGTTCGCGTTTTCAATAATATATCTAACCACTGAGTGATACAGCGATCGGGATCGGTGTAATGAATGGGTGACGTGTTGATGCTTATTTGTAGGGTAGGGCATAAAGCGATGCGCCATGGGTTTACATCTTTACATACTTGCTCAAATACCCAATTGCTGATATCGATAATTAAGCCAGTTTCCTCAGCTATCGGGATAAAGTCTAAAGGACCAATCAGCCCCTTTGTTGGATGTTGCCAGCGTATTAATGCCTCAGCTTTCGTTATACGCCCGCTATGTAAATCGACAATAGGTTGATAAACAATAAAAAATTCTTCATTTTCAAGGGCGAGCCTAAGATCAGCCACTAACGTTAAGCGCTTCAATGCCTCGTCACGCATGCTTTTGGTATAAAAATGATAGTTATTTTTACCCATATTTTTTGCACCATACATGGCTTGGTCAGCATTTTTCAACAGACTGACCACATCTTCAGCATCGTCAGGATAAATAGTAATACCGATGCTGGCACTGGTATGAACAATTTCATTTTGCAAATGGTAGGGCTGGGCCACCGCTTTGAGAATTTTCTGAGCCGTTTTTTCTACTCCAACGAAGTATGAAAAATCATTGATGATCATAACAAATTCGTCTCCTCCCAGACGAGCGACGATATCTTTTTGCCGAAGACATTGGGTTATACGCGTGGCGCAATCGATGAGTAAATCATCTCCAACGCTATGACCGAGTGTATCGTTGATATCTTTAAAGTTATCTAAATCTAAAAACATAACGGCGACTTTTGTGTTGTTTCGTGTAGCGGTATGTAAGGCTTGCTTTAAATGCTCTCCCATCACATTGCGATTAGGGAGTTTTGTGAGATCATCGAAATTTGCTTGTCGCCATATGAGATCGCTTGTTTGTTGTCGTTCAATAGCAATGCTGGTTATATGAGCGAACTGTTTTATCCGCATCAACTCTTCATCCGAGGGGGTGGCAGGGGTATTATGGTAAATAGCAAATGTACCCAGCACTGATCCGTCAGACGTTTTAATAGGCTCAGACCAACAGGCCCCTAATTTGGCTTGGTGAGCAAGCTCACCCCAGGCAGCCCAATAAGGGTGTGTGCTAATGTCATCAACAATTGTACGCACCCCAGTGAATGCTGTTGTGCCGCATGAACCTTGGCCAATTCCAATTTCGATTCCGTCTATCGCGTTGTTGTAAAAGTCGGGTAACGATGGGGCAGCCCCAAGAAACAAATGGGTATCATCGAGCAGTAATATACTGCAATATTGCCCAGCATATTCTAGCTCAACCGCTTCAACGATATCCCCTAAAACAGATTGTAGGGATTCTGAACTGACGATCTTTTCCAAGATCACATTGCGTACACGGGTCAGCTTTTGCGATTCAGTTAGCTGGTCTTGGTAAATTTGCAACCTACGACTAATATGGCCTAATTCTTCTTTTTGTAATTCGCTTTCGACCATAGTCGCAAGATCGCGCAATATGCTTTTATCTTCGTCACTTAAGGTATGAGGTTGGCTATCAAATAAACACAGTGAGCCGACAGCATAGCCGTCCATCATAATTTTTACCCCAGCATAAAACCGCACAAAGGGGGCGTCGGTGACAAAAGGATTATCTTTAAAATCAGCATCGAGATGGGTATCGTTAACAACAAGTAAATCATCAGTCACTATTGTATGGCCGCAAAAAGCGATGTCTCTTGGCGTTTCACTGAGGCTTAAATTCAATATAGATTTAAACCATTGGCGACTTTTATCGATAAACGTGATGGATGCATATTCACAAGCAAACGTATGGGCGGCGATTCGTGTGATCCGATCAAAACGCGCCTCTGCTTTGGTATCTAATATATTCAGTCGATACAAGGCTTCTAGGCGTTGTTTGTCGTTTAACGGGATCGGTGCCGATTTCAAATCTCACTCCTAAAATTTTACACCCAATTGCGCTAAAGTTAACGTTATGCAAACAATCAAGTTGTGTAAATATGGCTTTAGTATGAGCTATATCGGCAGAAACTCCTTAATCTCTTGGATTAAAATCCACAATGACCTGATAAAATCCAGGCTGATCTTTGATTTTATATTGCCAGTTATGGCGCTGAATGATTTTTTCACTGAGTTGTAAGCCTAAACCATAACCAAGTTGACTTTTACTATTGTTATTTTGCCGCTCGGTTGATTTTACCTCGTCACTTTGCGAGCTATTGGTAATGCTCACGGAGCTGCCTTTTTGTAATATCTGCACACGGCCATGTTGTGTATGTTGATAAGCATTGCGGATCAAATTACTTAAAACGATGTGACACGCAGTTGCCGCAGTATCAAATTGGTAGGTTTGGCATTCTAAGTCTACTTCGACATCTTTAGCATTTAGTAAATAAGCCAATTCTGATGACAGATTCTGAATTTTCTCGTTAAGTTTTACTGGCTCAAGGTGAATGGGTTCGTCATCCTTATGACCTAACCAGAGTAAGGTTTCTGTTAGATCGCTCATCGTCAACCCCGCCCGTTCAATGCGCTCTAGTGTCAATTCTTGCTTAGACGTTAGAGGAGACTGTTCACTCAGGCGCTTCAGGAGTTCCACATTACTACGAATAACGGTAATAGGGGTTCTTAGCTCGTGGCTTGCGTAACTGAGAAACGTTTGCTCGCGAACCAGACTCTGGTGCGCAGAATCAAGGCTACTCTTGATAATACTCGCCAGCGTGTTGAGCTCGTTATAAATAAAATCAGGCGGCGGGAGCTTTATATTTTCATGATTAAGTGTTCTGGCCCAATTACCCAAAGACTCAATTGGTTTGGCGACTTTACCCATAACAACAACTAACAAACCTGCAAAAATTGTCATAACACTTAGGCCAATTATGATGATCCCATAGAAACGGGCAAAATGTTTTTTGCTTTTAAGTTGAACGTCAGACCTAGCTAACATGACTTTCGTAACATAACGCGGTTCACCGTTTGCGTTACGTATCATAGCTACAAAAAACATATTTCTTGGTAGCGAAAAAAAAGACTCTTGATCTTTAAATTTTAAAAGATCATTTTCTATTGTCGGCGGAGAACGAAAGCGTTGTTGAATAATAGCCGGGGTATCTTGCCACCTGCTTGCAATTTGAAAGTCTGCAAAATCCACTGGTCGTCCATCTTGAGCGTCTGTTGTCATGACAAGTTCGTGCATGACGCCATTTAGCCCACGGTCTAATCCATCGATATAATAGTTAACACTGAGTACCGAAAACCCCACTGTCATGCCAGTACCCAAAAGCGCGATACTAATGAAAAAGTATAAGCGTAAACTGGGTCGGATTTTCATTGATTGTTGCCTTCATTTGAAATTTTGATGGCAAACCCTTCACCGGCTATTGTCACGACGCTAATGGCTTCATTGTGCGCGTCAAGCTGTTTTCGTAGATGATGGATATGCACTTTTAAACTATTGCTATCGGGTTGATTTTCTCCCCAAACCGCTTGAATAATATCTTGTCTACTAATGGTTTGTGGGCTGGAGCGCATTAAAACCTCGAGTATTTTAAGCGCCGTAGGTGAAAGTTTTAAGGGATGACCAGCTAAAAATGCGCAGCGCTTACTCAGATCGACTTCTAATTCGCCTAATATCAGACGTTTAACTTCACCGCTTCTGCGCCGTGCTAGAACGTTTACGCGCGCAACTAATTCTTGCATGGCAAACGGTTTGACTAAATAGTCGTCGCTGCCGGCATCGAAACCCTGCAATTTATCGCTTAGTGTATCTCGCGCGGTGAGCATTAATATAGGTGTATCGATTCCTTGATCTCTTAACAGCGAGCACAAGGTTAAGCCATCCATTTTTGGCATATTAATATCTAACATAATGACTTGATACAGTTGCCGTTCTATAAGATTAAGACCCATGAGTCCGTTACTGGCGTGATCGCACTCAATAGATTCCAATTCTAGGTAATCCACAATGGTGCTTGCCAAATCAATATCATCTTCAACCAGCAGCACGTTTACCATTTTTCTAAGACTCCATTGATATGTCGATCGCTAACATATCGGATGTTAGCACGGAATATATAAGACGATTTTATATCGTGTAAGACGCGCACTAAAGAATAGTGACAGAACAACAAACCAAACATTAAACCACTTCCAATCGATATAAATGAAGCGAGTTTAATAGAGGATGAGTTAAGACTGGGTTAAGGTTTTATAAATGGCAATCAAGATATTGATTAAGTAATGGCTTAATTGAGTCGATGGGAAAGTTACTGTGTATAACAATACTTTGGCCACTATTGAGTACAATCTGAATTGCCTCACGTGTAGAGCCTGCTTTAATTACACGTATGCTGTGCATATCACGAAAGTACACTGTTTCATGCACTTCGCCGTCACGCAAACAAACGTGATCATCATCGATTGATAAGGTCGGGAAACTGTGTTGACGAAATTTGCCAGCCCAATAATGCAAAGCAACGAATGCGATTCCTAGTAGTAACAACGGTCCAAAAACTACTAGCCCATTGCGAGTAATTAGCCATAGCTCCTCAGTTGAAAAGCGATTGAGAGTCCACGCGATATAAAATCCAGATAAAACAAATAGCGCTAAAGGAATATATAATCGTTTAAGGATCTGAAGTTTATGTTTGCTTTTTTGGTATTCGAAATGCTGCATGTTTTTCCGATAAATCTTGTTGTTAAATTATTAATAACGAGCTCATTTTTTGCTCGAATCACGCACTAAACACCAGATTATAAATGATATTTCATTATTTTGAGGGGTAATTTTATCATCTTTTACTTAAGTATTATTGATAGAAATCTTATTTGGCTTTAAATTTAAAATTAAAGCTGGCTTTATCAGCATTAAAGTCGATATCTTAATACGTTTATTCTCTCAGAAATTATAATTTGCATTTTATGTTTGACGCTGTAACTGCTCTGTTTTCGCCAGTCGATGATAATTTACTCATAGTAGGTGATTTCGATCCCTTGATGGTTATTATTTCTGTTGGTTTGGCAATATTTGCCTCCTTTATGGCTATGCAAGTCGCCACCGAAGCAGCTCAATTAGAAGATTCATCTAAGCGTAAAATATTGACGCTTGTGGCCAGTCTTGCCTTGGGAGGCGGCGTTTGGTCGATGCATTTTTTAGGAATGTTGGCGCTTTCACTTTGTACACCTATCTCATACGACGGACCCATAACCGCTATTTCAATAGTGCCTAGTGTTGCGGCCTCGTGGGTTGCATTAAATATTATTATCAAAAAAAATGTGTCGATATCGCAGCTCGCAGTCGGTGGTGTTCTTATGGGTGCAGGCATTGGCACAATGCATTATATTGGCATGGCGGCGATGGAAATGGCGCCATTGCTGCGGTACGACATGGCTATATTTTTATTGTCTTTGGTGGTCGCCATCTTACTCGCTGTTTTATCGCTGTGGATCCGTTTCAGCTTGGGGTTTTTAATCAAGGTGAAGTTCGGGGAGTACTATCGTAATGGCGTTGCTGCGCTAGTCATGGGGTTAGCAATTTCTGGTATGCATTACACTGGAATGGCGGCAGCGCGATTCGTTAGACCTCCAGGATTTGAGTTTTCTGAGCAAAATGAATATGTCTCACAATACCTTGGTTTTAGTATCGCACTTATCACTATTGGTCTGATTGTGTTGGTACTGGCCATTAATATGGTGCTCAAATACAAAGAGCTGTCAGACAGAGCAAAATTAAATGAAACGCGTTTGCGTGCAACCATTAATGCTTCAGTAGATGGTGTGCTTGGGTTCGACAGCGAAGGTAAAATTGAAAGTGCAAATGATGCTATTTGTGAATTACTTGGATGGCGAGCGAATGAGCTTCTTGATCAGAATGTACGTATGCTGGTAACAGAACCATTTCGACAAGAATTTGATCAGTATGTTGCTGGGCATACAATCAGTCAGCGAACAATTCAAGGTAAAGGAAGAGATGCAGCGATTAGAAACCGTGATGGAAGTGTTATTCCCGTCCGTGTTTCGATAGGGCATGTACAGCAGGCTGAGCACAGCTCATTTGTGGCTTTTGTTTCAGACTTACGCTACCGCCTCGATATGGAAGGTGCATTACGTAAAAGCGAAGCACAATTCCGCTCACTGCTAAGCAATATTCCTGGCATAGCATTTCGGTGTCTAGACAATGAAACACGGCCCATGCTTTTTATTAGTGACGCGGTAGAAAGTATTTCGGGTTACCCCCCAGAGGATTATATTGGAGACCCTCCTAAGCGTTACTTTCATGATCACGTTCATCCTGATGATATTGATTCGGCGCTGCAAATCGTTGACGAAACGCACGTTTTCAAACTTGAATACCGTATTTATAATGCCTTAGGCGAAATTCGCTGGTTATTGGGATATGGGGCGCACTCAGGGGACATCGACTCAGATGAAAAGTGGCTCGACGGTTTTATAATGGACATAACCGAGCGTAAAGAGATGGAACAATCCTTAGTGATTGCTAAAGATAAAGCCGAACAAGCCGCGTCAGCTAGAGCTGCATTTTTAGCCAATATGAGTCATGAAATTCGTACTCCTATGAATGCTGTTATCGGTTTTAGTGACATTTTACTAGATGATGTAGTAGAGCCTGAACATCGTAAGCACTTAACCACAATCAATAAATCTGCAAAATCCTTATTACACCTGCTGAATGATATTCTCGATAGTGCAAAATTAGATAAAGGTAAGTTTCAACTGGAAATGCGCGATTTTTCCTTAATTGAAGAAGTTGACTCGGTCGTATCAACATTGTGGTTGCAAGCCAATAAGAAAGACTTATATCTAACGGTTAATATCGCCCCAGAGGTAGGCGATTTATTCAATGGTGCACCGGATCGAATTCGTCAGGTTCTAACGAATTTAATTGGCAATGCTATTAAATTCACCGCCAAGGGCGGTGTGAATATTACTGTGGGTGTTAAGCCTAGTGGTTGCATTGAGTTCTCAATTGCCGATACGGGTATTGGTATGACGCCAGAACAATTAGCATTAGTCTTCGATGCATTTGGGCAAGCTGATGCCAGCATGAGCAGACGTTTTGGCGGTACTGGTCTAGGTACTACGATCAGTAAGCAATTGGTTGAGCTTATGGGGGGAAGAATATCGGCTTCAAGCTGTTATGAACAAGGTAGCTGTTTTATTTTTACATTGCCCTTGGAAGCGTCTAAATCTGAGGTTAAGCCTCAGACACTCAATCAACGATGCACCTTACCGCCTCTAGACATCTTAATAGTCGATGATATTCAACAGAATATTGATTTGCTAACGTTACTGATGACTCGCCAAGGACATACTATTATTACGGCTCGTGACGGCAAACAAGCACTTCTGCGTATGCGCTGTGATAAATTCGACGTGGTGCTAATGGATGTACAAATGCCAATAATGGATGGTTTAACGTCATCAAAAGAGCGCCGCAAGGAAGAAAAAGAGCAGCAGTTAGCGCGTTTACCCATTATCGCTTTGACCGCCAGCGTGTTACCCGAAGATCGCCAAGCCGCTCTAGATGCTGGAATGGACGGTTTTGCAAACAAGCCGGTTGATACCGAGCTGTTAAATATAGAAATTGCTCAGGCATTGGGAATTGATTTAACCTGTGAAGTTATTGCTCTAGAGCCAGATGACAACAGTGATTTTCATATCGTTAACGAGCCAAAAGGTATCGCATTATGGGGTGACAAGAGCACACTGCTTAAAGAAATATCGCTATTCGTGGATAATAATGAACCATTAATTTTGGATTTCAGGATGACGTTGAACCCACCTGAATGGTCAATAATACAAGCACAATTACATACCCTCAAAGGATTAAGCGGTAATTTAGCCCTGACACAGCTTAGTCAGTTGCTATCTGACGCAGAGCGATGTGCCATGCGCGCCTCAGTCGAGGATATTACGAATGTATTTGCTAGTATTGTAAAATCGTTAACGAATATCAAAGATTATTTATGTGCCCAAGATATAGATGTAATTGAGGTGGATGAAGCAACAAATATTAAGTTGACCGCTTCGCAGGTCATTGACCTTACCGAAAAACTGCTAAGCTCAGCCTTAAATAATGAATACGATGAAGAGACTCTCGAGATGTTTGTTGCAGGTGTAAACCACGAATTGCTCGAAAGATGTAAGCAAATTCAAGATGCCTTTGATGACTTTGAATTTGAGCGGGCTGTAAAAGAACTGCGGTTGCTTAAAAAACAGCTTACTCAGTCAAGAGAAACTCAGTAAATATACGGACAAATTTAATACGATGTTAAGTAATCAAAATACAATGCAAAATATACTTGTCGTAGATGACGAACCGGCAAATTTACGGGTGTTGAAAAAAATACTCGGCGAGTTATACCGCCTGACATTCGCCAAGAGCGGTGAAGAGGCCCTGCGTTTGGTTGCTCGCGAACAACCTGATTTGATTTTATTGGACGTTATGATGCCCAGCATGACAGGGTTTGAAGTATGCCAAGCACTGAAGAGTAACCCGCTTAGTAAGCGTATTCCTGTTATGTTCGTGACGGCGTTAAATGACGAGGTTGATGAAGCAAAAGGTTTTGAGGTCGGGGCCGTGGATTACATTACTAAGCCCGTTTCACCGGCGGTGGTTAAGGCTAGGGTGCGTACCCATTTATCCTTAGTGCAGGCAGATGAGTTACGACGCACTCGGCTACAAGTGATACAGCGCTTAGGAAGAGCGTCAGAATATAAGGATAATGAGACAGGCACCCATGTTTTACGTATGAGTCACTTTTCGCAGGTGTTGGCACTGGCCTACGGATTATCGGCCAATGCAGCAGACGATTTGTTACATGCAGCGCCGATGCACGATATCGGTAAAATAGGCATACCTGATAGTATTATGCTTAAGCCAGCTAAACTCACTGATGAAGAATTTGCCATCATGAAGACGCATCCAGAAATTGGTGCTGAAATTCTCGGTGACTCAGATTCTGGTTTAATAGAACTGGCAAAAATTGTGTCTTTGACGCACCACGAAAAATGGGATGGTTCAGGATACCCTCGAGGATTGAAGGGGGAAGACATTCCGTTAGAAGGACGTATCGTTGCCATTGCAGACGTTTTTGATGCATTGACAAGCAAACGTCCATACAAGGAAGCGTGGTCTATTGAAAAAGCTGTTGAATTTATTCATTCCCAAAGTGGGATACATTTTGACCCTGCGTTAGTTATTTTATTTCAACAATGTCTGCCCCAACTTATTGAAATTAAAGAACGTTGGCAAGACGAGTAATATCCTTTCGTTAGATATAAGGCCGCTGCGAATGACATGAGTTTATGACTAACGTATTAGTAGTCATCGGCTTCGGGCTTTACCTTCTTCTTCTTATAAAACTGCTTGTGTGGCTTTCACAAAAACTTGAGGTTCATTTAACCTTTTTTAGCTGCTTTTTATTTAGATACAAAGAGAATAGGAGTAGAGATACTCACTCGTTGATATGGATAAAAATCAGACTTTAGTATAATTTATGAAAAACCTGCCGATATAGAATTTGATAGTCAAAATAATTGGCTGATTCAGCATCCGAGACTTTTTCTTCCTGATTTTCAGAATCACATATTGTTATTAAAATGTCCTATGCTTTTATGCGCGAACTAAAAAATTAATGCTTAACTTAAATGGAGTCGTTATGAGTAGAGGGGTATTGAGTGATGCTGAACACGAAGTGGCAGTTGATGTTGGGCAAGAACTAGTGTCGACCACGGATACTCAGGGTGTTATTCAGTATGTAAATGATCATTTTTGCACAGTATCAGGTTTTACCCGTGAAGAACTTATTGGCCAACACCACAATATTGTACGACACCCGGAAATGCCCAAGGCGGCATTTGCTGATATGTGGAGCAAGCTCAAATCAAAGCAAGCATGGCGTGGTGCAGTCAAGAATAGGTGTAAAGGCGGCGGCTATTATTGGGTTGATGCTTTTGTAACGCCTCTTTATGAAAATGGTCAACTGATAGGTTTTCAATCAGTACGCACCAAACTTACTAACCCATTTAAAGATAAAGCCCAACGTTTATACTCTAAATTAAATGCAGGTGGGAGCGCATTTAATTGGTTCGACGATAGGGAAAGGGTAAAAGACGCATTATTTATTTTACTAAGTTTATCAATTGTAGGTCTCACTTTTTTGTCACCTTTTTTTGCGCTCCTAATGATTCTTCTGCCTTACGCAATTTTTAAAGGAGAATTAGTTGATATGCGCCAGCACGCAGTTAAGTTGAAAGGTCAATATGACAGCATTTCGCGAGCTATTTTTGCAGGAGACGGTGTAAGAGGTGTGAACGAATTTGCCTTAAAAATACAAGAAGGCAAAGTAAGTACCATATTAGGCCGCGTAATTGACAGCACCGCAATGTTAGATGCGGGAGTTAATTCATTACAGCAAGCGGTAGCAAAGACAAAGATGGGCGTTGAGGAGGAAACTACAGAGCTAACTCAAGTGGCGACTGCTGTAGAACAAATGGTGGCGTCAATCAACGAAGTGACCCGCAACATAGGACACACGTCAGATAAAGTCACCAGCGTTCATCAGGATTGCCGCCAAGCAACGAATTCTATGTCTAACACTATGGATAAAGTTGGCATATTAGCGACTGACGTGGCCAAATCAGCGGGGTCTGCGGCATCCCTAGCAGACGAAGCCAATCGGATAAATGGCGTTATGCAAGAAATTCAGGGGATTGCCGATCAAACAAATTTATTAGCACTAAATGCGGCAATAGAAGCGGCAAGGGCGGGTGAGCACGGACGAGGATTCTCAGTGGTTGCTGATGAAGTTCGCGCGCTTTCGAGCCGCACACACAGCGCAACTACGCAAATACAAACATCGGTTTCTGAAATACAAAGTACATTGTTGCAATGGTCAAAAACGTTAGAGGAAGGAAAATCATCTGCCGAGTCTTGTGTTGAAGAAACCAGACAGACTCAGGAGCTCGTCAATAAAGTGTACGACGATGTTAGTGATATAGCCGATTCAGCCAATCAAATGAGTGTGGCTTCTGATCAACAAAGCTCGGTTTCTATTAGCATCAGTCGTAATATTTCCAATATTAGTGATGTGTCTAAACGGAACCTCGAACAAGTTGAAAAAGTTGAACGTGAAGCATCAGAGATCTCTATTCGATCAAAATCGCTAGCTGCTATGGGATTAACGTTTGGCTAAATATTTTAATGAGTATAAAAAGAGAGCGATATAACGAATGGTCTAGCTGACTAACACTACTCAATTTTGTCAATTTTGATTAATTGCCTACGAAAGTTGTTATGGCGCTTCTAATGGCATTAGAAGCCCTGACGACAAGATTATTACGTGTAATCGTATAGCCTAAAAATATACAAACGTTAAAAACATTACTCAATCAAAGGAGTGTTACGTTAAAGCTCCAAGGTTATTCTTTAGTATTCAATAATGCTAACCCTTATTTAAGGTTACGCTGGGTTTTCTAAGGGGGAGCTTTATGTTTGCCATCGATTCGATGTTCATGAGCTTAGCTATATGTTCCTTCAACATAGGACGCGCGAACACAAAGCCTTGAAAGCTGCTGCATCCCATAGCCAGCAAACAGTCAACTTCTTTCAAATCTTCAACGCCTTCAGCTAATACATCTATCTTAAATACCTTGCACATGGCGATGATGGCTTCTACTACTTGCGCATTCTTTTCGTTATTATGAATATCAGCGACAAATTGTCGATCAATTTTAACGCGTTGTACTGGAAATTGTGTGAGTTTCGAGAGTCCTGAATAGCCAACACCAAAATCATCAAGCGTGATACAAAATCCAAAACTCGCTAGGTAACTGACAGCTGCAATTGCATCGGGAATGTTATGGGTCTTAGCTGATTCTGTTAGCTCAAGTTCAATAAGATTAGGTTTAATATCGTGTTCAACAACACACGTAATAAGTTGTTTTTTAAAGTCTTTTTGATCAAGATCTGGGCCGGAGATATTAATCGCTATTGGTACAACGTTGAGGCCATCATTCTGCCACGTTCTTAGTTGATTGCAGACATGATTGACCAACCAATGGGTTCGTTTTAAAACGAGTCCTGATTGCTCTGCTATAGGAATAAATACCCCAGGTGATACACGGCCGATCACCGGTGAGTTCCAACGCAGCAGTGCTTCCATACCGATAAGGGTACCATCACCCCTTACTTTTGGTTGGTATTCAACATGAAGCTCATTATTTGATAAAGCTTCATTGAGCAGAATGCTAATTTCTTGATGTTCAATAAAGCGTTGTTGACTGCCGGTTTCGTAGTAGTTAATCGCTGACTCACCGACGCTAACAGCATGCAACGCATTGTTAATCAATTGTGAGGGATCTTCGGGTAGCTGATGTGATGCGATAGCGACACCCGCTTTGCAATCCAGATGAATACAATATTCATTGATTTTTAAGCTGCTAGGCAATGATGAAAGCACATGCTGCATGGTGTTTTTGGTATTGGTTTGATCCAGAATAGGGACAATCAGACCTAGACTATACTTATCTAGTACAGCAATTAAGCTTCGCTCGCCTAAGTGTACACTGAGGGTCTCAGCCAATTTTTTCAGGGCTTTGGGTAGATATAAAAAACCAAATTTCTGTTCGATAAAGTGGGCATTGGTTACCCGGATTGCGCAAAGGGAAATAACCCCCTCAAACTGCGGACTATTCTGAGCTAGTTTGTTTTCCAACCATTGCCTGTTAGGTAGCCCAATACTCTCATCATATAATTTAAGGCGTTGTCTTGCTTGAGTTTGCACTGCGAGAGTTTTGTGTAACAGTGCTTTTGCACTAACATCTTCTATCGTTAAAATTGTATGTTGCTCGTCATTGAGCGAATCAATGCTAAGTTTGAATACTTTCATTCGCGCACCCAGTGTACGATTAACCACTAATGCATTGACCCCCTCAATTAATTCAGGAAATACGCGTTCTATACCCAAACCGATAAATTGCTTAGGCAGGCTCGTTAATAATAATGATTGGGCCGCTTGATTTGCTTCAATGATATTTCTCTGACGGTCAATTAAAATTTTAGCCGTTTGAGCATTAACGAATAACGCATGATATAACTGAGTTTGATGACTTAAAATTTGATTTCTTTCTATATTAAACTGATTCCCCCGTTTTGCTGCGATGCTTGCTCGGGCAATAGCAAACGGAATACATAAATTGAAAAAAACAAATAAGATGGTATGCAAATAGTAGTTAGCGTTGTTTAGTACTGGGATTGGTGTCAGGTAGTCGGACAGTGATATCTCGTTGATTAATATATAAAGAGGGAGCAGATTAATGCAGATGCATATCAAACCGGCCTTCCAACCAAGTAATATAAACGCCACGAACGGCGTCGAATACATAACGATAGGACCAAGCATCGATAGTATTTGATTTGGTTGAGTCATGTTAAAGCTGATGCCCGCTAATACTATTAATACGAGCAGCCCGATTGCACTGACATAGTAATAACGTTTCGACATCACCAGTAGTAATGCCAGAGCGATATAAAATAATAATGCAATCGGTACAATATAATCTATTTGTTCAAGCATACTTTGCCACGCGCTTTGAACGACAAAGACCGCACACAACAGTAAAACAGAAACCAATATTATGCGCAGCGAACTGATTCGCCATGCCTCCACATTGATTACAGGGTGATCGTCATCTTGCAAGTAAAAATATTCTTTCAATTGCAGCTTTAGGCGGGTGATAAAGGGCATTTAAATCCTAATCAATAAATAGTAGTACTTGGTTACAACATCTTATTTCGTGCCTATGTTACTGATTAAAAATTATATTTTATAGTCAAGACGGTAAATAAAACGCTCACTCATTGAAAAAAAGTAATAATATTAAAATACTGTAAAAGAGTATCAGTCTCGGTTAGGCATTTGAAATTCGAGATTATTAGCCATTGGAATATTCTCTGGTCGGCAATCATCTTGTATCTTTATTTGGTGTATTGGTGTATTGGTGTAATGGTGTAATGGTGTAATGAAAGGAGAATGTGCGATATAAAATAATCCCCATTGTATAAATACGCATCGTTTGATTCAGATATCTTAAATTTTTCTTGCAATACAAAGGCAAGCTATATAGAGTGCGCCACATCGGACGCGGGATGGAGCAGTCTGGTAGCTCGTCGGGCTCATAACCCGAAGGTCGTAGGTTCAAATCCTGCTCCCGCAACCAACCGATACTTCAGTTATAAATCAAATATAAAAAAGCAATCGCCCCAGGGCTCGCTCTTCATAGTCACGAAAGGTCGTAGGTTCAAATCCTGCTCCCGCAACCAACCGATACCCTCAGTTTTA